>JAADGL010000048.1 GCA_013152385.1 Acidobacteriota bacterium
TTCCTCTTCCGAGGCCCTCTTTACAAGCATCCTTTCCTCTATCCAGTTGTCAAAGACCCAAAAAACCCCTTCAACAGGGATACATAATGTAAATCACCTGTCGGCTTTTGTCAACCTGAATTTTCATTTCAGGCCAATAAAATTTTCAGCTTAATTTCTTTTCAGTCAATTAAAAGTTCTTCGCGTTTCAAGCTGAGCCGTCAAACGACAAGAACGGATTCTACTGACTCCGGTTCAAAGTGTCAACCTTTTTTTTCAAAAAACAGGGTTTTTTCTTTGTTTTCAGATAAAAAATTACGTAACCTTCCGAAAAAACAGGGTTTTTCAGCTTGTGTTTCTTGCTTTATTTCTCCATAATCATAATGAGAGGAACACTGTTATGAAAGAGCAATTCCTGTATGAAATTAAAAAACTGCTGAAACAACGCTTCCGGGATTCTCAAGAACAGCGGGTATTGAACAGCTATGATGCCATGAACCGGATGATTCTCCCGGACGCGGTGGCAGAACCGGTGACGGAAGAAGAGGTCGCTTCCATTATAATGTTATGCGCAGGGTTTCGTGTCCCTGTTGTGCCCCGGGGCGCGGGATGCGGGTTTTCCGGAGGGGCACTTCCGGTGAGGGGGGGTCTGGTCCTGAATTTATCCCGGATGAATGATATTGTAATTGACCGGGATAATCTGGTGGCAGAAGCGGGGCCCGGAGCCGTCACCGCTGACGTTCACAAGGCGGCGGAAGCGGTAAATCTGTTTTATCCGCCGGATCCCGCCAGTATGGCGGTGAGCACGATCGGCGGGAATATTGCGGAAAACGCCGGGGGGCCCCGGGCTGCAAAATATGGCGTAACGAAGGAGTATGTGCTGGCACTCCGGGTGGTGCTGGCAGATGGCTCCATCCGTACTTTCGGGCGGCCGCTCCGGAAAGATGTAGCCGGGTATAATCTGGCCCCTCTGTTTGTGGGAAGCGAAGGAACGCTGGGCGTCATCACCCGGGTATGGCTGAAGTTGCTGCCGAAACCGGAAGCAGCCCTGAGTTCCATTCTTTCATTTGACACGGCACTTTCCGCCGCCCGGGCAATTTCAGCGATTGTCGCGGCAGGGCTGAACCCGTCCCGCCTTGAAATCATGGATAGTTTCTGCATTCAGTCACTGAAAGAAGCGGGACATAATATTGACGGAGATCCCGGGGCTGTTTTAATGGTGGAGGTGGACGGTGACGCGGTACAACTGCCCGGACAGCTGAATCGAATCCGGGAGGTGGCAAAAAAACATGGACTGCTGTCTTTCCGTCAGGCCGGGAATGAGGCTGAAAATGAAAAAATCTGGGAACTTCGGCGTTCCCTGTCGCCGATTATCAACTCTTTCGGAGATACGAAGATGAATGAGGATGTGGTGGTTCCCCGGTCCGGAATTCCCGAGCTTTTCTCTTTTGTGGAACAACTCCGAAAGAAAAGCGGATTGACGATTGTCTGTTTCGGCCACGCCGGGGACGGAAATATCCACGTTAATGTGATGTACAATGCCGCCACGCCGGATATTGAGGAGAAGGTGGAAACAACTCTCCATCAATTGTTTGAAAAGGTTGTGGCAATGGGCGGTTCCATTTCCGGGGAACACGGTATCGGCATTGCCAAACAACGGTTTATGCGCCACCAGTTTTCAGAAGCCGAGCTTGCGCTGATGCGCAGAATCAAACAGGTGTTTGATCCGCTGAACCTTCTGAACCCCGGTAAAATTTTACCGGAACCGGAGAAAACAGAATGATTCCCGGAGTTGATATTGTTTCGGCAGAGCGAATCAAAACCGCGCTGAACAAATTCGGAGAAGCGTTCGCGAGACACATTCTAACATCGGAAGAACTGGCTTTATACCGGGAACGGAAAGATAATGTTCTGTTTCTTGCAGGACGTTTTGCGGCAAAAGAGGCTGTCTATAAAGCTGCCGGTATTCCTGGGCTGACCTGGCAGCGGGTCATGGTGATGCCGGAAGAAAAACGCCCGGTTGTGTGGATAGACGGCAGGCGCAGGCAGGATATCCGGGTTTCAATTTCCCACGAAAAAGAGTTCGCCATTGCTTTCGCGATTGCAGAATCAGGTTAAGGAACCATCGCTGAAATCTGTAAATCTCTTCTAAATAGCAACTTCATTTTCCGGCAGCCCCCGCAATACCACCTGTTTGTCCTGCTCCGATTCGGTATTGATTACTCTCTGGCCGGGGTGAACAGAAGACGTTCCTGATCCATGCCGGAAATGTTGAGCCCGGAAAGGGGCGTGTCCGAATCAATCACAACCCGGTCGGCTCCGAGGTTCCCGATGTTGTCAAAGAGGGCGGAAAGGATATCTGCAATTCTTACGTGCGCAGGCAGAGACAGCGGGACAGTGGCAACCGCAATACCGTCTTTCCAGGCAGTGGCGGTGGCGGTTGCCGTGTCATTTCCGGGATTCGCCACCGCCAGCCCCATCCAGTTGAGCCGGTCGCTAAACCCTGCGGGGAAGGTAAAGTTCAGATTTTCTGAAGCCGTATCCGTCAGGATAAATTCTGCCATTCCCCCCTGCTGAACCGCCCGGTAGCTCTGCCGTAATGCCACTTTCGAAGATGGATTCTGAATCAGGCCGAAATCCGGATTGAGCCCGGCATAATCATTCAGGTTGATGACAAGGGTATGGCCTGCTGAAATATTGACCGCATGACCCGCCAGCACTTCGGTACCGCCGCTGTAAAGTGTCAATGTCAGGGTTTCCGGCGTGTCTCCGGTGTTGTCGGCAATAATCCTGTTCTCCCACGTGCTCCATTGATTGGCAATGTGGGGCAAAATCAGGGTTCCGGTAACAAAATCGCCTGCCACAGCAGGTGTAAAGAGAAGTTTTTCGTTGCCGACACCGGAAATGTTGATCCCGGCCAGAGGCTGATCGGATGAAACTGTCACCCGTGCCACCCGGTTCCGGTCAATCCCGTCAAAGAATCCTTCCAGGATATTTGCGGTACGGCTCCGTGCTGCCAACTGCAGCGTTGTCTGCCCCAGCACGAAACCGGTTTCATCCACTGCGGTGAGGGTGGCGTTTGCGGGGGCAGCACCGGGGTTCATCACTGCAAGGCCCATCCAGCTCAACGACTCCGCCGCATAATGAGGCAGCAGAAAGACCAGGGATTTGCCGGCATTTCCGTTGAGGGGAAATTCCGCTATGCCGTTATCTGCAACATTAACAAAGGTCTCCCGAAAAAGAAGGCCGGCCCCGTGAGTCTCCACAATTCCACACTCGCCCTGAACCAGCGGAACCACCTGCTGGCTGCCGGCGGGAACCGTAAACTCCCGATTCTCCACCATGCCGCTGTCACCGTACAGATACAGGAAAACGTTTGCCGGTGTTGAACCGGTGTTGTCCGCGGTTAAAAAGCTCTGCCACTGATCCGACCAGTCAATATGAGGCAGAAAGACAGCGGCCGGGGAGCCCGGTGATGCCGCACCGAGGGCAATTGTCCGGGTTATATCGAGGGGGTCTCCGCCGCCGGTGAGCAGAATGCTCAGTTTCAGCGTGTACAGGCCCGGGGCCAGGCCGGTGGTATCCCAAAGCCCCAGCACATTGTTCCGGACTTCCCGGTACTGGGGGCCGGTCACGGGAAACCATTGATCCGGAGCACTGCCAACACCGTAAAAAATCTGCCAGTATTCCGTGTCAACGGGAAGTTCCGGCCCGGCAATGGTGTTGGCACTGCCGGTGAGTGGCAAAATCGTTCCCACCGAGGCGGAAGTCGGCGGCGCCACGCTCGCCTCAATGACAATACCTCCTTTTTCTGCCTGTGGTCTTCGCTCATTTACTGTATTTGCCAGAAGGATGGTAGAGTTGTCGGTGGCCACAATATCGCCGTTCAAAATACTGGAAAACACATACAGCTGGACGGAATTCCCATGTGCCACAGCGGGGCAGAGAAGGCTGGAAAACAGAAAAGTGGTATTGCTCTCCGCATCACTGAAGACGTATCCCCCGGATCCGTCAATCAGGCAGTTATTTACTGTTGTTACAGTATTTTCGGAAGCACCCAGTTCACCGATAACGCAATTTTTCACCGTCATGGAGTCAATGCCCCAGGGATAAACATTCCAGGTTTCCACTGATGTATGAATAAGATGATATGTCAGGCCGGAAACCGGAATAAGAGAATCGGCATAGGTCTGCCCGTTTACCAGCCCGGAAAGATTCATATCTGTTCCGGAATCCGCCATAATACCGGTGGTACGCATCACCGAATCGCGAACCGTTACATTACAGCCCGGATTCAACAGCATTCCCCACCAGACATTCCGAATGTTGCTCAGCGTAATGGAAAATCCAATACCGCTGATTTTCGGATCACTATCGGCAATGGAGAAAGCAGAGACATCACTGCCGTCAGGAAAGGTCAGATCCCCTACACTGCCATTTGGGAAAATGGGCCAGAAAATAAACGGGCCCGCATCGTTTGCCACCGACAGGGATGCGTTGCCCCCCACCACCCACTCAAGGGGGTTGGATGCATCCACATTGGCGGAAGCAGTCCCGAAAAGCCCGGTTGTCAAACCATCGTGAAAAACCGTGTTTTGAACAACAAATGTGGCATTATCGGAAAATGAACCGTTCCAGTTATAGCCGTTGGTATCAATTACAGTATCCTGAAATGTTACACTGCTGTCATTCAAGCCGATAATTCCATTTGAATAAACATACTGAGACAATACGGTCAGAGAACCGCCGCGTATGGTAAAAGAACCGTTATCCACCACATTGATATTTCCGGTGAGAATCACATTGGCATGATCCAGAAGCAGCGTTCCCTGATTCGCCACCACAATATCTCCGTTGATGGTAACATTGCCGGTAAGGGTAACGGATTCATCCGGAGAATCGTCCCCCACCACCAAACCGCCTTTTGCGTACAGCAGATTTTTTGAATCCTTCAGAGAAAAAACCGATGCCGGCCCTCCGGATACTGAGAAAACATTCTTTACAGGAAAACGGTTCGATAAATCCGAAATTACTTCCTCTGCCCGAACTTTTTGAAGCATTACCCGAAGGGATTGAAGCCGTTTCTGTACATCTACCCGACTTCCCGCCAATAAAAATGTTGTGCCGGCCGTCAAAACCGCAAACAACAATAAAAGCCGTTTCCACATCTTTGCACCCTCCCCCACCGGCTCGGATACCGGCATTTATGATGATTTCACAAGTTTGATTATACCGGACAGCAGTACTTTACGCGCGAAATCGCCGGATTCGTGACCAAAATCACCTGCGCCGACAAAAAAGGCGGGCCATTGCCCGCCTATCAATCATTATGGAAACCGGCTTCTTCGTCACTTCACCGGTGCCGGAGCGATGGCCGGTGTCACCGGTTTTGCAGGGGATTTTACCGCTTCTTTTTTCGCGCAGCAGGGTTTTCTGCAGTCCTTTTTGCATTTCATGGCATCGGGGCAGTTCTTTTTCATTGCCGCCATCTTCTTGCAGCACACTTTTTTGTCCTTCATGGCATCGGGACAGTTCTTCTTCATTGCCGCCATCTTCTTGCAGCACGCTTTTTTGTCCTTCATGGCGGCGGGGCAGTTCTTCTTCATTGCCGCCATCTTCTTACAGCACGCTTTTTTGTCCTTCATGGCGGCGGGACAGTTCTTTTTCATTGCTGTATTCCGGATAACGGCAGTCTGTATTGTCTTGTCTGTTTTCACTTCTTTGTTTGCTGTAACTTCGTCTCCGGCAACGGCAGAGATGGAAAATACCATAAGTAAAACAAAAATAATTCCGATTATACGTTTCAAAATAAATCCTCCCGGACAATAAATTTTACGGATTGTCACCGTTTTGCCAATTTATCAGGGGAAATCCCTCCTGTCAATATAATCTTATGCGAATTTTCAGATCATCCACCACCCTTTGGTAACAAGCGGGAATATCATCCCTTCCCGGGGACAAACTGAGCCCGGATGTGACGCCCTCTTGTCTTTGGAGCTTAAAAAGTGGATAATAACAGGTGTCTTACCAAGCAGAAGATGCAGAATGATGCATGGAGGAAGGATGTTCAAAAAAGTATTGGTGGCAAATCGGGGTGAAATTGCGGTACGGGTCATGCGAACGCTCAAAGAAATGGGAATCCGGACCGTTACGGTCTTTTCGGACCCGGACCGGATTGCCCTTCACACTTTGTTTGCAGACGAGGCTTATCCCCTCGGGGGCACCACATCGGCCGACAGCTATCTGAAAGGCGACAAAATTATTGAAATCGCCCGAAATTCCGGTGCGGAAGCGATTCATCCGGGATACGGTTTCCTTTCCGAGAATGCGGACTTTGCGGAACTCTGCCGGGAAAACGGGGTGGTGTTTATCGGGCCCCCTGCTTCCGCAATCCGCCAGATGGGAGATAAGGTTACTTCCCGGGAAATCATGACAGCGGCGGGGGTTCCGGTGGTACCGGGATTTGACAAACCGGATATGACGGAAAAAGATGCACTGGGGTTTGCGGAAAAAGCTGGATTTCCGGTGATGATCAAGGCTTCCGCAGGCGGCGGCGGAAAGGGAATGCGCAAAGTAGATAAAGCGGAAGATCTGGGTAAAGCGCTGCGGGCGGCCCGGTCGGAAGCATTGTCTTCTTTCGGAGACGGCCATGTATATGTAGAAAAGTTTGTGGAACATCCCCGTCATATTGAAATTCAGATTCTCGCAGACAATTACGGAAATGTCCTCTACCTCGGAGAACGGGACTGTTCCATTCAGCGCAGACATCAGAAGGTCATAGAAGAGGCGCCTTCCCCTTTTGTACCCCCTGAAATGCGAAAGAAAATGGGGGAAACCGCAGTTCAGGCCGCCCGGGCAGCCGGATATCGGAATGCCGGAACAGTTGAGTTTCTGGTGGACAAAAACCACAATTTTTACTTTCTGGAGATGAACACAAGGCTTCAGGTGGAACACCCTGTAACCGAATGGATTACCGGACTGGATCTGGTGGCGGAACAGGTTCGAATCGCCGCAGGAGAATTGATTTCACTGAAACAACAAGATGTAAAACTTCAGGGACATGCCGTGGAATGCAGAATTTACGCGGAAGACCCGGATAATAATTTTATGCCATCACCGGGAACAATACAGCTTCTCCGGACCCCCGCCGGCCCGGGAATCCGGGATGATTCCGGTATTTATGAAGGCGGGGAAATATCGCTTTATTACGACCCGCTGCTTTCCAAATTAACAGCTTACGGCCCGGATCGGGATTCCGCAATCCGCCGGATGTGCCGGGCTCTGGACGAATATATTGTAGCCGGAATCAAAACAAACATTGAATTCCACCACAAAGTTCTGAATCATCCGGAATTTGCCGCAGGAGACCACGACACCACCTTTGTCAGCCGTCATCTTGATGAATTAACAGTGGGGAACAGCCGGGAGAAATCCCTTGCCGTTGTCGCGGCAGCAATCCATTATTATTTGAATAACAAACCGGTTATAAATTCCGGGCAGGCTCAGAAATGTTCACAGTGGAAACACTTTCAGCGTTCCGGCTGGCTGTAAGGGGGAATAAAGATGCGTATTTCTGTTGAAACAAACGGCAAAACAATGGAAGTGGAAGTCCGGGAAACAGCGGACGGCAGGTTCAGGGTGGAATTGGATGACAGCGAATTTACGGCTGACGCGCGGAAACTTCCGGAAGGCGGCCTCAGCCTGATGATCGGCAATGACTCCCTTATGGTTTACCGGAAAGGGGACGAGCTCTACATCAATGGTATTCTGTACCGGATTAAAACGGAAGACCCGCTGAAGAAGGAGTTGCTGCAATCCTCATCTTTCCAGGCAAGTGAAGGGGCTGTGACTGCGGCAATGCCGGGAAACGTGAAAAAGGTACTGGTAAAAGAAGGAACAGAGGTTAAAAAAGGCGCGGGAGTTGTGGTATTGGAAGCCATGAAGATGGAAAATGAACTGGAAGCACCATTGTCCGGAACGGTTGAAAAAATACATGTATCCGAGGGCCAATCCGTGGAAGCCGGCGCCCTGCTTTTTGAAATTAAATAAGAGTACCCGGTCATAATACGGGATCACTGACGAGGAGCCGATGATACGAAAAATTTTTCGCCTGCTGATTATGTTGATTCTCGTTACGGTTCTGGGGATACTGGTATACATTCACACACCGATGTTCCGATCTATGGTCCGTCATGATATTGAGAATCGCGTCAGCGCCGCGACAGGAGAGGCTTTACACATTGGAAAACTTTCCATCACCCCCTTAAGCGGGCGAATCCGGATCCGTGACATTTCACTGGCAAACACATTATCCATTGAAAACCTGTCATTGAAAGTCAGCGTTTCCGGGCTTTTTCGGTTCAAACTTATTGTAATAGATGCCAGTGTAAAGAATGTCATCGTCCATGTACGCCTGAAACCCGGCCGGAGTGCCTTCCATTCGGACCCCATGAAGCTGATTGCCGCTGGGTTTGACACGCTTATCCTGAAAAAACTGGCTGTCCGGGGCCTGACCCTTGACATTCAGGGGCAGGACAAACTCCATATTAGCTTTGAGGGGAAAGATTTCCTTCTCCAGAGCGGATTTAATGCCGCCGGGTTCGGCTATCGCGGGGTCATGGCATTCAAAAACGGATACGTCACGGTAAACGGAACCCCATACGTTCTCCATGTCGGATGCGCATTTGACATTCAGAAAAACCGGTTCCGTGTAACCGAATTGAGTATCGCCCGCGGAGAAATCCGTCTGTCAATCAAAGGGGAAATGGACGAAAGCGGTACCCGCATCTCTGTGTCCGGCAGCGTTCCGCTGAAAGAATTGACCGGACTGCCGGAATTACGGAAAACACGGGTTGCTTTTCAACTGAAAGGTAATTTTTCCACATTGAAAGGCCCGATTCAAATCCACGATCCCCGGGGCGAGTTCAACGGAATCTTAAATATCAATTTAGAAGATAAAACTGTCTCCGTTACAAATTTAAAAGGAAAACTTCTAAAACATACTGTTTTTCTAACCGGAACCGCATCCGTCAAACATCACCTTGTTATTGCCGCAAAAGCCATTGTGCACGGTCCGTTGATGAAAAATTTTTCGGCGGATTTCCGGGTAGAGAAAAAAAAAAGATGGATCTATCGTGCCGTTATCCGGGGACGGGACTGTGGCAACGGGCGCTGCCGTCTTGATATCCGTTCCGGGAAAAAACCGGTGCTGGAAGACATCTCTCTCCATCTGCCGTTCCTGACCAGCCGGATTCAGAATAACCGCGGCAACATCCATTTAAAGTTAGACTGGATAAACGCCAGCGCAACCGGGGTCTTTTTTAAAGACAATCTGTTTTCAGGAAAACTGGCACTCCAACACCTTCAATACAAAGGAATTCGGGTTCCACCGGTAACGGCAGACCTTGTCGTCCGTTCCCCGGATGATATCCGGGCTTCCCGATTTACTCTGCAAGACAAAGGGGGCCGCGCCACAGGTTCCGGCAGTTTCAGAAAGAATATTCTGAACCTGACTGCCAAACTCCGGAACCTTCCTTTTCACAGTGCCCTGTTCGCACTGCCGGAAACCCGTGACCTTGCGATTGAGGGACGGGCGGAGGGTTCTGTGAAAGTTACCGGGAACATCAATGATCCGGATGTCAGCGGCACTGTCAACATCCGGAAAGCAAGCATATTCCAGCTTTCTTTTGACGACACCGCCGCCGAGTTTCAATATCATAACGGGAAATTAGATCTGAACAAAATCAGAATTCAAAGCGGCAGCGGAAACATGAACGGAACAGGAACAGTGGATTTCAACCGAAATCTGCTGGCATTCCGTCTGCAGGGAAAGGAAATGAAAATTTCATATCAGCCGCTGGACTTTATCTCCATTGACAATAACGCAGGCAGTGTCAGTGTTTCCGGAACTCTTGACGTCCCGAAGGTCACGGCCGGCATGCAGTTTGGACAGTTGACAATCGGCAGCCTCACCCTGGGAAACGGTACATTCAATTTTCAATTGACAGGAGATCGGGCTGAAGTCAGCGCCCATACCCGAAACCGGCTGGACATCAACGCAACGGTAAATCTGGATGGTGCAACAACCGTAAACCTTCGGGCAGAACAAACTCCGATTCAAATTGACAAAGCAAAGGTACTATCCAGTTTCAATTTTCATTGCGGCGGCGATTTCAACGACCTGACCACCTTTTCGGGAGAAGGGAACTGTACTGCATTGACCATTCGAATGCCGGAAAATATCCAGCTGAACGCGGCACCGTTTCCATTCTACCTGGATGGAATGTGGCTCACCGGTGACGAAGTTCAATTGAAAGGCCGGGAAATGAGCTATCTCGTCAACATCCCCTTCACAAACTTTGACACCGGTGAGGTGGGAGGAGAAATCACAGGGGCAACAACCCTCACCGCTTTTAATACATTGATAAAACGGGAACTGGGAATCCGTGCACGCGCCACGGTGAAGGTGAAGGGTGAACTGGACGGGATGCTGGCAAACCCGCTTTATCACGGAACTCTCAGTTTCAGCGGCGGTGAAGTTATCGTACCCGGCCTCCCCCACAAACTGACAAAGATTTCCGGAACCTGTGAATTTGACCCGGCCATACTCCATATCCGAAAATCCAGCGCAAATTACGGCAGAGGGGAAATCAACGCAAGTGGAATATTGTCTCCCGAACTGATTTCCATTGATGCCATGCTTCACAACGTGCCGGTGGACCTTGGCGGAATTTTCGCCGATACCAACGGCCACATCAAACTCAACGGCAATCCGGCAGACCCGCGGCTGAACCTGAGCGGCAGTGCCGAACTGTCAAACGGCGTCATCAGCCCCCAGCAGCTGGCACTGGGGGATCCGACCGGTGGAGAAACCGTACTGGAACGCCTGACTTTGAATCTGGATGTGGCACTGAAAGGGCTGAAAGTACTGGACCCCACCATGTCACTGGGCCTGGCCCCCTCCCGGCTGAAGTTGAAAGGCCCGGCCGATTCTCCGATTCTCCTTGGCATCCAGCCCATTTCCCACGATAGTATTATTTACATCAATGATATCCCTCTGAAAGTCCGATCCGGGGAAATTCGATTCGAAAATGAAATGGAAATTGATCCGCAGGTGGAAATCATTGCCGGGACCCGCATTGACGGATATGATATTACCTGCCGGCTCCTTGGAAACGGCAAACAAATCAAACTGAACTTCTCATCTCAACCGCCTCTGCCCAGAAAAGACCTGTATGCTCTTGTTTTCGGTTCCGGCGGCCTTGCCACCGGCAGCAATACTTTCATGCAAACCGAAACAAGGCAGCAGGACCTTCAGGGCGTCGGCGTAGCGCTGGCGCTGAACAACCTCTTCGCTCCGTTACAGAACCGCGTCAAACGCCGCCTCGGTGTCCAGCGTTTCAGCATCACGCCTCAGATGTTTGACGCTCGATCCACCCCCTCTCCGATTGTCACCTTTGAAAAAGACATTTCCTCCCGGCTCACCGGTATTTATTCTCAATCACTTATCGGTTCCGGGGAAAACCTGCTCCAGTTCAAATACAATATGGCAGGTAAAAAAACCATCATTGCCCGAAAAGAAATCGACGGCTCTGTCACCGTTGAAATTGAATTCGAATAATCATTCTTCGTCGTACAAAAACCGGAAACATCAATTACCGGGCATTCAAGACAAACCTCTCTTTGCCCGTCCGTATCCCGATTCCATATCATCTTCAAGTCCGCCTTCTGTTTTTAAATTTAGATGATACAATTCATGAACATGGAACGAACTACAAACCTCAAGGAGGCGCACAAAATGGAATATCGGTATTTGGGACGTTCGGGACTGCAGATTTCAGCATTAAGTTTCGGAGCATGGGTAACCTTCGGGGATCAGATCGGAGAGGAAACGGCGGCAGCGTGCATGAAAGCCGCATTTGATGCCGGAGTTAACTTTTTTGATAACGCGGAAGTGTACAGCCATGGTGTCGCTGAAAAGATGATGGGGAAAGTTATCCGGAAAATGGGATGGAAACGGGGAGAAATCGTCCTCAGTACAAAGATTTTCTGGGGCGGCGAAAATGTCAATACCCGGGGGCTCCACTCCAAACATATCCGGGAAGGCATGGACCGGGCACTGAAACGGCTGGATGTGGATTATGTGGATCTGGTGTTCTGCCACCGGCCGGATTTCCACACCCCGGTGGAAGAAACCGTCCGGGCCATGAACCGGCTGATCCGGGACGGCAAAGCGTTGTACTGGGGCACCTCCGAATGGCCGGCAGACATGATTATGGATGCCTGGCATATCGCAAAGACAAACAGCCTGGAACCGCCTCTGATGGAACAACCCCAGTATAATCTATTCAAACGGGACCGGATTGAAAAAGAATATATCCGGCTTTACAAACGGATCGGACTGGGTACCACAATCTGGAGCCCCCTTGCAAGCGGCATCCTCACTGGAAAATACCGCAGCGGGATTCCGGAAGGAAGCCGTCTGTCATTACCGGCATACAAATGGCTGAAAGAAAGCATCCTGGATACTCCGGAAGGCCGGGAAAAGATTCTAAAAACAGAAAAGCTGCAGAAAGTAGCAGATGAGATTGGAATTTCCCTTGCCCGCCTTTCCCTTGCCTGGTGCCTGAAAAACCCCCACGTTTCCACCGTTATCACCGGGGCATCCCGCCCGGAACAGGTGGTGGAAAATATGAAAGCAATGGAAGACGTAAAACTCCTGGGCAAAGATGTGGTGGCGGAAATTGAATCCATCGTCGCCAACCGGCCTGACCCGGAACCGGATTTCCGCAACAGCTAAAGAGGAGAATATGGAAATGAAAATTCATTTCTCGGGGAAATATTCGGACACGGACCTGAAAAACATGCAGCAGCTCACCGGACTGGGGAAAAAGATACTGTCCCCGTGGCTTCCGTGGACAATCCTCGGTATTACACTGATCGTTTTTTTTCATGGATTGTTCACGGCATACAGCCACGGCCAGGTAAATTTCCAGGCGATTCTCACCCCGTTGATCGGCCCGGTCTGTGTGCTGCTGCTTCTTTTCTGGGTGCGGTTCCGGCAGAAACGGCTGCAGGCACACCTGAAAGTGGAGATGGACGGTGTGGCGGATGAAACCGGTATTCTGCTGAAAGCGGCGGGGGGAGAAACCCACAGTGAATGGAAAACTTTTTCCCATCGGGTATTTACGGAAGATTACGCGTTCTTCTATCCGGACGCCGAAAGCTATTTTGCAGTTCCCCGGGCCTTTTTTCAGGACGAAAGAGACTGGGCGTATTTTCTGGATCTGGCCGGAAAAAAAGTTCCAGAATGAGGCGGTTAAAGACAAAAAATGCAACGGCCCGTCTGTTAGAAGAAATTTTATCAGGCAAACGTTTGCGTTTCCCCGCCTTTTTCAGAAAATAAATGGGATTATTCGCCACGTTTTCCGGGCATAGCTTTCGTATTGACCGGGAAATTGTTTCCGGAGAAGCTGTTCTTCAATGAAAATGCGGGTCAATGCGCCGGCCAGGCAGAAAACGGCAAAAACCGCATTTAAAAGAGAAAACCGGGACAGGGCTGCCGCAAAAACGAAAAAGACCACAGATGCGTAAATGGGATGCCGGATGACCCGATAGGGGCCACTGGTGACCAGGTTTCCCGGTGTCGCATCGGCAGACAGGTGAAAACTCCGCAGGCCGAAAGTGAGACGGGCCCAGAGCATCAGCAGAACCGCGATAGCCTGAACCACCGCAAATGCCGGGAAACGGGCGAGAATACTCTTTGTCGTAATCAAGCCGAGGATCGCGGCGACCATTCCCAGGAACCCGAAAACAGATATCGCTTTTTGTTTTAACATTGTTTGCGCCTCCGTCCGCTTCTTTACAGTATACCGCAATCCTGTTTTTCTTTTTCAGCCGCGGCAAACCCTTTCCGTTCCCAGATTCTTTTCCTTTTTCTCCCCCCGGCCCAACCTTATCCCCCTTTGTCCCCTTTCCCTCTTTGTACGGTTTGCACAGGGGACTCCCTTGGGCTATAATGCCTTCAACAATGAGCATCAGGGAGGGTGTATGTCCAATGCGAATGAATATCAGACAGGGTTAAAAGAGTACAGATGCGATACCGAACCGAGGAAGGACAGTGGTTCCACGGTTGAAATAACGGAAGCTCTGGTCAGAAAACTGCCCAAGGTGGAACTCCACTGTCATCTGGACGGGAGCATGCGTTTTGAAACCGTTCTGCAATTGGCGGAAGAACAGAAAATAAAACTGCCGACAGACGATACGGACAAACTCAAAAAGATGCTGCAGCCGGGTTTTGACTGTAAAAGCCTGGTGGATTACCTGAAGGCATTTGAAATTACTTTAAGCGTACTTCAGCGGCCGGAAGCACTGACACGGGCAGCTTACGAACTGATTGAAGATGTGGCAAAAGAAAATGTCAGATATATTGAGGTCCGCTATTCCCCGATTCTCCATCAGCAGCAGGATATGAATCTTGCGGTGATTCTTGATGCGGTGCTGGACGGCCTCCGCCTCGGAGAGCGGGATTTCGGAGTAAAGAGCGGGGTAATTGTCTGCGGTATCCGGAATATCGACCCGAAGTTTTCCATGCGCCTTGCGGAATTATCGGTTGCATATAAGAATAAAGGTGTGGTTGCATTTGACCTGGCAGGGGCGGAAGAAGACTACCCGGCGCGGGAACACCAGGACGCTTTTCATCTGATTTTAAAGAATAATATCAATTCAACTGTCCATGCGGGGGAAGCTTACGGCCCCGAAAGCATCCACCAGGCGATTCACTACTGCGGTTCCCACCGAATCGGCCACGGGACCCGGCTGTTTGAAAGCGGAGATCTGCTGAATTATGTAAATGACCACCGGATTCCCCTGGAAATCTGCCTGTCCAGCAATATTCAAACCAAGGCGGTACCGACTTTTGAAGATCATCCGGTCCGTCTTTATTATGACCTCGGATTGCGCATTACACTGAATACGGACAATCGCCTGGTTTCCGATACCGACCTGACCAAAGAATTTATGATTGCGCATCAATATTACGGCTTTACGCTGGAAGAAATGAAAGATGTTATTATTCAAAGCTTTAAGTCTGCTTTTCTGCCGTATCGGGAGAAGCGTCAGATCATTCGGGAAGTATTATTGGAATTGGACAATTTTTAACCGGGATAAAGTGTGTTACAATTTTTTGATTTTAGTGAATGGCCATTCGCTTATGGCCATTGAGAACATAAGGAGGATACGTTGAAAATCCACGAGTATCAAGCCAAAGCCATTCTCCGAAGCTTCGGTGTCCCCACCCCTGAGGGTGAAGTGGCCGAGACTCCGGACCAGGCAAAAGCCATTGCCGAAAAACTCGGCGGCGGTGTTGTCGTTGTCAAGGCCCAGATTCATGCGGGCGGACGCGGAAAGGGCGGTGGAGTGAAGCTGGCAAAGAACCCGGAAGAAGCCTTTGAGATTGCCGGACAGATTATCGGAATGAACCTGGTCACGCACCAGACCGGTCCGGAGGGAAAGAAGGTCAACAAGGTTCTCGTGGAACAGGGACTGGATATTGCCAACGAACTGTATGCCGGCATTGTAATTGACCGGGGAAGCGGGAAACCGGTTGTGATGGCTTCCAGCGAAGGCGGTATGGAAATTGAGGAAGTGGCTGCCAATTCCCCTGAAAAAATCCTGAAAGAGTATGTGGATGTGGAACACGGCCTTCAGCCTTTTCAGGCACGGAATCTGGCGTTCGGCCTGGGGCTTTCCCCGGCAGTGGCAAAAAAAGCAGTACCGTTTTTTATGAAACTGTACCGGGCTTTTGAAGCCAAAGACGCCTCCCTTGCTGAAATTAATCCCCTGATTGTCACCGGTGACGGCAATGTTCTGGCACTGGATGCCAAGATGAATTTTGATGACAATGCCATGTTCCGCCACCCGGACCTGAAAGAGCTCCGGGACATTACGGAAGAGAATCCCTATGAAGTGGAAGCATCGAAATATGATTTGAACTTCATCAAGCTGGACGGAAATGTGGGCTGCATGGTGAACGGCGCCGGGCTTGCAATGGCCACAATGGACATTATCAAGCTGGCGGGAGAAGAACCTGCAAACTTTCTGGATGTGGGCGGCGCGGCCAACGCGGAGCGGGTGGAACACGCGTTCCGGCTGATTCTTTCCGACCCATCGGTAAAAGCTGTTTTGATTAACATCTTCGGCGGCATCGTCCGTTGTGACATGGTTGCAACCGGCATTGTGGAAGCGACAAAAAAGGTGGGGGTAAAAGTTCCCATCGTCATCCGGCTCCAGGGAACCAACGCGAAAGAAGGCTCGGAAATTCTGAAACAGTCCGGTTTGAACTTTTCCGTGGCATCCGAACTGGAAGAAGCTGCCGAAAAAGTGGCAGCGGTTGTGAAGTGAGAGTGGAGGCATAAAATGGCAATTTTAATCAACGAAGATTCCAGAATTGTGGTTCAGGGAATTACCGGCGGAGAAGGAAGCTTCCACACAAAACAGTGTCTGGATTACGGCACAAAAATTGTGGCAGGCGTTACCCCGGGAAAAGGGGGGCAGGAAGTTCACGGGGTTCCGGTGTACAACACGGTACGGGAAGCCCGGGCGAAACAGAATGCCAATGTGTCCCTGATTTTTGTCCCCCCGGCGTTTGCCGCGGACGCGATTATGGAAGCGGCGGATGCCGGTATTGAAGTTATTATCTGTATCACCGAAGGTATTCCCACCATTGACATGATTCATGTAAAAAACTACCTGAAAGACAGAAATTCAAGGCTGGTAGGCCCCAACTGCCCCGGTGTTATTTCACCGGGTGTGGCAAAAGTCGGGATCATGCCGGGCTTTATCCACAAAAAAGGCTCCATCGGCGTTATTTCCCGGAGCGGGACACTGACCTATGAGGCGGTAAGCCAGCTGACCAGCCGCGGGCTGGGGCAATCCACCTGCATCGGGATTGGCGGAGACCCGATTATCGGCTCCCCTTTCATTGATCTGCTGAAACTTTTTCAGGAAGATCCGGATACCGAAGGCATTGTAATGATTGGTGAAATCGGCGGAAGTGCGGAAGAAGAAGCGGCGGCCTTTATCAAAGAAAACGTGACCAAACCGGTTGTCAGTTTTATTGCCGGTCAAACCGCCCCCAAAGGGAAGCGGATGGGCCATGCCGGTGCGATTATTGCCGGTGGTAAAGGAACCGCCAAAGAAAAAATGGAAGCACTGGCTGCGGCCGGTATTCACGTGGCCAAGAGCCCTGCCGATATCGGTGAGACCATGGTCCGCGCGCTGGGCAAATAAGCCCGGCTGTGAAACGGGAGAACCAGACTTATGACAAATGAAGACAAGGTTGTCAATGAGAAGGCACTGACACGGCGGAAAAAGCCCAGCAAAGTGGCCCATAAGGTTCATGTTTACACAGACCTCTGCAAAGGATGCGGAATCTGCGTATCCGTTTGCCCCACCGGAACACTGCAGTTGAAGGATTATGCCTTTTCCGTGTTCGGCGTCACCTCCGCGGTGGACGCAGAAGAATACTGCATCGGATGCAAAACCTGTGAAATGCGGTGCCCGGATTTCGCGATTCGCATTGACGAGGAGGAGGAATCATGAGCAGGCAGCGGGTTTACAACGGAAACGAACTGGTTTCCCTGGCTGCGCTGGACGCGGGCTGCCGTTTTTATGCCGGCTACCCCATTACCCCCAGCTCGGAAATCATGGAAGTAATGTCAAAGGAAATGCCGAAAGTCGGCGGCGCGTTTATTCAAATGGAAGATGAAATCGGATCCATCGGGGCAGCCATCGGTGCCGCGTGGACCGGGGTTAAGTCCATGACCGCCAGTTCCGGCCCGGGAATTTCCCTGAAAGCGGAGCATATCGGCTTTGCCTGCATTACCGAAACCCCTCTGGTAATTGTAAACATCATGCGGGGCGGGCCTTCCACCGGCTTTCCCACCGCTACCAGCCAATCGGATTTGATGCAGGCACGCTGGGGAACCCACGGCGACCATCCGGTAATCGCGCTGGTTCCCGGAACCGCGACAGAAATGTACTATGAAACTGTCCGGGCGTTTAACCTTGCGGAACTGTACCGGACTCCGGTTATAATTCTCGGCGACGAAATGCTGGGCCATTTGAACACCATGCTGGATCTGCCGGATCCCTCCACACTGGACCTGGTGGAACGGAAACTGGCAGAACCGAAGCCGGGTGAAAAATACCGCCCCTTTGCGATGGATCAGGGTGATGTTCCCCCAATGGGCGCTTTTTTCAGAGGCTACCGCTTTCATCTTACCGGATTGAATTCCAACGAATACGGTTACCCCACCATTGATCCGGAAATGATTCAGGCACAGCAGGAACGGATGATGAACAAAATTTCAAATCATCAGAAAGAAATATTCAAAAATGATACCTTCGGGCTTGACGATGCCGAGATTCTGACAGTTGCGGTGGGGTCCACCGGTTCGGCGGCAAAACAGGCGTCCAAAGACATGCGGGCGGACGGCAACGGGAAGCTGGGCGTGTTCCGCCCCATTACCCTGTGGCCGTTCCCGGAAGAAGAACTGGATGCGCTGATTGATTCCGGAAAATACAAGGGATTGTTCGTACCGGAAGCCAACCTGGGCCAGCTGGTCATTGAAGTGGAACGAATTAACCGCGGGCGGCTGCCGATTCGGACCCTGCAGAAGGTCAACGGATTTCCGGTTACCCCCGGAGACATTGTTGAACGGGTCAAGGAGGTGTTCTGATGGCTCCCGCAGCATACATTAATTTTGAGCAGTATCTTCGTCAGGATTACCGGGGGCTCCAATGGTGCCCCGGTTGCGGAGACGGCGCCATTTTGCAGGCCTTCCTCCGTGCCGTACATGAACTGGGAATTTCCCAGAATGACATGGCAGTGGTATCCGGTATCGGATGTTCCGGCCGAATCAGCGGTTACATTGATTTCAATACCATGCATACCACCCATGGCCGGGCTATTTCCTTTGCCACCGGCATCAAGCTGGCGCGCCCGGACAAACATGTTGTTGTATTCGGTGGAGACGGAGATCAGACCGCCATCGGCGGCAATCATTTCATCCATGCCTGCCGCCGTAACATCAACCTGACCATCTGTGTCATCAATAACAACGTATACGGCATGACAGGAGGCCAGTATTCTCCCACAACCCCACAGGATATGAAAACCCAGACCACGCCCTACGGCAACTACGATAATCAGTTCGACGTAGTGAATCTGGCCATCGGCGCAGGCGCCACTTATGTGGCCAGGGAATCGGTATGGAAACCCATCGCACTGACAAAATACTTTAAAAAAGCGTTGCAGCACAAGGGCGTTGCCGTTGTTGAAGCGGTTTCCAACTGCCATATCAACCTGGGGCGGAGAAATAAAATGAAATCCCCCCATGCGGTATTAAACTGGATTAAAGAAAGAACCGTTTCACTGGCAAAAGCCAAGAACATGAGCGAAGAAGAGCTGGCAGGGAAAATCCTGGTGGGTGAATTTATTGAAAAAGACAAACCGGAATTTACCGAGCAGTACTACAAGCTCGTGGAAAGTCTGAAAAAGTAGGGGGGAACGCCATGTCATTTCATTATGAAGCAAGATTCGCAGCCATCGGCGGACAGGGCATCATCACTGCGGGTGCCTTTCTCGCAACCGCGGCGACCCTCGAAGGGAAATATGCCACACAAAGCCCCACGTACACCTCCCAGGTCCGCGGCGGCCCCACAAAAGTGGATGTCATCATCAGCGATGAAGAAATCCTTTTTCCGAAGGGAAACAAACTGGATTTGTTTCTCGCCATGGCACAAAAACCCTATGACCGCTACTATTCCGAGCTGAAAGAAAACAGCCTGGTAATTGTGGAAGAAAACCTGGTTCAGAACGTCCACGATGACGGGCACCGGATTATCCGGGTTCCCATCATTGAGCTGGCGGAAAAGGAAATCGGCCTTGCCGTTACCATCTCTGTCATTGCAACCGGCCTGACTGTGGCGCTGACAGGTATTGTCACTCCGGACACCATGCAGCGGGCAATTCTCAGCCGTGTTCCCAAGGGGACCGAAGCTTTAAACATGAAAGCGTTTCAACTGGGGCTGGATGTTGGAGAAAAGCTGAAATAAAGCAGAACTGATTTGAAGGAGAACAGAAATGAGCGAAAAAACATTTGGCATCATCAAGCCGGATGCGGTGGGGAAAGGATATACCGGTGAAATCCTCTCCATGATTGAGAAAAACGGTTTTAGAATTGCCGGGTTGAAAAAAGTCCGGCTCAGCAAGGAAAAAGCGGAAGGATTTTATTTTGTCCACCGGGAGCGGCCTTTTTTCAACAGCCTGACGGATTTTATGTCTGAAGGCCCCATTGTGGTCATGGTGCTGGAAAAGGAAAATGCCATCGCCGACTGGCGCAAACTGATGGGTGCCACCAACCCTGCTGATGCCGACGAAGGCACCATCCGTAAAACCTTTGCGGAAAACATTGAGCGAAATGCGGTTCACGGCTCCGACAGCCCTGAGTCCGCTGGAATTGAGATTCCCTATTTCTTTAATCAACTTGAACTTGTGTAATCAAAAAGAGGGGCGGGGCTTTCCCGCCCCCTTTTTTCCGGCCCGGTTTCCATCCTGCCTGTTCAAACAAAAAAGGAAATATCCATGAACACCGTTGATTCCCTGATTCCCCATCTGCTGAAGGTTCAGAAACCCGCCCAGTATCTCGGCGGCGAACTGAATGCAGTCAAAAAAGACCCTGCCGGCCGTCTCCGGATTGCACTGGCATTTCCGGATCTGTATGAAATCGGTATGTCTTATACCGGGTTGCAGATTCTTTATCATCTGATAAACCGGGAGGACAATTTTTTCGGGGAACGGGTATTTGCCCCCTGGCCGGATATGGCACAGCTCCTGAGAACCACAAAAACCCCTCTGTTTACACTGGAAACCCGTACACCTCTTTCAAAAATGGACGTTCTGGGATTTACCTTTCAGTACGAACTCAGTTATACCAACTTTCTGATGATGATGGAACTTGGCAAAATCCCCCTTTTGTCAAAAGAACGGAAAACAGGCCCGCTGGTGATGGCCGGCGGCCCCTGTGTGTACAATCCGGAACCCATTGCCGATTTCGTGGATGTATTTTATATGGGAGAAGCGGAACGGGAACTGATTCCGGTACTGAACGAAATTCAGCAAATGCGAAAAGAAGGAATATCCCGGGAAAAACAGTTGCAGGCGCTTCACCAAAACTACGAATTCCTCTATGTTCCGGCTCTTCACGGCCCGGTGACGGGGTCTCCCTTTGGAACAATTACCCCTTCCCGGCCGGTAAAACGAACCATTCCCCGGGAATTTTCCATGGCAGATTTCCCGCCCCGGCTGGTACTGCCCAACGTGGCGGTGGTCTATGACCGGATTACACTGGAAATATCCCGGGGTTGTGACGAAGGCTGCCGTTTCTGCCAGGCGGGAATGATTTACCGGCCCGCCCGGGAGCGGGCACCGGAAGACCTTCTGGCACAGGCGCATACACTGGCGGACTGTACCGGCCATGACGAAATTTCCCTCTCCTCCCTGAGTACGGCAGATTATCCGGGAATTGAAAACCTGGTATCGCTTATGGTGAATGAATTCGAGCAGGATAAAATTTCCACCGCGCTTCCTTCAATCCGGGCTGACCGGTTTCAGGAAAGTTTCGCGGAAGAAATCAAACGGATTCGGAAAACCGGTTTTACCATCGCACCGGAAGCCGGTTCCCAGCGCCTCCGGGATGTCATCAACAAGAATCTCAGTGAAGAAGCCATTCTCACCGCTGCCGATACCGCATATCGCCACGGCTGGCATCATATCAAGCTTTATTTTATGCTGGGTCTGCCCACTGAAACCATGGAAGACCTGGATGAAATGGTGGCACTGACGGAAAAAATTGCGGCAATGAACCGGCGGGGGCATACCGTTCTTTCCGTATCAACCTTTGTTCCCAAGCCTCATACCCCCTTTCAGTGGACGGCTCAACTGACTGTCAATGAAGTCCGGCACCGGCAGGAATACATCAAACACCGGGTACGGTCACGGAACATTAAAATTAAACTCCATGACCCCGCCCAGTCCATACTGGAAGGGATTTTTTCCCGGGGGGACCGCCACACGGGGAAATTGCTGTTGCAGGCCTATCGGAACGGTGCCTGCTTTGACGGCTGGGGGGATCATTTTCATCCAGAAATCTGGGATGAGGCGGCTGCGGCAATTGCTTATGATTCCACCCATCTTTACAGAGAGCTGGACACAAATCAGCCGCTGCCCTGGGATTTTGTGGACATTTCAGTTCCGAAAAGCTTCTTTCTGAAAGAATGGGAGCGGGCAAAATCCAATGAACCGACGCCGATGTGTATCAGCCCCGGAAGCTGCAATGGCTGCCGGGCCTGTTCGGCTGATGAAATTCAGGCTCGATTTCAAAAACGGGAAAGAATTGCCGAAAAATTGACAAAAATGAAAGAAAATAGCCTGATTTCGAACAAAAACATTGAAAAAGAGCGTATATTTTGTGAATTTTCATATCAAAAGAAAGGATTTGCCCGTTTTGTTTCTCATCTTGATCTGGTGACAATCTTTTCCCGTGCTGTTCGAATCGCAAAACTTCCGGTAATGTTCAGCCGGGGATTCAATCCCCGGCCGGTACTGAAATTTTCTCCGGCGCTTGAACTGGGAATTGCCGGGGATGACGAACGCTTTCTCGGAGAATTTGTCTGCGCCTTTGACACAATGGAAGCGGTAAAAAAACTGAACATGGCATTGCCGGAAGGGATTGCCGTTACCGGTGCCTTCCCCTGCCCGATGGAAAAACGAAACCGCCTTTCACGGGATGTTGACTTCCACTATCAGGCGGTATTTCCGGAGCCTGCCCATGTTTCCCCCGGATGGCGGGAGATTATTGTGGAAAAAACCACCCGGAAAGGAACCCGGCAGGTCCGGCTGACAGATATTGTACAAAAAGCGGAAGCTGCCGGCAGAACAGCAACCGTGATTGTCCGGCATTCCCAGCGCCGGGGCAGCCTGAAGCTGACGGAAATCCTCCCCCACATTTTCCCGGACGCTGACCTGACTCATGCTATACTATTACGGAAACAGCTGATATTTTTAGAAGGAGAGGCATGAACCAGGAAATTATCGTCAATTCCACCAGTCACGAAACCCGGATTGCCGTACTGGAAAACGGCCAGCTCAGCGAAGTATATGTTGAGCGGAACTTTGACCGGGGAATTGTGGGAAATATTTACAAAGGCAGGGTTACCCGGGTACTGCCCGGAATGCAGTCCGCCTTTGTGGATATCGGATTTGAGCGGGACGCTTTTCTCTATGTCGGTGACATTTCGGAAAATCTTCTGACAGTGGAAGATTTCCTTGAGGAAGAAGAAGGGGTGGAGGGAGAAGTCCCCCCGGAAGTGGAAGAAGATGCTATTCCGGCAGATACCCTGCACATTGAAGACCTCCTTCAGGAAGGCCAGCAGATTCTGGTTCAGGTGGCAAAGGAACCCATTGGTACCAAAGGCCCCCGTATTACCGCCCACATCAGCCTGCCGGGACGTTATATTGTTTTTATGCCCACCATCAATCACATCGGAATTTCCCGCAAAATTGAAGATGCGGAAGAAAAAGAACGGCTGAAAACCATTATCTCTTCCCTGAAAACCGGAAACCGGGGCTATATTGTCCGAACCGCCGGGGAAGGAATGGCAAAAAAAGAATTCGCCCACGATATCAACTTTCTCCACAAACTCTGGAAAGAAATTGTCCAGAAAACGGAAACGGTTTCCGCTCCCTGCCTCATCCACGAAGAGCTGGGATTGATTCAGAAAATTGTCCGGGATGCTTTTTGCGAAGAAACCTCTTTGATGCTGGTGGATTCCGAAATTGCTTTCCAGAAAGCATTGCAGTTTATTGACAAGATTGATCACCGGTGGGCATCCCGGGTCCGTCTCTACACCAAAAAACGCCCGATTTTCGATGAGTATGAGGTGGAATCCCAGCTGGAAGCGGCACTGAACTCAAAAGTGTGGCTGAAATCGGGGGGATACATCGTGATTAACCAAACGGAAGCATTGGTTGCCATTGATGTAAACACCGGGCGTTACATTGGAAAACGGTCCCTGGAAGAAACGGTTTTTAAAACCAATATGGAAGCGGTGAAAGAAATTGTACGCCAGATCCGGCTGCGGAACCTCGGTGGCATCATTGTCATTGATTTTATTGATATGGAAGAAAGCGAACACCGGAAAAGCGTTCTGGCCGAATTAATGGAACACTTGAAAAGTGACCGTTCCCGCTCCAATATCCTGACAATTGACGAAATCGGGCTGGTGGCACTGACCCGGAAGCGGTCCAAACAGTCACTGGAACGTTTCCTTACGGAAATGTGCCCCTACTGTCAGGGCTCCGGTCGAATCAAATCCATTTCCACAATGGCACTGCAGATTCAGCGGGAAATCATGACCCGTCTGACACCCCAGTTTGACCGGAACATCACAGTTCGGGTCAACCCCTATGTGGGAGAATTTCTGAAACGGGATGAATATGACATTCTGGGAGAACTGACACGGATTTTCAATATTCGGATTAAGGTTTCCGATGACCCCAACCTCCACATTGAGGAATACAACGTTGTCATCAACTGAGATTCCAGACTTATCCATTGCACTGGGCTCCGGCGCGGCCCGGGGATTGGCCCATATCGGTATCTTAAATACACTGGATAATGCGGGAATAAAAATCAGTGCCATATCCGGTTGTTCCATCGGCGCGATTATCGGGGGATTTTACGCTGCCGGGAAACTGGCAGAAGCGGAAGCCTACTACCGGGGTATGGGCGCCGGAGACGTAATCCGGAATTTTGACCCGGTGTTTCCCAGCGGCGGCCTGATCAATGGCAAAAAGATGGTCCGGATGTTTCGGGATATTGTGGGGGAAATCCGCTTGGGGGAAACTAAAATCCCCTTTTATCCGGTGGCAACGGAACTTTCGACAGGAGAAATGGAGGTGCTGGAAAACTGCCGCCTCTGGGAAGCCATTCGGGCGTCCATCTCCATTCCCGGACTGTTTAAACCCTACCGTCTGAAAAAAAAGTGGTATGTGGACGGCGGGTTAACCAACCCGGTTCCCGTTGACGTGCTGAAAAAACGGCATGGAAACAGCCGGATTCTCGCCGTAAACCTGAATTTACCGCCGTCCGCCTATCGGCGGAACTGGATAAAACCCCTGGAACCGGAAGAAAATGACCGGGAACTTTTGAACCGCTTCCCCGCCATGAAAACATTTCTTGAAAAAAGAGGGATTTCTCTGCCGAAAAAAGAAGAAAAACCGGGTATGCTCTACACCTTAAACCGGACTTTCCACATTTTTCAATATGAAATTGCCTGGCGGAGCATCGAACTGAACCAGCCGGATTATGTAATCACACCGGAATTGCCGGACCTCCTGTTTTATGATTTCCATAAAGCGGATCAGGCAATTTCGGAAGGGAAACGGGTAGCGGAAAAATTCCTCAGCGAATGGCGTAACTGAACCCCAGATCGCTTAAAACCGAAGTGGACAGAATGTCCGCGGAAAGATTATAGTTGTTTCCGCTTCTTACCCAGACAATTTTATCGCCGATTTCAACCTTAAAAAAGAGTTTCAGGTCATTTCCCCGGTAAGGTTCCAATGCCAGCCGGAGATGATTCAACTCTTCTCCCGAACAGATATCAATGGAGAGAGTAGCGGCACCGCCTTTCACAAATTCATTGAAATCCATAATTTTGTCCAGCAGCATAGACGGTGTGGAACGGGAAAGATCCAGCTTTCCGGACACAAAAACCCTTCTGCCGTTTTCCAGCAGTTCAATCAAATTTGAAATAGCGCCCTTCCCCTGATTTTCACCTGGAAACTTGGAGGCAAACACCACCACATTAATCCGGCCGCTGAGATCTTCCAGCACAAAAGATGCCATTTTCCGTCCCCGGCGGTCCGTACGGAACTGAAGGTTTCGAATCATTCCCCCCACCACGACACTCTCGGTTTTATAAACGGGAACCGGCTCATTCCCTTCCTGTTCCGCCGCCATCTGATGAATGTCCGCCGTGCTCAGACTGGAAAAGCGCCTGAGCTCTCCGGCCACTTCGTCCAGGGGATGGCCGGATGCATAAAATCCCAGTACATCCATTTCCTTTTCCAGAAGCTCCATCTTGTCCCACTCTTCATGTTCCTCCGCGGAAGCCTTCTTGTCCCCCTCCGGTTCCGGCAGGGTATCAAAGAGAGAACGCTGCCCCATGCGCCGTTCTTCATTTTTCTTGGCGGCAAACCGCATGGTCACTTCCAGTGTTTCGTACAGATACTTCCGTTTTTCACCGAAACCGTCAAACGCCCCGGCCATAATCAGAGACTCCATGACCTTTTTGTTGGTCTTGCGGGTGTCCATCCGGGAGAGAAAATCGTCAAAATCTTTAAACATGCCATTTTTATTCCGTTCATCAATAATCACATCAATGGCACTGCTCCCCACGCCCTTAATAGCGCCAAGCCCGAAAAGAATATCCTTATCCACAATGGTAAAACTGCTTTCGCTGCGGTTAATGTCCGGCGGAAGCAATGCAATCCCCATGTTCTCCAGCATGGGTTTGAACTTCAGAATATCCTCCACCTTGGTGCTGCTGGCCTGCTCCATCCGCAGAACAGCGGTGGCAAACTCCACCGGGTAATAGGCTTTCAACCATGCTGTCTGGTAGGCGAGGATGGCATAAGCGGCGGAATGAGATTTGTTAAACCCGTATTCGGCAAACCGGGCCATCGTGTCCATCAGTTCTTCCGCCTTTACCGGATCAACTCCCCTTTTTTTCGCCCCTTCGAGAAAGATTTTTTTCTGCTCCTCCATCACGGACTTCTTCTTTTTTCCCATGGCTTTCCGCAAAAGATCCGCCTGGCCGAGAGAATAACCGGCCACTTCCACGGCAATGAGCATCACCTGCTCCTGATAGAGAATGATGCCGTGGGTTTCTTTCAGAATACCTTCCAGTTCCGGCAGAGGATATGTGACTTCTTCCTGCCCGTTGCGCCTGCGGATGTAACTGTCCAGCATTCCGCTTCCGATGGGGCCGGGCCGGTACATGGCGTTACAGGCAATGAGATCTTCAATCTTGTCCGGATGCAGGCTTTTCAACAGGCCCCGCATTCCGGTACTTTCAAACTGAAAAATTCCCTGGGTATCGCTATTTTGAAACAGTTTGAACACCTTCTGGTCATTCACATCCGTAAACGCTTTCCGGATTTCTTCCCGGGTGATTTTGTGGCGGGCAGTGATTAAATCCAGAGCAATATCAATGACAGAAAGGGTTTTCAAACCGAGAAAATCCATTTTCAGAAGGCCGATGCCCTCGGCAAGGTTTTTGTCATACTGAACCACCGGGACCGGAGATTTTGAACCCGGTTCCACAAAAACCGGAGCCAGTTCGGTAATGGGGCGGGGCGCGATAATCACACCTGCGGCATGCACACCGGCATGGCGGGCAGTATTTTCAATCCTCGCCACATAATCAAAAAGCTGGCGGTTCAAATCGTTTTCATCCCGGAAAGAACGAAGCTCTTCACTCTCCTCCATTGCCTGTGCCAGGGGGACATTCAAGCCTTTCGGATAAAGTTTGGTGGTCACCCGGTTGGCTTCCGCCGCCGGATACCCCATTACCCGCGCCACATCCTTGATTGCCAGTTTTGCTTTCATCCGGTTGAAAGTTACAATCTGAGCGACCCGCTCCTCGCCATACTTCTCCTTCACATAGGTGATCACCTCTTCCCGGCGGTTCTTGCAGAAATCAATATCAATATCCGGCATGGATTCCCTTTCCGGGTTCAGGAAACGCTCAAACAGAAGCTTATAGCGCAGCGGATCCACATCTGTAATTCCCATGCAATAGGCAATAAGGGACCCCGCCGCCGACCCCCGGCCCGGGCCAACCGGAATATCACGCTCTTTCGCGAAACGGATAAAATCCCATGTAATCAAAAAATACCCTGCGAATCCCTTTATTTTCAGAACTTCAAGCTCAGTATCCAACCGCTGTTCATACTGTTCCATGGGAATGGTGTTATCCAGTTTTGCATCATCTTTCAGCTTTTTCAGGCCCAGACGCGCGATTTCTTCAAGATAGGAATCCAGTGTATGATTTTCCGGAACTTTGAACTCCGGAAGCATCATTTTACTGGGAAGTTCCACCTCACACATTTCCGCCACTTTCAGTGTGTTGTCCAGTGCTTCCGGACAATAGGAAAACAATTCCTCCATCTCTTCTCTGGATTTCAGATAAAACTTGTACGGCATATATTTCATTCGGTTTTCATCGCTCAACAGGCGGTTGGTCTGGAGACAGAGAAGGATATCATGGACCTCACTGTCTTCCCTTTTCAGATAATGAATGTCATTGGTGGCAACCAG
This sequence comes from Acidobacteriota bacterium, assembly GCA_013152385.1. GTDB lineage: Bacteria > Acidobacteriota > Holophagae > Thermotomaculales > Thermotomaculaceae > UM-FILTER-49-7. The sequence continues at coordinate 28,425 of JAADGL010000048.1, forward strand.
GGGAATGCCGGTTTCCCTGGCAAGTTTCATAATCTTCGGCAGGACCTCTTTTTCAGCCGGGATATCGTGATCCTGCATTTCAAGAAAAAAATGTTCCTTCCCGAAAATTTTCTGAAACCGCAATGCGGCTTTCTTTGCGTCTTCATAACGGTCATTGAGAAGAAGTTCGGGAATTTCGCCTTTGAGGCAGGCAGTGAGGCCGATAAGGCCTTCCCCGTATTCTTCCAGTAATTCCAGATCAATCCTCGGTTTATAATAAAAACCGCTGAGATACCCCTCGGAAACCAATTTGCAGAGGTTCCGATAACCGGTATTGTTCCGGGCAAGAAGAACCAGATGATTCATCCGGGCACCTTTCTGTTTTTCCAGCCGGTTTCCCTGCGCAACATAGACTTCACAGCCTAAAATCGGTTTAATTCCGGCTTTTCTGGCTTCGAGATAAAACTCCGCCACCCCGAACATGGTGCCGTGGTCTGTGATGGCAATGGCAGGCATCCCCAGTTCCTTTGCCCGGTGAACCATTTCCTTCACATTGGTCAATCCGTCCAGCAGGCTGTACTCGGTATGATTGTGAAGATGAACAAAAGTCATGGACGCTTTGTCTCCATCACCTGATGGCGCATCAGATGGAGCCTTAACTTTTCAAGGGCAGATTTTAACACCGCCGCACCGTTAAATTCCGCCCGGCCCGCATTTTTCAGAAACAATCCGAAAGCATACGGCTTTCCGTTCACCTCAAACAGCCCCAGCAACACGGAGTTATAAGGCGAATTTCCGGCAGTTCCCGTTTTCAGCATCAATTTTATGCCCGGGACAGCTGCCCGTTTCCCGGTGCCGTTTTTCCAACTCACCGCCTTCATCATACCTTCTTTGATGTCGGGAACCACCTGCTTCGGAAATAACGAAGGGGGAGAGGGATTCTCCCGCAGCTTCCGAACACCGTTTTCCGGAATCTCTTCCCCGGTAAAAGGTGTCGGAAGAACATTCTTTCCATCCATTGTCAGAGAATCAGCGGTTCTCACCAGCCAGTAGGGAGTGATGTATGCCGTATCCAGGCCGATGGCAGCCCGGGCCAGCGCGTAATCTCCCGTAATGGGCGTGCGCTGTTCTCCAAACCTCACATTGAGCTCACCCATTAAAAACGGGCGGTTATCAATACCGAAGCGGGACAGCCACCGTTCTTCCACCTCCGGCCCCAGTCTCAGAGCGGTTTCCGCGAAAACCAGATTGCAGGAACAGGCCAGGCTCTCCGCCATACTATTCAGTTTTCCGTGTTTTTTCCAATCATAAAAAATCCGGCCGCCGACCCGAATCGGGCCATTGCAGTTGTAAGGAAACTTTATGCTGACGCCCTGTTCCCCGGCTGCCGCCATGGTCACCAGTTTAATAACGGACCCGGCTTCAAAAACATCCTGAAACGGATTCATATTCTTCGCGCAAAGTCCGATTAGACGGGTCCTGTCAGCCAGTAGAAAAGCCCCGTCCCACTTCCCCATAGACTGGTAAAGAATCTTCTGAACATCCTCATCCAGCGAACTCTCATAGATGGCAAGAAAATGGCGGTGAATGTTAAACGTACTTTCAAAAAAAGCGGTTCCGGGCAATTCGGCCTGGAATTTTCCTGTTTCCATATTAAAATTGAGAACATTTCTGATAACCGGAACCCTGCCGGACTGAAAAAATTTCCGGAACCCCGGTTCATGTTTCAGAACAGGGGCCGCTTTGGCAAACATCCCCCTGTCAAAATCATACATTCCCTGAAATCGGGGAAGGCGCACGCGGCGGTCTTCAAGATAATCCATCAGCGCCGAAAAAACAGAAAGCCGGTGTGCGGCAAGAAGGTTTTTGAGAATTACCCGGTAAGTCCCGTGCGCCAGCCGGGCGGAATCCGGCAGCATGGCGGATTTTCCGGAAAGAATGGCCGCTACATTCTGCATTTCATCCAACCGGTGTTTGAGGGGAAAAAAGCCGACGTAGCGTGCCTGACGAATATCCCGCATCACAACTTCCGGAGGCTCGCTGCCGTTTTTCAGCGCGGCACCGGCACGATAATACATACCCGCGCCCACCAGCGACCACAAAATTCCGATAATCATCAAACTTTTCAGCCATCCGGGAACCCGGCTCTTTTTTTTCATTGAAAAATTTCTCATTTTATCCTCACCTGAATTTCACTTCCTGTTTCTGTTCTCAGCATATCAGATGCCCGGCGATTCCGGGCAACAATCTCAATCAACCCCTTACTCCCCGGCACCATAAAAAGCATGTTGCCCCCTTCGGCAAAAGTGCTGTGGCATTCTGTGATCATTTCCCCGTTTACCTCCAGATTCACCCGGCCAAACAGAGAATTCCGAACAGAAGTAACCAGATTTCCGAAACTGTCCGAATGGAGAATTTCACCGGGGAAAAGATTAAAAATGTCCTCCACAAACCGAATCGGCTCCACAACGGAAAGTCCCGGAACCTTTTTCAGGAAATCCATCCTGTTGTTATAAATTGCCGCCGCCGCAGGGGCAAAAATATCCCGTCCGTGAAACGTCTCACTCCCCCGGGAAGCGAAAAGCGGTGCTTCGGTTTCAATATGAAACACATCCCCGGACGCCGCGAAGGAAAAGAGCCCGTTGTCCGGCCCTACAAACCAATACGGGCCGGAGTGAACCGCCACCGGTGCCCGTTTTGTTCCCACCCCGGGGTCAATAACCGCAAGAAAAACCGTCCCGGCGGGGAAACACCGATACACGGATTGAAGAAAAAATTGTCCGTGGCGGGAATTTCCCGGTTCCACGTGGTGACTGATATCCAGAAAATCATCAATTCCATGAGATAAAAGTACCAGTTTCAATTCCGAAACGTATGTGTCTTTCAGCCCGAAATCCGACAAAAGCCCGATCATTTCCTCTTCTCCTCTTCCTTGGCCCCGCAAAAATATTGTAACATGAACCCTGCGGAAAATACCCGGGAAGAAGAATGATAAAAACCGGCCGGAACAATCCGGAATGTTTGATGAACCGCAGAAAACACCGGGGCGGATTTCCGCCCCGCATCTTCCGGTTATATTTTAAAAGTGTTTACTTATTGACCTGAAACGTGACATCTCCCTTTTCAAAAAAAGCGAGAATCTGATTGGCGGCAGCGAGGGCAGCATTTACATTGGCTTCCAGCGTCTGCGCCCCCATTTTCTTTGCGGTAAAAAATACCCGGTCCGGATACCCGGCCGTAAGTTCATCTTTGCAGTCCGGCGCAATGTCCGACACATACCGGAAATCCGGGCGTTTTTCCAGCATTTCTTTCAGCCCATCTTCGTCAATAACCTCTTTTCTTGCCGTGTTTACCAGAGTTGCACCTTCCTTCATCCGGGACATCAGCGGGAAATTGATTGATTTGATAGTCGCTTTCACTGCCGGAATATGCAGTGAAACATAATCCGAGCGGTCATAGAGGGCTTCCACGGAGTCCACCGGTTCCACACCGTCTTTCCGTATGGATTCCGCCGGCACAAAAGGGTCAAATGCCAGCACATCCATGCCGAAGCCATGGGCAACCCGCGCCACATTCCGCCCGACATTTCCATACGCCTGCAAGCCGATGGTTTTTCCCTTCAGCTCACTTCCCGCTTTGCCGGAATACGCCCTCCGGGCCATATAAATCATCAAACCGAAGACCAGCTCCGCCACCGCATTGGAGTTCTGCCCCGGTGTATTCATCACGACAATTCCCTTCTCGGATGCCGCTTCCAGGTCCACATTGTCATACCCGGCACCGGCCCGAACCACAACCTTCAGCTTCGGGGCATGGTCCATCACTTCCCTTGTAACCTTGTCGCTGCGGATAATCAGTGCTTCCGCTTCCGACACCGCGTTCACAAACGTCTGCTGATCCGGATAACTCTCCAGAATCTGCAATTCATACCCGGCACCTTTCATTATTTTCCGGATTCCGTCCACCGCCAGCGGCGCAAATGGCTTCACCGTTGCAATCATGACTTTCTTTGCCATTATTCCCCTCCATTCCTCTTAAAACTTACCTGTTCACTGTAACGCACCCCTTTCTCCTTGTCAAAGACAGAAATAAAGGCTGCAAAACAGCTTCGGCACTGTAATAGAAAAAAACAGCAATTTCAAATACTTCCCGCAGCCCTGCCCGGGCTCACAATTGTCTCAATTCGAATACGGTTTCATCATGCGCCGAATATCTGATACTGGGCATGGCAAAGGGCCACCGCCAGCGCGTCGGACACATCGAGGGGAGCTTTGCCAAGTTTGATTCCCAGCCGGGTTTCCACCAGAAACCGCAACTGTTCCTTATCCGCCTGGCCGTATCCGGCAATGGTCTTCTTCACGGAACGGGGGGCATAGGCGGCTACCGGAATTTCCCTCAACCCCAAAGCAGCAATCGCCGTTCCCCGGAGGTGAGCCAGTTTTACAGTGGATTGAACATTGACACCGGTGAAAATATCCTCAATCGCGGCAGCATCGGGATGATAACTGTCCAGAATCTCATTGAGGCGGTTAAAGAAATCCGGAAGAATAATTGCCAGGTCTCTGGACTTGAACCGTAGAGCGGTAAAAAAAACAGGGGAACATTCTCCCCTGCTGTCGCTTTCCACGATACCGATTCCGGTACACGTCGTACCGGGATCAATGCCGATGATTTTCATCTACTCTTCCAGTTCCGCTTCATCAAAATCCATATTGGACCAGACATTCTGAACATCATCATGCTCTTCAAAAGCATCCAGTAATTTCATCACGGACTGCAGCTTTTTTCCCTCCACCCGGGCGGTTGTGGTGGGGATCATGGCGAGACTGGCTTCCTGCATCTCCACTCCGGCTTTTTCCAGTGCTTCCCGGACCTTTTCGAAGTTTTCAACATCTGTGTAAACACCCCATGTTTCCCCTTCGTCCTGAACATCTTCTCCGCCATTTTCCACAACAATATCAAAGAGCTTTTCTTCATCAATCTTCTCTTTTTCAATTGTAATGTATCCCTTGCGGTTGAACATCCAGGAAACCGAACCGTTTTCACCGAGATTGCCGTTATATTTTCCGAAAAGATGCCGAATCTCCGGTGTAGTCCGGTTGCGGTTATCTGTCAGGCATTCCACGATAATGGCAACGCCGCCGGGCCCATAACCTTCATAAGTTGCTTCTTCGTAGCTGACCCCTTCCAACTCTCCGGTACCCTTCATAATGGCGCGTTTAATATTGTCTGCCGGCATATTGGCAGCCTTTCCCGCCGCGATAGCCGTTCTTAACCGGGGATTTGCACTTTCATCTCCGCCGCCGATTCTTGCCGCAATGGTGATTTCTTTTATCAGGCGGGTAAAAATTTTCCCCCGTTTGGCATCTTCCCGTCCCTTTTTGTGTTTGATATTTGCCCATTTACTGTGTCCAGACATATTTCCTCCATTTCCATGGTTCTATCCGGTTTTCCCGATTGATTTTACCATATGCAAATCAGCGCTACAGCATGAAAATCGGATTGGAATCCGGCTTTAACTCCTCAAAAATCATACGCACCGAATTGATGCTTCCGCACTGGGGGCAGCGTTCTGTCCACTTGTCAAGCGGGGTATTGCACCGGCTGCAGTGGAAATGAAAATCCAGAAGCTGCGCGTGCCGGACCATCTGTTCCAGATAATGAATCGCAGTGTGATATTCCCCTTTCCGATGGTAAATCCTGGCGAGATAATAGGTCAAAGCCGGAATGTAAACCACTTCCCCTTCCAGCTGCTCAAAAATCTCCCTTGCTTTTTCAAGCATCTCCAACCGGTAATAAAGCTTTCCAAGGTAAAAGCGTGCCAGCACATGGTGGTTTTCATTGAGAACAATCTGGCCCAGAACCTCAACAGCGGCTTCCGGGTCTTCCTGCTCCAGAAGGGCGTCCTCAATCATCTGCAGAAACACAACAATATGAGTTCTGGAAAACCCCTGTTTCATCACAGCCAGCATCTCTTTTATTTTTCCCTTCTGCCGGAGCAGTTCTCCATACCGGACATACGCCGGAGTAAAATCCGGAAAATCCTCAATCAATTCCTTCAAAATATGTTCGGATTCCCGGGTCTTCCCCAATTCATAGCGAATTTCAGCCCCTTCGCTTTCGGGAAACTGCTTTTGGTCCTCTTTTCTTCCCTTCCAATACACTTTGACGGCACGGACCCAGTCTTCGGATTTTTTCAGATAGTCCAGAAGCGCGCGGTAGGCGGTTATTCTGGATTCCTTCCGTATCTTCTGGGCCAGTTTCAGCAACTCCCTGCCGTCCGGTTTCGAATCGGAATCCGGCAGAACATCCAGCAGCTTCAAAAAAGCCTGGACAGTGGTTTTTCTTGCAAATGCTTTCCGAAACGCGGCAGCAGCATCTTCGTAGCGTTCCAGGCGTTTATAAATCACACCCATCGTCATAAGAATATCGTAATTATTCGCGGATTTTTTACCGGCCTTTTCGATTTCCTCCAGCGCCTCCGGATACCGATCGGCATAGAGGTGGTTCAGCGCCCGGACAAAATGCCGGCTGGTACGCCAGGTCAGATTACTGTCCAGACGGATGGAACGGTACATGAGAAACGCACCCAGGGTACCGGCAAAGAAAACGAGGATGAGAATCCTGTCCAAATCCACTTCCAGTCCCGCAGGGAGGTGAAAAGAAGTTTTCAAAAGGTCATGGTTCATGTAAATTGCGGCACTGATAAAAATCAGAATCAACACCACCAGCAAAAACAGAACAATTGTACGAAACTTCATAACTTACCTCTGATACCGGATATTCCGGATAATGGTAAATGCCCGGTACAGCTGCTCCAGAAGCAGGCACCGCGCCCATTCATGGGTTAAGGTCATCGGGGAAAGAGAAACAGATTCAAATCCCCGCCCCCGGACCTCTTCTCCGAAACCATTCTCACCGCCCACAAAAAACACCGGATTGAGATGCCCGTAAATCATCTTTTTTTCGATAAAAGCGGCAAATTCACGGGAAGTCATCCCCTTTCCCCCCTCATCCATCAAAACAGGCTCATCCCCTGCGGACAGAAAATCCAAAAAAGCCGCCGCTTCCGCCGTTTTCCGCCGCTTCTCATCCGTTTCACGACTCTCCGCCAGAACGACCCGCTGAACCCTGTTAAAACGGTTCAAGCGTTTCAGATAATCCTCTTCCAATTCTTTCAACTGCCGGTTCCGTGTCTTCCCCGGCCAGACAACACTAATTTTCATCCCGCCGGATCAGTTTCTCGGCATCCGCCCACAGACTTTCCAGATTGTACGTTGCCCGCTTCTCCTCAGTAAAAATATGGACAATAATCTCTCCAAAATCAATTAAAATCCATTCGGCAAGGTCATATCCTTCCACACTGAGCGGTTTTTGCCCGGATTTTTTCAGAATTTCATCGGCAATCGCCTGATTCTGGGTAACCGACGACCCGCTGGTAATCAGAAAAAAGTCCGCAATCGTCGTCAGTTCCGACACCTTTAAAACCGAAATGTCCTGAGCCTTTTTCTCCTCAGCAGCCTGAACAATCTGATCCAATAATCCCATATTTACCCCTTCCTGTATAAATCGTGTCTTTCTATGTAATCAAGTACATCCAAGTGTATCATATCAGATGGAGATTCCCCCTTCAAAATCATTTTACGAATTTGACTGGAAGAAATATTCACATCCGGTACCGTCAGAATTACCGGTTCCGACACCTCAGCAACCAACTGTTCAACCCGGGGAATTTCCTTTCCGATAATATCGGAAATTCGTTTAATTGCGCATCTGTCCGGCTTTATCCCGGCCCGGGAAGTGAACACAACGGGAAATGAAAGAAGCTGCTGCCACTCCCGCCATTCGAACAACTGGTTCAGATTATCCATACCGGCAATGAAAAAAAACTTTCCCTTTACGGTTTCTTTCAAACGCCGGAGCAGTTCGATTGTATAAGAAGGAACACCGGAAGAAACATCAATATCCGAAACCGTGAGTCCGGGAATTCCGCGGATAGCCAGACGAATCATCTCCAGACGATGCCGGGGCAAAGAAACCGGTTTCCCCAGCGGATGCGTGCCGGTGGGAACAAAACACACGGAATCTACAGCCGGAAAAGCCGCAATATACCGCGCAATTTCCACGTGGCCGTTGTGAATCGGGTCAAAACTGCCGCCGTAGTAACCGATCATCTACACCTCTTCGAGAAAATCTTTCTTTTGCGTTGAAATTTCCGGCCGGGTTGTACCGGCAGCGGAAAATACCGGCCGGGAAGACTCCACAAGACGGCCCAGACTGGAAACCAGCGAATTCAACCCCTCCCCTGTTACTGCTGAAACCTGAAAAAAAGGAATCTGCTGTTCCCGACAGAAATCTTCCATTTCCTCCAGCTCCTCCCGGGAAAAAAGGCTGTCAATTTTATTGACAGCCACCGCAAAATGCCGGTTCAGCATATCGGAATTAAATTTTTTTACTTCCTCCCGAATCACCTGAAACTCCCGCATCAGCGAACCGTGGGGAGCCGCGCCATCCAGCAGGTGAAGCAGCACGCGGGTCCGTTCAATATGGCGCAGAAACTTAATTCCCAGCCCCCTGCCTTCCGCCGCCCCTTCAATCAACCCGGGGATATCGGCCACAAGAAAAGACTTGAAATCATCGTATGTCACCACACCGAGATTCGGATGAAGCGTCGTAAACTCATACCCGTCCACCTTGGGGCGGGCACTGGAAATCCGGGAAATTAATGTGGATTTTCCGGCATTTGGGAACCCCACAAGGGCGACGTCGGCAATAAGCTTCAATTCAAGGCGGATATGAATGGGTTCGATCAACCGGCCCTCTTCCGCAAAGCGCGGTGCCCGGTTGGTGGCGGTGGCAAAGCGGGCATTGCCCTTTCCGCCTTTCCCGCCCTTCTGAATCACCACCTGCTGGCCATCCTCCAGAATTTCCGCCAGAAGCTCTCCGGTTTCGGCATCCCGGACAATCGTACCCCGGGGTACCTTTACAACACAGGGGGTGCCGTTCCGGCCGTGCATATTTTTGCCTTTTCCATGTTCCCCCCGCTCTCCCCGGTAGTGCTGGCGCTGCCGCAGACGGGTTAAACTATTGAGACCGGCGTCTCCCACAAAAATCACATCCCCGCCGTTTCCGCCGTCTCCGCCGTCCGGGCCGCCTTTCGGAACATACTTCTCCCGGCGAAAACTGACGCAGCCGTTTCCGCCGCTTCCCGCCTGAATTGTCATTTTCATTTCATCAACAAACATAAAAAATCACCTGAAACAACAAAGGGGGGCACAAGGCCCCCCAAGAGATCAAGAAAAACAGAATTAGTGAAGCGCTTCTGTTATGGTTACAAATTTACCCATCCGGCCTCTGTCCCGAAACCGGACAATCCCGGTTGTCAGTGCAAACAAAGTATCGTCTTTCCCGCGCCCGACATTCTCACCCGGCTTGAAATGGGTACCCCGCTGGCGAACAATAATGGTGCCGGCATTAATCAATTGACCGTCCTGCCGTTTAATTCCAAGGTGCTGAGCGTTACTGTCTCTTCCGTTTCTGGAACTGCCCTGTCCTTTCTTATGAGCCATAATTTACCCCTTGATTCCTTCAATTTTTAAAACAGTCAGCAACTGGCGATGGCCTCTCATCCGCTTGTACTGTTTCCGTCTCTTCTTTTTGAATACCAGAATCTTCTTTCCCTTCTTATGTTCAAGGACCTTGGCGGTGACATTGGCACCGTCCACGTACGGCGTGCCGACCTTAACGCTGTCGTCCTTTCCCAGCAACTTCACCTTGTCCAGATCAATGCTGCTGCCTTCGTCCGCCGTCAACCGGTCCACAATGAGAATCTGGCCCTCGGTTACCTTATGTTGCTTTCCCTGGGTTTCCACTATTGCGTACATGTTCCAAAATCCTCCCTCGAAATCTCGTCACAGTGCTTGACTCTAACATAGAAATCATCTTTGCGTCAAGAAAACCTGCACAAAGACAAAAAAGCCCCAATTAACGGAGCATTGCAATTGAAAATTGGTAGCGGGGGTGGGATTTGAACCCACGGCCTCCGGGTTATGAGCCCGACGAGCTACCTGACTGCTCTACCCCGCGTCACCGCCCCGCGTCACCGGATACTAATTATAGCCATCTCCCCTCCACTGTCAAGAAGAAAAGTCGTTATATTGCCCCATATCTCGTAAGACGATCCAAACATTGGCGGGAGATGTGTTCCGGGAACCTCAATAATCTGCCCCACACCCATGGCCTGCGGCAAGTCCATTCTCCCGTCATCTGCCTACCCCTCATCTCCAAAGGCAAAAGATGGCACGGATGCTCGTTGTGTCGAAGGCAGGGCAAGTGGAGCGGTTGGCAGTGAAGGCCGGGGCGGGGGCAGAAAAAAGGCACAGAAGGAGAAAAAGAACGGTGAGAACGTAGCGGTTCGGTTTGATTCTATTGTTTTTCTTCATTTACACATCCTGTATTCCCTGAATTCAGGGGAGGTGTTTTTTTATTGACAAAGACCTTGGGATGGGTGACATTGGAATTATCATGTAAACGTTCCCTACAAGATAACGTGTGGAACATGCAGAAATTTCAATGCAGCTTGAATCCTGCTCTTGGTCCTTTCTCGCTCATCTTGAGTCAGATATTGTGCGTTGCCTTCTCCAATATTCCATTCTGTCACCGCTGACAGATAAATAGCCAGGTCTTGTGCCCCAATTTCCACCTCTATTTCCAGCATAGCTCCATCTTCCATATATTGCATTAAATATCTGGAATTATATGCACTGAGAATCCATCTTCAGATCGAGCATAATTCGGGCCAAGCTTTTCAAACATCAATACCTCCTGAAAATCCATCTATAAACAAGCTTGTTTCATTTCAGAACAGGTTCTTCAGCCGCTCTGAACACCCCTTCAGGTCAAGTTTTTCATCCAAAAATCCGAATTCCGTTAACTACCATAAACACCAATCGCTTGCAAAGCTTGTCAAGTTTTGGGCATGGTCCCATCTTCTTCTTTTTTTTATCTTTTTCGTTTGTGTTTCTGTTGCATGGCTTCGGCTTCTCTGCGATTCCGATCAATTTCTCGTTGCTCTTTTCGCTTGCGTTCCAGTTTGGCTTCCATTTTTTCTTTATGCCGCCTCTGTTTCCAATACTCCTCACTCTTTCGCATATCGGGGAAACCATCCATTCGGTCGCCTTTTCCGTCTGTGGAGGCGAAAATATACCAGTTCTTCATAGGGATCATGGCACGAACGTATGGGATTCTATTGGTTCCCGTTACTTGACGAAGAATCTGGAGTTTTTTTTCAACATCAGGCGTAAAATAGCCAATCCATTCCAACCCATCAATATAATAAGAGGTATAAGAACAATTAAATTCATTTCCTATTCTTTCCCAAATATCATGCCCATGTTTTGATTCCCATTCTTTGGCGCGAAACATTAATCTTGTCGAATACCCTCCCCAGCCTTCCATTGGAGAGATCTTTATCTTAATCTTATCTTTCCAGCTCTTTGGCACGGACTTTTTTTCGTCTTCAAAGTAGGGCAAATAAAACCCTGCTCGCCTGCCCCCTTCCCACCTACAAGAAATCAACCCATTTCTTAATCCATGCTCGAGAAAAACTTGCAATGTATATTTGAGGTTCTCAATGGGATAATCTAATACCCATCTTGGCCATAAAGTGTCCATCAGAAATGCCAACACAAAGCCAATTAGAATGCCGATGAGACCCCATAATAAATATCCAACAACAGGGAAAAGAATATAACACACATAAATTATTACCGAATAGACTTTTGAGCTCTCTGAAACTCGCAATTCGTACTTCATGAATCAATCACCACTCAAAACATATTTCTGAACAACTTGGCATATGTGACCTTACCCCATTTTCTGTACCAGTATCCATGAGAGTACCACGGTTGATAACTCCAAAACGGGTTTGTATGTTCAAGGACGTCCTGCCATCCTTCATTTACACTTCCTCTTGGTGAAATCTCATTTATTTTCATGGAAATTATTATATCTTCTAGTGTGGGGAATTGCCAGCGGGAAATGCGGTTGATTATTCAATCGAACATTCCCCTTTGACAGAATTTTTTTAGTAATGTGACCCCAGAATTTTCCCAGATCTTTCAAATTTTTACTGCTGGCTTTCTGCATAGAATCATTTAATTTCATTTGGATGATACCACTTCGGTAGAATTGGTATAGTCGTTCCACGATAATTTTCCAGATTAGGAAGTCTGTCTTGAATTCTGTTAACTACAAGCATTCTTCTTTCGTCATTTGAAAGACTGTCCCAATACTCATGTTTAACCTTGGGAGGTTCTGCTTCAGCGTACTTCGGAGGTTCCGTTGGATCACAGCCGAAGTCACACGATTCACATTTGGGACACCTAAATATTTCAGAAATGCGATATTCACTTCCATCTGGAGCCAAATCACATAAAGATCCAAATATTTCAAAAAAAATATCAACCTTTTGCATTTCATCCAGTTCCAATCCTACTACAATCTTTTTAACAAGTGCTGACACTTCATCATACATTGGATCTTCATCATAATAAAAAAGCGCGGGCTTAAATGTCCGTTCACTCAACAAAAGTCTTGTCACGTCATCATTTCGGTTGCTTAGCATTTCCGTTTTGAATCCACAGGTTTCACATTCACCTCGAAATAGTAAATATTTGCTCATTTCTACCTCGCTGGGACAACCATTTGTGGGATTAGAATTTGATCAAAATCCGCGAGAATAGCATAATTGTTTCCCACTCCCCTTAAGTTTGGAAGGATATAGCGCTTCGGTTTGATTCTATTTCCTTCCTTCATCCATACTTCCTTTCAGTGAAATTCCATTTATTTTCGTGGAAATTATTATATCTTCTGATGCAAAGAATTACCAACGGAAAATGTAGCTGATTATTCGATTAGAAATATTTTCTTTAACAGAATTTTTGAA
>JAADGL010000032.1 GCA_013152385.1 Acidobacteriota bacterium
ATAAACACCATCCTCAATAGCTCCATCTATTCGCAAATTGATTTGGCAAGAGAAATAACCCGAACAAAAATTTGAAGGCAAATTGCCTTGCAATTGGACAGGGTCTGATGCCGGCCGAAAAGGTATCTGAACTAACACATTATCAATCATATACGCATTACCACCCCCGTCTATTACAATAAACTCAAGCATACCATTTTTATCTTCCCCTCCTGGTATATTTGTCCAAACTACAGCAGAAGCGCTAATAGAATCCTGTGGTCGATAATATTCTCCTCTCAACGGCATTGTATAAGATACTATTTCATAATCCTTCAAATCAAAATCATCATTTGGATTCATCCCAAAAGAAACAACACACGTTACTAACAATGTTATTGCACAAAACAAAAAATTTTTCATTTTTAACACTCCCTTTTTTGAAAATATACTTTAATTTCCCAAAAAGTTTAAGGCTGTCATTCAGTGGATAATTAAATTATAACATTATATTATCTCATGTTTAGAAAAAAATAGTAGTATCAAGAATTTTTCGAACATTTAATTTCAGTCCTTCGGAACCGGCAACCACCTTGATTCAATTTCCAGTAACAGACAGCAATACAATGCGAAGGGAAACCGGGGACAGTGGGGCTGTTGAAAAAGTCCCACAAAAACCTGTAATAAAACCCGTGTTTTTCTGGTCATTATCCAGTCCACATGATATAATAATTCACAGATAAATAAACATGTTCCTCGACAAAAGGAGGCATCATGCTTGACCGGAAAGACCGAACCCAACACGTCTTGTTCATTCCGGGCTCCCTGGTGGATTACATCCCCAAAGACCACATCCTGAAGAAAGTGGACAAAGTTCCGGATTTAAGTTGGCTGCGGGAAGAAGTTGCCGACTGCTACGACCTCACCAACGGTCGTCCGGGGATTGACCCGGAAGCCGCTCTGCGTCTCATGCTGGCGGGATTCTTTCAGGGCAGGGAAGAATACGCAGACGCTGTAGGAAAGGCAGTTGTTAAGGATTGGAGGAAAAAATGATAAGAAAAGTGATCGGGATTCTTTGTTTTGGATTAACTCTTTTTTCCGCTTCATGTTTATACAAAACAGTCTTTGAAAGTAAATTGGCAAAAAATATTCATTTTCTAACCATACCGACTAAAGGCCATGCTTATTATGAGGGTATTATTTTTTGGACTCCTGAGTATGCGGCATTTATATTCAATTTTGCACTTAAAGGAATTCATTACAGTTATTTCCCAACAGACTTGTCCTATCATGTAAAAAGCATTTCAGATGACAAAAAATTGTTCTCTTCTTCCCGGAAGTTTAACTGTAACGCAGCTCTTATTAAGTTCAGAGGGAAAATTACCAACAAAGGAGAGATTTTAGGACAGCAGATGTATTTGGGTAGTGTCAAAATTGAAAAAGTTTTCTATTACAAACTGTTATCGCATTCCGAAGTTAAAACCATATTGAAAGAATCCTCGTGGGAATTCCAGGGACAATGAAAATTCTGTGAATAATATCCGGGGGAAAACCGGGGATAGTAGGGTTGTTGAATAACCCCGCAGGCACCGGAGACGTTGCCGGTCCCCGTTTTGAATCCGGACCGGGCGGCGGCGCGCAGAGAGGGAACAAAGGGAACACCTGTGATGTTACTTTTGCAGCGAAAGAATTTTTCATTATCTGTTTAGTTAGGGTTACATACCTGTTCTGATTTTTCCTCTCTTTCTTCAGCCTTCTTTCTTGACTGGGGCGAGGGATGTAGGTAAACTATTGAAGGGTGCATGGTTGCAACGGAGGGGATGATGGAAGATTCAAAACACGGTCTGGAATATATTCTGGTTATGACAACTGTGGGGTCCGAAGAGCAGGCGTTGACTATCGCCAACGCGCTTGTGTACAAGAAGGTGGCTGCCTGTGTCAATATGATTCCGGCCATTCGTTCCATTTACCGTTTCAAAGGGAAGGTTTGGGACGATGAAGAGTATCTGCTGATTATCAAGTCCACCGCCGATCATTACGAGGAAATTGAAAAAACCATCACCGCACTTCACAATTATGAGATTCCGGAGATTCTGTCTTTCCCGATGGTAAAAGGGAAACCGGAATTTCTCAAGTGGATTCAGGAATCTGTCCGTTAATGCACCTGTTTCTCATCCGTCACGGCGAGACCCTGCCCAACCGGCGCAGGAAA
Source organism: Acidobacteriota bacterium (assembly GCA_013152385.1). Classification (GTDB taxonomy): domain Bacteria; phylum Acidobacteriota; class Holophagae; order Thermotomaculales; family Thermotomaculaceae; genus UM-FILTER-49-7. The sequence goes on from JAADGL010000032.1 coordinate 2,192, forward strand.
TTTCAGGGAAGCGGAGATTTTCCCCTCACCGACAGAGGCCTTGCCCAGGCAAAACAAATCGCGTCTTTTTTCAATGAAATTCAACTGAACAGAATTTATGCAAGCCCCATGATCCGGGCAATGGAGACAGCAGCACCCCTTGCAAAGCAGTCCGGGCTGGCGCCGGTTTCGATTCCGCAGTTCCACGAGGTGGATTGCGGGAGATGGGAAGGAGTTTCCTTTTTTGACATTCTGAAGAATGAAGAATCACTCCTGCGAAATTGGCTGACGGACGGAAAGACACCGGCTCCAAACGGAGAATCCCTGGGAGATGTGTACCGCAGGATAGCCCGCCCCCTTCAGGAAATTGTTGACCGCCACCGTCATTCGTCGGATAATGTGGCAATTGTGGCGCACGGGGCGGTGAACCGGGCAGTAATTTGCCGGCTTCTGGAGTTGAAACCGGACAGAGCTTTCTGTTTTGAACAGGAAAATGCCTGTATCAACCGCTTTGTTCTGGACGAGCCGTTTCCCCCGAAACTCACAATGTTGAATAGTACGTCACACCTTGGAGGATAGATGCAGACAATCAAAGAAAATATTGCCCGGCAGGTGGTTGATTTCCTGGTAAAGAAGGGCGTTTCTGCCGACACTGTTTCAAAAGAGAATCTGTTTAAACGACCGGAAAGGGAAGGATTCGGAGACCTTGCCCTCCCCTGTTTTCCCTTTGCCCGGCAATTGCGGATGGGGCCGCCTCAGATTGCCGCCGAGTTGAAAACCGCCATTGGAACGCCTCCCGGCGTGGAAAAGATTGAGGTTGTGGGCGGATATTTGAATTTTCATCTTGATAAGGGGGAAATGTTCCGTGCCCTGTACCGGAAGTACCGGGAAAGTCCGGACCGGATGCTTGCCTGGAATGAACTGGCCGGGCAGAAGGTTCTGGTGGAGTTTTCTTCTCCGAATATTGCCAAGCCGTTCAGTATCGGCCATTTGAGAAGTACGGTTATCGGAAATTTTTTACAGAATCTGTTTCGTTCACTGGGAGCGGAGGTGATTGCAGTCAACCATATCGGAGACTGGGGCACTCAGTTCGGCAAACTCATTGTTGCTTTTGAAAAATGGGGAAGCCGTGAGGAACTGGCTGAAAATCCGGTGAAGCATTTGCTGGCCCTTTATGTCCGTTTTCACCGGGAAGCGGAAACCGCTCCGGAACTGGAAGAAGCGGCCAGGCTGGCATTCAAGCGGCTGGAAGACGGCGGCGAAAGGGAAACAGAGCTGTGGCAGACGTTTCGGGAATTATCTTTGAAAGAGTTCAACCGAACTTACGGACGGCTCAATGTCCGCTTTGACAAGGTGCTGGGGGAAGCATTCTACCGGGACAAGCTCCAATCGGTTATTGATATTCTGAAAGAAAGAGGCTTGCTGTCCGTCAGTGAAAATGCGGTGATTGTCAATCTGGATGAGTTTGATATGCCCCCCTGCCTGATTCAGAAATCAGACGGGGCGTCTCTTTATGCCACACGGGATATTGCTGCGGCGGTGTATCGTCACGATACTTTCGGATTTGATAAAGCGCTCTATGTGGTCGGCGCGGAACAGGCCCTGCATTTCCGCCAGTTTTTCAAGGTGCTGGAGCTGGCAGGATTTGAATGGGCAGCGGATATGGAACATATCCCCTTCGGGCTCTACCGTTTTCAGGACGGGAAGATGTCCACAAGAAAAGGAAAGGTGATTTTCCTCGAAGAGGTGCTGGATGAGGCGGTAAAGCGGATTCGGGCGGTTATGGAAGAAAAAAATCCCGATATCCCGGATAGTGAACGGGAGAAGATTGCGGAAACCCTGGGCACCAGTGCCATTATTTTTCACGACCTGAAAAATGACCGGGTTAAAGATATCAAGTTTTCCTGGGATGAGGTTTTGAGTATGGATGGAGATTCCGGCCCGTATATTGCGTATTCTTATGTCCGTTGCAGGGGAATCCTGGATAAATCCCGGAATCTGCCCCCGGTGAATCCGGAGCAGGTTTCCATCAGCCATCCAGACGAAGCCCTGTTGATTCAGAAACTGTCTCAGGCCCATGATACCCTTCTCCTTTGCGCAAAGCACAGAAAAAGTCACTTCCTCGCCCAGTATTTGCTGGAACTGACCCATGCGTTCCACGGTTTTTATCACCATTGCCGTGTAATCGGCGATGATAACGGGCATTCCGCTTTCCGCCTTGCACTGGTGGAGCTGACCAGCGCCACACTGAAGGCCGGAGCCGGGCTTATGGGAATGCAGCTGCCGGAGCGGATGTAGATGGCGGTAGAAAATGCCCCTGTCGGCATTATTCTGAATCCCGCGGCCGGAAGGGGCAGGGCGGCTCTGTTTGGCGATACACTTGAAAAAATTGCCCTCTCTTCCGGTGTGCCTTTCCTGTGGCGGGAAAGCGAAGCGCCCGGACATGCCACCGAACTGGCAAAAGAGATGATGAGACAAGGATACACAACGATTATCGGTTGCGGAGGGGACGGCACCATTAATGAAATCGGCTCGGCACTGGCAGGGCATCCTGAAATAAAGTTCGGAATTGTCCCCCTTGGGATGGGAAATGATTTTATTCGGAGTGCCGGAATTCCCCGGGACCCGAAAGCCGCTTTGCGCCTGATTCTCTCGGGAAATTACCGTCTGATTCACAGTGACTGCGGAAAGGTGGACGGGCATTATTTTTTCAATAATCTCGGTATCGGATTTGACGGCGCAGTGGTGGTGACGGCGCAGAAGGTCAAGCGTTTGAAAAACCCGTACTATGCCGGTGTTGCCCGGCACCTGCTGACTTACCGGACTTTTGCCGCACATATTCGTTCTGACGGGAAGGCCCGGATGTCAGAACCGGTTTTCATGTTTGTGGCCTCCATCGGAAAGGCTTACGGCGGAGGGTTTTACATTACGCCTGACGCGAAACTGGACGACGGCCTGATGGATATTGTTGTGGTGCCGGGAACCAACCATTTCGCCAGGCCCTGGCTTCTGTATCTGGTTTCCCGGAAGAAGCATTTGACACACAGAGGTTTCCGCTTCTTCCGTTCACGGGATGTGGAATTGGATCTTTATGATAAAGTAATTGACGCCCATGTGGACGGAATCCGTATTACAGTCAGCGGAAAAGTTCATGTGGAATTGATTCCCGGCGCATTGTCGGTTATTACTTCAGGAGAGGGAACACAATGAAGAGATTATGGGTTGTCCTGCTTTTTCTCGTCACGGGGCTGTTGTTCGCGGTGGAACCGATACCGTCTTCCCACTTGAAAAAGGGAATGAAGGGATACGGCCTTACGGTGTTTGAAGGAAACCGGATTGTAAAGTTTCCCGTTGAAGTGCTGGGCCTGCTTCAAAACCAGACCCCGGGTGAAAATCGGGTACTGGTCCGCTGCGGCGGCCCGGTGGTGGAGAAAGCCGGCATTATCGCCGGAATGAGCGGTAGCCCGGTTTATTTTGACGGAAAACTGGCCGGGGCGATTTCTTTCGGCTGGGCGTTTGGGAAAGAACCCATCGGCGGCCTGACTCCCATTGAAAATATGGAATCTGTTACCCACCTTTACGGAGTACGGGGAAGCGAACATTCCCTCCGGTTTGAGGAAGTTCCGGACATCAGCCGGATTTTGGATCCGGACAGTCGGAGCTTTTTCCCGAAAGAATTGCAGGAAGCCTTTCACAGGGGGAACTTTGTCAGCTCGGGATTTTCCAGCCTGCCCTTTTCAGCCGGTACCGCTTCTTTTGCCGGTGAGGCGGCGGATGCCCCGAAATCTTTGAAGCCCGGCGGCGCCATCGCAGTGGCATTGACCCGGGGAGCGTTGAACCTCTATGCCATCGGTACGGTTACCTCTATTGACGGAAATTACATTCTGGCTTTCGGCCATCCCATGTTCGGGCTGGGAAATGTTGCCCTTCCCATGCATACCGCCACAATCCTTGCCACCTATCCTTCATACAAAACGTCCAACAAGCTCGGTGCAATCGGAAGGGAAGTCGGAACAATTGTTGAGGACAGAAATGCGGCCATCCTTGGCATTGTCGGAAAAAAACCGGACATGATCTCCATGACGGTCAAAGTGAATTTCGGCAGCACGCCCAGAACCTATTCACTGGAAATTGCCGAAAATCCCCTGCTGACCCCGTTCCTGACCAATCTCGCACTGAACAGTATTTTAACCACTGCCTGCAAAACCGTCGGGCTCCACAGTTTCAACCTCAGGGGCCGTATTGACATTACCGGACATCCTGCCCTGAAACTGGATGCCATGGTTATCGGCACTTCCATGGCGGGAATCAGTGCCCAAGTCGCCTCACTGGTGCAGGCGGTGCTGCAAAACCCTTACGACAGTGTCCACATCAAAGGAATTACCCTGAATCTGAACTATTCGGAACAGCTGCGGTTGGCGCAGCTGGTAAAGGTAAAAGCCTCCCGGGCACGGGTGCGGCCCGGCGACACCGTGCACCTCCAACTCTACCTGAAACCTTTTCAGCGGGACATGTTTATCAAAAACATCACACTGGCGATTCCGAAAAACATGAAACCGGGAAATTATCATGTGGAAATCGGCGACGGCATGTCCATTATGCGGAAAGAGTCCAAGGTTCTCAAACAGCGGATTGAAAGCCTTGACGGGTTTATCCGGCTGGTAAACAATTTTCTCCGAAACAGCAAACTTTACGTCGGCCTGGCGGAAAAAACCTCCGCTTTGTTCATGGGAGAAACCGTACAGTCTTCCCTTCCGGGGTCCGTAATGGAAACAGTGGAAATGCAGGGTGTTCAGATTCCGAGAACAAAAAAATGGAAAGAATTCCGGGCTGTGGACGTTGTCACCCTTGATGATGTCGTGCGGGGATATTTTTCATTTCCAATCAGGATTATCCCCCGCTGACGAGATGTTTTTATTGTCTTAAAATAAAAAACATCTTTTTTGTTTCTAATCGGTTAGTTTGTATTTCCGCGCCTCCCGGCTCCCGAATAAAAAAAAATTATAAAAAGGACTTGCGAAAATAAATCAATGTGTATAATAATAGGGAGTTTTACTCTTTTTCAATTTTATTTTGGGAGGCTTTAATGAGCTATCTGAGTCAGGTGTATGATGGGCTGATTGCCCGAAATCCCGGTGAAGATGAATTTCATCAGGCAGTGAAAGAAGTTTTCGAGTCACTGGAAATTGCACTTCCGCAGCACCCTGAATTTGAGCAGACCAAGATGCTGGAACGGTTCACCGAGCCGGAACGGGTGATTATGTTCCGTGTCCCGTGGGTGGACGATAACGGCGAAATTCAGGTAAACAAGGGATTCCGGGTAGAATTTAACAGTGCCATCGGCCCGTACAAGGGCGGACTCCGATTTCACCCGTCGGTCAAGCTGGGAACACTGAAATTCCTGGGTTTTGAACAGATTCTGAAGAATGCCCTCACCGGCATTCCCATGGGTGGCGGCAAAGGCGGTTCCGATTTTGACCCGAAAGGCAAATCTGACAACGAAGTGATGAAATTCTGCCAGAGCTTCATGACAGAGCTTTGCCGCCATATCGGTGCCTATACCGATGTTCCGGCCGGGGATATCGGTGTCGGGGGCCGGGAAATCGGATTCATGTTCGGCCAGTACAAACGCCTGGCAAACCGCTGGGAAGGGGTTCTTACCGGAAAAGGCCTGGACTGGGGCGGCAGTTTTGCCCGCACACCGGCAACAGGCTACGGACTGGTATACATTGTGGACGAATATCTGCATCATGTCCGCAATACGGATTTTAACGGAAAAACCGTGGTAATTTCCGGTGCCGGAAACGTGGCCATCTATGCCTGCGAGAAAGTGAACCAGCTGGGCGGCAAGGTGGTTACCATGTCCGACTCCAACGGTTGTGTCATTGACATGGACGGAATCGACCTGGCACTGGTCAAAGACATTAAAGAAGTCCGCCGGGGCCGGATTAAAGAATACCTGGAAAAACATCCCGGAGCCACATACAGTGAAAACCGGAATGATGTGTGGAAAGTCAAATGCGATGTGGCACTGCCCTGTGCGACCCAGAACGAGCTGGATGTGGAAGATGCCAAGGCACTGGCCGCCAACAACTGCCTGGTTGTGGGAGAAGGCGCCAACATGCCGACCACGCTGGAAGGCACCAAATACCTTCTTGAGCAGGGCGTCGGTTTTCTGCCGGGTAAAGCGGCAAATGCGGGCGGCGTAGCGGTTTCCGGCCTGGAAATGGCCCAGAACAGTTATTTCACCCAGTGGAGTTTTGAAGAAGTGGACGGCAAACTGAAAGGGATTATGCAAAATATCTGGCAGAACATTTCCACCACCGCCAAGAAATATGGCGTGGAAGGAAATTATGTCCACGGTGCCAATATTGCCGGATTTATGAAGGTTGCAAATTCCATGATGGATCAGGGAGTGGTATAAGCCGAAATCGGCTCACGTAATATTGATACCTGAAAAAGAGGCGGCATTTTGCCGCCTCTTTTTTATGGTTCCAATGAAATTTTCCGGCGCCAGGTATTTCCGGGCTTTAAAATGGCGCCGGTACCGGTTTTCCCATTGATACGGACAGGCAGAGGCTTATCCATGTGCAGCACACGGACATGGGGGGTTCTTTCTGCCGTTGGAACCGTTTTCAGCCAGTCCCAGTCAACAAAATTTCGTTTATCCGGTTTCCCCACATGAATATAGCCCAGTTTCATGGACACCATGTTGTGAAAAAAATGGCTGCCGTGGGACGGTTCCACCCGGAAATTTCCCAGATGAGATTCCACAAAAACCGCAGCCTGGGAAATCTGTTCCCAGTCCACCGGTATTCCAAGCCAGGGATCGCTGGTGGCCCAGCGGCCGAAACCGATAAGAATGTAATGACGCTCTTCTTTCCGGAACCGGGCATTGATTCTGCCGATTTCCATGGCAATTTCCCGGCTGTTGGCTACATTAAAGGTTTCGGGGTCCACAAGAACAATGTCCCGGAGGTCATTGAAACTGCCGTTTCCCAGAGCTTTTTCCGAAAAGCAGAATGCGGTTTCCTCGGTTCCGGCAGGAATGGCAATGTCTTCGGTTTCCATTCCCACCACCATGGGCCGAATCTGAAGAAAATAGAAATCACCGCTCCATCGGCTGTTTCGGGACAAATTCAAGGCGAATTCGATTTCCACCGGAGAACCGAAAGCCTCTTCCCCGATTTCCAGCGCTTCCCGGAGAATTTCCGCCAGCGGAAACATCCGGTGTTTCAGGATATGGGCGAATGTAACAACTTTGGGGCCGTCCCGCCCCACGGTGTCCCGGAGGCGGCCGTCTTCGGGGCAGAATGTACTGCCGACATAAAACAGACTTCCGTCTTCCAATGCCGCGGAGAGGGGAAGACGGACAAGTGAAAAACCTTCATTGTTGCGAATTTTCATTGCAGGATTGTTCAAATCCAGCGCATAGAGTTCACTCTGGCTGTTCCGAATCAATTCACCGATGTTTCCATATGGTGGATTGGCTGCCGGATGATGGGGAGAGAAACGATAGGTCTTTTTGCCGTCAACAATGGTTTTTCCCAACCCCAACGCAAGATGGACAATCCCTTCTTCCGGCTTCATTCCGGTAAACGGATAGAAGTTGTAGGATTGAGCCACCCCTGAAATGACGGGATAAAATCCGTTTTTAAACGGTTTTCCGACAATTTCCTGAACAATTACCGCCATTTTTTCCTCTTCAATCCTCAAATTTGAACTGATGGCATATTGGCGGGGAGAAATCAGATATACTGAAGCATACACCAGTTTGATTGCTTCCATCAGCTGACGACGCCGGGTTCTGGGCTCCGGATGGTTGTTGGGCAGCATGAATGTTTTATACATTCCGGCAAAAGGCAGTGCTTTGGAATCTTCCAGAAGGCTGGAGGAACGGACCGCAATGGGGGTTCGAACCTCGTCCACAAAACGGCGGACCGCCTCTTTGACCGACGCGGGGACCCGGGCTTTCCGGAAGAGCCGGACCACTTCCCGGTCGGTTTCACACGCCATTGCCTGCTCATGGAGGCTGTTGGATGCCATAAACTCGTCAAACAGGTCTGTACTGATTACAAAAGTATCCGGGATGTTGATGGTGCTGCTCTCATGATGAATCAGCTCCCGGATTTGCGGCAGAAGGGAATTGAGAAAAGCAATTCCCCTCGCTTTGCCTCCGATGGAACCGCTTCCCAGACGCATGAACCGGTGCCGCGTATCAAAATGTGCTTTGCCGAAATCGGCAATAGCTCCGCTCATTTCCCGGCGGAAAAACATTTCCAGTGTATGTCCGATATAGTCCCTTATTTCCGAGAGATTTTCAAAGTCTTCAATTTTCCGGTGCCGGATTTCTTCCGCCATTTCAAATTCGCCCCGGGCACGGAGCCAGATGGAAAAATGATTGCCCCGGGCATGAAAAAGGAGGCTTTCCAGAGGAATTGTATGGATTTTCTCTATCATTTCCTCAATGTTCCGTGCCCGGTCCACCTCGGTACCGTCCGGAAGGCGGAAACAGAAATCTCCGAAACCGAAATTGCCCCGGATAAATTTTCGCAGTTCGCTGTCCAGCTGAGGATCATCTTTTTTCAGAAATGCCAGCCCTTCTTCCTTTGCAACGATGGCGGTATCTTCCTCCATGGATTGAATCAGGATGGGCAGATCCGGTGTTTTTCTGCGCATGGATCGAGCCAGGCGAATTCCCGCACGGGGATCCATGATTTCCTTCCGGGGAAAACGGATATCCGAGATAACACCAAGGAGAAGATTTTTATACCTTTTTTCCACCGCTTTCGCCTGTTCATAGGTTTCCACAAGCAGAATCCGGGGACGCGCCCGCATCCGCATCATCCGTTGATAATCGTTGACACTGTCGGAAACCAGATACCGGGTCTGTTTCAATACCTCGGTGTAGAGAATCGGGAAAATAAAAGAATAGTGCCGGGGCGAATCCTCCACGAGAAGAATAATCTGAACCCCCAGTTTCGCGTCCGCCGGAGCATTTTTCATGTCTTCCACATACTTGATAATCGCCAGCAGAATCCGGGTATCTCCGAACCAGTAAAAAACCTTGTCAATGGTCTCCGTTCGGCGGATGGCAACCAGTGTTTCCGGCGAAACCGGTTCGTATGTCAGCATTACCACCGGAATCCCGGGGGAAGTTTTTTTTATCCTTCCGCCCAGCTCCATTGCCGAGAGCCCGGAGACGTGGGGCATGGTAATTACCAGGTCGAAGCGGTGTGCCGCCACCAGCTCCAGTGCTTCAACTGCTGTGGATACCCGTGTGATTTTCGGAATAAAACGGAGATTCAAGTCCACATATTCACTGAAAATGCGTTCCGAAATCCGTCCATCCTCTTCCAGCACAAATGCGTCATAGAGGCTGGACACCAGAAGAATTTCCCGGACCCGGTACTGCATCAGGTCATGAAACCCACTGAATTTCGGCCGGTAATCACTGTTCAGTTTCATTTTTTCCCTTCCTTGTTTTCTATCTTAAGGCAAAACCGCGCCGGAATCAATCAACCCTGTTGTTTTCCTTCGTATCGTGTACAATAGAGATACCCCTGAACGGAGGCGAACGATTGAAACAAGCGTGTGAAGAACGGGCATTTATCATCAGCCGCATGATTACACGTTATCCGGTTCTTGCGGACCGGATTCGTAAACGGATGCGCCGTATTCTACGCAAAAAAATAAAGATAACAGAAAGTTTTCTGCAGAATGAAGCTGTAAAAAAAGCAATTTTCGACCAAAAGAGAGAAGGCCTCACAGATCCGGTCCGTCAGGAATCTGCCGAACGCTGGGAAACCCGTGTCCGGGAACATCTCAGGCAGCTGACCGACTACTACTTTGCCTGCCACTTTTCCCTCTCCACCGTAATTGAGATTGTGGACGACATTAAATTCATGAATCTTCAGCTTCAGGAAATGATTGACATGGCAGACACCCCTTTTGAATTGCAGGATAAGGTTGAACAACTGAAAAACGGAAAGGGCGGAGAAACAGACGATGAGGACGCGGAACTGGAACACCTGAAAGTAAACATGATCCGGGCTTTTATCAGTGAACGGCTGGATTTTATCGGCATAGCAAAGAAGACCTTTACCTTCAATGACCTTCAGGAAATCAAGGCCAGAATTATCGGCACCGGGAAAATCGGGGGAAAAGCGGCGGGAATGCTGCTGGCCTATGCCATGCTGCAGCGGGCGCGGGAAAAGGACAACGATGCGCCGGAAGTGGCAATCCCCGCCTGTTACTATCTCGGGTCCGATGTGTTCTATCAGTTCTTCGAAGAAAACGAGGCACTGTTTTTTCAGGTCCAGAAATACAAATCCGTCGAACAGGTGGAAAAAGAATACGAGGCACTGAAAAAAAAGGTGGAGGCATACCGCTTTCCGTCAAGCGTTACTGTCAAACTGCAGAATCTTCTGAATAAATTCAAGGGGATGCCAATGGTGGTGCGCTCCTCGTCCCTGTTGGAAGACGATGTCCAAACCTCTTTTGCAGGGAAATACGAAAGTGTTTTTGTCGCCAACAGCGGCAAACCAGAAGAAAACCTGGAAGAAATGATTCGGGCAATCAAAACCGTTTATGCGTCTGTTTTTTCTCCCGATGTGATTGCCTATCGGAAAGAAAAGAATCTTGTGGATTACGATGAAAAAATGGCCGTTCTCATCCAGAATGTCGTAGGCAGTCACCGGAATGGAATGTTTTCCCCCTTTGTTGCGGGCGTGGGGTTTTCGTTGAATATGTTCAAATGGAGCCCGCGAATCAATGAAGAAGACGGGCTGCTCCGGATGGTTCTGGGACTTGGAACCCGGGCGGTGGAACGGGTCGGAAACGATTACACAAGGCTGGTCCCGCTGACGGATCCAATGCTCCGCCCGGAAAAGAGCCCGGCCGAATTGAGCCGCTATTCCCAGAAACAGGTGGACATGCTTAACCTGAGCCAGCGGAGAGTGGAGGCTGTTCCCGTTAGAACAGCCGAATCTCATTTCCGCCGGGATGAAATTTCATTGGCAATGTCTCTTTTGAGGGATGGCTATCTCACGGATTCCTGGTTCAGCCGGAGTCCCGGCGACCGGCCAATCGTAACTTTAAACGGAGTGCTGAAAGGAGAATTTCCCCATACGTATAAACATGCGCTGGACATTCTGAAAAAGGGCCATGGGATGCATGTGGATACTGAATTTGCCGTTGATTTCAATGAGAAGACCGGCAAAATGAAAATTTTTCTTCTTCAGTGCCGGCCGCTGGCACGGGGAGCGAGGCTGGCACCGGTCAGCCTTCCGAATCCGGGCAGGAAAGAGGACATTCTCTTCAAAGCCACCGGAATTACCCCATGCGGTGTAGCGACGGGACTACGCTATATCGTCTGGGTGGATCCCGCCGCTTACCGGAAACTTCCGGAAGAACAGATGCGGCGTGCAGTGGGGACTGTTGTCGGTTTGCTGAACAGAAAACTCCCGGCCAAAGATTTTGTCATGTTCGGGCCGGGCCGCTGGGGGACATGCGATGTAAAGCTGGGGGTCAATGTCCGGTACGGCGACATCAACAATTGCGCGGTTCTGGTGGAACTGGCCGAAAGAGAAAGCGGATTTTCATCGGATGTTTCCTACGGCACACATTTTTATCTGGACCTCATTGAGGCAAATATTTTCCCCCTCTCCATTTTTCTGGATGACACGGCCACTGAATTCAACAGCGGCTTTATTCGAAACGCAACCAATCGGCTCAGGGAACTGTTACCGGAACACAGGGATCTTGCGGAAGTTATCCGGGTGGTGGACCTGGAAGCGGAAATTCCCGGGAAACGGCTTTCCATTTACATGAGTCTGAGAAGAGGACGCTCAATGGGCGTACTGGAGGAATTATGATTTCATCCCCGGGCAATCCCGCCATTAAAACATTGAAAAAACTGAAACACCGGAAATACAGACGACGGATGAAGCAGTTTCTGGTGGATGACGCCGATGTATTTCTGGAAGCGGTCAAGGCCGGACATCGGCCGGAACATGTTTACGCATGTGCAAACCTTCCTTTCCTGGAAGAATTTTACCCCGCCGAAGTTAAGGAATCTCTCCTTGCTCCGATTTCCGACATGGCTTCGTTTTCCGGTTTTATTGCGATTTTTTCTTCCATTGAGCCGGAAAGGGAACGGGAAGACGAAAGGGTTGTCGTTCTGGACGGGGTTCAGGATCCGGCAAACGTGGGCGCCATTCTCCGCTGCGCGGTACAGTTCGGTGTCACCGCCGCCTGGCTTGATGACGACTGTGCAGACCCTTTTTCACTCCGGGCACTCCGTGCGGCAAAGGGGGGCACTTTTAACCTGACACCGATGCGTTTCAGCAAGCAGGAACTGGAGCTGAAACTCAATGCTCCGGACAGAACCGTTTATGCAGCAGATACAAGGGGAGGGGAGGCCCTGAATCTGATTACACCTGAACTTCCCTTTGCCCTTATCATGGGAAGTGAAGGTTCCGGAATCAGTGAAGTACTTCGCGAACAGGCGGATATACGGATCACGATTCCCGGTACAGGTGCCATTGAGTCCCTGAATGTTGCAGTTGCGGCAGGCATTATTCTCTACCACTTCAACTCAAAAACGGAGGAAAAGCACTAAGCTCCGATCGTGCTTCACTCCATTCTTTGTTTCTGGTATGATAGCGGGGAATATTCCGAATGGGGGAGGTAGATTTGAGTTTCAAACCCTTTATTTCCGCAGATCAGAATTTGAAGGAATTCACTGTCCGCGGACTGATTATCGGTCTTCTTCTCGCAGTGATTCTGGGAGCCGCCAACGCTTACCTGGGATTGAAAGCGGGGATGACGATCGCTGCAACTTATCCGGCTGCCGTACTGGGAATGGCAATATTGCGCCTGTTCAAAGACAACAACATTCTGGAAGAAAACGTTGTCCGTACGGTGGGCTCCATCGGTGAGTCCATCGCTGCCGGCGCAATTTTCACCCTGCCGGCATTCTTGATTTCAGGGGTCTGGGACCCTGAGTTTTTCGGTTCTTTTGCCGGATACTGGAAATCCACCGTCATTATGCTGGTGGGCGGCATTATCGGCATCCTCTTTGTCACCCTGCTCCGCCGGGTCATGGTGGAAGATGCCACACTGCCGTTTCCGGAATCCCTGGCCGCATCCGAAATCCACAAAGCCGGCCGTTCCGGAGTGACCGGTGCCAAATACCTGTTTTATGCCATGTTTACCGGTGGATTGGTGGAATTTCTGAAAAACTTCCACGTATTCAAGGGAAGCTGGGAAGCATTTATCGGTTTTGCCCAGAAAATTGTTCCGGGGACCGCAAAAGCAAAGGCCGGATTTGCCGGTGTCAACACCGGTGGCGGGTTTCTGCTGAAATCACCGGCATTGAGCCCGGCGTTCTTCGGTGTCGGCTACATCATCGGGCCGGTGCTGGCCGCGCTGAACTTTGCCGGTGGTGTTCTGGCCTGGGGCTTGTTTGTTCCGCTTCTCATGCTGGTGCTGGCACCTCAGTACCTCCCATTTGTTCACAGTGGTGCCATGACCTGGGTAGAAGTTTCAAAGGTAATTTTTGCAACAATCGTAAAACCGATTGCCATCGGGGGTATGCTGATGAGTGCCGCGTACACCCTGTACGGAATGCGGAAATCCCTTTTTGCCGGCATTAAACGCTCGGTGGATGATGTGAAGAAAGCGGCAACCGCCAAATCCACAACAATCCGCACCGACAAAGACCTGAATATCAAATTTGTTTTTGCCGGAATGGCAATTCTCGCCGTAATTACCTTTATCGTTTACTGGTGGTTTATGGGCTGGGGTTCCGCCGCTTTCTGGCCTGCACTGGTGGCAGCTCTGGTGATGCTGGTGGCAGGCTTTTTCTTTGCCGCCGTGTCCGGATATCTGGTCGGGCTTATCGGTTCATCCAACAACCCCATCTCCGGGCTGACCATCTCTACTCTCGTGGTGGCGGCCATTCTCATGGTGGCGCTGGGCGCCAAGGGGAAAGACGGAATTATTGTGGTTCTCGCGGTGGCCGGTGTGGTGTGCGTTTCCGCGGCTGTTGCCGGTGAAATGCTCCAGGACCTGAAAGTCGGATATATCCTCGGCGGTACACCATGGAAAATGGAAATCGCCGATTTAATCGGCGTCGTGGTCGCTGCATCTGTCATGTGGGTGCCTCTCTTCATTCTCAACGCCGGCGACTTGAAACAGGCTGCCATTGACGGCCATATCGGTGGATTCGGCGGCGATGTGCTGGCCGCGCCCCAGGCCGGGCTGATGGCACAGCTCTCCAAGGGAATCGTAGGCGGCAATATGGTCTGGCCGCTGATCATTGTCGGCATCATCATGGCTATCGGGTTTATCCTGCTGCGCGTAAAGAGCCCGATGCTGGTTTGCGTTGGGATGTATCTTTCCTTTGAGACAGTTGCCGCAATTTTTGTCGGTGGCATCATCCGTTGGGTGATTGACTCCATTATTGAAAAGCGCAATGTAAGCGCCGACGAAAAATCTTCGGTGGAAAACCGCGGAGTTCTGGTGGCTTCCGGCCTCATAGCGGGAGAGGCACTAATGGGCCTTCTCTTTGCCGCCCTTGCATTTTTTGATGTGCGGGTGCCGGACCTCTGGCCCAACTCCAACTTCATTGTCAGTATTTTTGTCATGTTTGCCCTGGGCTATATGCTGGTGAAAATCCCTCTGGGCGCATTGAACGAAAAGAATGACTGAAGAAAAAGCTAAAAACCTCTTAACCCTGATTCCGAAACGGATTCGGGAATTTGAAATGGAAGGGGAGAAGGTGGTTATCCTTCTCCCCCGTTTCGCAACCGGCTGGCCGGCCCGGCATATTCAGCCGAGGCTGAAAAAACCGAACATGAAGGTGAAACTGGATGAAATCGGCACTCTGGTATGGCAGCTGATTGACGGCCACCGAACAGTCATGGATATAACCGAAGAAGTCGGCGAACGGTTCGGAGAAAGGGTAAATCCGCCCCACCAGCGGGTGGGGATATTTATTACCATGATGAAAAACGAGGGAATGATTAAACTGGAGGACCCGGACGATGATTCGTGAACTGGCAGTTGTTTTCGGTTTGACACTGATGGTGGCACTGACTGTTTTTGCAGCGACACCGCCCAAAAAAATTGAGAAAAAGGAAAGTACGGAAAAGGTTTATAAGATTTTCAACGAGGGAAATGCACTGTTCCTTGATGCCCGGCCGTTTCCCCAATTTAAAGCAGGGCATATTCCCGGTGCCATTAACCTGCCGATTCACGGAGAAAAAGGAATGGAGCTTCTGTTTCAGCTGGAAGACATGCTTCAATCCGCTCCGAAACTGGTTGTTTACTGCACCGGAATCGGGTGTGATCTCAGTGAACTTCTGGCAAAAAGATTGCTGGAACTGGGAATCCCCAAAGCAAAAATCATCGTATTTAAAGGAGGAATGGGCGCATGGAAGAAAGCCGGCTATCCGGTTTCAAAAGATATCGGCTTCCAGAAATCCTTGCAACCCTGAGCCGTTTCGGGCTTGCCGCTGTTTTTCTTTACGCGGCAGTACCGAAGTTGCTGGGGTGGCCGGCTTTCTCAGAAGCGGTTCTCCGGTACCATCTGCTTCCAGAATTCATTGTTCCTGTGTTTTCACTGACATTGGCATCGCTGGAGCTGGTGCTCGGGTTTCTTCTTCTCACCGGAGTTTATCTCCGCCTCTCTGCGTGGTTAACTATTGTGCTCAACGTTTTGTTTATCATCGCCATGGGCCAGGCCATGCTTCGGGGCATTGATACCGGCTGCGGCTGTTTTGCCACATCTGAAAATCCGCTGACTGGCATTGACATTCTGCGGGATATTGTCTTTATTGCAATGGCCGGATTGGTAATCCGGATGGGAAAAGAAAAATGACACTTCCTCATGAAAAGGGAGGCAATTCAATGAAACAGCCGGAAAAAACCATAGACATCCCGATCAACATCCGATTCCGTGATCTGGACGCGCTGGGCCACGTGAATAACGCCACATATTTTACTTATCTCGAACAGGCCCGTATCGGATTCAGGGACCGTGTGGTTCCCGAGATTTCAGGGAAATCGGAATTTTATTCCGTGGTTGCGGAAAATCATCTGACCTATAAAAGGCCCATTGTGTATGAAGACAAAATTGTTGTCCGCTGTTTTTTGTCTCATGTACGGGAAAAAAGCTATCGGTTTAACTGTATTATTCTGAATCCGGAGACCGGGGAAGAAAAGGCGGAGGGATATTCCGTAATGGTGGGGTTTGACTACAAAAACGGCCGCGTTGCCCCTCTGAATCCGGCATTTATGGATCCCACCCGTCCCTATACAGTAACAGACAACTGAACGGTTCGTAACACCGCAAAAGGGAAAAGAAATGACAGAGCAACCGGATACGAAATCAAATTCGATGAAAGCGGCCCGGGGTATCCGGCATATTGTGGATGCCACCCGTTTTTCCATCAAAGGAATCGCCGCCACTGCGAAAACAGAGGCTGCGTTCCGCCAGGAACTGATACTGGCAGTTGTCCTGATTCCCCTTTCCTGTTTTTTACCGGTTGCTCCGGTTAACCGTATTCTCATGATTGCAAGCCTGCTGCTGATTCTGTTAACGGAACTTCTGAATTCGGCGATTGAATCCATTGTGGATATGGTTTCTCCCGAATATCACGAACTGGCTGGCAAAGCCAAAGACTGCGGATCTGCCGCCGTAATGTTTTCTCTTTTTATCGCAGGACTTGTATGGGCTCTGTCTCTCTGGCAGGCATATTATATCCGCTGAAAAAATTTGTTTCCCCATTGTTTTCCGGTGGATTTTATTCCGGTAAAAGGCCGGATATTCCGTAAAACCATCCGGAGAAACAAACCCCGTTGTCTTTTGAACAGATATTTGGGTATAATCGCCACAGGAGGGTTCCGTGAAAAAACGTCGTCACTGTCCGGGGATGTTGTCTCTACCTGCGATTGTACTGTTTTTAAGCATTTTCCCGTCCGCTTTTTCTCTGGACCCGTCAAAGAAACCGGATCAACATTCTCTCAATATGTTTACAACGGAAGACGGTCTGCCCCAGAGTTCCGTTGTAAACCTGGTACAGACCCGGGACGGCTATATCTGGATGGGAACTTTTGAGGGGCTGGCCCGTTACGATGGAAAACAATTCACCGTGTTCAACAAAAGTACCGTCCCCGAACTGGGAAACAACACAATCAAAGCACTTTTTGAAGACAGCCGTGGTTGTCTGTGGATTGGAACGCCAAGCGGCCTGACCTGCTGTCAACAGGGAGAATTCAGGCACTATACAACCCAAAACGGGCTTGCCGGCAATTTCATTACGGCAATTGCCGAAGATAGAAATCACCGTCTCTGGGTCGGTACCAACCGCGGTGTCAGTGTCTTTGATTATCCGGGAAGATTTTCTTCCTTCACTGTCAAGGACGGGTTAAGTGCCGATTATGTTTCCGCGCTTGCACCTGCCGCAGAAGGCGGAATGTGGGTGGGAACCCAGCGTGGACTTGACCGGATTCAGAGGGAAAACATTTCTCATCTCAACGCTCCTGCCGGTTTTCCGACAATGAATATCCATTCTCTCTATCTGGACGTTTCCGATAATTCTCTCTGGATTGGTATCCGTGAGAACGGCCTGATTCGGCTTCGGAAGGGAATATTACAGAGGATCGGTGAAAAACAGAGGGGACTAACGGATGTCCGTGCCATCCTCAGAGATCGGGAAGGAACATTGTGGATCGGCAGCAACGGAGGTGGGCTGTTTGTTCTCTCAAAAACAGGAAAATTCTCAACTCTGTCCGAAAAGGAGGGCTTGATCAACCTGTCGGTCCGGGCATTGATGGAAGACCGGGAAGGCAGCATCTGGATTGGAACAAGAGGCGGGCTTTTTCAGCTGAAAGATGACAAATTCACCCTGTTCAACTCAAGAAACGGATTGCCTGTAGACAGCGTCAGAAGCCTTCTTCCGGGGAAAAACGGAACAGTATGGATCGGAACTGTCGGAGGCGGCCTTTCCAGGTATAGCAACGGAGAGTTCACAACCATCAGAGATTTTGAAGCCCGATACATCTGGTCACTGGCAGATGGAAATGACGGTTCTCTCTGGATTGGTACCTATGGAAAAGGACTGTACCAACTGAAAAACAGCAAAATTCGGCATTATTCTACCGGGAACAGTCTGTTCGACAATGTTGTTCGGGCCATTCTGGTGCAAAAGAACGGAGAAATCTGGGTAGGAACCAACGGAGGCGGTATCAATATCCTTTCAAAGAAAGGCTATCGGGCCATCACCACAGCAACCGGACTTTCGGGAAATTATATCTACTCCCTGGCCCGGGACAGGAACGGTGCAATATGGGCGGGGACGTATAACAGTGGAATCAATCGAATCCAAGGGAAGGATATTACTGCATTCAATTCAACAAACGGTTTTACCAATACCGGTATCTGGGTCATCCATCCGGATTCGGACGGCTCAATCTGGATCGGTACCGGAAATGACGGCCTGTTTCATTACAAAGAGGGGAAATTCAACCGCTTTTCAATGAAAGACGGATTGTACAGTGATTCTATTTTTTCCATTACTGAAGACGGCAGAGGAAATTTCTGGATGAACTGCAACCGTGGAATTTTCACTGTTTCAAAAACCGCCCTCCTTGAACTGGAGAAAGGGATACGGAAAAAAATCAGCTGCCGGTCTTACGGAAAAGCGGAAGGCATCAAAGCAACCGAAAGCAATGGCCCGGCACAGTTTGCGGCATGTTGCGCAAAAGACGGGTCCCTCTGGTTTTCCAGTGTCAAAGGCGCCATTGTCATTCATCCCGACAAAATGCCGGTAAATACTGTCCCACCTCCGGTTTCCATTGAGTCTGTCCGTGTAAACAATGAAAATTATTCTCCTTATGAAGCGATCCGGGCCCCGGTTGGGAAAGGTGAAATTGAAATCCGCTATGCCGGACTCAGTTTCCTTTTACCGGATAAGGTGATGTTCAAATACAAACTGGAAGGGTTTGACAGCAGATGGATAGATGCAAAGCAGAGGCAGACAGCATACTACACAAACCTTCCACCCGGCCGCTACACATTCCGTGTCACCGCCAGTAACAACGATGGAATCTGGAACCGGAAAGGGGCCGAAATCAGTATCCTGCTTCAACCCCGGTTCACTCAAACCGGGTGGTTTAAAGGAATTACTTCCGTTCTCATTATTTTTGTAATTTTTGTGTTGTACCGATTGAGGGTAAAGCAAATTCGCCGCAGGGAATCCCTTCTTCAAAAAGAGGTGGAGGAAAGAACACGGCAGTTGAATCAGTTGAACCGAAAACTGGCCGATCTTGCCCGAACCGATGCGCTGACAGGAATAGCAAATCATCGTTATCTCATGCATCAGTTGGAACAGGATTGGAAAACTGCATTTCGGAATTCCACCCCGCTGTCCCTTCTTTTCATTGATCTGGATCGGTTTAAAGAATACAACGATACCCACGGGCACCAGGTCGGGGATCATTGCCTGAAAAAGATTGCAGGTATTCTACAAAATGAATTAAAACGGCCCAGAGACTTTCTTGCCCGATACGGCGGGGAGGAGTTTGTTGCCATTCTACCGGAAACTGAAAAAGCCGGAGCCCTCAATACGGCAGAAATTCTTCGGGCTGCTGTGGAAAAAAATTGCCGGGACCGTCTCGGAACCGTTCTCATTACCATCAGTGTCGGCGTCAGTACGGCGGTTCCCCTGAATCACCATAATTTTGAAAAACTGATTGCTGCGGCGGATACCGCATTGTATCAGGCAAAAAATGCCGGACGGAACCGGGTCGAATACAGCGACATCCGCAACTGATATTTGACAGCCCAAGCTGTGAAAAAATTATGACAAGGTCAATAAAACCCAATCTGTTTCAAAAAAAGTTCCGCGTTGGCAATGGCGCCTCCCGCCGCACCCCTGACAATGTTATTTACAAGCAGAGTGAAGCCAATACGCTCTCCCTGCTGTTTAAGTCTGCCGATGAAAACAGTCATCCCCGGCGGACTTCCCGTGAAGCTGAGGGCCGGCTGCGGCTGAAGCGGATCGGAGAGATAATGGACCGGGGTTTCAGGCAGGGAAGGAAGAAGGGCAGGGGCATGGAATGTTGCCCAGCTTTCCCGGAGATCAGAGGCGGTTACCTTTCCTTCCAGCGCTGTCCAGACAGTTTCCAGATGGCCGAAGGGAACCGGAACCCGGACACAGCTGGGATAGACAGGGATATTCTGATGGAGAATAGCGGCCAGTTCCCGTTTGATTTTTTCCTCTTCATTTTCAATGTGAGGGATTAGGTTGCCGGCGATATCCAAATGGGAAACACCCGGATAGCCCGCACCGGAAACCGACTGGTATGTGGAGACAAAAACGTCTTTAATGCCGAAGCTCCGAAGAGGGGCCAGCGCTGTGGCAAGGCCGGTGGTGGCGCAATTGGCATTTGTGACGATAAAACCGGTTTCCCATTGTTGTTTTTCGATCCGGTTCAGATCTTCAGAATTAACTTCCGGTATCAGGATGGGAACATGCTGTTTTCCCCGCATTGCAGAAGCGTTGGAGAACACAGCGGTTCCGTTTTCTGCCAGTTGAGTTTCGATTTCACCGGCAAGTGCCGCCGGAAGGGCACTGAAAACGATGGGGGGCGGTGCAGCCAGCACCTCTTCAACTGTGGAAAAAAGGCGGTTTCCATGGCTTTCCGGAAATGGAACCGGAAGCTGCCATTTTACGGATTCACGATAGCTTCGG
Organism: Acidobacteriota bacterium; assembly: GCA_013152385.1. GTDB lineage: Bacteria > Acidobacteriota > Holophagae > Thermotomaculales > Thermotomaculaceae > UM-FILTER-49-7. Next base: position 22,933 of record JAADGL010000032.1, read on the forward strand.
CCCCGGCGGTCTTCCCCCGCTGTAATGGAGACAACCCGGAATAAGGGGTGCTTTTCCAGCATCCACATGAACACCTGCCCCACCATTCCGGAAGCGCCGAAGACGGAAACAGGAATCTGTTCACCTTTATAATTGGCACTGTAAACGGAATTTTTCAGCTTCATGGCATTTTTCCCGATACTTCAGCTGCCGTAGACCGCAGATAACAGCGCACGGCTGTCATCGCTCTTTTCCTGAATGAAGAGATGAATTCCGGGAACACCGAAATTCAGAAGCTGTCGGAATAATTTTGCCATGTAGCGGGTACCGCCGTTGAAAGCTTCGGAAGCTGTCTTTGCCCCTTCCACCGCCTGAACCAGCTCCTGGGGCATGGTGGCAAAAAACAGCCGGGGAATCTGTTCAATCTGGCGCCGGTTGGTTACCGGTTTGATGCCGGGGATAATGGGAACCGTGATACCGGTTTCCCTTGCTTTTTCCACAAAACGGCGGAAAGAATCAAAACTAAAGAACATCTGGGTGATGATAAAATCGGCCCCGGCATCCACCTTCTTTTTCAGGAAAAAAAGATCTTTGTCAAGATTGGGTGCTTCCGAATGTTTTTCCGGGTAACCGGCCACCCCGATGCAGAAGTCGGTGGATACCGCGTTATCCAGTTCATCTATGTATTCTCCCCGGTTCATGGCGGAAATCTGGGTAACCAGCTCCGACGCATAACGGTGTCCATCTTTTTCCGCCACAAAGCGGGTATGGCCCGGAGCGGGGTCGCCTCTGAGGGCGAGAATGTTTTTCATACCGAGGTAATGGAGGTCAATAAGAGCATCCTCGGTTTCAAACCGGTCGAATCCCCCGCAGATCAGGTGGGGAATGGTGGTAACGCCATACCGGTTTTTAATGGCGGCGCTGATGCCGACTGTACCGGGTTTTTTCCGTTTGGGGCGGCGCCGGATGATACCGTCCACCTCCTCGTAGACCGTGTGCGGCTGATGATAGGTGACGGAAATAAATTTCGGAGTAAAATCCATCAAACCTTCGATGGCGGAAAAAAGCTCGTCTACACTCCGTCCCCGGTCCGGCGGTGTGATTTCCAGTGACAGCACCGGAGTTTCTGCCTTTGAAAGAACGTCGGTCATTTTCATTTTTTCCCCCTGTTTGCGGTGTCGGCCGCTCTGTTTTTTGTCAAATAATTCAACCAGTATGAAAAGAAGGCTTCTGTGTGCAACTCCCAGGTGTTTTTCGGTTTTTCCGGATTAAAATGTGCAGGAGGCGCCACGCCGGAGTGTCCCTTTTCTCTGTCCCGGTTCCATTCCCGTATCAGCCTGGAAGGCGGATATTCAGGATGTCCCAGGTGGCTGATGAAGCGCCTGTCGCCGCTTTCAAAAATAAAATCCCCGGTTTCCGGGCCGGTTGCCAGAATCCGGACGCTTCCATTTTCTGTCACCGACCTGAGAGATGCCGGTGAAATACCGGCAAAACGGCTGTGGGGACAGTGGAACTCCCCATTTTCACCCCCGAAGGAAATGTCCGGATGCACGGATTGCCCTTCAAATACACCGAAAAGTTTTTTTTCGTACACGTTTATATCCAGCCCCATAAGTTTTCCCAGCGCAATACCGCCCCAGCAAAGTCCCAGGGTACCGGGAATGTTCTCTTTCGCAAACATGAGAATTTCAGAGAGTTCCGGCCAGTAGGTGACAGCGGAGAAAGGGAAAGTTTCCACCGGGGCACCGGTGAGAATCAACCCGTCCACAGGGCCTTTTGCCAATGCCTCTCCAAAACTGACATAGTGTTCCGAAAGATGGTCGGGAGGTGTACTCCGGTAGGCGTGCCGGGCCAGACGGATCCATACCGGGGAGAGCGTATATCCCGCCCGTTTCAGGGAGGAAACCAAAAAAGCCTCGTAAACATGGGCTTCCGGCATAATATTGATACAGGCAATACGAAGGGGAAAGGTCATGGCGGATTTTTCGGATGATTCAATCATAATTCCCCCTGCTTTTTCCCAGTGCACGGTCAATATCTTCAATAATATCATCTACGTGTTCCAGCCCTGCCGAAAGCCGGATAAAATCCGGAGTCACTCCGGCGGCCCGCTGTTCAGATACTGTCAATTGGCTGTGGGTTGTGGATGCCGGATGTATCACCAGCGTCCTGGAATCTCCGATATTGGCAAGGTGGGACAGCAGTTTCACATTGTCAATGAAACGCCTGCCCGCTTCTTTTCCCCCCTTGATACCGAATCCGATAAGTGCACCGGCTCCTTTCGGCAAATAGCGGGAAATCCGGCCATGGTGAACATGGCCGGCCAGCCCCGGATAATTCACCCAGCTTACGGAGCTGTGCCCTTCCAGATACTTTGCGATGGCCAAAGCGTTTTCCACGTGGCGGGGCATTCTCAGATGCAGGGTTTCCAGGCCCTGGAGAATCAGGAAAGCGTTAAACGGGCTCAGTGCCGGCCCCAGGTCACGGAGCAGACAGCTTCTGAGGCGGACGATATAGGCAATATTTCCTTTTCCTGTCCGGCGCATTGCGTCCACAAACTGAATTCCGTGGTAACTGGGGTCAGCTTCGGTTAATTCGGGAAATTTCCCGTTTTCCCAGTCAAAATTTCCCGAATCCACAATGATGCCGCCGATGGAATTGCCGTGTCCCCCGATAAATTTGGTGGCGGAATGGACAACAATATCCGCGCCCAGCTCAATGGGACGCTGAAGCCACGGCGTCAGAACAGTGTTGTCCACAACAAGGGGAATTCCGTTCTCATGGGCAATTTTTGACAGTTGATCAATCTGCACAACATTCAGTTTCGGATTTCCCACACTTTCGGTGTAAATCAGCCGGGTTTTTTCCGTAACCGCATTTCGGATTGCATCTGCCCTGTCGGGGTCACAGAACGATACCCGGATTCCCAGTTTCGGAAGTGTGTGGCGGAACAAATTAACCGTACCGCCGTAGAGAGAGCTGGTGGAGACAATATGCTGTCCCGCCTTTGTGATACCGAGAACAGCAAGGGCAATGGCAGACTGGCCGGATGCCACCGCCAGTGCCGCCGCCCCGCCTTCCAGTTCCGCCATCCGTTTTTCCAGAACCTCGGTGGTGGGATTGGAAAGCCGCGTATAAATGTTACCGGACTCTTCCAGCCCGAAAAGTTTTGCTGCGTGGCCGCTGTCCCGAAAGATATAAGATGTGGTCTGATAAATGGGAACAGCCCGTGACCCGGTGTCACGGTCGGGAATATGCCCGCCATGAAGGGCAATGGTTTCAAAATGTGCCATGGTTTTCCTCCTGTTTCGAATTGGGTCGGGTTTGAAAAAAACTGAACCGTACGGGATACCGGCACATTCGTTCCACAAGGAGAATTGATGCAATTAACTGAAACAATATGAAATGCGACAGGTTCATAATCCGGCCGCCCGGCTGAAAAAAGCCTGATGAATTGCGTTTACCGACAAGGCCCGGTCTTCCCGGTTCACCACAAAGTAAGCGGCAACCGGAGATGCCCCGAAGGCAATCATCCGCACATTGATACCGGCAGCTGCCAGCGCACCGAACATCCGGGCCGCGACTCCGGGTTTTCTTCGGATTCCCTCTCCCACCACCGCCACAACTCCTGCATTTTCCCGAACCTGAACACGGTCCACCGGATGAAGGTTCAGTTTTCTCACGGCGGCGGCTGCAGGTTTTGCGTCTCCGCCGTCAAGGAGCAGATTAATCGCGGTTTGAGCCGTAATAACCGATTTGATATTGATCCCGCTTCGGCCGACAGCATCTGCCACATCCGCAAGTAGCCCCGGAACCAGCCCGACTCCGTCACCTCGGACTTCCACAATGCTGAAATCATCGCTGAATGTCACACTCTTTACCACAGTCTCTTCCACCGGGCTCAGCCGGTGAATTACGGTGACAGGGACAATGGATTCGCGGGCCGGAAAGGGGAAAAGCCGGACCGGGATATTCGGGCCGTAGAGCGGCTCCATCGTCCTCGGGTGGAGAATCCGGGCACCGAAATAGCTCAACTCCGCCGCTTCCCGGTACGAAAGTTTCGGAATCGGCCGGGTATCTTTCACAAAAACCGGATCAGCAGTGAGATAACCGGCCACATCCTTGAAAATATCCAGAAAAGGGGCATTGATACAACAGGCAATGGCGGCAGCGCTGTAATCACTGCCCCCTTTGCCCAATAAAGTGGTCTTGCCTGACGGCGCTACCCCGTAAAAGCCGGGCACTACCGTTGTGAACCTGCCGGACAGTGCTTTTTTGACCCTCTCTTTTGATTCTGACAAATTCACCGTTGCATTCAGGCTGTCTTCATCTGTTACAAACCCCATCTGTTCCGGCGGAACCATACGGCTTTGAATTCCGGCATCCGACAATATGCAGCAGAGTGTCAGTGCCGAAAGCCGTTCTCCAAAGGAAAGTATCCTCGCCAATATCGAATTCGGGGTTTCTCCGAGGAATGCCACTCCCCGAATCAGCTTTTTCAGTTTTGACAGTTCCTGCTCCAGTTCATCTTTAATTTTACGGTTCCGGGAATTTTTCCGGAAAGAATCCCCGGTCAAATCCAGGTGAAGTTTTCTCATACTTGTTACAAACGCATTTATCTGTCCGGTGTCTCCTTTTGAACCTGCATCGGAAACAACGGTTCTCAGCCGGGCCGTGACCCCCGCCAACGCGGAGACAACAACCACCGGATTATCATATTTATTTATCAAATCCGGCACTGCGGCCACATTTTCCCTGCTGCTCAAAACGGAGCCGCCCAGTTTCAGCACGGTTTTTTCTGCCAAATTCATACAATCCCCCTTTAAGTTCGGGAATCGGTGAATACAATCCTCCCCTGCCGGGGAAGTTCTTCAAATTTCAGGACAGACACGGCAAGTCAAACGCTTCCGTGAAAAGAAATTGAAGCTGAATTGTCAGCGGCTGAACATAACCATAGGAAAAATCCTCCTCAACCTATTTGAGAACAACCGTTCTCATCCGGGCTTGACCACCTTATCCCTGACGGGACAGGTTGGTGGAGGTCACTGGGAGCCGGAACCCCTCGCTCCGTCTTCATAGCCGGGAGAAGCAATGAAGCATGAGGCAGATTCTAAACCGGTACCGGAGGGATTGTCAACAAAAAAGAACATTTTCCCCTCGAATACCGGGGAAAATCAGCATTTCATGTCAGTTTTTCTGTTTTTCTCCCTGATGAAGGGCGGCAATTCCCATTGTCATTTTCCGGTAGGAAACCTTTGTAAAACCGGCATCTTCCATACGGCCCTTCAATACATCCACAGGGGGAAAGGCCTGTACCGAACGGTGAAGATAATGGTAGGCATCGGGGTCTTGGGAAACAATCCGGCCGATAAGGGGCATGATAAAACCGGAATACAGGTTGAACAGGGGGTTCCGGTTGGGAGTAAATTCAAGAATCAGCAGGGTGCCGCCGGGCTTCAGAACCCGGTAGAATTCATCAAGCCCCCGGCTCAAATTTTCCAGATTCCGGATTCCGAAAGCAATGGACAGAATGTCCGCGGAGTTTTCTCTGAACGGAAGGGCGAGGCCGTCACCGTTAAGGGGGAAAATGCGGTGGTTCTTCAGCTTGTGAAGGCCGCCTTTCAGCATTTCACATGCGAAATCCAGTGCGATAATATCCGCTTCCGGAAATTGCTTTGCAAACGCGACAGACAAATCCATTGTGCCGGCGGCAACATCCAGAACGACTTCCGGTTCTTTTTCAAAAACCGCTTTTACCGTCTGACACCGCCAATGTGCGTCAATGTTAAAGCTGAAAAAATGGTTCAGGAAATCATAGCGCCGGGCAATATGATTGAACATGGATTGGATTTTTGCCGGTTCCTGCTCGTGATTCATCGTTTTATAATCTCCGCTGTAATTTCACCGGTTTCGGGAATATGCACAACTCCGACGCCGCCTCTGCGGAAGGGGCCGGGGTTCAATAACAGGGTTTTCCCGATCCGGTCCACCCCGGCGGCTTCATGGATATGGCCGGTCAAAAACAGGTCCGGCTGCACTTCTTCCACAAAGCGGCGGATTTCCTTCCCCCCCACATGGCGGCCCAGCATGATCCTGTCCAGCCGGGTGCCGTACGGAGGATTGTGGCAGATTACCACCAGCCGGCCGGAATGCTTCGGTTGATGCAGGGCGGAAAGCCGCGCCACAATTTCTGTTTCCGGCATCTCAAAAGGTGTTCCGAAAGGCGTGGGTGTCGCCCCCCCGGCACCGATAAAACGTATCTTTCCGATGGTCACAGCTCTGCCGTGGGCATTTACATCCAGTTCTGTCAGGACAGGGATACTGTCCCGGCCGTCCATATTGCCGGGGATTGCCAGTAATCGGCGGCTTACGCCCTGCAGTTCCGATACGACCCGGCGAAGTTCGTGCAAATCTCCGTGGCGGGTCAAATCTCCGCTGACCACCGTCAGGTCGGACTCGGCAATGAGCCCGGATGCCTCGGCAAGCTTATCAAGAGATCCGTGAATGTCGGAAAGCACGGTTAATTTCATCTGTTTCTCCCTCTGCCCGGATTCATTGAAAACAATACAGCCTTCCCTTTTATTTTGTCAGAAAATCAGCAAGCTGCAAAGGAGTTTCAACTGAATCCGTCTCGGATTTTAACTCCATGATGCCATGTTTGCGGCTTTGCGGCGGTCCATGGCGTTGAGAATTTTCTTGCGCATCCGGATATGCCGGGGGGTAATTTCCAGAAGTTCATCATCGGCAATAAATTCCATTGCCTGTTCCAGGGAAAATTCCCGGGGAGGGGTCAGACGGATTGCCTCATCGGAACCGGATGCCCGGGTGTTGGTCAGTTTTTTCCCTTTGGCCACATTCACCACCAGATCATTGTCACGGGAGTGTTCGCCGACAATCATGCCCTCATAGGTATCCACCCCGGGCCCGATGAACAGTTCTCCCCGGGGCTGAAGGTTAAAAAGCGCATATCCCACAGACTTGCACTTGGACTGTGAAATCAGTACTCCCCGTGACCGGCCGGGAATCTCCCCTTTTTCATATTCATATTCATAAAACGTATGGTTCAGAATTCCGGTTCCCCGTGTCACAGTCATAAATTCATTCCGAAACCCGATGAGGCCCCGTGCCGGCACTTTGAATTCAAGGCGGGTATAACCGTCATTTCCATTGCTCATATTCACCATCTGGCCTTTTCGAACCCCCAGTTTTTCAATGACCACACCGGCAAATTCATCCGCAACATCAATGACCGCCAGTTCAATGGGTTCGGTTCGTTTCCCCTTCAGTTCCCGGTAAATCACCCGGGGTTTGGAAACCTGAAACTCATACCCTTCCCTGCGCATATTCTCAATGAGCACGGCAAGCTGGAGTTCCCCTCTGGCTTTCACCGTGAACGCTTCCGCACGCTCCGTCCGTTCCACCCGGATACTGACATTGGTCTGAAGCTCTTTCTGCAGCCTGTCCCACAGGTTTCTCGAAGTTACGTATTTCCCGTCTTTTCCGGCAAAAGGAGAGTCGTTAACCATGAATGTCATGGAAAGGGTGGGCTCGTCAATTTCAATCAGCGGCAAAGGAATCGGGTTCTCCCTGTCCGCAATGGTTTCTCCGACATCCACCGTTTCAAGTCCGGCAATGGAGACAATGTCTCCCGCAACGCCTTCTTCCACCGGTATTTTTTTTAACCCTTCATAGCTGAAAATCCGGCTGACCCGGTAAAGAATCCGGTCGCCGCTCCGTTTCAGCAACAAAACCTCATCCCCCTGGCGGACAGCGCCGTTTACCACCTTTCCCGTTCCGATTTTGCCAATGTAATTATCATATTCAATTGCGGAAACCAGCATCTGAAGCGGGTGTTCCAAGTCCCCCTCGGAATCCGGGACATGCTCCAGCATCGTATCCAGCAGCGGGGTCAGGTCACGGCTCTCATCATCCACCCCGTGCATGGCCACTCCCCGTTTTGCGGAAGCGTACACAACGGGAAAATCCAGCTGCTCATCGCTGGCATTCAGCTCAATGAACAAATCCAGCACCATATCCAGAACCGCTTCCGGGCGGCTGCCTTTCCGGTCAATTTTGTTAATAACGACAATGGGTTTCAGGCCCAGGGACAGTGCGTTTTTCAGTACATACTTGGTCTGGGGCATGGGGCCTTCCACCGCGTCCACCAGCAGCAGCACAGAATCCACCATCTTCAGAATCCGCTGAACCTCACCTCCGAAATCGGAGTGCCCCGGCGTATCCACAATGTTGATTTTGACATCCTTATAATGAAACGCGGCATTTTTTGAAAAAATAGTGATTCCCCGTTCCCGTTCCAGATCATTTGAATCCATCACCCGTTCCGCCACTTCCTGATTTTTCCGGAACACTCCGGCCTGTTTCAGCATGGCATCCACCAGCGTGGTTTTTCCATGATCCACATGTGCGACGATGGCAATGTTTTTTATCTTTCGCATCATACCGACTCCAATAGAAATTTATTTGCAGTTCAAAGCAATAGCGGCAAACTGCCGTCGGGAGCGAAGCATTCTTGTCATTCGGTAAAATGAACATGGATGAAGCTGTCGGGCAGAACCGTCACGCGCTCCAGAGTGTAGAGCAGTGGCCATGCCAAGTCAAGAAAAACTCCGGATTGGAAATTTTCAGTTTTGGGTTTCCTGTCTTTTTGTACCGGAAAAATCTCCATTCTTTTGTTCTTTTGTGGCACAAAATGTCTTTCCGGCTTTTTTCAAAAGGAAATTTCCGCTATAGTGGAAAAGAAATGCCGGGGAGGGTTGATGTCTGTAGAAGTATCTGTGATTATGCCGGTTTTCAATTCAGCAAAATATCTGGAGAGATCCGCGAATTCTGTTTTGTCCCAGTCTCATCGCTCCCTGGAACTTCTCCTTATTGATGACGGCTCCACCGACGGTTCCATGGATATAATCCGAAAACTGGCTCAGAAAGATTCCCGGGTAAAGCCGCTTTTTCTGCAGGCAAACTGCGGATCGGCCGGTGCAAGGAATGCCGGGATCAGGCAGGCAGAAGGACAATATATCGCTTTTCTGGACAGTGACGACATCTGGATGCCGGAAAAGCTTGCTGTACAGCTTCCGTTTATGAAAGAAAAAAATGTACCGGTGAGCTGTACCGCTTACCGGAAAATGGACTCCAACGGGAAAATGGCGGGAACCATTCGGGTTCCAAAATTGATTAAATACCACAATCTATTGAAAACAAACAGTATTGGAATGTTGACTGCAATATACGATCGAAAAATTGTCGGCAAGCACCTTCTTCCCGAAATCCGGCTCCAGCATGATTACGCCCTCTGGTTGAACATCCTCCGGGACGGGCATGTAGCACGGGGCTTAAACCGCGTGTTGGCGTATCATCGTATCCACAGTGGCTCTATTTCCAGAAACAAGCTGGATGCGGCCCGGTACCAATGGAGGGTTTATCGGGAACTGGAGAAATTGGGAAAATTGAAAAGTGCCTGGTATTTTATACATTACATGATTTTCGGATTGATAAAGCACAGATAGGAAAATCCGCCGCTTAGGCAGTTATCAGAATCAAATTGAAAAAATGTTCTGTCAACGGGCTTCCGGCCGATGGATTTTTCCACTTGTTTCCACATATTCCCGCAAGCTTTCCAGAAGGGAATATCTGGGGGTGAATCCCAGAGCCCGAAGCCTGGAAATATCCGCAAAGGAACGTTCAATGTCGCCGGTTCGTTTTTCAGAGAAAAGAATCTGTGCTTTATGCCCGGTAATCTCTTCAAGCCCCTGAATGACGTTGAGGATGGATGTTTCCCTTCCGGTTGCCACGTTGTAAACGTTCCCGGCAGCAGTTTCATGCGTCATGACGTAGCGGGTGGCATTGACCACATCTTTAATGTAGACAAAATCCCTTGTCTGCTGGCCGTCACCGTAAATGGTGGCCACCGGCTTTTCCGCCGATAAGAATTTGTTGAGAAAAATGGAAACAACACCGCCGTCCATGGAGCAGCCGTTCTGCCTGGGGCCGTAGACGTTAAAATAGCGAAGTGCCACCGCCGGCACACCGTAGAGACGGTTGTATATCAACATATACTGTTCCGCCGTGTATTTGTCAATTCCATAAGGGGAAATCGGCTTTGTGGGAGAGTCTTCCGACTTGGGCAGTGCCGGATCGTCCCCGTAAACAGCCGCCGAGCTGGCATAGATCATCCGTTTCAAAGTGGTGCATTCTCTGGCTTTTTCCAGAAGGTACAGAGAAGCTTCACAGTTTACTTTATGACAGCGGTAGGTATTGGTTACCGATTCATGAACAGAAGCAATGGCAGCAAGATGAAAGATGTGGGAAAAGGCGTATTTCTCAAAGACCCGGTCAATTAAAGCATGATCCGCCACGTCTCCCGTTATCACGGTCAATCTGTCGTCATCCGGCAAATTGGCCATATTTCCCGAAGAAAAGTCATCCAGCACCACAACATTGAAATCATCTCTCAAAAGGCTATCCACGAGATGTGATCCGATAAAACCTGCTCCGCCTGTGACCAGTATATACTTCATTTAGCCCCTTCCAAAAAAAATGAATACCTGTAAACGAACCGGCATATATGCAGCCCGTCATCCTAACACACATTTTCGTTAAAATATTATCACAAAAGTAAAACAGGGGGGGACGGTTTATAAAAAGATATGGATGAATGTGACCGTTCTCACGCTTTTGGCCCCGGCAGAACCCCCTCATTTTTCAATTGCCGGAGATAATTTCTTCTCAATGTCAGAATAAATTCGTCATAGCGGCCCGACTTGAAGTCGGGAAAGGTCCATCTGAACGGGGTCACCTGTTTTTTGCCGAGGAGCAGAACCAGATCCGCGCAAATTCCTTCGCCGAGATAAATCTTGTGGCCGAGATACTTTTCCGAAACCAGAACCAGTTTGTAAAGGTCAATATAACCGGGGTCCAGATTCACTTTTCTTCTGTTTTCTTCGGAAAACCGGTTTTCCAGTGCCAGGCAGGCTTTTTTTATGGACAATATCCCATCCGCCTGCCCTGTTTTCGATACGGATAGAAATACGCGAAAGAGGGGGCTGCCCATCTCCGTTTCATAATAATCTGTAAAATCAAAGGGAAAAGCTTCTGACTGCAAATCAATTTCTCCCACTGATTCCCGGACCGCTGCCGCCGCAGTTTCAAGATCCTCCCGGCTGTGATAAATAACCGACACAAAAAACTTAACCGGGGGGAATTTGCCTTTTCCCAGATACATGTTTACCTCCGGTTTTCATTTTACTCTATTTTCCCCTCTGCGCAGCAATTTACATGCTCCCCAACAGCACCGGAGTTCAATTTGAGAGCGGGGTTTGCTATCATAGATACCGGATTCGGACAGAAGGACGGGAGATACAGATGGAAGGAAAGAAGCTGAGACAGTTGTTTCTGGATTATTTCAGAGAAAAGGAACACCGGGTGGTGAAAAGCTCATCGCTGGTGCCGGCGCATGATCCGACCCTGCTGTTTACCAATGCGGGGATGAACCAGTTTAAGGAAGTGTTTCTCGGAGCGGAGAAACGGAATTACAGCCGGGCCGCCTCGGCACAGAAATGTGTCCGGGCCGGGGGTAAGCATAACGATCTGGATAATGTCGGGAAAACCGCCCGCCATCATACTTTTTTTGAGATGCTGGGAAATTTTTCATTCGGGGACTACTTCAAGGAAGAAGCAATCGGATATGCCTGGGAATTTATAACAGAGGTGCTGAAAATAGACAAAAATCGCCTCTATGTGTCTGTTTTTCGGGATGATGACGAGGCGTTTGACATCTGGAACAAAAAAATGTCCATTCCTACCGACCGTATTTTCCGGTTCGGTGAAAAAGATAATTTCTGGCAGATGGGAGATGTGGGGCCGTGCGGCCCGTGTTCCGAGATTTTTTACGATCACGGAGAAAAATACGGCTGCGGAAAACCCGGCTGCACAGTGGGCTGCGAATGTGACCGGTATGTGGAAATCTGGAATCTGGTGTTCATGCAGTTTAACCGGGACAGCGATGGAAACCTTACGCCGCTGCCCCGCCCCTCCATTGATACCGGAATGGGATTGGAGCGCCTTGCAGCGGTCATGCAGGGGGTCAACAACAATTACGATACCGACCTGTTCCAGAATATTATCTGTGATATCGAAAAGAAATCCGGGCACAAATACGGAACCGACCCGGAAACAGACACTGCCATGCGGGTGTTGGCAGACCATATGCGTTCCACTGTTTTTCTCATTGCGGACGGAGTGGTGCCTTCCAATGAAGGGAGGGGGTACGTTCTCCGGCGGATTATGCGCAGAGCCATCCGCTACGGCAAAAAACTGGATTTGCCTGTGCCGTCTCTTGCCCGTTTTGTGAATACGGTTGTGGAAGAAATGGGCGGTGCCTATCCGGAACTTATTGAGAATCAAAAAACCGTGGAAAAGCTGGTCCAAATTGAAGAAGAACAGTTTGACAGTACTTTGGAAGCCGGCCTCAAAATGCTGAACCGGATGATTGAGAAATCCGGGGGCAAACTGGATGCAAAGGACGCATTTCGGCTCTATGACACGTTTGGGTTTCCCATTGACCTTGTGGAGGACGTTTGTCTGGAAAAGCAGGTTAAAGTGGACCGGAGCGGCTTTGAAAAACAGCTGGAACAGCAGCGGAAAGAAGCAAAAGCCCGCTCCAGAACCCGGATGACGGAAAATCCTGCGGAAACATACCGTTTTCTCCATGATTTCCCGGAAACCGAATTCACCGGCTATGAAAACCGGACGGAACAGGCGAAGGTACTGGCAATTATCCGGGATAAAAAACCGGTGACACAGCTTTCTGCCGGTGAAACCGCTGAAGTCCTTGTGGACAGAACCCCGTTTTATGTGGAATCCGGCGGACAGGTAAATGATACCGGCACATTGGAGAACAAAGGGGCAAAGGCGGTGGTGAAGAATCTGCTCATGCCCATCAGCGGCCGCCGTCTCCACGTGGTTTTTCTTGCCGAAGGAACCCTGCGGACAGGAGAAAACGTTGTGCTGACGCTGGACAGTGAACGGCGGAACGCCATTGCCCGGAACCACACCGCAACCCATCTTCTCCACGCCGCTTTGCGCTCGGTTCTGGGTGACCATGTAAAACAGGCCGGCTCCCTGGTGGAACCGGACAAACTCCGTTTCGATTTCAGCCATTTCAAAAAACTCAGTGAACAGGAACTTGCGGAAATCGAACAGATTGTAAACCGGAAACTTATGGAAAACCTTCCGGTTCAGACAGAGGTTCAGGGAATTGAAGAAGCCCGCGCCAAAGGTGCCATGGCCCTTTTCGGCGAGAAGTACGGTGACCGGGTCCGGGTGGTACAGATTCCCGGATTCTCTGTTGAACTCTGCGGCGGCACCCACGTGAACCGGACAGGAGACATCGGCAGTTTTGCCATCGTTTCCGAACACTCCGCAGCCTCCGGCATCCGCCGGATTGAGGCCCGGACAGGATTCGGGGCATTGAGTTATTTCAACAGTTTCAGGGAAGAACACCGTGAACTGAAACAGGTGCTGAAAACCGGAGAAGACGATTTGCCCCGGTTTGTGGCCAGAAAACTGGATGAAATCCGTCAACTCCGGCAGGAACTGGAACATGCCCGGATTTCCGGCGGCGATACGGAATCAACCGAAATCAGCCTGACGGATGAAATCACGCTGCTGCTCCAGGAAGTTCCCGGCCTCGCACCGGGACTGATGCGGGAAAAAGCGGACAATCTGAAACAGAACCGTTCCATGACCATTGTTTTTCTGCTTACGGTTACAGAGGACGGATGCAATTATCTTCTGTCTGCAACAAAAGACCTGAACCGGCGTTTCCACAGCGGGAATGCGCTCCGGGCAGTGGCGCCGATTCTTAACGGCCGGGGAGGGGGAAACCCGACAATGGCCCAGGGCGGCGGAAAATGGACCGGTAAATTGACTGACATTAGCGACAGGATTGTTGAGATTTTGAAAAACGAGGTTTCATGATTCGAGTTTTACTGCTTCTCGGGCTTATTATCGGATTGAGTTTCCCCTGCAGAGGTGAGATTTACAGTTACCGTGACCAAAACGGGCACCTTGTATTGACGGATGCCCCTCAGAACGGACGGCGGGTTCACCGGAAACGCCATCAGCCCCGAACTTCAAACAAAAACACCAGGAAAGACCGGAATACGCATTCCCTCATGTCCAGAAACCATGAAATTAACCGGCTGGTGGAGAAATATGCGGTGCTCTACGACCTGGACGAACGTTTGCTCTACGCTGTCATTCGGGCTGAATCCGACTATGACCAAAATGCCGTATCCCGGAAGGGTGCCATGGGGCTGATGCAGCTGATGCCGAAAACCGGAAAGCAATACGGGGTTCGGAATTTTTTTGATCCGGAAGAAAACATCCGGGCAGGTGCGAAGCATCTCCGGGCATTGCTGGACCGGTATTTCGGGGATACGAAAATGGCTCTCGCCGCTTACAATGCCGGGGTAACCGCAGTGGACCGCTATAACGGGGTTCCGCCGTTTAAGGAAACCCGAAAATATGTTTCGAAAATACTTGCCATGGTTAACGGGGAAGACAACAGTGGAAAAACCGTTTCCGCGACATCCGAAAGGAGTACAATTTACCGTTATACCGACGCAAAAGGCCGAATCTGCCTGACCAATATTTATCCGGAAAATGTTTCCGGCGTACAGGTGGTTCATCAGTGAACCCCGCACCCGAACCTATCCCCTCCGGCCCTTTCCGGCTGGACGGAGGTGCCATGTTCGGCGTAGTACCCAAAAGTTTATGGGAAAAACTCTACACGGTGGAGAAAGATAACCGGATTGTTCTCGGGTTGAATCCGGTTTTAATTCGGGGGGAAAACCGGATTATTCTGGTGGATGCCGGCACCCCTGAATCCGGAAAAAACCTGCTGAACAGACTTGCGAAAAAGGGGATTTCACCCGCTGAGGTCAGTGACCTGGTGTTTACCCATCTCCACTATGACCACTGCGGAGGCGCGTTTTCGCTTTCCGGGGATGGAAATATAATTCCCCTCTTTCCCAATGCCCGTGTTCATGTGACCCGGCAGGAATTGGAAGATGCCTTGAATCCCGATGAACGGACCCGCCACTTTTACCGTACGGAAATCGCATCCTATATTTCCCGTACCGGACGGGCGGTTTTAATCGAACACCCAACATTCATAGAAGAAGACGTGGAACTGGTTCCCGCGCCGGGGCACACACTGGGGCATCTTGCCGTCTGGGTGTACCGGGACCGTCAATACCTGATTCCCGGTGACCTGATTCCCACCCGTCACCATCTGAATGTCCACTACATGACCGGTTTTGATGAAAATACCCGGCAAAACATTCAAACGAAAAAAAAATTACTGGCAAAAGCCGCAACCCGCCCCACCGTCATTTTCTTTTATCATGGCACAAGCTGTATCTCCGGTACAGTATACCCGGACGGAAAGCATTTCAGAATCAGAAAATAACAAAAACCTATTTATTAGGTATGACTTGAATGCTATTTATCACATCATCAAATACAGGCCTGTACCGTTCAAACTCCATCACCGGTGCTTCAAAAATAAAATCGTATATGCTGAATCCCCGAATAATACTCAGGTGATATTCCTGAATATAACTTTTGTCATCCGCCTGATAACTTCTTTCCCAGTAAATCGCTTTGAGTCCGGAAATTTTTCGGGAAGAAATAGTATAAATCTGTCCGTTTCGCTTTTTCATGGAGCTGTTCATTGCCTGATACCAGTTATAAAGAAGCGAAGCCTCCGTCGCATGGTTCCCGATCTTCCAGAATTTTCTCAGGTCACTGAACAGGTTGATCGTTATCCCGACACGGAAAATATCTTTTGCCTTTTGGATTTTTTCCCTCGAAATGAATGTCTGATCTGCGTCTTTCGAATGTTCCCGTCTTACAAACCATGTGGAGGGAACTTTCAGCTGTATCTGGCCGGAAGCGCATGAAACACGCTTCCACGGGCCCGGAGCCGGAAGGTTGCTGTACTGAAATGAATGGATAATTTTTTGCAGGAGAGGGAGGAATTCTTTCTTGTTTTTCTCATCAGCCTGACCGCTGAGCTCAACAAAGGTCCCTTTATGTGTGCCGATAAAAGAAATCATGGATGTGTTCCCGGCAGTGATTTTAGTTTTGATGTACAGGCTACCGTTAATTTTAACGTTGCCTGTGATCTTATAGTTGTACGGCATGCCTTTCTGTTTATGCATTTTCTGCAGATAATTGAAATACCGAACCGCCAGGTCTTTTAACGACAGTTTTGAATCGGCACTGCTCATGCGGACCATTTTTATCAGAACCATCGCTTTGGGGTTGTAGCGGGTTGCCATCTTTTCCGGTGACATTTTCTCCACTGAAAAGACAAATACTCTTTGCCCGGAAAAGGGAATGTAGAGCGTGTGCCAGTCAGTGGGAACCGTTATGGTAAAGATTTTACCGGGATCCTGATATTCAGATATTTGAATGGGTTGTGCGGCAATAAGCTGTACTGAAACAATAAAAAGCAGAATCCCCGGAAGAAATTTTCGCATTTAACTCTCCTTATTCCTAATTGAAACGATTGTACTCCGATTGTTTTTGTTTTTCCATAGTTGCCGACCCGATCAAAAAAAAGGCCGCCTTTTCAGGCGGCCTTCTGTTCAGCAGATCAACCGGGGGTCGGGTCAGTCGATTTTGCCTTTTTCTTTCAATTCTTCGTACCAGTCAGGACGATGCTCTTTAATTTCTTCAATCGGCATTTTACCATCCACAACCGTCAGATCCAGCGGATAAACGTCCGGATTCAGAATGACAAAGAAGAAATGCCAGAAGAAGATTGCCATCGTTGCCAGAATCGCTTCATAGAAATGGACGGTTTCCGCAACCTTAATTGACCACGCAGGCAGGAAACGAAGTGCCTCTGTGGGAAACCAGAGAATCAGGCCTGTCAATGCCATAACCAGTGTTCCCCAGAGCAAAGCGAGGTATTCCATTTTTTCAGCATAGGTTGTTTTTCCATAGTTCGGCCTTTTTTCCGTACGGAGAAACAGATATTTCATATTGTCTTTGAAGTCCCGGATGTCTTTAAGGCGAGGCAACATGGAAAGAAAAACACCACGGTCCGAATGGCCTGTTGCGATACGGAAAAAGTGAACTCCGAAAATGAGTATCATCGTCACCCCGGCGATACGGTGAATCAATGCCCGGGTTCCTTCGGAGAGCCAGACAGTCAGCATATGGAGAACGGGGACATCACTGAAACGGAGAGAAAATCCGGTTGCCACCAGCGTGAAAAAGGCCAGAAAGTTTACTCCGTGGAGAATCATTTGCCCTTTGGTTAAACGCGGAAACAGTTTCTCTTTATTCCGTTCCCTGTACCTGCGGATGATGCTGGAAATGTAAATCAGCATATTGTGCAGGAACATTCCGCCAATTACCATCAGAATCAGCCAGATGTAGCTGATACGGACATAGTAATTGATGATATTGCCGCTTTTCAGGCTGGATTTATGGTCGTAGCTGAGTGCAAATTTCTCCGTTGCCCCCTTGTGGCACTGGCTGCAGGTATGCGCCACGTGAGCTGGATTTACGGATGAATTCGGGTTGCTGGGTTTCAGGATATCGTGAGTGGTGTGGCAATCAATACAAGTTGCCGCCTTGCTGCCCTTTCTCTCATTTGCCATGGAATGGTAACTGTCATGGTAGCTGGATCCAATGGAATCCACCAGGCTGTACCGCTGGATCAGCCGCTGGTCTTCATGGCAGGAGAGACAGATTTTTTCAGAGAGGCGCCGTTTGTTGGTCAGCGCTTCCGGACTGTCTACGGAAAGAATCAGATGTGAGTTGTGGCAATCCACACAGGACGGGGACTCGTCCCAACCCTGTTGAACCGCTTTGCCATGAATTGAGCGGTCATATTCTTTCGCAATTTTCTTGTGGCACTGTCCACAGGTATGACTGATATTGAGTTTGTAGATGGTGGACTTCGGATTCGTTTTGCTCAGGATATCATGACTTCCGTGGCAGTCTGCGCAAGTGGCGGCACTTGACCCGTCTTTGTTTTTCTTCAGGTAATGGGCACTTTGATGATATTGCTTAATGATATCACGGGTCGGAGGGAGTTTTTTGACCAAATCAAGATCCGAAAATGAATTCCCCTTTTTGGTACCCGAAGGGCCGGCGTGGCATTTTCCGCACATGGCCGTAATACGCTTTGCGTTTCCCTCTATGGGCTTGTCCGGATCCAAAGTGTGAATGTCTCCATGACAGTCGGTGCAGGACAGATCTTTGTGGACACTATGCTGTTTACTTTCCACCTGATCTTCGTGGCAGTCGGTACAGGACGGTTTCTTCAGATTGTCCGGGTGGTTATCCATATCTTTATCGGCACCGACATGGCAGTCGGTACAAGATAAATCCCCGTGGACAGACTTCTGAAAAACAGAAATGTTGATAGCCGGTTCCCCGTCTTCCCCGTGGCACTCGGTACAATCAACCCCCGCACGCACCGAAAGGGCAAATGTTGCGCACAGGAAAACGGCAGCCAACCCCAGAAATTTCTTCATGTCGTTCTCCGGTTATTATTATTTTTTCTTTATTTTAACGATGATTACCACAACATCCCGACCAACGCACCCGCACAGATAAAAGACTTATACCACAGTTTACCAGATGCTTCCATACGATTCTGCCTGAAAGTGAAGAGAAATGCAACAACTGTGGCAGATTTTAACAATATTAGTGTTTGCGCATGTTTTAATATTTGGTATAGTGAAGGGCAAGAAAAGCCGCCGGGGTTTCCGGCACAATCCTGAAAAAGGGGGAAATGGGAGCACAGTGCCGAAACAATCCAAATGAAACTCAATTGCAACTGTTCCGGCCCGGTTAACATTCCCTGGAAATTTTGGATTTTTGACAACAGTACAGCAAACAGCCGGCAAAGAAACATTTCGGCAGCTGTACGAATGGAGGGATGGCTGGTATAATTCAATATATTATCAGGAATCATCCGAATCAAACCTGCGGCGGCCGGGTGAAATCATGTATTGATTTCAGGGGGAAAGGATGGTTCCGAACCCCGTTTATCCGGAGGCTTTCCCGCAGTGCCGGGGCCTGAGAATGGGGCTGAGGCAGGAAGTCACCCGGTGGAAAATGATGGAAAGCTCGGACGCTGTCGGGAAAAAACCCGGCCCGATAATCAAATTTTTCTGGGGGGAAAAATGAATGAAAACAACACGATTATCCGATTTACGCTGAATGAAAGAATCCAGCATATTCTGATAATCATCGCTTTTATTATGCTGTTTGTATCCGGTTTCGCTCTGAAATACAGCAATAATCCCGTAAGCGAGTGGCTGATTCAACTGATCGGCGGAATGGAGAACCGCTCCACCATCCATCATCTGGGCGGCATACTTCTGATTGTGGTTGGGCTTTATCATATTTTTTATCTTATGGTTACAACGCGCGGAAGAGATCAGCTCCGGCGTCTGCTTTTCCGTTCTTCCGACCGCAAAGCCCTGCTCTTTTTCAAGCGGCAAAGCATTCTCCACGGCCGATTCACCACGCGACAGAAGCTTCAATTCTGGTTGGTGGTCGGCGGATCTCTGTCCATGGGCGCATCGGGGCTTTTGATCTGGTTTCACGATGAAACCATGTCCCTTTTTTCCAAATGGTTCTGGGATTTTCTCTTCGTTCTTCACAGTCACGGCGCCATGCTGGTATTCCTGGTAATTGTTATCTGGCACATGTACGATGTTCATTTCCGGGAAGCATTTCCAATGGATAAGTCCTGGCTGAACGGAAAAATTTCCCTGGAACGATTAAAAAAAGAACATCCTCTGGAATATGACGAGTATATTAGCACCCACCCCGGCAAAGGTGAAGAATAATGAAAAATAAGCTGATTTTTCTGCTCTTTTTTATCCCTGGGCTGTTATTCGCACAGAATCAAATCCGAAAATGTATTATCTGTCATCAGAAACCGGACATTCACAAGGTTATGCCCACGGGAATTGAACGTTCGGTTTACGTGGACAAAAAGATACTGAGGAGCTCGGTTCACCGGAATCTCAAATGTCAGGACTGCCATGTGGATGTAACCTCCATTCCCCACCAGGGCTTGAAAATCGGCCGGGTTAACTGCGCACGCTGCCATTTTAACGGGAATAATCTCGGTGCCCCGAATTCGCCCATGTATCAGTTGTTCTGGGGATCAGTTCACGGTAAAAAACTAAAAGCCGGTGACCCGAAGGCACCCCGTTGCCAGACCTGTCACGGAGGGCACAATGTTTTCAAGCCGACGGATCCCCGCTCCACCGTATACAAGAAAAATATTCCCGCCACCTGCGGCCAATGTCACAAGAAAGAACTCCACGACTACTCCGGAAGTGTCCACGGCGTTGCGATTCTCAAAAAGGGAATAATGAATGTACCGGTTTGTACGGATTGTCACGGAAAACATGATGTATATTCTTCCAACATGAGCAAATCCCACACCAGCAAACAGAATGTACCGGACACCTGCATGAGCTGCCACGACAATTACGGCCTGATGCGTAAATTTAAAATGACCACAAACCAGGCAGATACATATTCCAAAAGTTTTCACGGTATCGCACTGCGTTTCGGAGAAAAAACCGTTGCCAACTGTGCCAGCTGCCACGGCACTCACAACATCCGTCGTCAAAGTGATCCGAAATCCTCCATTAACCCGGCAAATATTCCGAAAACATGCGGCCAGTGCCATAAAGGGGCCAATAAGAATTTTGCCAAAGGGAAAATTCATCTGAATCCGGAAAATAAAAGTTCCGGACTGGTTTACTATATTTCAAACTTCTTCTTCTGGCTGACAACACTGACAATGTTGGCACTTTTTGCACATATCCTTCTGGATTTGAGGCGAAAACTCAAAGAAAAAAAGGAAGAGAGGGAGACACATAAATGAATACTGAAAAATTAAAGGAAGCAATTTCTCTGAAAGTCGCAGATATGGTGTTAAAGAAAATTGACAAAGATTCCCCGTTGCCCCGGGGGCGTGCAGGGAGAAAGCTGAGAAGGGAAGCAGAAAACCTGGCTTATATTGAAATTGATCGGCTGGTTACCACCATGTCGGAGGAAATCGCAGATGCGGTAACTCCCCTGGTGGAAGAACGTATTCGGGAAATTCTTTTCGGCGAAAAACCGAAAGAATCCCGCAGCTTTACCCGTTTCAGTCTCAATGTCCGTATCCAGCATTGGATTATGGCAGTCAGTGTCATTATTCTTGTTATCACAGGCATGCCCATTAAATTTTCCAATGCGGCGGTTTCCGCTTTTGTGCTGAAATTGCTGGGAGGAATTGAGGTCAGCCGTGTTCTCCATCGCATCGGTGCAACCGGCCTTATTTTTGTGTCGGTTTATCATCTCTTTTTCATAATCTTTACAAAGGAAGGCCGAAATAATTTTAAATTGATGATTCCGACGCCAAAGGATGCTGCGGACATTCTTATGAATATTCGCTATTTTCTTGGCAGATCAAGGGAAAAACCAAAATTCGGCCGCTTTTCTTACGTGGAAAAATTCGACTACTGGGCGGTTTATTGGGGTTGTATTATCATGATCTGTTCCGGAACCGTACTTTGGTTCAATAATTTTTTTATGCACAATTTCCCTCTGCTGATCCAGCATATTGCCAAAATCATGCATTCGGACGAGGCGCTTCTCGCCACATTGGCGATTGTATTCTGGCATATGTATAATGCCCATTTAAACCCATCCAAATTTCCAGCCAACATGGTAATTTTTACCGGAAAACTGACAGAAGAAGAGATGATTGAAGAGCATCCCCTGGAATATGAACAGCTGACCGGCCATAGCGGGGAGATACAAAATGAAGAGAAGTAGCCACATCCTGTACGCACTGCTGTTTGCGCTGGCAATCCTTGTCGTGTTGCCATCTGTTTATGTCAGTATCCGGTCCTCGGATCCGGAATTCTGTCTTTCCTGCCACTATGAAAAACCATATTTCGACTCCTGGAAAGGTTCCAGCCACAGCCAAACTGCCTGTATAAAATGCCATCCAACCCTTCGGTATAAAATGCCGTGGCTGACATTCCGCTATATGGTGGGGCTGTATGATATGAGTCCTCATGCATCGGTCACAACAGAAACCTGCCTCAGCTGCCATGACAAAACAAAGCTGTTCAGGGAAAAGCTGAAACTCGTGGACAAAAAGTCTTTTAACCACAAACAGCATCTGAGCCGGCCATTGAGGGGAATTCAGATGCGCTGTTCTTCCTGCCATTCCCATATTGTCCAGGGGGGACACAATGTGGTGGAAGAGACCGTCTGTTTTACCTGCCATTTCATGGGGGCTTCCCCGTCAGATTCCATTACCGGCTGCACTTCATGTCATGGAACACCGAAGAAAACCGTTACCCGTCACGGTTTTTCCTTCAACCACGATAAATATTTGAAACTCGGTGTTTCCTGCGGGGAATGCCATGTAAAGATTACCGAAGGGACCGGCAAACTGGTTCCGGGCGCCTGCCATAAATGCCATGTGGAACCCGCAGAGATTCCTTCCCATGAAACCCTTCACAAAATTCATGTGACCGAACAGGGAATTGACTGTTTTGAATGCCATGGAAACATTCGCCACGGTAATCTGAAAATGGTGAAAACGTTCAATACAAGCTGCCAAAACTGCCATGAAAACCTCCACTCCGCTCAGAAATCTTTGTACATGGGGGTGGGGGGATCCGGAATCGGTGATTATCCCAGCCGGATGTTTGCCGCTCAAGTTACCTGCCGGGGATGTCATACCCGGACACTGAAAAAGAAAAATGCTTTTGTAACCGAATCCACGCGGCTGCCTTCCCCCGGTGCCTGCGTTACTTGCCACCAACCGGGATATGACAGTATGCTGAAAGACTGGCAGCGCCTGTTTGGCTCCATGTTAAGATACACGGACAAGAGAATTCACCTCGCCGCAAAGTCGAAAAACACAGAGAATAAGACGAAAATTCTCAAAGAAGCCCGGCATAATTTTGACTTTGTTCAGGACGGCCACCCGGCCCACAATGTGGAATACAGCGTCAAATTACTGAAATTTACCCTGGACGAAATTGATAAAATCTCGCCGCACCCTGTATCTGGACGACCGAAATCTCTCCGTACCGCAGACGGATATTGCGCCACACTCTGCCACAACCGTCTGGGAATGCCGGAAAACCTTTTGTTTCGGAACAAAGTTGATTTTCCCCACCGGGATCATATCCGGGTTCTGGGAACAGCCTGCGGCCGCTGCCACTCTGTGGAACAACACGGAGTCACGACATTGACACTGGCCCAGTGCAATACTTGCCATCATCAGGAATTGAAAAACGTTGAAGACCGGTGTACTGTCTGCCACAAAAGGGAAAAGGAGATATTCAGCGGTAAACTTGCCGGTTTCCCGGAGGGAGACCCGGACCCCATGCTGGATCAGGTTTCCTGTACGGATTGCCACGACGTTACAGAGGGGCAGCCTGTCAGCCTGAAAAAGATTCGCAGTGCCTGCGTTAACTGTCATGAAACGGATTACGGCGACATGCTGGATGAGTGGGTGCAAACCGGTGCGGCCCACCAGAAAGAGCTCACTGCCCGAATTGCCGAACTTCAGGCGGCTTCTGATAAAAAACAGAGAATTTCAAAAAAGGACGCCGCCCTGGTGGAACGAAAATTCCGGAAAATCCGTAAAGTAGAAAACTATTTTAAAACAATGGCTTTCATCCACAACCCCGATTACGCAGAAACCCTGTATGAAAAAGCGATAAAGGATTGCGATGTTATCAGCGAAAAATTGAAATAAGTTCCGCAACCTGTGGCCGGTGAACATAACAGAGAGGAAAGGCGGGCCTTTTCTCTCTGTTTTTTTCAACTTATCTTTCCGGACCACACGCTCTTTTCATCGAAATTTCATTTTTTCTGGTAAAATATAAACATGAAACAGGGACTGATATTACTTTTTATCTTTTCATGGTGTTTTTCAACACAGCTGTTTTCCCAAGTATTGCCGCTTCGGAATTATTCCACCGAAACCGGGCTGGCTTCCTCGCAGGTAAACACCATTATGCAGGACAAAAGCGGATATATCTGGTTTGGCTGTACCGGAGGAGTATCCCGTTTTAACGGGCAACACTTCGACACCTACAGAGAGACCAACGGCCTGCCCCATGAAAGCTGTCTCCAGCTTTTTGAAGACAGGACGGGCAGGGTATGGGCAGTGACTCTCCGGGGAATGGCATGGTTTGACAAACAAAACGGCGTTTTCAACCCCTCCGGGCCAAAGGGTGAAATCACCCGGGCATGTGCTGACGGCAGCAATATCTATGCGATTTTCAAAGGGAAAGGGCTGATTCGGGGAAATATAAACGAAAATTGGGCCGCTCCTTTCCCCACCCTGGCCGGAGATTTGACCGGAATTTGCACAATTGACGGAGTGCTGTATGTTTCCAGTGAGCATCAGGGGCTGCTTTCTCCGGGACAAAAACCGGAGCAGGTATTTCCCATGAAGGGAATTTCCGGAATGCGCCGCACTCACGGAGGGAAAATTCTGTTCTGGACCCGATCCCGGGTATGGTTATTTCTGCCGGCAAAAAAGAAAGCGATGCCATTGATTCCAAAACTGCCTTCCGGACAGCAGATTCATTCGGCACTACTGGCCCCGGACGGAAGTTTGTGGATTGGCACAAATCTGGGGTTGTTTCGATTCCGGGACAATACTCCCAAGTTTTACAATGAACAAAACGGGTTGCCCGGGATTCCGGTCTGGGCCACCTTTATGGACAGAGACGGAGAAATTTGGTTCGGGACAAATCACGGTGCGGCAAAACTCAGCTCATCCGATATTGTTGTGTACGATACCCATGCCGGTATGTTTGCCAACAGCATTGTCTGTTTTTATGTGGACCCGGTAAACGGGAAAGTCTGGATCGGTTCCACCGGCGGCTTATACACTGTTTCCGAATCCGGAAAACTTCACCGCCTTCCCATTCCTTATTTCCAGCAGTACGCGGCCTGGGCCATTATCCGGGCAGAAAATGGCGGCTACTGGATCGGAACCGAAGGGGGCGGCCTAGTCCGGATGAAAGGGAGAAAACTCCACATTATTCGTAAAGCAGACGGACTGGCCGGAGATAATGTAACTGACATCGCGTCGGGAAAGAACGATACGCTGTATGTCTCCTGTAAAGAAGGGTTCTCCGTCCTGAAGCAGAGCAAAATCAATACATACACGTTATCCAACGGGCTTCCGATTTCTTACATCCGCTGTCTTCTGCCACTGTCAAACAGCCATGTACTGCTGGCAACCCTTGGAAGCGGAGTGATCGAATTCGACGGCAGAGAGTTTCATCAGGTCACACCGAAAGACAAACAGCTGGAAGCCATTTATGATATGGTGATGTTCCAGAACAAGCTCTGGCTGGCCACGAACTATGGAATTGCCAGTTTTGACGGAGAAACCGTTCACCTTTTCTCCACCGAGAGCGGATTGCCGAACTTCAGCACAACTGTGCTGCTCCCTGTTTCCAACCATGAAATGTGGGTGGGAACCGATGGAGGAGCTGCACTCTTTGACACACGAAAACAGCGGGTCAGCCGTATTCTGACCATTGACGAAGGCCTGCCGGGAAATGAATTTACCACTCACAATGCCCTTGTAAAAGACAAACAGGGGAATATCTGGTTCGGTCTTTTCGGGGGTGCTGCCAGAATTCATTCCGGGGCAGTCCCTCAATGGAACCGGCTGAGCCGCCCGGGAATTGTCCTGAAAAAAGTGCAATACCGCATAAACGGAAGAGATTTCAATTTGCGTTATCCGGCAAAAAAACATATTCGCATTCCATACGGGGTCAGAACATTAACTTTTTTCTTTGATGTGATCTGGTTCAGAAACGAGCACAGCATCCACATTGAACACAAATTAGGGGGAGTGGATGACACTTGGGTTCCGATTCTGAACAAACGGCAGATTCAGGCACGTTATACCAATGTTCCGGCCGGAACATTTCCTTTCAAAGTCCGGGTTTCCGCTTTTGCCGGCAGCGGCCGGAGTTTTAAAAAAACACTTATAACTCTCATTATTCCCGCTCCGGTCTGGCAAAAACCGGTTTTCTGGATATTGCTTTTTCTCGTAATTGCCGGATTGGTCTGGCTGATTGTCTGGTGGAGAATCCGGTACCTGAAGAAAGAAACCGAAAAATTGAATCGGATTGTCCGGGAAAAAACCATGCAGGTTGAAGAGGCGAACCGGACTCTGGCGGAAAAGAATATTCAACTTCAGGTTATGGCGGAAACCGATTTTCTCACCGGCCTTTACAACCGCCGGTATTTCATGAAAGAACTGAAACGGAGCCTGGGGCTCTTAAACAGGGGCCAGGCCGGAGAAGTGCTCTCTCTGATTCTTCTTGATATTGACCATTTTAAAGATGTAAATGATACGTTTGGGCATGATGCCGGAGACCTTCTGCTGGTTCATCTCTCCGGGCTTCTCCGGCAAGGGTGCCGCGATACCGACCTCATTGCCCGGTTCGGCGGGGAGGAATTTATCATTCTCCTGCCGGGAACAGGGGGAAAAGGGGCGATAACACTTGCGGACAAAATCCGCAGCCTCATTGCCGATTCCCCGATGCGGCTGCAGAGCAATGAACAGGTTTCCGCTACAATAAGTTGCGGCATTTCATGGGTGGAAACCCCTGTCAACCTTACAGATGGCACAGCCAACCTGCTGATAAAAAAAGCGGACATCAATCTTTACAAAGCCAAAAACCGGGGGCGGAATTGTGTGGTACCGAATCCGGATTCTTTCTCTGAAGAATAATCATCGGAAACATTCTTTCGGAACAAGAGGAGCGCGAAGGTACTCCGGTTTATTGTTTCCGAATTAAGGAGAATCAATCAGTGCCGTAATTTCTTTCCGAACCCGATCCCGCAATTCGGAAACAGAAAGTGACCGGATTATTTCCCGGGGAATGGGTTTCCCGAAGCGGACGGTAACCGGCCCCGGCGTCATTACCCAGTCTCCTTTTTTCAAAACCCGGTACAGACCGGAAACACCGATGGGAACAATGGGGACATCTCCTTCCTTTGCCAGGTGAAAGGGCAGCTTCTTAAACGGTTTCATTTCTCCGGTCAATGTCCGTCCCCCTTCCGGAAGAATAATTATGGACAACCCCTCCCGGAGACGTTTTGCCGCTTCGTTGGCACTTGGAATTGCCTCGTGAACATCTTTCCGGTTAATGGGGATGTTTCCCGCCCGGCGAATTGCCCAGCCGAAAACCGGCCAGCGGAACTGTTCCGCCGCCTCCACGCCCCGGACCAGTTGCGGAATTACAGCCTGAAACAAGGGAACATCCAGTAAGCTGACGTGGTTTGCCATATAAAGATAGGTTTGTTCCGGGTCCACATTTTCCAGCCCCTCAACACGGAGGTGGATTCCCAGAATAAACAATAACCCCCGGGCCAGTTTTTTTACAATAGGGTCATAACGCTTTGCCGGGACAATATAGGATGCGATAATCAGAAAAATAAGAACGGGAAACAGCCAGAGAAGGCCGAGAATCCAGAGAAAAACCGCCCGAAGCCGCCTCATTTCCAGAAAACCTCGCAATCCTGTTTCAAACAGCTGATTTGAACGGGGGAAATTCCCAGCACTTCACCGTCCGGGGTCAGCACTTTTTCTCCGTCGGAAGTTTCGATGGAAATTTCTTTAACCTTAAATGTTTCCACTTCGGGGAGATTTACATGTTCTCCGGTAAATACTTTCGGAAATGCCCGCAGAAGCCGTCTTCTGTTGACTTTGTTCAGAATCGTCACATCCAGGTATCCGTCATCAATTTCCGCTTCCGGTGCCATAAGAAAATTGGAGGTGTAGGTTGTGTTGGAAATTTCAATGAAGATACAATCCCGCCGAATACTTCGTTTTTCCAGACGAATATCGGCCCGGAATGACTTAAGCAGAATCGTTCGGTACAGCACACCCAGTGTATATGAGATATTCCCCAGTATTTTCAGTTTTCTTGCCGTTTTTGTCACATCTGCGACAAATCCGAGGCCGAGGATATTTAGAAAATAGTAAGTTTGTCCGTGGGTAACAAACCGGCCGACATCCACTTTGCGCCGTTTGCCCCCGGAAATAATTTCCACCGCTTCCATCCAGTTTGACGAATCCAGTTCCAGATCCCTGGCAAAGGCGTTTCCAGTGCCGATGGGAAGTACGCCAATGGGGATTTTCAATTTTTTTTGATTTCGATAACAGCCGTTGAGTACCTCAAACAAGGTACCGTCTCCCCCGGCCGCCACAATTCCGTCATAGGCACGAAAATCCGCTTCGGCTGCCAGTTTTGTCCCGTGTTCGGGATAATCTGTCAGTGCGAGATCAAATTCAACCCCTCTTTCCTGAAATGCCTGTTCCACTTTCGGCAACAGCTTTTTAGCCTGTCCATGACCGGCAAACGGGTTATAAATCAGTAATAGTTTCATCTTTCCCCCTTTTTCACAGTCAAACCCGTTGGAAACGGTTTCGGAAAACATTCAAAACCAGTCCGGCCATAATCAGATATGTAATAATCCCGGAGCCGCCATATGAAAAAAACGGCAGAGGAATGCCGGTGGTCGGCAAGAGTCCGACAATCATTCCGCTGCTGACCGTAATTTGATAGAAAAACAACACGGCGGATCCGAAAGCGATGACCATTCCCGGTTTATCGTAGGCAACCCGTGCGATAATGATCATTCTGGAGATCATAAGGAAGAAGATTGTCAAAGCCACAGCCACACCGGCAAAGCCGAATTCCTCCGCAAACACAGCAAAAATAAAGTCTGTGTGGGGTTCCGGCAGATACTTGAGCCGGCTCTGGGTTCCCTTTCGATACCCCCGGCCGGTCAGCTGGCCGGAACCCACCGCCACTTTGGACTGAATTACATGGTATCCCCGGCCGAGGGGGTCCCGCTCCGGATTAAAGAATGTCAGCACACGTTCTTTCTGATAAGGCTTGAACATGTAATGCCAGCTTCCGAAACCAACAAACGCGAGCAGGATAAAAAGAATCACATAGACCCGGGGCCGCAGTCCCAGCAGAAAAACACATCCCGCCCCCATTACCAGAAATGTGGATGCCGTACCGAAATCGGGTTGAAGTAAAATCAGAAGGACCGGAATGCCCAGGGCAAACGCACTTTTGAATATTCCCCGGATATCCAGGCGTGAGCTTTTGTCTCCTTTACAGAGCCAGGCCAGCATCAACAAGACAGTCAATTTTACCGGTTCGGAAGGCTGAAGACGAAACGGGCCGAGATTCAACCATGATCTGGACCCGTGGACAGTGGTACCGAGAATCAACACTAAAACCAGTAACGCCATCGCGATACCGTAAAGTACCGGCGCGAATTCAATCCATACCCGATAATTTACAATGTAGGCGATTGATCCCAGCGTCAGGCCTGCACAAATCCAGATAAGCTGCTTTGAAACCAGCGCGTCCCCGCCTTTTACCGTAGCCGCCGCACTGCTTAATGTCACCATTCCGAGTGCCAGGGCCAGGAGAACAGCCAGAAACAGCAAAAAATCGAACCTGCCTTTCATTGAAATGCCTCCCGATGATCCCGAAAATACTGAAAAATTGTGGAAGCAATGGGAACAGCTGTATCTGAACCATGCCCACCTTTTTCAGCAATAACCGCAACCGCTATTTCCGGATTATGAAACGGAGCAAAACCAACAAACCAGGAAAGTTCCAGTGCTTTTCTATCTGCACCTGAAACGGTTTGAGCCGTACCGGTTTTACCGCAGATGGCGAGGCCGAGTCCGCTTAACGCCACTCCGGTTCCTCCGGTTACCATCAATCTCATCCCCCGTTTTACCGCGCGAAAATCCTTTTTTGGCAACCGGACCCGGTTACGAATCCATTGGTCACCTTTTTCATTGATCAAATGAGGAATCAGCACGATTCCGTTGTTGGCAATCGCAGCTGTCATGGAAGCAGCCTGAATCGGTGTCATCAGAAGATAACCCTGGCCGATACAGGTATTCAACGTATCTCCCGGAAACCAGGAACGCCCGGTTTTTTTGCGTTTCCATTCCGGTGTCGGAAGGAAACCGGAACGTTCCCCGGGGATATCAATACCGGTTTTGGAACCAATGCCAAATTCCCGGGCCACCGGCAAAAGTTTCGCAATCCCGACTTTCAGGCCGACATTGTAAAAATAAACATTACAGGAATGTGCAATGGCGCCGATCAGGGACAAGGTGCCATGGCCTTCTTTTTTCCAGCAGAGAAATGTCCGGCCGCCGACTTCCAGGCCGCCTGTACAGGTAAATTGTGTCCGGGGTGTTAACCCCGCATTGAGCCCGGCCAGTGCCACCAGCGGTTTGAAGGTGGACCCCGGGGGATAGGCTCCCTGAATTGCCCGGTTCAACATGGGATTTCCCTTGGCATGCTTCAATTTTTCCCATTCTTTTTCCCTGAAACGAAAAGTCAGGATGTTGGGGTCAAAAGAAGGCGCGGAAACCATTGCAAAGATACGGCCGTCCCGGGGGCTCATCACGACCACGGCGCCCTGAAAACTCCCCAGGCCTTTCATGGCAAGTTTTTGCAGCGGAGAAAGCAGCGATACGGTTAAATCCCTCCCATTCTCCGGTTCCCGGATCAATTGGGTTTTAATAAAATGATTTCCGGAATCCACCACAATTCTCCGGCTTCCGTCCTTGCCTCTCAAAATATTGTCGTAACTCTTTTCAATCCCCATTTTCCCGACTTTCTGAAGCGTTGACAGATTCCGGGCTTCTTTAACAGTGGGTTCTCCGATATAACCGACGGTATGGGCAAATAATTTTCCGTAAGGATAATAGCGTTGAGGGGCAAGTTCAACAAAAACTTCCGGATAATCTTTTTTCCGTGCTTCCAGAGGGGCAATCCGGGAAAATGAGAGATTTTCCAGAACCGGTACCGGCTTATATAAAGGAACCCTGCGATAACGTTTAATTCTGGCCTTTAATTCGCCCGGGGACAAGCGGAGAAAATGTGCAAGTATTTTCAACCGGGAAGGGCGGTAACTGCTTCTGTCCAGCATAATGTCGTAAGCCACTTTATAATCAGCCAGAACCTTTCCATCTTTAGAAAAAATCCGGCCCCGACGGGACGGAATACTGATTTCCCGGAGTGTATTTTCGGTAGCGGCCCGATAATAAGCTGCGCCCCGAACCACCTGTAGAAACCAGTATCGAAAAAAAAGAGCCAGAAAAACAATCATCACAACGAGATAAAAAAATTGAATCCGACTCCTGAAAACAGGATGACTCTCACTGAACATCAACTCTTCCGATTACCAGACAGGTAAGAAAAGTGGTGGATAAAAGAAAAACCACATAACCGTAAACCGAAACCGGCAGCAGCGCAAAACCGAGCAGTCCCGAGAGCCATCTTGCCCCAATGGATACAAAAAGTGCATAAACACCCACTGTCAGGCATGCCGCCGCGCCCTTGACCACCACACGTTTTGCCAGTAGATAGAGACAAAAAGCAAGAACCAGGGCGGCCATCGTTTTGATTCCGGTCACCGGGGAAGCCGGATACACCAGTTCCATTACCAGATTGCCGAAAAATACAAAACTCAATGCCCGTTTCAGTGTACTGCGAATTGCATAAATACCGGAAAATATCAGAAGCAGGTCTACCCGGGAAAAAGGGACGGGAAAAACATTAATCAGCATGGACTGGAGAAAAATCGCAATAATAATCAACAGAACATCTGTAAACAGAATCATGATTTCTTTCCTTTGCCCTGTTTTGCCCCAGAACTCGAAGCATAATAAGGAACAACCAGAACCTGTTCCAGATTCGTCAATGGTGCTGAGAAAGTCACTTTGATATTCTGAAAAAAGTTTTCAGTCGGAATTGCTGAAAGAACGGTTCCGGCTTCTATACCGGCGGGACAGATTCCATCTCCTCCGGTGGTAATAACCCGGGCTCCCTTTGTCAAAATTTCATTATTGGGGAAATAACGGATTGAACCGATTCGGAGGTCCCCGACACCGGTAAGAAGGCCGGCGGATTTTGCCCCCTCAACCCGAACCGCAAAACCGGAAGCGGGATCGGAAACCAACTGGACCTGGGACTGACGGGCAAAAACTTTCCACACCCGGCCCACGAGGCCGTCTTCACAGACAACAGCCATGTTCTTTTTAACACCGTCCCGCTCTCCCCTGTCAATCAAAACCAGATTCATTCCGCTGAAAGATGCATTTCCAATCACGGTAGCCGTAAGGCCCGGACGTTCCAGCTTCCGCCTCAACGACAGAAGTCGTTTCAGATGACGATTTTCATATTCAAGGTTTCGCTTTAACAGAAGACGGGTTCTGAGTTTGAAGATTTCTTCTCTGAGTTCTCGATTTTCTTCCTGTGCATGAACATTTTTAAAATAGGTTTTGTACGTTTTTTTGACCCACCGTGTCAATTTTATTGATGCGGTTACAACCGGGATTGATACTGCATTTACCGTACGTTCCACATAAAGCACACCGCTATTGTCTTTCAATTGGACAGACACCAGAAAGAGATTGACCAGAAAAAACAGCAGAAAAATTCGGAACTCGTGAATAACAACCCCCTGACATAGACTGATTTTTATTTTACTATACCCTTGGAAGTGGCACGAAACATTTTATAATGAATTGTGAGAATATTCCTGCAATTTCCCCAAAAGGAGGTTTTTTTGAAGAAAGCAATCCTGATTGTTACCATTGTACTGGTTTTTTTTGGCCTGCTTGTGGTTCTCGCCGGCCGGATGGTCGGCTACCTGACCGCCGGCCGGACAGGCTCAATCCAATCTTCCTCGGCATTGGTCATTTCACTGGACAGGGTTTTAACGGAACAGGCACCTGAACTGCCCTTCCGAAAGACCCTGGATTTTCACCGCATGATAGACGCTGTCCGGAAAGCTGCCGATGACAGCGATATTAAAGGGGTCATTGTTTACGGAAATTCCATCCCCATGTCAATGGCACAGAAAGAAGAACTGAAACAGGCGCTTGAAACCGTGGTCAAAGTCAAAAAACCGGTTACAGTCTATTTTGATGCCATCTCCATCGGCAGTTACTACGTTGTGCCCAAAGGGGCAAAGGTGGTGATGCAGGGAACCCCCGGCGGATATGTTTCCATGACCGGATATTATGCGCCCCAGATGTTCATGCGGGAACTTCTCGAAGACAAACTGGGAATTAAAATGAATGTGGTGCATATCGGCAAATACAAAGGGGCGGGAGAACCGTTTGCCCGGGATTCCATGTCCAAATATCTCCGGGAAGAACTGGCCTCTTACCTGGACGACGTGTGGGCCAATTTCACCAGTTCAATCCCCGCTTCACGGGGAATTCAGCCGGAAACATTCAAACAGGACCTTTTTCAGGGGAAATATTTCTCCCTGTCTCCCCAGAAAGCCAAAAAAGACGGATTCGTGGATGAATTCGGTTATAAGCTGGACCAGGAAGACCGGTATCCGGACACGGTGGGCATTCGCCGGTATGCCGAACGCAGGAACCTGGAATCTTCTTCCGCAAAAATTGCCCTCATTGTTGCAGAAGGAGAAATCCAGATGGGGACAGCCCGGCCCAGCCCCTTTGGCGGAAGCTCCGTCATTGCCGGGGACACCATCTGCCGGACCATCCGCCGGGCAGCCGATAACAGCCGCATCAAAGCAATTGTGTTCCGTATCAATTCTCCCGGCGGCTCCGCCCTTGCCTCGGAATTGATTTACCAGGAACTCCGGCGGGCCGCAAAGAAAAAACCGGTGATTGCCTCCATCGGCGGCATGGGTGCCTCCGGGGGCTTTTACATTGCCTGTGGTTGCGATGAAATATTTGCCGACAATGCATCCATCGTTGGCTCCATCGGCGTCATCTCCATCGTACCGGAATTCACGCGCCTTATGGGGAAAGCAGGTGTTCATGTTGATCCGGTAACAAAAGGAAAGTATGCGGATTTTCTCTCACCTTACGAACAGCTGAAACCCGAAGAAGCCGGCATTCTGAGAAACGAAATGCTGAAAATCTACACCGTTTTCAAAAGCCGGGTTGCGAAATCCCGGAAAATGAAAATGGAGAAGGTGGAAGAACTGGCCCAGGGCCGAATCTATTCCGGCCGAAGAGGCGCAGAACTGGGGCTTGTGGACCATGTCGGCGGATTGTATGAAGCACTCCATGCGGCGGCAAAAAAAGCCGGACTTTCCTCCATCCGCTACCGTGTTTTCAGCAACCGCAAAAGTTTTCTTGAAATGATCCTGGATCGCCAGGTACGGATTACGACCCGATGGCAGGACCTTCTCCGCCTGCCTCCGATGGACCGCCCCCTTCTGCTGGCACCTTCCCTCGCATGGAACAAAGGAGAAATAAAATGAAAAAACTGATTTTATTTCTATTGGCCACCGTTTCGGTTTCCGTGTTGGCGGTTCAGCCGGTTGACCCGCTGTTTACCCGGACAATGGAAGCAATGCAGACCCGCAGCCTCCGGCCTTTCTCCATGAAATGGTCACCGTCCGGACGCCATCTGGCCTATCTGAAACCGGCGGCAGACAAAGAAGTAAACGAATTATGGGTTCTGGACCTGAAAACAGACAAAGAAACCATGCTGGCCGGTGCCACCGGAAAGAGCAGAGAAACGGAAGCGGAAAAAGAACTGAAAGAAAGAATGAGAATCGGCGGCGGCGGTGTAACTTTTTTCTCCTGGTTTCATAACAGTGACAGAATTTTGTATAAGAGCGCCGGAAAACTCTGGCAGGTAAACGTGACAACCGGAAAAAAGAAGGTGATTCCCGTAAAACTAAAGCCGGCCCTCTTTCCCCGCCTGTCCCCGGATGATAGCGTCATTGCCGTTGTTTCGGCCGGGGATATTTACCTGCTGAATACGGAAACCGGAAATTACCGCCGCCTGACAAAAAGTGCAAAAGATGCGGTTTACAACGGCATGGCAGATTTCAACGCAGCGGAAGAACTGGACCGTTATCGGGGAATGTGGTGGTCTCCCGACAGCCGCTACCTCTATTTCACCCATGTGGATGAAACAAAAATGGCCACATGGGCACTTCCCAGGGACACCTCTTTTTCTCCTCACTACCAGTTGCAGCGGTACCCTGTGGCCGGAGGGGTGAATGCCAGCGTGTCTCTGTACCGGGCTGACGTCAGAACCGGGCATTCGGAACAGCTTCCGGTTCCGCTGAAAGGGGAGTGGTATCTGGCACGGGTTCATTTTATCGGCAACCGTGTTGTAACGGAAATTCTGACCCGGAACCAGAAAGACCTTTACATTTACCGTTACAGTCACCTGAAACCGGAAGTTCTCTACCACGAACATGACCGGTGCTGGATCAATCTGAACAAAAGTTTTCACTATTTCCCGGAAAAAAAGGCCTTTCTCTGGACTTCGGAAAAATCAGGGCTGAATCAGATTTATCTCGAAAAACTTGACGGGAAAGAAATCCGGCTGACCCATGGAAACCGGCCCGTCCTGAGGATTGACGGAATCACAAAAGAACACATTTATTTTACGGAAACCGGAAACACCCCGATGGAAAACCGGATTATGGTTCTGAACCTCAAAACCGGGAAAACTCGAATTGTTGAAAACCGGAAAGGCTGGGCCAGGATTTCCATGTCTCCGGATACCGGACACTATCTTCTGTTTGCCAGCAGCCTGAATCATCCGATGACTGCCGTACTGGTGGAAACCAATGGCAAACGCAGAGTCTTTTACAAACAGGCCCGGCCCGCAATCAGGGGATTGAAACCCAATCTTCACATTCCTTTCCATTTCACAGCCAAAGACGGAACCGTTCTGTACGGTGTGCTGGACCGCCCGGAAACCCTCGTTCCCGGAAAAAAATACCCGGTTCTGGTTTACACCTATGGCGGCCCCCACGCCCAGGTGGCATCCGACAGTTACGGATCCAGAAATGCGCTGTGGCACCAGTATCTCAACACCAGGGGAATTTGTGTGTTCAGAATGGACAACCGGGGCTCTGCCAACCGCTCCCGTGCCTTTGAGCAGGCAATTTATCACAACATGGGAGATTTGGAGTTGAGAGACCAGATTGCCGGGCTGAATGCCGTGTGCAAAGAATTCCCGTTCCTGGACCGCTCCCGTGCGGGGATCTGGGGATGGAGCTACGGCGGATACATGACCTGTATGGCCATGACCCGTTTTTCCGGACAGTTTAAAGCAGGGGTGGCGGTGGCACCGGTCACAGACTGGCATTTATACGATTCCGCCTACACCGAGCGCTACATGGGAACTCCAAAAGAAAACCCGGACGGCTACAAGAATTCATCCGCACTGACCTGGGCGGGAAAATTGAAGGGAAAGCTGCTGATTATGGCCGGTGTGTCTGACGATAACGTTCATTTTCACAATACCGAAATGCTGTTGAGCGCGTTTGTCAAAACCAACCGCTTTCCCGATTTGATGGTGTATCCGGGAAAACAGCATTCCATCCGGGGCCGTCAGACCCGCCGGTACCTTTTCTGGCGGATTTCAGACTATTTTATTTCCAATTTGTAATATTCTGTTTCAAATCGGATGAAAAGAGCCGGGTATTTTACCCGGCTCTTTAAATTCATTCTCTATGAAAAGCGACAGCTTTTCTTCTCAGCTTGTCAACGAAATTTTTCTTAACAGGTTGATGTTGGTGAGCATTGCCCCGGTGCCCTGCACCACACAGGTCAGCGGGTCTTCCGCCAGTGCCACCGGCAAACCGGTTTCTTCACGGAGCCGTTTGTCGAGATTGCGCAGCAGTGAACCGCCGCCGGCCAGAATAATCCCCCGGTCCACAATATCTGCGGACAGTGCCGGAGGCGTTTTTTCCAGGGTGATTTTGATAGTCTCCACAATACTGTCCACAGCGGGGGTCAATGCCTCCCTGATTTCGGCATCGGTCAGGGTCAGGCCTTTGGGCAACCCTGTTTCCAGATCCCGCCCCTTAATTTCCATTTCCAGTTGTTTGTCCAGTGGATAGGCAGAACCGATATTAATTTTTACCTCTTCCGCTGTCCGTTCCCCTATCAGGAGGCGGTATTGTTTTTTAATATAACGGATAATGGACTGATCCATTTCATTGCCCGCTGTCCGGAGAGACTTGCAGAAAACAACTCCGGCGAGGGAAATCACCGCGACGTCGGTGGTTCCGCCGCCGATATCCACAATCATGTTTCCGGTGGGTTCGGTAATGGGCAAACCGGCACCTATGGCTGCCACCATCGCCTGTTCCACAAGAAAAACCTCGGAGGCCCCTGCTTTCAAAGCGGAATCCCGAACCGCCCTGCGTTCCACCTGAGTGATTTCCGACGGAACCGAAATGATAATCCGGGGGCGCACCGCAATCCGGCGATTGTGTGCTTTTTTAATGAAATAATCCAGCATGCGTTCCGTCACTTCAAAATCCGCGATAACGCCCTCTTTCATCGGTTGAATCGCCACAATGTTGGAGGGGGTTTTCCCCAGCATTTCCTTTGCCTCAGACCCCACGGCTTCCACCCGGTTGTTTCGGGTGTTGATGGCAACAATGGAAGGTTCCCGAACAACAATCCCTTTGTTGCGGATAAAGACAAGGGTATTCGCCGTTCCCAGGTCAATTGCAAGGTCACTGGAAAAAATTGATAACCACGAAAGTGGATTCATTACGCCCATCGTTTACTCCTGCTGCAATTTCGCCATTTAATTCATCCGGTTCCCCGGAGCCTGACTGAGAGGCATACAAATTATGACTGGTTTATAGTAACTTTCTCAATCGGCAATTTCAATACCATTCTTTTGATTCATCTTCCGCTTGTACATTGCCTTATCGGCTTTGGACAGGATTGCTTCCGTTGTCGAACCGTGTTCCGGGAACGAAGCGATTCCGATACTGACGGTAAGCCGAATGTCCCGATAGTGATAGCTGCAGATTGCACTGGAAATTGCTTCCGCGTATTTTCGGCTTTCCTCGGCCCGTAATCCCGGCTGGATAACGGTAAACTCATCCCCGCCGTAACGGGAAACCACATCTTCCCCCCGCACCGCCTCCCGAATCAGCTGCGCCACATCCACCAGAACCGAACTTCCGGCAAGGTGGCCGTAATTATCGTTGACGGATTTAAAATTATCCAGGTCCAGAAAGATGATGGACAGAAATCCCTGATACTGCGTGGCTTTTCTGATGGAGTCTTCAAGGAAACGGTTCTGGTATCTGGAATTATAGAGGGAAGTCAAATCATCCCGTTTGGTCATTTCTTCCATTTCCTTGAAGATCAACGCATTGTGCAAAATAATGGAACCGTATTTAACCATGGTTTTCAGAGAATCCAGATCATCCTCGGTAAACGGGTTTCCGGAATCTTTGTTGACCAGTTCAATAACACCGAAAAGTTCCCCTTTCCCCACCAGCGGTGCGGCCATAATCCGTTTTGTTTCAAATCCCGTTGCCTCATCCACATCGTGAAGAAAACGGGCATCTTTTCTGACATCATTGATAATAATTGCTTCCCGGGTGCTGGCCACCCAGCCGGCCACCCCCCGTCCCACCGGAATTTCAATCTGGCTCAATTTTTTCTTCATATTCCGATTGGTCATCCGAAAATAGAGTGTGTTCCGTTCCCGGTTTAACAGCAGCAGAGACCACGACCGGGTATTGAGAAGGGTCTGCACTTTGTTCATGAATTCCCGCATGATAACATCCGGATCCGACAGGTTAATTGCCGAAGTGGTCACATGATTCAAAACTTCATAGTTTCTTGATAAGACACGTTCGGATTCTTTCAATTTCATGACCTTTTTTTCAATAAAAAGAATCAGCCGAAATTCTTTCTCCGAAGAAAAGGTCATACAGCCGCTGATATTTTCTCCGCTCTTCCTTCTGGCATAAACATAATAATCCTCCACGGAAAGCGTCCCCTTGATTTCTGCCTGATGGCCAATATAAAAAACATCAGTAAAAATAACAAGGTCATGGGGAAAAAGAGAAAGCGCCGACAAATCCGTCTGGGCGGAACCCACATAACGCGCATATTTTCTCGGTACTTCACCAAACCACAGGATGTTCAGTAAATTTTTATGAATACCCATTTTTCCAACATCGTTTCGTTGTCGCTGGCATCCCGGGCAATAACCTTAATCCGGTTTTTCCCGGATTGGTACAGCGTGATAATGGCACTGAACGAGCCGTCATCTTTCGCTATCACCAGCTGATTGTTAACCGTTACCCGGGCATGGGCTTCTGTTCTGCCCCGAACAATGGCGGTTGTCCCGAAAATGCGGATGGGTTCCAGCGTTAAAGGAGGCGGGGTCTGATCCACAAGCAGCTCATGCTGACGGGTCCCCACCACCTTGAATTCCCGGATATCGGAAAAGTGCCCCCGTTCGCTGGCCTCATTCAGCGCCGCCACCCGCCAGTAATACGTTCCCTTTCCGGGGAGGGGCAGAGTCAAAGAAGTTCCGCTGTAACCGTTCCGTCTTGCCAGACAATTGGCAAAAACGGTGTTATCTGCCAATTCAAACACATATCCCGCGGCATTGTACACCTTAGACCAGCGGAACTGGATTTTCCCTTTCCCGCTTGTTTCGATGGTTTTGTAGTTTGCCGGTTCTTCCGCCAGCGGCATCGGCGGCAGGGAATAAACCGTTTCCATCATGGTATTGGAAACCCTTAAAATCTGCTGAGGCCCCAGCTTCCGGTCCCGTTCTCCTCCCTGTACCAACAGACTGCCCTCCAGGCACGCAACCGTAGTGGTCAAAAGGCTGGCATTCAAACTGGCCCTTCCCATCGCGTTCAGAGAATATAAAACATGAATTTTCCCAACGGCAAGCTCAAATTTAGGCTGATAATCTGTGATTTTCGATGCGGTAAAAGAAACTTCTCCGTTTTTCAATTCCATGGACACATTCAAAGAATGACTGATTTTGTTTTCTTCAATCTTTGTAAAAACCAGACTGGCGGGATAGCGGAGGGTTATCGTGGAGCCGTCAATAAAGATAATCTCCACCCCTGCGCCTTTTTTCATAGTCAGAACATCTCCGGACCGGATTTTCATATTGCTCTCAACCTGGACCACCCGGGTCCCCCCCTCCAGATAATTGACCTCTCCCACCAGCTGGGCAATATGCGCACCGGACATGACTGCCGATTTCTTGGCCTGCATTACCGCATTTGCCACCTTATAGATTTCAGTACTCAATTGATCCGTCTTCTTGAAATCGTAATGGTCCATGTATTTTCTCAACTCTTTTGTTTTATCCAGAGCCTTATTCAGCTTGGACTTCTCTTCATCCAGTTTGGCAACGACAAACGCCTTCTGAAGCAAAGAAAGGGATTCAAACACCCGTTTATTGCTTTGCCGCTGCATGACATGGAGATAGACCGGATACGCAACAATTGAAATCAAAAGCAGGAGAATAAGAACCAGTACGGATATTTTAATAACTTTCACAGTATCTTCCTTTCTGTTCTTTCATTTTTATCATACTGTACACTATACTTGCAAGAGTGAAACGGAAAATAAGGAAGAATTTATGCCAAACCGGGAAAAACTCCAACACATTTTAACCCAACTGTCCGACATAAAATCCACTGTTAAAAAAGTGGACACGGACCCTGTTGTCTTTCCCCGGCGTTATCCCGGAACCGCGGACCGGGAAACTGTGGCGCTGATTGCCGCCTCTTTCGCTTTCGGAAAAGTATCCGGAATCCTGAAAGCTGTGGAAAAAGTCCTGACCCCATTGGGGCCAACGCCGGCGGACACACTGCGGGCAATAAAGGAAACGGAATTGAAAGAACTCTATTCGGATTTCAACTACCGCTTTGTCCGTCCCGAAGGCCTCACCGCATTTCTTGCCGGTATCCGCCACATCCTGCTGTCCCGCGGAACCCTGAACCCCCTGGTGATCCGGGAAAATCCACTGGAAACTGCGGACAACTTTTACAGACAACTGCTGAAAGGATCCGGGAACCGGGCGGCTCTCTGCCGGTCCAACCTGCTGGCAGACCCGAAACGGGGCGGGCCTGCCAAACGGTGGATGCTGTTTCTCCGGTGGATGGTCCGGGAAAAAGCCCCGG
The DNA here is from genome assembly GCA_013152385.1 of Acidobacteriota bacterium. GTDB lineage: Bacteria > Acidobacteriota > Holophagae > Thermotomaculales > Thermotomaculaceae > UM-FILTER-49-7. The sequence continues at coordinate 64,021 of JAADGL010000032.1, forward strand.
ATTTCGGCATCTGGAAACATCTGATCTCACCTTCCGAACTCATTATTCCGCTGGACACCCACATACTCCGGATCTCCCGCTATCTGGGATTTACCGGCAGAAAATCCCCTTCCATGCGGGCGGCAATGGAAATTACCCGCTGCCTGGCCGAACTTGACCCGGCCGACCCCCTCCGTTTCGACTATGCCATCGCCCACCTGGGGATTGACGGCATTTGCCCCCGGGAGCAAAAATCCCGGCATTGTGAGATTTGCCCTTTGCAAGAAGTCTGTTCGGAAGGTAGAATAGCAGGGAACACAAAATCGAAGGAAGGATTGAACATTCAATGAAACAAAACAAGGTTGTGGTGCTGGACTTCGGCTCCCAGTACACCAAACTGATTTTAAGGCGGATTCGGGAACTGCACATCTACAGCGAAATTGTCCCCATTGAAACTCCGGTGGAGAAAATCCGGGAAATCCGCCCCGCCGCCGTCATCCTCTCCGGCGGCCCCCGTTCCGTTTACGAAGATGGGGCATACCGGGCCGACCCGGAACTGTTCCGGCTGAACATCCCGGTGCTGGGCATCTGCTACGGCATGCAGCTCATGGCCCACCTTCTGGGGGGCGGGGTCACCGCATCCGATGACCGGGAATACGGCCGGGCTACCGCAACATTCCGGACAGATTCCCCTCTTTTTCAGGGCATTGACGAAAAATCCGTCGTCTGGATGAGCCACGGAGACAAAGTCGAAACCGTTCCGCCGGGATTTCGTGCCGCCGCGTCAACCGACACCACCCCTGTCGCGGCAATGGAAAACACAGAGAAACAACTGTACGCGGTACAATTTCACCCGGAAGTCACCCATACCGAAGCCGGCCGGGCAATTCTGAAAAACTTTCTTCTCAACATCGCCCGGATTCAGCCGGACTGGCAGATGTCCGGATTTGTGAATACGGAAGTGGAAAAAATCCGGAAAACAGTAGGGGACGGTACCGTAATCTGCGGCCTCTCCGGCGGAGTGGACTCCTCCGTTGCCGCCGCCCTGATCCACCGGGCTGTCGGAGACCAGCTTCAATGTATATTTGTGGACCACGGCCTCCTTCGGAAAAACGAAAAAGAACTGGTTGTAAAAACCTTCGGCGAACAATTCCGCTTTAACCTGAAAGCCGTGGACGCATCGGAAACCTTTCTTTCAAGGCTGGACGGCGTTTCCGATCCGGAAAAAAAGCGGAAAATCATCGGCCGGACCTTCATTGAAGTCTTTGAAGAAGAAGCCCGCCGCTTTGACAATGCCCGGTTCCTCGCCCAGGGCACCCTCTACCCCGACGTCATTGAATCCGCCGCCCACGGCGGCGCATCCGTCACCATCAAATCCCACCATAACGTCGGCGGGCTGCCGAAACACATGAAATTGAAACTGCTGGAACCCCTGCGGGAACTGTTCAAAGACGAAGTCCGGGAACTGGGGCGGCTCCTGGGATTGCCGGAAGAAATCGTCGGCCGGCACCCTTTCCCCGGGCCGGGGCTTGCGGTACGGATTCCCGGCGCCCTGGACAGAGAAAAAATCGCCATCCTGCAGGAAGCCGACGACATCTTCATCGAAATGCTGCGAAATGCCGGACTCTACAATGACATTGCCCAGGCATTTGCCGTTCTGATACCGGTAAAAACCGTAGGCGTAATGGGGGATTTCCGCACCTACGAATACGTGGCGGCGCTCCGGGCCGTTAAATCCGAAGACTTCATGACCGCGGACTGGTACCCCATGCCCCACCGCCTCCTCGCCGACATTTCCGCCCGGATTGTCAACGAAGTTAAAGGCATCAACCGCGTCGTCTACGACATCACCTCCAAACCCCCCGGAACCGTGGAGTGGGAATAAAACAAGCCGGAAATGCGGGGAACTGGGTCGGAAACAGGAGATAATATAAAAATGGAATCCTTTCTCACCCATCATTCTATTCCCTCGGTATCCGTGATTATTCCGACATTTAACCGGCGGGAACGGGTGCAAAACGCCATTGCCAGTGTGGTAAACCAGACAAGAAAGCCGGATGAGGTGATTGTGGTGGATGACGGTTCAGCCGACGGCACGGCGGATGCGGTTTCACAGGCATTTCCACAAGTCCGGTTGATTTTACAGGAAAACCGGGGGGTCAGTGCGGCACGGAATGCCGGTATCCGGGCGGCGGAAGGGGAATGGCTGGCGTTTCTGGATTCCGATGATGAATGGAAACCGGAAAAGCTGGAAAAACACCTCGCTTACGCCCGGAAGCATCCGGAGTTCCGGGTTTCCCAGACAGACGAAATCTGGATTCGAAACGGCTGTTTCGTAAACCCGATGAAAAAACACAAGAAAAAAGCGGGCCGCTTTTTTACCGACGCGCTGAAACTCTGCCTGGTGAGCCCTTCCGCCGTGATGATTCAGGCTGATGTGTTCCGGGAAATCGGCGGGTTTGACGAAACCCTGCCGGCATGTGAAGACTATGACCTGTGGCTTCGGATTCTGGCACGGGAACCCATCGGCCTTCTTGCCGAAAAGCTGACGGTGAAATACGGCGGGCATCCGGATCAGCTTTCCCGGAATTTTATTGCGATGGACCGGTTCCGTGTCCGCGCCATGCTGAAAATCCTACGGTTTTCCGGATTGACGGTAAAAGATAGAGACGCGGTGAAAAAAGAACTGTCTGAAAAGTGCCGGATTCTGGAAAACGGCTACATAAAACACGGTTTTCCGGAAAAGGCCGCCCGATTCCACCGGATCCGGGAAAATGTGACAGAGATATTGGACAGAAAAGCATAAGCTGTGGTATACATCTACAAGTTACATTTTGAGGAGGATTCAATGAAGAAAACAATTCAGATATTCGCAATTGCCCTGTTGATTGCCGTACCGGTGATAACTCAGGCAGGTGTTATTTACAGTGCCAAAACCAGTACCGAACTCTACGGAGAAGCTGCCGAGGCGCAGCGGCAGAACCCCATGCTGCAACAGATGACGGCACCCCAGGAGATGAAGATATTTGCTCAGGACAAGGGCGCCAGAATCAAGTTCCTCACCGACTCCATGCTCTACAAAAAAGGCGATTTCATGGTCAGTGAAGACGGCAATACCATGTATATTTGCGATCCGCAGACCAAAACGTACCACAAGTTGGATATCAATGCCCTGAGGGGGAAGGCCGAGGGGATGATGAAGACGATGCAGAAAATGACAAAAATGACGTACAGCAATGTATTTGTCAATATTACGGACAAAGGGGATGCGGGGAGCATCGCCGGTTATCCTGTCCGAAAGTACCGTATGCTGGTGGAATACGATACCAACATGAAGATTCTGTTCAAAAAAATCAAAAATCACGAACGGAGGGAGTTTTTCATTTATGTGACCAAAAAACTGCCCATGGACCTGGTGCCGGAATACTCCAACAGCCAGATGTTCAGTACCGGCATTCAGCAGGTGGACAGCCAGATTCAGGCCAAATTGAAAGGGCTGGGATTTCCCATGAAAACCGAACAGCTGGGGTATGGAAAAAACAATGAACTGACATCCAAATCCACCTTTGAAATTACTTCCATCAAAGAAAAATCCCTGAATCCCGCATTGTTCAAACTTCCAAACGGTTACACCGAAAAAGAAATTCAGGTGGAGGGCACAGATTCCGAAGGCAATACGCAGAAAAAGAAATTCAAACTGGGAGATTTATTTAAATGACACTGTTCCAGGCACTGGCGCTGGCTTTTGTGCAGGGGATGACGGAATTTCTGCCGGTATCCAGTTCCGGCCACCTGGCCTTTTTCGGACGCATTTTCGGCATGAAAGCACCGGATATCAACTTTGATATTGTTCTGCATATGGCTACGCTCCTTGCCGTATTGATTTATTACCGGAAACAGCTGATCGGGCTGACAGTTTCTCTGTTTTCGCGGAGGAAGGGAGAGGGGTTTGCGGAAAACCCCCTCCGTTTTCTGTTTTTTGTCATTCTGACATCCATTCCCACCGGCATAATCGGGCTGGCATTGAACAAACGCATGGAAAAACTCCATGAAAATCTGATTTTTGTCGGAGTCTGCTTCTTTATCACCGCTGTGATGCTCTTTATCACTCATTTGAAACAAAGAAAAGGGATTACCGGGACCGCCCTGCTGAACGCCGGCTGGTGGGTTCCGGCTCTGATTGGTGTGGCACAGGGCATTGCCGTACTGCCGGGGGTGTCCCGGTCCGGTTTTACCATCGGCGCCGCCCTCCTTCTCGGCATTTCCGCCACCGATTCCGCCGATTACGGTTTCCTTGTTTCCATTCCCGCCATCCTCGGCGCTTTCCTGCTGAAACTCGGCGGTATCTCCGCCATGGGGCTTTCATTAAATTATGCGCTGGGTTTTATTCTGGCTTTTGCCGTGGGCCTGGCATCCATCCGCCTTGTGGTGGTATTTGTGGAAAAAGCGCGGCTTCACTATTTTGCGGCGTATATGGTCATTCTCTCCGTCCTTACCCTGATTCTCGGATTTGCCGGTTGAGCCATGAATTATATTGATTCCCACTGCCATATTGTTATGGACAGTTTTGACGGGGACCGGAACGAAATCCTGACAGATTATTTTGCCTCCGGCGGGCAGGCAATGATGTCGGTTGCCACCGGAAGGGATGACCATGAACTGAATCTGCGCCTCCGGTTGCAATGGGACAGGCTCTGCACTTCCCTCGGCTGGCACCCCCACGACGCGAAAGATTTCGGGAAAAGCGAAGAAGCATACCTGCTGAATGCGGTTCAGAAAAATGAAATCCGGGCAGTGGGGGAAATCGGCCTGGATTACCACTACAATCTGTCAACACGGGCAGAGCAGCTCCGGGCTTTTGACCGCCAGATGGCAATTGCGGGGAAAGCGGGCCTGCCGGTTATCATTCACACCCGGGAAGCGGACCGGGACACCACGGATATTCTGTCGCGCCACCGGAAAGTCAGAGGAATTCTCCACTGCTACACATCCGGCCGGGATCTCATGGAAACCGGGCTGAAACTGGATTATTTTATTTCTTTCAGCGGTATTATTACTTTTGGAAAAGCCGCTTCCGGAATCCGGGAACTGCTGAAATCCGTCCCGCTGGACCGCCTGCTTTTTGAAACCGACTCCCCCTACCTGACACCTGTTCCTTTCCGCGGGAAACGAAATGACCCCCGAAAGGTGGTTCATGTCATTGAAAAAGCTGCCGAAATTCTGGAAATTCCCGCTGAAAACCTCTCGGAGCAGGCCAACCGGAATTTTTTCCACCTCTTCCCCGGCCGGAACTGATCCGGAAAAAACGGAAATTACCGGTTCTTCATTTTTACCGCAACCGCTTTCTTTAAATCTGCGTTTCCCGCATGCCTTTTGCTTACATCTTCTGGATATTTGAGGCAAAATCTGGGAAGATAAGGGGAAGAAGAAAACGGAGTGAATGGGAATTCGATGAAAAAACTGACAACGAAGGTTCTGAAAGGCGGTGCGGTTCTGACATCCGGAACATTGCTGTCCCGGATACTGGGATTTGTGCGGGAAATTCTCGCCGCCGCGTTTTTCGGCGGCGGCCGCCTCTATGATGCCTTTGTCATTGCCTTTTCCATTCCCGCCCTCTTCCGCCGGATTCTCGGGGAAGAGATGTTTGAACGGGCATTTATGCCCCCGTTTGAAAGGCTGCGGAGCCAGGGCCGGGCCGGGATGGCACGCCACCTGATTATCCGGATTTTTCTGATTCTTACACTTGTGCTCATTGTTCTGACTGCGGTGCTTTTCTTTTTTATGCCGGCACTGGTTTCTTTCCTTGCCCCGGGCCTTTCCCCGGAAACCGCCGGGGAAGCTGTTCTGCTGGGAAAACAGATTCTGCCTTTTCTGATTCTTATCAGTTTTTCCACACTCACCGGCGCGGTATTGCTCTTTTCCGACCGGAAAGCGGTTTACAGTACCGCCCCCGCCGTCATGAATACGGTTATTATCCTCGTGCTGCTTGCGTTTCACCGCCATTTGGGGATTACCGCTTTAATCATCGCTTATTTAAGCGGCGCCGGCGCCTTTTTTCTGTTCCAGCTTCCGGCTTTTTTCAAAGTTATGAAAAGCCTGAAGAGAAACGAACCCGAAAATGGGAAAGATCCGCTGAACCATTCCCTGAAAGAATCTTCCCGTATTTTTGTCACCGCCCTGGCCAATAAGGGCGTGGAGGTGGTGGACCGGATGGTGGCGTCACTGGTGGGTTTCGGCGCCATTTCCTCTCTCTGGTACAGTTTCCGCATTGTGCAGCTTCCGTTTTCCATTATTTCCCTCGCCATTAACCGCTCCATCGCACCGGAACTTTCCAGGCTCCGGGGCAGCCGGAATTATCGGGATTTCGGTACCCTTATTCATCTTGGGTTCGACTTTAACCTCTTTCTTCTGGTCCCGGTGACTATTTTTTTCATGGCGTTTTCAAGGGAAGTTATCACCCTGTTTTATTTTCGCGGAGCGTTCACCCTGGCAGCGGTGGACAGAACTTCACTGGCTTTTTTCTACTATGCCCTTGCCATTACCCCGATGGGGCTGATTGCGTTGCTCAACCGAATTTTCGCCGCCTTTGAAAACAACCGGGCTCCGATGCGGGTTGCTGTTTTCGGTGCTGTTCTCAATGTTTTTCTGGACTTCATTCTCTACCGGACGCCTTTGAAACAGGGCGGAATCGCGCTGGCCACCGCGATTTCCATTTTCGTGCAGGTTCTGCTTCTTTTTGCCGCCCTCCACCGCTACCCGGTCCGCCTGCGCTACCGCCGAATTCTGACAACTTTCGGACAATTGGCTTTCGCGTTGATATTTTTCATTCCGGTTTTAATTATCGGCAAAATTCTGATGCCGGAAACCCTTCATTTTCTTCCCCTCCTCCTCTGGCTGGGGGGAATTGCCGCATTGGCGTTCCTACTCTACGGAACCGTCACTTACGGTTTTCTGCGTTCCAGGCGCACGGAAAAGATGAAAGTTGTCCTCACCGGCGGCGGTACCGGCGGCCACGTGTATCCGTCATTGTCCATCTACCGCATTCTGCTGGAAAAGAACCGGATTTATCAGGTCAGATACTGGGGTATCCGGGGCCGGGCCGAAGAAATGATTGTCCCCCGGGCCAATATCCCTCTGGAATTTGTCCCCGCCGCGCCCATTGCCGGGGGCTCCCCGGTGGCAAAACTGCGCTCCGCCCTGACCCTGTTCCGGGGCACATTGACAGCCATGGGGAAACTCCTGCGTTTCCGTCCCCACCTTGTGGTGGCGGCCGGAGGATATGTGTCGGCACCGGTGGTGTTTGGCGCGTATATTCTGAAACCATTTCTGAAACTGAAAATTGTCATTGACGAGCAGAACATGGTGCCGGGGCTGTTGAATAAAGTTGCCTCAACAATGGCAGACGCGGTTTTGGTCAATTTCAAAGAGAGCACCTATTTCATGTGGAGCAACCGCTGCGTATACACCGGCTATCCTGTCCGTGCCGATTATCTGGAACCGGAAACAGACATTCCGTCACTGAGAAAAAAACTCGGCATCCCGCAGGACGCGTTTCTTGTGGTGGTGTCCGGCGGTTCAATGGGCGCCCGGGCCATCAACCGCTGCCTTGCGGATGCTGTGGACCGGCTGGCCGAACAAAGAAAGCTGTTCATTATTCACAGTATCGGCATGAACCGGACAGCGGCATACAACGCGCTGGAGGACACAACAGACCGGCTGGCCGCATCCATGGGGGAAAATTTTGACAGAAAAACACTGGAATGCCGGAGAAAAGACGGAAGTGTTTTCTATCGCGGTTCAGACTACTACCATGACCTCTGCCGCTATCAGCAGGCTGCCGACCTTCTGGTCTGCCGAGCCGGAGCCGGGGCGCTGGCCGAGTCCATGGCACTGGCAAAACCCACCATTCTGATTCCGAAACGGGGCCTCCCGGGAGACCATCAGGAACTGAACGCCATCAGCATTGCGGAACAGGGGGCGATGGAAGTGCTCTTTGAAGAAGCGGACCCCCAAAGCGGCACGGACCGGATTCCGGTTCCCCTCTTTCTGGAACGGATTCGGGAATTGATGGAAAACGAAGCCCGCCGGCTTTCCCTGGGGGAATCCGCCGGACGGCTCTTTTTCCGGCACGCTTCCGAGCGCATCTATACCGCCATTGACCGGGTTATCAAAGGAAATGAAATTGAGGGGGAAACCCAGATTGTAGAACCCCGTTTTGTCCGGTTCCAGCGGACATTTGACAACCTGATCCGTTTTCTGGACCATCACGCTTCAAAAAAAGACAACCTGTATGTCCGATTCTACAATATTAAAGTTCACGAATACCTCGCTTCCGGGAAACCGCTCACCGTTAACAAGGGAATTAAACTCATCGGCTCTTTGAAACGGGTGGACCTCTACCCTTTCATCTATGAAAACTTCGATACCTTTCAGGGCTACCAGAAACGGAACGCGCTGGCGGCACTGGCAAAGGCCGACTGTTTCCATGAACCTTTTCAGCCCCTTGTTGAAAGAGGACTCCGGGACAGCTATTTTGAAACCCGCCGGGAAGCAATCGCACTGTTCAACCGTTTCCACAAACAGCTTCGGGAAGAAGGAATTCACCGGCAGATTCTAAAACTCATGAAAAAACAGATGGAAAGTTTTGAAGTAAAAGCGGAGGCCATCCGCGCGGCGGTGCGGATTCTGGATCAGGACGTATTTCTGAAAGAAATGGAACCGGTGCTGTTTGCCCGGAACATCCGCTACCGGGAAGCACTGCTGGACGCCATCCGGGACGGCCTTGCGCTGCACCGCTTTGAAAACAGAGAAACCGTACGCAACTTTCTGAAACGGATGCTGATTACCACATCCCAGTTCCAGCCCAGCTTCACTGTCCGCCAGCGTTTCATTACCACAATCAAAAAACTGGAGGAAGACAGCCGTGATTAAACTTCTTGTGGACGCACTCATGGGAAATGGAATGAACATCGGAGTTTTACGCCTGGTAAACTACCTCAGTTTCCGGGTTATCATGGGAATGGTCACTTCCCTGCTCTTCGCCCTGACCATCGGGTTCCGTTTCATTGTCTTTCTTTACCGGAAAAAACTCCGGGATGTTTCCGGAGACATCTCAGCCATCAACGCTTTCGGGAAACGGGGCATTCCCACCGCCGGCGGGCTGCTGGTCATGCTGTCCGTCACATTTTCCATCCTTCTCTGGGGGGATTTGACCAGCCGTTTCACCCAGGTACTCCTTGCCGGTTTTCTCTACATGGGGCTGGTGGGATTCATTGATGATTTTCAGAAAGTACGGTTCAAGTCCTCGCTGTCCGGGCTGAGTCAGCTGGGAAAAACACTGCTGTTGCTGCTGTTTATTGTGCCTTTCGCCCTGTTTCTTGTTTCTGCGTTGAATCCGGTGCCCGAACCCCTGCGAACCGTTATTTTTATCCCGTTTCTGAAAAATCCCGTGCTGAATCTCAGTGCGGGGCTTTATATTGCTTTTGTGATTTTTGCCGTATTTTCCATTATCAACGCGGTAAACATCACCGACGGCTTAGACGGGCTGCTGGGCGGAACCGCCATTCTCACCATCGGCGTATACATGATTTTTGCTTACATTATCGGCAACGCGGTCTATGCCGGTTACCTCCTCTTTCCTTTTGTGGCCGGCACAGGGGAAATCGCGGTGTTCGGCGCCGTCTTAATCGGCGCGCTCTTCGGATTTCTGTGGTTCAATACTTATCCGGCCGAAGTCTTTCTCGGTGACACCGGCTCCCTGGCCATCGGCGGTGCCATCGCCATGATGGCTTTTCTTACCAAACAGGAACTGCTTTTCCCCATTGTCGGCGGGCTCTTTGTGTTTGAAATATTCACCTCTCTGCTGCAACAGAAAATCGGCGGCCGCCTGGGGCGGCGCATCTTCCACCGCGCCCCGTTCCATCATGAAATGACCCACCGGGGAATCGCGGAGCCGAAAGTCGTTGTCCGCCTTATCATTGTCTCCATCCTCCTTGCCCTCATCGCACTTCTTTCCCTGAAAGTGAGGTAAACAAATGAAACGCACCCGGCCCTGGCTGCTGCGCCTGAATATTCCGTTTCTTTTTTTCCTGTTTTTTCTGCCGCCGGCATTCCGCGTTGCTGCTGCCCAGTGTGTGCCCATGATGAATGACATCCGCCGCGAAATCCGCAGTATCCACGTGGAGGCACTGGCCGCACTTCACCGGCGGGCAAAGGATGAAAGCCGCTCCGGCTGGAAATATCTTGATAAAAACAAGCGGAAAAAGGCAGCAAAAGCCTTCCGCCGGGCGTTGAAACTGTATCCGGATTGCTGGGACGCCCTGGCGGGGCAGGCACACCTTGCCTATCTCGGCGGGCACCCTGAAACAGGCGAATCTCTGTATCAAAAAAGCCGGGCCGCCTTTCTGAAATCCCGGAAAACCCTGCCCGCTGTCACTGCCAGGCTTAAAAAATGCCGGGAACGGCTGGGTGCCGTGCTCAACCGGCTGGATCTTCATCAGGCTATGTATGCCATTCAGGAAAAAGGAGAAAGCTATGACCCCAGCCACCAGGAAGAGCGTGTCCGGTCCATGATGGATTGGATTGACGGACAGCTCAAAAAGATTCGGAAGGCCGCAGAAACCGGGCTTCCTGCGTCGCTTTGCCTCATCCACGGAAATGACCTCAGCCGGGCGGGAAACTGGAAATCAGCGGAATCCGTCTATCGGTCCGGGCTGAAAGCCGCCCCGGAAAACGCGCTGCTCCACCGCAACCTTGCAATCTGCCTTCTGGCCCAGGGCCGGACGGAGGAGGCGGAGAAAGAAGCCCGGGCCGCTCTTAAACTCGGCGCCTCTTTTCCTGAAATTCTCTGCCGGCGCCTGAATGTCCCGTCTTCTGAAATTCACTGAATTTCCGGGATAAAACACACTGCCGACAGCTATAGTTTGTTTCGGAAAACACGGCTCATATTTCTGCTGTCAAATGAATTCACATTCTTTTCTTTCTTTCAAAGTGCTTTTGTTATAATGTTCAGGTGAATCATGTCCGGCGAGGAGTTTATGGGAAACCGGCGAAAAGTCATTGTCGTGGAAGGTACCCCGAGAACCGGCAAAAAGCGGTTTGCCCGCTTGCTGGCACGGGAGCTGAACTACCATTTTATCGGGGAACCGGTACCGGACAGCGGCATCCTGAAATCTTTCTACCGGGGCGGTGACCGATACACTCTTGCCACCGAACTCTATTTTCTTGTCAGCCGTTTCAAACAGTTGGGACAGGCTATGGAACAGGATCTGTTTTCACCCTCCGACACCGTCCTTTCTTTCATGATTGAAAAAAGCCGTATCTATGCATCCATGACCCTGAGTGATGAAGAACAGAAGATTTATGACAGTATTTATCCCATGCTCAGTGCCACCGGGGTAAAACCGGATCTGGTGGTCTATCTCTATGCGGAACCGTCCGCCATCCTCCGTTCGGTCCGGAACACCCCGATTACCGGAGAAGAATTTATGACACGGGAGTATCTGGACTCATTGATTGAAGCGTACCATTCGTTTTTCTACCGGTACAGTGCCTGTCCGGTGGTGTTTTTCGACGTTTCCGATGTGCCGGGCTGGAACGGAGAAAATATTGATATTGCAAAGGATATAATTCAGTTTTTCGGACAGTTAAAGCCGGGCTCAAATTTTTATGTCCCACGCATATCCCCCTGAGGAATGCAAGGGCAGCGCTTTTCGCCGGTGAAAAGTGACGGGTAAAAGGTGATACGTAATGAGTGGAAACAATCCATCCCCTGATTTTTCCTGCCTCTGCTCCCGCCCCGTCACGGAATGTAAAACCAAACTTTACTCCCATCCGGGAAACGGAGGGAGAGAAAGGAGACAAAAATGACAAACAAAACCGCCCCGCAAATCCGGGCAATGAGACAATCGGAACAGAAGATCGCGATGGTCACCGCATATGACTATCCCACCGGGGTACTGGCATCCCGGGCAGGTGCGGACATCATCCTTGTGGGAGACTCCCTGGGTATGGTAATTCTGGGCTACGAAGATACCTTAAAAGTGACAATGGCGGACATGATTCACCACTGCAAAGCGGTGGCACGGGGCGCAGACGGGCCGTTAACCGTGGGCGATATGCCGTTCATGTCCTATCAGATTTCCACCGAACAGGCAGTTCAAAATGCTGGACGTTTCATTCAGGAAGGCGGAATGGACGCTGTTAAACTGGAAGGGGCCGGGTTTACGGACCGGGTTCACGCCATTGCAAAATCCGGTATTCCGGTGATGGGGCATCTGGGGCTGACCCCGCAGAGCGTTAAAGCATTCGGAGGATTTAAAGTACAGGGAAAAACACTGAATGCGGCACGAAAACTGCTGGAAGATGCACTGAAACTGGAAGATGCCGGTGTGTTCTCCATTGTACTGGAAGGCATTCCGGCGGAACTTGCCGAAATGGTAACCGGAGCGCTTCATGTTCCCACCATTGGTATCGGCGCCGGCGCGGCGTGTACCGGGCAGGTACTGGTCTTTCATGACCTGCTGGCAATTCCCGGCATCGCGCCTTTTCAGTTTGTCCGTACCTTCGCAGAGGCCGGTTCGGTGATGGAAGAGGGGCTCCAGGAATTTGTATCTGCCGTCCGGAACGGAAATTTTCCCGAACACTGCCATTCCACCCACCTTTCGGAACCGGTAAAACAGGCATTGCAAAAGGAGGTTGTGCGAAAGTGCATGTGATTTCTTCTATCTCAGAAATGATTTCCACGCGGGACAAAATAGAGGGAAGTGTGGGCTTCGTTCCCACCATGGGCTACCTCCACCGGGGACATCTTTCTCTGATGGATGCGGCCAGGAAACAGACCGACACCGTAGTTGCCAGCATCTTTGTCAACCCTACTCAATTCGGCCCCAATGAAGACCTGGACAGTTATCCCCGTGATTTTGACCGGGATGAAAAACTGGCAAAAGACGCCGGTGTGGATTTTCTTTTTTATCCGGATAAACAGGCAATGTATCCGGACGGCTATGCATCGTATGTGGTGCCGGAAGGCCCGGACCGTCATCTCTGCGGGGCGAAACGGCCCGGCCATTTCCGCGGCGTCATGACCATCGTATTGAAACTGTTTAATATTGTCCGCCCGACAGATGCCTATTTCGGACAAAAAGACATCCAGCAGGCGCGGATTCTGGAACAGATGGTGAGTGATTTTCATCTGCCGGTTCAGATGCACATCGAACCCATTGTCCGGGAAAAAGACGGCCTTGCCATGTCTTCCCGGAACGTATACCTGAATCCGGAAGAACGGAAACAGGCCGTTTGCCTGTCAAAAGCGCTTTTTGCCGCGAAATCCCGATTCTCCGGGGGAGAACGGGATGCCGCAATTTTAATAGAAACCGTGCAGGAAGAAATTTCCCGCCATTCTCTGGCGCGGACCGATTACATTGAGCTTGTTGACTATCAAAAACTGATGCCGGTGCATACAGTTACAAGCCGAGCCGTTCTGGCGTGTGCTGTTTTTTTCGGGAAAACCCGGCTCATTGACAATATAATACTGGAGTAAGTTTATGACACCACACATTGCAGACCGGATACTCAAACTCAAACGGGAAAAAGGGGCGGTAATCCTTGCCCACAACTACCAGCGGCCGGAAGTACAGGATATTGCCGATATTGTCGGGGACTCCTTCGAACTGGCACTGAAGGCAAAAACATTGGAACCCGACATTGTGGTGTTCTGCGGGGTTCATTTCATGGCGGAATCCTGCAAGATTCTGGCACCGGAAAAAACGGTTCTGCTTCCGGCCATGGATGCCGGATGCCCCCTGGCCGATACCATCACCGCCGAGGGACTGCGGCGTCTGAAAAAAGAACATCCGGGAATCCCGGTGGTCACCTACATCAATTCAACCGCAGCGGTAAAAGCCGAAAGTGATTACTGCTGTACCTCCGCCAATGCCGCCCGGGTGGTAAACGCCATTGACTCCGATACCGTTATCTTTGCGCCGGATGCCAACCTCGGCAGTTTTGTTCAGCAGCACACAAGAAAAAAACTGCTGCTTTGGGATGGCCACTGCATTGTGCATCAGCGGGTGCTGGTGGAAGAAATTCTGCAGATTAAAGCGGTTCACGATAACGCTCCGGTCATTGCCCATCCGGAATGCCAGCCGGATGTCGTGGGAATGGCGGATGTGGTTTGCTCCACATCCAGAATGATTCCGGAATCGAAAAATGCGCCGGGAGATACTGTCATCATTGTCACCGAAGCGGGGATGCTCCATCCCCTGAAAAAAGCAGTCCCGGAAAAACACTTTATTCTCGCTTCCCCGAAGCTGATCTGCCGGAACATGAAAAAAATTACCCTGAACAATGTGCTGGAGGTCCTTGAAACCGGCAGAAACAGCATACATGTAGATCCCATAACGGCAAAACAGGCAATGATTCCGCTTTCAAGAATGCTGAGCATTGGCGCAGACATGACTGCAAAATTATAATTCAGGAGGCATGGACATGAGGGAACTGACCGCAGCAGACCTTGAATTCCGGTATTCCGGAAAGGCATTGAATTTTCGATCAACAGACGATATTGCACCCGCCACCGGTATTGTCGGCCAGCCCAAAGCGGTGGAAGCCCTGAAGTTCGGTTTATCCATCAATCATGACGGCTACAACATCTTTGTTACCGGTGTTTCCGGTACCGGAAGAATGACCACCCTTCAATCCATGCTGGAAGAATTCTCATCCCGGAAACCCACGCCCCCCGACATCTGTTTCGTTCATAACTTCGAAGACCCGATCCAGCCAAAAGTTCTTTTTCTGCCCCCCGGAAAAGGAAAAGTATTTGCCACCGCTCTCCGGGATGCGGTGAAAGAGATGAAAGAGCATATTCCGAAACTCTTTGAAGACGCCCACTACAAAGAAGAAACCAAACGGATTATCGCCTCGGTTTCTTCCAGGGAAAACGACCGGCTCATTGAGTTTGAAAAAGAAGCGGCCGGCCTGCATTTCAAGCTGATTCAACAGCGGACAGGGGACACTTTGCAAACAGATGTGCTGCCAATCATTCAGGATAAAGTGGTGTCTCTGGATGATCTGCGGACGCTGGCGGCAGCGGGAAACATTTCTGAAAAAGACATGCACAAAATCATGGAAACCCGGGACAACCTGCTGGAAAAATTCAATGCCATCGCCCTGGAACTGGAACGGGAAAAAACCTCCCTCAACCGACAGCTTCGCAGCTTCAATCTCAAAACCGTCATTCCCATTGTGGAACGCTGTTTTACCCGGGTTCAGCAGCAAATCAACCATGACCTGTCCGATTATCTGAAAACCGTTGTGGAATACATTAAGGAGCGGATTTACCCCTTCCTCGATGCCATTAACGGAGACACGCCGGCGGAAGACCTGTTTCCGGAACTGTCGGTAAACGTAGCTGTGGACAACGGAAATGCGAAAGGAGCGCCGGTTGTTCTGGAACGGACCCCCACCGGAGCCAACCTTTTTGGCACCATTGATGTGGGCAGCGACGCCCAGGGGCGGAAAACCGCCACTTTTCTGGAAATCCGCCCCGGTGCGCTTCTGCAGGCCAACGGGGGCTACCTTGTGGTCAATGCCACCGACCTCTTCCAGTCCGGTGCCGGAGTCTGGTCCAAACTGAAACGAACGCTGAAACACAAACTGCTTCAAATTGAGCGGGAAACAGAGGACATTTTTCACGCCATCACCCTGAAACCCGCTCCGGTACCCATTGACGTGAAAGTCATCATCCTCGGAGACGAGGGCGTATATTACACCCTTTACAGCAGAGACGACGAATTTAAGAAAATTTTCAAGGTACTCTCCGAATTCAACGGACATATTGCCATTACCGATGACAATGTCCGGGATTACTTGACAGTATTGAAAAAGATATGTGACGATGAAAAACTCCTCCCTTTCACCGCCGATGCCGTCGCCGCTTTGCTCAACGAATCGGTGCGGATGGCGGACCACCGGGAAAAACTCACCGCCCGTTTTCACCTTATTGCGGACATCATGCGGGAATCCAGCTTTACCGCGAGAAGCCGGGGCCATAAACAGGTGGAAGCCCGGGACGTGGAAGATGCCAAACAGGCCCGAATCCAGCGGTTCAACCTTCTGGAGGAACGCTCCATTGAATTCTACCGGGAAGGCACCATCCTCATTGATACCGCCGGTAAAAAAGCCGGGCAGGTTAACGGGCTGGCAGTCCACGACTACGAATTTTACGCATTCGGCACACCCAGCCGCATCACCGCCCGGGTTTCACTGGGCACGGACGGCATTGTTAACATCGAACGGGAAGCCGAACTGTCCGGAAGCATCCACAACAAAGGCGTATTGATTCTCACCGGTTACATTCAGGGCACCTATGGGCACAGCTTTCCGCTGTCCGTCAATGCCACCATCTGCTTTGAACAATCCTATGGGGGCGTGGACGGTGATTCCGCCTCTTCCACCGAGCTCTATGCGCTTCTTTCCGCTATTGCCGGCATACCCATCCGCCAGGAAATTGCAGTTACCGGCTCTGTCAATCAATACGGTGAAATTCAGCCGGTGGGGGGAATCAACCATAAAATCGAGGGGTACTACCGGGTTTGTCTGGAAAAGGGCATCACCGGCACCCAGGGCGTTATGATTCCGGCCGCCAATATAAAAAACCTCAACCTCTGCCGGCCCATTATTGACGCGGTCAACCGGGGTGAATTTCACATCTATGCCGCAGATACCATTGACGAGGGGATTGAACTTCTCACCGGAATCCCGGCAGGAGACATCCACACCGAGGGCACTGTTCACTATCTGGTGCATCAGGCGCTGTCCGGTTTTGCCGCCAAAATGAAAGAGTTTCAGAACTGAAAAAGATAAGACAGGTAAAATTCAAGTTGAGGTTCTGCGGAAAAAAGGGAAAGGAAGGAACAAAATGAAAAGAAAACGATCAATTGCAATTATTCTTCTCCTGGTTTCCGTCACAATGGCATCAGTGAAGGAAAAATGGGAGAAATTTCGACTTACAGACTGCTGCCATCGGATTTTTTCAGTCAGTTCGGAATTAAACGCCCCGAAAAACCCTGCGGAATTCGGAAAATACGGGCCACAAAATCTTTTTGACGGCAACCCGGCCACCTGCTGGGCGGAAGGGGTGCCGGACAGTGGTATCGGTCAAAAAATTCAGGTCGCAGTGCAAAAAATTCCCGATACAATTTATTTTGTCAACGGCTACGGAAAAAGCCCGATCCTCTTTCATAAAAACAATCGGCTTCAAGCCATAAAACTCATATGCTTTGCCGCATTCTCCATTCCGGGTCATTGTACAGAGCGTGCTGTTGAACTGAACGCATTGAAATATCCGATTGAAAAAACCGTCATCCTGGCGGACCGGCCGGGGAAACAGAAATTTGGCTTTCCCTTTGATCGGGCAAAACTCAAAACTTTCCTCAGACATGCGAAAACCATGTTTCTGCAAAACCATCCGGGCCCGGAATCGAAAAATGTGGGGCAATTCCTGCTGATTTCTTTCAAAATCCGTTCCGTATACCGGGGAAGCAGATGGAATGATACCTGCCTTTCCGAACTGTCTCTTTCATTTCCCGAATCTTCTGCCGAAAAGCCTGTTTCCGCTGTCACCACAAACGAAGCGGAGAGCACTGTCTTTCTGAAACACCCCGACGGAACAACAGACACATTGCTAAAGGACAGTGATTCGATTTTCCGGATTCTTGAACTGAGCCCCGATAAAAAATGGGTTATCCTGATTTGGATGCCGGCTCATCCGGCACCGGGGGATATCCCCACCCGTTACTTCCTCTACAACACCATATCAAAGAAAAAAATACTTCCTGATTCGGCTTTCCCGGATATCGGCGACCTGTACGGCTTTGAGACCAAAAAACACAGGCTTTACCTTCAATACGGAAGCAACAAGACCGGGGATGTCCGGATGATAGACCTTGCAGAATTTCACAGGGAAGCAGAGACAACCGGCGTTCAATAAGAAAAAAGCAGACTTTCTATTTCTCGTTTGCCCGGGGATGAAACTTGAAATACACCTGTTTGAGGCGTTCCATGCTGATATGGGTGTAAATCTCTGTGGTTGTGATGGAGGAATGGCCCAGCATCATCTGTACGGCCCGCAGATCCGCCCCGTGTTCCAGCAGATGCGTGGCAAAGGTGTGGCGGAGGGTGTGGGGGGAAAGTTTGTCAGCAATACCGGCCTTTCTGCCGTATCCTTTAAGGATTTTCCAGAACCCCTGCCGTGTCAGAGCATTGCCGAAACGGTTGAGAAACAGGGCATAGCTCTCTTTTCCTTTCAATGTGGCAATCCGGCCGTCATTCAGATAGCGTTCCACCCATTCTCTTGCAGTGTCGGTAAACGGAACCAGTCGTTCTTTGGCACCCTTCCCGAAAGTAATGAGAAAACATTCCTCCATATTCAAATCATTTATTTTCAGCTGAATCAGCTCCGAAACCCGAAGTCCTGTGGCATAGAGAAGTTCAATCATCGCCTTGTCCCGCTGACCGAACGGGGTTTCGGTATCCGGCAGTGACAGAAGGGTTTCCACCTCTGCATCACTCAGATATTTGGGCAAAAGCCGGAAGGCCCGGGGGGTTTCCAGAATATCTGTCGGATTTTCCGGAACCATCCCCTCTTCCGCCATGAAACGGAAAAGATGGCGAAGGCTGGAACTGAAACGCAGAATAGACCGGGGAGAGTATCCGGCGTTGAACAGAAAAGCCACATAACGGCTGACTGTTTCTTCTCCTGTGGCCTTAAGTTCTACTTTTTCCAGTTCCAGAAATTTTTGAAAAAGCTCAATATCGTTCCGGTAGGCTTCAATGGTATTGGCAGACAGCCCTTTTTCTACAATAAGATAATTGATAAACGAAGAAACTGCCGGATCACTCATCGCGGCGCCGGGTTTACGGTTGAGAGGAAGGCGGGTTTACATGAAGAAAAAAGAAGGGCACAGAAAAACACTGTGCCCGTTCCCCTCTGTTTCCTCATCTGACGCCTGCGCAGGCCGCCCGTTCTCATGGAGAAGTTTGCGTCAAATCCGGGCTTGAATGAAACCGGAGGGTTGACCCCGTTTGGGATTCGCACTCTTCTTCTCCCGATTCCGGCCCGTTTATGAAAGAAGGTCAATTGCCAGAAGACAGGTCAGTTCGGCAAAATCCACCAGCTGTTTAATCTCAACATACTCGTTTGCCACGTGATAGGCTTCGTCGTCTCCGGGGCTCCAGCCCACCGCGAGAATGCCGGCAAGATTCATGGTTTTGGCGTAGGTGCCGCCGCCCATACCGAAGGGTTCCGGTTCGAATCCCAGCACCTCTTTGGCATTTTTCTGAATCGCGTGAACCAGTTCATTATCCGGGTCCACACCGTGGGCATCATTCCAGGACATGCAGTTGATTTCAAACTTTCCACCCGCAACCCGGTCTGCGCAGGCTTGAAGCGCCGCTGTCACGCCCTCTTTTGTCTGGCCGGGTACGGTGCGGATATCCAGGTAAATGTAACAGGAACCCGGCACAATATTCGGCGCCGCGCCGCCGTGAATTTCACCGAGATTCAATGAGGGGTCACCGAGAACCGGATGCACCTCGTAATCGAATTTCAGCTGTTCGATTTCATTAACCAGTTTTGCCATCATATAAACCGCGTTGATTCCCCGTTCCGGTGTGGAACCGTGGGCCTGTTTGCCGATGGCGGTGATTTTGAACACGGTCCGGCCTTTTTCGGCAATATCAATCCGTTCCATGTTTTCCCCGATATCGGGAATAACGGAAAATGTGGGATTCACAAGCTTTTCTTCCACAAGGTAGCCGATACCGTAATCAATTCCGTCCGGGTCTTCCGCTTCTTCATCCGCCAATGCCGCAATCTGAAGCTGGCCGGCCAGATTGTCTCCGATGCCGGTTTCTTTTAAGACCTGCGCCGCCGCAAGGATGGATGCCAGCGGGCCTTTGTTGTCCAGTGTGCCTCTGCCGTACAGAAAACCGTCTTTTTCCACCACTTCGTAGGGGTCGGTGTCCCAGCCCTCGCCGGCGGGAACCACGTCCATATGGGCAGGCATCATCAGCCGTTTCCCGTTTTTGTCCTGTCCGAGGGTCCCGATTACATTGGGGCGACCTTCCATTCTGGCGTATTCGTTGTACGGAATACCTGCTTTGTCCAGTACCCGTTTTACAATCTTCGCAACCCGGTATTCTTCTCCCCGGATTTTCAGAAAGGGGAATTCCGGAAGTTTTTCCGATACTACATTGACGGTTTTTTCCGCACACATTTCCCGGGTCAGATCCACAACAGTTTTTGTGATTTCATCCCGGTGTTCCTTGAAATATTGGCGAATTGCTGTTCGTTTATCCATACTTGCCTCCCCGGATATTTATTTCTCTTTTATAGTTTAGCAGAAAAGCGCAGAAGCATTCCGATTCCATGAAATTTTTTTCAGGAAAATCTCTCATGGGAAAACGGCATTTACCGGTTTTTGTTAAAATCTTTTTATTCAGACCCTGCACCCGGCAGAACCGTGGTATCATTTTAAATTAAAGTAGAGTCAGGTTTGATCGGCTGGGAAATCAAACAGGGAGGTAAATAATGTCGATTGCTTTATCCATTACAGAAAAAGTAAGAAAATATTTAGATTTTGGATATGTTTCAGCTTTTATTTTGCTGATGGTTTTTGTTTGTATGAGCGGGGATGCCTATGCACAAGACAATATCAGGTTCCCGAACAGGAATTGTGACGGAACGGAAAATGGGATTGTCAACGGCAGTTTTGAGACCGGGGACTTTTCCGGCTGGATTGCCAGAGATCTTTCACGGCCATACTTTCGGTTACGGGTTGTGGAAAGCGGGTTTCGAACCTGGCCTGAGTTCTTCAGATCAGCCCCGACAGATGGCTCATTTGCGGTTTTTACCGGATTTGACGGAAACGGCCCGGGAATTATTTCCCTGGCCCAGGATGTTTCCGTTACACCCTGTACCGACTTACTGACTTTCGATTATCGCGCGGCATGGTTTTTGTCAGTGTTCGGTGCCACCCTTGACCGCCACTTTAAGGTTGAAGTACAGCCGGCAGGGGGCGGTGCAACTTTGCAGTCGTGGACAATTCTTACCGCAAAAGCGGGAACCCATGTAAACGATACCGGAAATCTTTCAGGGAATATTGACCTCTCGGCATATGTGAACCAGGATATACGAATCGTTTTTGTGTGGGAAGTTCCCGAGAAGTATACCGGCCCTGCTGAGTTTCAGTTGGATAATGTGCGTTTGCGGGTCCCGATTATCCATGCAGGTTCCGGGGAAGGCGGGACAATTTCACCTGCCGGCGACATTGCAGTTTTCCTTGGCAGCAGCCGGAAGTTTGATTTTACGCCGGACGAAGGCTACGCGGTAAAAGATGTGATTGTGGATGGACGCCATCTCGGGTATTTGACAGATTTTTCTTTTACAAATGTTGTATCGGACCATTCCATTCAGGTAACATTCTTTCCGTTGACAGCACAGTCTCAGCCTCCGGTTATCACCGCCTTTACCGCCACCCCGGAAGCTGGGAATGCGCCTTTGAATGTCGTTTTTTCAGCGGCAGCGGAAGATCCGGACGGAGGCAGTATTATTCAGTACCGCTGGGATTTTGACGGAGACGGTATCTTTGACACGGCAACTGAGGAAGGCACTGTCAGCCATCGCTACGTAGTTCCGGGCGACTATCCGGTCAGGGTTATGGCAATAGATGACCAGTGGGAAACGACGGTTTCCGATTCGCTGATTGTCCAAGTGTCAAAACCGGCTGTAATGGAACTTCCGCTTCCCACCGTTTTAAATGTAAAAAAATCCCTTCACCTGGCAAAGAACGGTGAAGCGGCTGTGTCCGATTGGGTCATCAACCCCTTTGGAGAGCCGGTCAGTGCCTCCCTGATTGCGACGGATACGGACGGAAATATACTGTCAACGTCAAATCTGGAGTTGCCGGCCCATGGCAAACAGCTGCTGGACCTTTCCGGATTCGACGGGATTGATTTTGCCAGGGTAAAGCTGCAGGCGGATCATTACGTTATTCTCGCTACGGATATGGCAGTCTCCGGCAGCCGGATGTGGACATATCTGCCCACTTCCCTTGTTCCGTCCCTGATTGTCCCCCACATCGCCGGAATGTCCGGTTGGCAGACACTGGCATTTCTGTCCGACAGCCCCCGGTATAACGTAAACATGGAAATCGGCGGACAATCATATTCCATCGGAAACAGCTATCCGGCTTTCATGGATATCAGCACAATGCTTCCGGAAAACGGAGCTGATGCAAAAGCATGGGGGAAAGTTGTTGTTGACCCCGGTAACCCCTTTTCAGACAATCAGGCCTTATCCGGTTTCCAGGCATTTTTTCAGGAAAACGGAGACGGCGCCGCAATGGAATTGCCGGAATCACCGGCCGAAACGCTCTATTTGCCTGCAACCGGCCTTGATGTTGCAAACGGCTGGAAGGGGCTGGCGCTTACAAACTCCGGTTCCCGGACGGTTACAGCCGTCTTTTCCTTCTATAAAACAGACGGGACTGCCGCGGGGAACGGAACACTTGCCATCCCTGCGGGGGAAAAAGTCGCCGGAACATTGACACAGTTGTTTCCTGAGCTTGATTCTGACGCGGCATGGGCACAAATCAATGCAGACGGCCCGCTGGCAGGTTTGATATTGCTGGGCGGCTCAAACGGCGGTGTTGCCGGATTTACACTGAACCGCTGTCCCGACACGAAACTGACAGTCCCCCTTACCGCAGTGGACATGGATATGCATATTTCCGTAACCAATCCGGCCGAAACCGCAGCAGACATTGTACTGTCTCTCATTGGCCCGGACGGTACGGTAAAGGGGACAACCCAGTTTGTGCTTAACCCCAAGGCGGTTGCCACATCTTCGGTTTCAGCGCTTTTCCCCGAAACCGATTTGTCCGAATCAGACTATCTGATACTGAAATCGTCCTGCGGCGTACTTGCCGCCGCAACGGCAGCAAGCCAGGATGGGACTATGTGGATGGGGCTTACGGCTGTTCGCTGATCCACAGCGGGGAAAATGTGAATCGCAGGGCGGTGAATACCGCCCTTTTTTTGTGAATGAATAAGACGGGGAGTTTCCGGGTAGTTCTGTTGTTCATCCGCGTTTGCCGGGGGGGAATGTTCCGCTGAACCGGTGAGAAGCTGTGATAGAATGAAAACATAAATTTAGAGGAGAATTCTTATGAATCAACAAATCATAGATATTTCGGACTTCAAAATTCCGAAAGAAAAAATGCTGCGGTATCTGAATCTGCTGTGGCTGATTCCCCTGCTGATACTGGCTTTGGGAAGCTGGTACACCATTCAGCCGGACGAAGTCGGCGTCATTCAGCAATTCGGCCGCTACAGCCGGACAGAGACTCCGGGGCTTCATTTTAAAATACCGTTAATTGAAACCGTCACCAAAGTTCCGGTGAAACGGCAGATGAAAATGGAATTCGGGTTCCGCACCCTTCACGCGGGAATCCGCTCTCAGTATTCCACAAAAAATTATTATGAAGAATCCATGATGCTGACCGGAGACCTCGGTATCGGTGAGATTGAATGGATTGTCCAGTATAAAATTCAGGATCCGGTGAAGTATCTGTTCCGGGTGAGGGATGTGAAGGGGACGTTCCGGAACATCTGCGAGGCTTCCATGCGGCAGGTGGTGGGGGACCGCTCCATCAATGAAGTGCTGACCACCGGAAGAGAGGAAATTGCCATGGCGGCCC
>JAADGL010000009.1 GCA_013152385.1 Acidobacteriota bacterium
TTTGCTGCTTCGAGGCCCGCGCAAGCGGGACGGCATTAGAGCCGGGCGGCGATTATGCCTGCATAAAAGAGCTGCCCGGTTCTAATGCCGGCAAGCGGCACATCGTGCCGCGCCCCGAAGCAGCTCCCCTGCCGGCAAGTGGCACAATGTGCCGTGTCTTGAAGCAGCTCCCCTGCCGCACATCACGCTGTGCGCACGCACCCGTGCTTCTCTCATGGGGTTAGAGCCGCAGTTTGCGGGACAGGCCGTGTTTCTGCTTGACGAAGGGGGCGGCCTTTGAGATGATGTGTGTTGATTTTGAAATGTGTACAGGAGGCGTTTGTGGCGCAGAAAAAGTATTCCCACAGAAGAATGAAGAAAATGATGAAAGAGGACGAGTTTGCATCTACGATTGATAAACTGCTCAACTGGATGAAACCCCATAAAGCAATTGTGATCTCCGGCCTTATCGGGCTTTTTTTGGTTGTCGGTATTTATGTGATTGCATCCAGTTATATTCACAGCAGGGAAAACAGTTCCGAGAAGATGCTGGCGGATGCGCTGGAAGTTTATTATTATCAGCCGGTGAAGGGGGAAACGCCCAAATATGAAACCCCCGCGGCACAGCAGGAAGCGGCGTTGAAGAAGCTTCAACAGGTTATTGACGGCAAACCGACGGAATCGGTTGAACAGCGCGCCCGTTTTTATATGGCTGCGGATTATGTGAAACTTCATAAAATCGATAAAGCTGTTAAGATTCTGGCGAATCTTTTTGAGGAAGCCGATTATCCTTTTAAGCCGCTGGTGGGGATTAAATATGCCGCACTTCTGAAAGAGCAGGGGAAATTAAAGGATGCCTTGAAGGTGTATAACACTCTCTCCGGTGTTGATATTTCCAAGGATACAATCAAGGATTATGTTCTTTTGCAGAAAGGAAAGCTTCTCAAGAAGATGGGCAAAGCGGACGAGGCAAAAGCGGCATTCAGCACCCTTGTACAGAAATTTCAGAATTCAAGGTATGCGAAAGAAGCACAGTCACAATTGGATCAGCTGGGCTCGTAACAGCCTGCTGGTTTTTGGATTTCTGACCTTCCTCCCGGGCTTCGCGTCCGGGGGGCCTCTTTTTGTTAAGAATAATTCTCCCGCCTATCTCTGGATTCTCTCCCCTTCTTTTGAACAATTTGATTTTTACAACGGAAATAAATGGAATGTACTGGTATTGAACCAGTATTCCAGTATGTTTGCCGTGTCGGAGATTGACCGGCCAGACCTGAAAAATCCGGTGGATTTTGATATGGAGACGTTCAGTATTTTCGGGCGATTTGAACGGCGGCTCAACGCATTTTCTTCTGTATATGCCGAAATACCGGTGGTTTACAATTGGAAGGGTATGTTTGATTCCATTATTGAAAATTATCACAGTATTATCGGGGTTGATAACGGCGGCCGTCAATTCCGGCCGGACAATCAATTTGCGTTCCGTTTCGGCAGTTTGAACCTGACAGGGCCGGAAATGGGCCTTGGGGATATAAAGCTTGGTGTCAATATCTTCAAAATCGGGGATATCAGCAATTTCCGCTTTGCTTTTTCCCTTTTCTGCAAACTGCCGACAGGCAGTGTCGCAAAAGGGCTCGGTTCCGGCTCTTTTGATGTCGGAGCCCAGGCGTCTTTTTCCAACAATTTTGACCGTTTTCAGCTGGATTATGGTTTCGGTTTCATCAATCCGGGCAGTCCGGATGAACGTCTGGACACCACGTTAAACAGTATGGGTTTCGGTTATGTGGCGGTTTCAGCCGACATTTACCGGGGGATACGGGGGGTTGTGCAGCTCTACCTTTCCTCCTCGCCCTATGATACCGGTTATGACCGGCTGGACGATTACCAGGCGATGCTGACCGTCGGTGCTGTCTGGCGGGATTGGCAGTTCAGTTTTTCCGAAGATGTTTTTACCTATACCGCCGCCGATATTACGGTTTCCGTTGCCCGAAAATTTCGATTCTGACTTTTAGTTTCCCTACACATCGCCGGTGTTTTCAATTGAAGGGGGGTTGTGTATTTTTTGTTATTTCATGATATTTTGGTCCAATTTAGTCCAAATATGTAATTCATAGAAAAATATATAATAAATTTAGCATAGGTACATTTTTTTTGTGCTTATGGTGAAAAAAATAGTTAAAAATACTTGCGAATGGACTGAATTGGACTATAATGAAGACATAGATTGCTCATTAAGAGTACCGGAAAAGGGATGGTGACGGATGTCCGTTGAGTTTTATGGAACCAGGGAAATTACAGTGGATGGTGCCGGAAGGGTGAAGCTTCCTTCTGCCTTTCGCCGGGAGTTTGAGGTGAACGGATTCGGCCCGGATATTGTAATTGCGTATCGGGAGCTCAACGGAAACGGGTTTATGATGCTGTATCCCCGGGGAATCTGGAAACGGATGCTGGAGCATGTTTCGGATGTTTCGGATTTGTCCGCGCTGGAGGTGGAGGCAATGCGCCGCCGCCTGAACCGCTGGTCGGAAATGGCGTCAATGGATAAACAGGGGCGGATAATGCTGCCGAAGCGGTTTACCGAAAAAGCAGGCCTTTCCGCCGGCAGCGAAGCGGCACTGGTGGGGTCCGGCAACCGGATTGAAGTCTGGCAGCTGGCGCTGTGTGACAGAACAGTTGATGAAACACCGCTGGATGATGAAAAAATCGCAGCTGTTCTGAATTTTAAGTGATATGCATGTACCGGTTTTGCTTGAAGAGTCTGTATCGTACCTGAATGTCGGCCAGGAGGGGGTATGGATGGACTGCACGTTCGGCGGCGGCGGCCACGCGAGAGAAATTCTCAACAGGATGGGCAGTGCGGGGCGTCTTATCGCTTTGGACAGAGATGCGGAGGCGGTGAACCGGGGGCGTGAACTGGAAGCGGAATTCGAAAATTTGAAAGTGCTGCATCGGAATTTTACCGATTTGATGGATGTCGCAAAGGAAGAAGGTGTTTTCGGCAGGGTGAACGGCATTCTCGCAGATCTCGGGACTTCCATGTTTCAGTTGAAGAATCCCGGACGCGGATTCAGTTTTTCCGCAGACGGCCCGCTGGATATGCGAATGGATACCGGAACCGGCCTGACAGCTGCCGATATACTGAATCAGTATGCGGAGGAAGACCTTGTGCGGATTTTCCGGGATTACGGGGAAGAGCGTTACGCTGGACGGATTGCCCGGGAAGTGGCGGTAAGGCGCAGGCATGTTCCGTACCGGAACACATTGGATTTCGCGAAGCAGGTTGAAGATATTTATGGCGGAAGAAGGGGCCGGATTCACCCGGCAACCCGCTGTTTTCAGGCGTTGAGAATCGCGGTAAATGAAGAGTTGGAATCTCTGCCCCGTTTTCTGGAAAGCGGGTTGGAAGTTCTGGCAACAGGCGGAACTCTGGTGGTGATTTCTTTTCATTCCCTGGAAGACCGTATTGTGAAGAACTTTTTCAGGGACAAAGCAAAGGGCTGTATCTGTCCGCCGGAGCAGGCGCAGTGTACCTGCGGCGGAAATAACGCGAAACTCCGGATATTGACCCGGAAGGTTGTGCGTCCCTCAGGATGGGAAGTGGAACGGAACCCCGCATCCCGGAGTTCCCGGTTGCGGGCCGCGGAAAAACTGGGGGCGGCACAATGAAACAGGTGTTCTTTTTTCTTCGGTTTTTTTCGCTGTTGGCGCTTCTTGTTACCCCCATTGCCGCGTACATTCTGATGCGAAACGCAACTCTGGAACAGGCGCGGAAGGTAAAGAATCTGGAAGGGAATGTTCTGATTTTGAAGAAAGATATTAATAATCTGGAACAGGAGCTTTCCGAGCAGATCAACTATCGGAAAATCGAGAAACTTGCCCGGAGAAAGTATGGATTGGCATTTATTTATGAAAACCGGAATCCGATTATTGTTGTCAGGGAGAAAGCAAAATGAGGCGAAACCGGCCGTCAATGTTTTTACATGCGGATTTTTTGGATGTGACAATTGTTGGCTTGTTGTTTTTTACGCTGATGGTTCTGGTTTGCGTAAGTATTCTGAAGTTGCAGAGCCTGAACCATGCCTATGCGGGAGTGGGAACCGTTTACGGAAATCGTACGGAAAAATTATCCCGGATCTGGGGCTGTATCTATGACAGGGACGGGGAGCTGATCGGCGGAAACTATTTTGAGATGCAGGTGGGGGCTTCCCGGGTGGCACTGGAAAAAATGGGGTACAAAAAATTCAAGGAAGTGGCGGATCTTCTTCAGATTAATGATTCAAAATCCACTTATAATAAACTGATTCAAAGTGGGAAAAAGCGGGTAAAGCTGAAAACTTATCCTTATCAGGATTTTAATTACCGTTATATCAGCCGGAGATTAAGGAAAATGAAAATGTCCTCTCTTCTGGTTTTTTATCCGCGAAACCGCCGGTATTATCCGAAAAAGCGTTTTTATTCTTCTTTTTTAAGTTACGCTTCTTCCGACAGAAGTGAAATTCATGGGATTGAGCGCTCAATGGACCGTTTTCTCAGTGGAAAAGCGGGTGACCGTGAATATTCTTTGAGCCGAATTATTCCGTCATTTACCGAACACAGCCCGGTGGACGGGGATGATGTGGAATTGACTATTGATTCCGCTGTTCAGTTTATTGTGGAAACGGAGTTGAAGAAGCAGGTGATAAAGACCCGTGCCAGGGGCGGTTATGTGGTGGTGACAAGGCCGGATACAGGGGAAATTCTTTCTTTTGCCGGCTATTATCCCGGAAAAATCGGATTGAATGTTCTCAGCGTTGCGGCCCGGTTTGAGCCGGGTTCCACAATCAAACCTATTCTGGCGGCGGCCCTTCTGGACAAAGGAATTATCACGACCCGTTTTCATACTTTCTGTGGGAACGGGCGGCTTAAAATCGGAAAGCGGACAATCCGGGATCATGCCCGTTTCGGAGACTTGTCGCTTCCTGAAATTATCTGGCATTCCAGTAATATCGGTGCTGTAAAACTGGGAAGGCTGTTGTCAAACCGGGATTTTTACAATGCTTTCCGTGCTTTCGGACTGGGCAGAAAAACCGGTGTGATGCTTCCGGGTGAAACAGCTGGTCTTTTGCTTTCTCCTGACAAATGGGGAGAAGGAACGAAAACATCAATGTCTTTCGGTTACGGTTTGTCGGTGAACCTTCTG
Source organism: Acidobacteriota bacterium (assembly GCA_013152385.1). Lineage (GTDB taxonomy): Bacteria > Acidobacteriota > Holophagae > Thermotomaculales > Thermotomaculaceae > UM-FILTER-49-7. Next base: position 5,156 of record JAADGL010000009.1, read on the forward strand.
CAGATGACAGCGGCATTGAATACTGTGGTAAACGGTGGCGTGTGGAAACCTCCCCACCTCATTAAGGAGGTGATGACTCCGGGCGGAAAAGCCGTGAATTTTCATTTGAAACGGAAACCGGCAAGAGTAATCAGTGAATTAACTTCGGCAAAAATGCGGGATATCCTCCGGGGTGTTGTCATGTTCGGAACCGGAAAAGAGGCGGCTGTCCGGGGTATTGATGTCGGCGGTAAGACCGGGACGGCCCGGAAGGTTGTGAGGGGCCGCTACACAAACCGCTATCTTGCGTCTTTTTACGGTTTTTTCCCGGTTAACCACCCGGAAGTGTCCATTTATATTGTAATTGATGAACCCAAAACCGATCATTACGGCGGACGGGTTGCGGCGCCCCTGTTTCATAACATTGCCCAGAAAGTGATGCCGCTTCTGATTGATGAAATCGGAGGCATTGACATGGATATGCGCCTTGCCGCAGATTTTCCCCTGTCTCTTCCCCCCGCAAGGCCGGTACAAAAGGGCAGGGTGCCGGATTTGAAAGGCCTTGCCTTCCGGGACGCACTGATTCTGGCTCATCAGGCCGGATACCGTGTCCGCTGTATCGGCCATGGTTTTGTGAAATCACAGTCTCTTCCCGCCGGCCTTGTGAGTCCGGACGGAACGCTGATTCGTCTGCGCGGAAGTGTCAGATGAAGGCGTCTGAGCTGTTGTCCGGCATAAATTACAATGCTTCGAGCCTTTCCCCTGATGCCGAAATAAGCGGAATTGCCATTGATTCCAGAAAATGCAGGGAAGGCGACCTCTTTTTCGCCCGTAAAGGATACCGTGAAAACGGTGAAGACTATGTTCCGGATGCCATCCGGGCCGGGGCTGTGGGCGTGGTGGCGGAGCGCAATTTTTCCGGAGTGCCGGCGGTGTTTGTTGATGATGTCCGGGAGGCGCTGGCCCTTTCCGCTTTGAATTTTTACCGCCATCCGGACCGTTCGCTGGGGCTGATCGGAATCACCGGGACCAACGGCAAGACAACGACAGCATGGTTTCTCCGGCATCTTCTTCAGCACAGCGGCGGGTGCGGGCTGTTGTCCACGGTTGAGAATTTTGACGGGAAGAATCGGACGGCTGCTGCGTTGACAACCCCGGAAGCACATGAAGTCTGTGAAATGCTGTCAAGAATGATAAAAAACAATTGCAGCCGGGCGGTGATGGAAGTTTCCGCCCATGCCGTGAGTTTGAAACGAATTTTCGGATTTCATTTTCAGGTGGGCGTTTTTACGAATCTGTCTCAGGATCATTTGGATTTTTACGGGAATATGGAAAGTTATTTTGAAGCGAAAAAGAAGTTTTTTGAAGCACTGCTGCCGGATGCCTGCGCCGTAATCAATATTGACGATCCGGCGGGAAAACGCCTCCTGGAGATTTTGAAATGCCGGGTGATTACAGTCAGTCCCGCCGGCGGAAACGCGGATGTACGGGTGATGGGCACCCGGTCCCGTGATGCCGGAATCATTGTCCTCCTTCATGCGGAAGGAAAAGAAAAGGAAGTGTTTGTGCCGTTTCCCGGCCTGCATAACGCCGCGAATCTTGCCTCCTCAGCCGGTGTTCTGCTGGCCCTGCAGATGGATCCGTTCAATTTCCTTTCTTTACTGGCTTCCATGCGTTTTGTTCCCGGACGTATGGAAGCCGTTCCTTCCGGTGACGGGGTTCGGTATCTCGTGGACTTTGCCCACACTCCGGACGGGCTGGAAAAAGTGCTGTCATCTCCGGATATTCATGAAACCGGCCGTGTGATCTGTGTGTTCGGCTGCGGTGGCGACCGGGACAGGGGGAAGCGTCCCCTGATGATGCGGGCGGTGTGTGAGCATGCCGACATTGTGATTGCAACGGCGGATAATCCCCGTACCGAGAGCCAGAAACAGATTTTCAGGGATATGGCGGAAGGGGAAACCGGAAGCTGCCGTGTTTTGTATATTGAAGATAGAAAAATAGCGGTTCGTACGGCAATTTCGGAAGCAAGAGCCGGAGATGTTGTGATTGTGGCGGGAAAGGGCCATGAAACGTATCAGCTGATTGGCAGCCGGAAGATACCTTACAGTGATGCCGCGGAACTCCGTATCGCTTTGAAGGAGGCCGGCCGTGCGGGTCAGTGAACTGGCAAAATGGAGCGGCAGATCCCCGGAAAACTTTCATGACTGTGAAATTTCCGGTTTTTGTGCCGACAGTCGGATAATTAAACCCGGTGAGGCCTTTGTTGCAATCCGAACTGCCAGGGCGGATGGGAATCGTTTCCTTTCGGATGCTGAAGGCAAAGGCGCAGTTGCATTTATTGCCTCCGCTTGTCCGGAGGAGAGGGCGGAGAGGTACAACAACCTTTTTCTTGTTAAGGATCCGGTTCATTTCCTTGGAGATGCGGCAGGAAGGCTTTTGATTGCCAGGGTGGAAACCCGGGTTGCAGTCACCGGAAGCGCAGGGAAAACCACCACAAAAGAATTGATTGCCAGGCTTTTGTCTGTTTCCGGGGAAACACTGGCGACAAAAGGAAATTATAACAATACAATCGGTTTGCCGATGACGGTTCTGGAGCAGCTGGATCATCCGGTTATCTTTTTTGTCACGGAGATGGGAATGAGTTATCCGGGGGAAATCAGGCGTCTGGTCCAGATTGTTCGGCCCGATATCCGGGTATGGCTCAATGTACTTACCGCCCATATCGGAAATTTCCGGGGGATTGAGGAACTGAGGGATGCCAAAGCGGAAATTCTGTCCCGGCGCGGGGCGGAGGACATAATCATTTACAATCATGATGATTTACTGGTTAAATCGAGGGTGGAGCAGGAGGTGGGGCTGAAGTATAGTTTCGGGGCAGGTATGGGAGCGGATTTCCGCATTGTTTCTTCCCGTGTGCTGAGCCTTGAATCCGCGGTTCTTGACGTGGAGTATGAGGGGCGCCTGCACCGTTTCCATCACCGTCTGCCGGGGCTGCATAACAGTTACAACATCGCTGCCGCAGTGCTGACCGCGTTGTCGGCCGGTGTGTCGCTGGAAGCCGTACAGCAGGTGTTGCAGGACTTCCGTCCGGTTCGCCATCGGGGCAGGGTAATTCAGGCAGGGCCGGTTTCGATCTATGATGATTGCTACAATTCGAATCCGGCTGCCGTGAAACAGGTGCTGTCCATGTTTCGGGAGGTAGAACTTCCGGGGAGAAAGATTGTGGTGCTGGGAGATATGCTGGAACTTGGCGATTTCTCTGAAATGCGGCATCGGGAAATCGGTTTGATGTCTGCCGGCCTGAAGTTTGACGAAGTCGTGTTTTTCGGAAATAAAATGCGGGACGCTTTTGAAAGTTGTACGGCAACGTGCAGCTGGTTTGAAGATAACCGGGCTGCTGCGGAATATCTCAAAAAAAATGTGGTGCCGGGGGATGTGGTGTTGATAAAAGCATCCCGGGGTATGCATGGCGAAGTAATTATTGAGCAGTTGAGGGAGCAGTTTGAATAAAATGGAAAAGATTCTGGTTGCGGGAATGGGCAAAAGCGGTGAATGGGCGGTGCGGCTGGCATTGAAAAACGGGATTTCGTGCCTGTTGTACGATGATCGGGATCTTTCCCTTCCCGGAGCATTGCCGGATGACATTGCCTGCGGCAAAGACGTAAAAATTGTGAAAAAGGTGGATAAATTGCTGCTGGAAACCGTGGGGCTGGTGGTTATCAGCCCGGGATTTGCACCGTCTCATCCGGTACGCAGCATTTCGGAAGAAGCGGAATGCGGCCTGGTATCGGAAATTGAATTCGCGGCGGCTTATTGCAGCGGAAGAATTTTTGCCGTTACCGGATCCAACGGGAAAACAACAGTGACGGGGCTTACCGCGCACATCCTCAAATCTTCGGGGGCAATGGCGGTTCCCTGCGGAAATTTCGGGACAGCTTTCTCGCAGGCGGTGTTGGAATCCGGAGGTGAAGGTGACTTTGTTGTGGAACTTTCGTCGTTTCAGCTGGAACATGTGCAGCACTTCAAACCTGATTTTGCCGCACTTTTAAATCTGACGCCGGATCATCTGGATCGGTATTCGGAAGCAGATGAATACTACCGGGCTAAGATGGCGTTGTTTCGGAATATGGATGCCGGGACCCCGGCATTCCTCAACCGGGATGACCCGGTCACAGAATCATACAGCCGCTACTTTCCTCCCAATGTTAAATGGATCGGAAAAACACCGGATTCCACTGTCCGGGTGACATCAGATGCGCTTTATTACGGGGGGGAGAAATTGATCGAACTGAAAGAAACCCGTCTTCGGGGCCGTCATAACCTCTACAATGCCGCATTTTCAGCCGGAATGGCCCTTTTTGCCGGGATTTCCGCAGACAGGGTCCGGGAGGGCATTCTTTCTTTTCAGCCGATACCGCACCGGCTGGAGTTTGTGAATGAAAAAAACGGGGTTCGATTTTATAACGACTCCAAAGCAACCAACTTCGATTCGGTGGTAAAAGCGTTGGGGAGTTTTCCCTCCATCCGCTGGATTGCCGGCGGACGGTTCAAAGGCGGAGATTTTGACGAATTGTTTGAAGCGGGGAAAGGCCGGGTGAAAGCCGCGTATTTTATCGGGGAAAGTGCCCCGCTGTTTCAAAAGAAACTCGAAAACCGCTTTAACTGCCGGATTTCCACAACCCTGGAGCAGGCGGTGGCGGAAGCATGGCGGGACGCAGTTTCCGGTGACGTTATCCTGCTTGCGCCGGGGTGTTCAAGCTATGATCAGTTTAAGAATTTTGAGGTCCGGGGAGACCGGTTCCGGGAGATTGTCAATGAAATCGGGAATGAAGGAAATTGCAGCTGAAAAAAAAGGATTTATGATCACAGTGGTAATGCTGGTGGTGTTCGGCATTGTGATCACCATGTCAGCTTCCATATCTGTCAAGATTCACAATGGCGTGGATATTACGACAAAAATCTTTGCCAATGTTGTTATTTCCATCCTGATAATGGCACTGGTGATGTGGAAAGCACCCATTGAGCGATGGAAGAATCAGGGAATGCTTTATCTCGCAGTGGCTGTTACATTGATCCTGCTGCTACTTCCGATTCTGTTGAATATCCGTATTAATGGGGCCTACCGCTGGATTTCACTTGGTATTTTCAGCCTGCAGCCGGCTGAACTGGCAAAGGTGGTGGTCGTTGCCTATTTGGCGTATATTTTTTCCACGATGAAACACCCCCGGCCTACCATGGATGAACTGATTCCCATTGGTGTAGTCACCGGGGTAATTGTGCTCTGTATTTTTCTGGAGCGGGATCTCGGAATTCCCCTCGTGATTGCCGTTACAGTATTGGCAATGCTTTTTGTTACCCGTACCAACCGTTTGGTTGTGGTGGGGCTTATGGTTTTGGGGCTTCTTATTTTTGCCGTCGCGGTGATGACGGCACAGCACCGGCGCAGCCGGGTAATTCAGTTCTGGGACAGGAAAACCGGGGTGACCGCCCTGTCATTTGATAAAATACCTGATGATCAGATTGGTGCCGCGCTGCTGGCGGTGAGTTCGGCGGGGTTAAAGGGCAAGGGGCTGGGGAACAGCGAAACAAAGTTCAGTTCTCTCACCGAAGCGCATAACGATTTTGTTTTTTCGCTGATTATTGAGGAGTTGGGGCTGGCTGGTTTTGCCATAGTTGCATTGCTCTTTACACTGTTCATGATTTTTGGCCTGCGGATGGCATTTACCGCCCAGGGCCGGTTTGAACACTACTTTCTTATCGGCATGGTTTTCCTTACCGTCAGTCAGGCGGTGCTGCATATGATGGTAAACGTGGACATGCTGCCGGCGAAGGGATTCGGACTGCCGTTTATCAGTTACGGCGGGTCTTCCATGGTTTCTCACATGATGATGGTGGGTCTTGCGCTGACTGTAAAACTGAAAGGGGAAGAATAGGGATGATAGGATTGAGTTTAACTTTAAGTAAAGGCATAAAGCTGCGGAATTCTGTAATTTTTCCGGTATCCGGCTGTAACGGCTGTTCATTTCCCGGACCGGGGGGGGACTGAATGTTCGGACGGTTTAAAACGATACATTTTGTCGGTATCGGCGGAACGGGAATGAGTGGAATTGCCGAAGTGCTTCACAACCTCGGTTTTAGCGTAACAGGTTCGGATTTGAATCAAAGTGACTATACAAAGCGGCTGGAATCCCTTGGAATCAAAATCAGTTATATCCATGATGCCGCAAATGTGGCGGATGCCGATGCGGTGGTGGTTTCCACCGCCATCAGGCGGGAAAACCCCGAATGGCAGGCAGCGGAGATCCGGAATATCCCGGTGATTCCCCGGGGTGAAATGCTGGCGGAGCTGATGCGGATGAAAGCGGGAATCGCGATTTCCGGTACCCACGGGAAAACCACTACAACTTCAATTGCCGCTTCGGTTCTTTCGCAGGGGGGGCTGGATCCCACCGTTATTATCGGAGGGATTTTTGCGGCCTATGGTTCCAATGCCAGGCTGGGCAGTTCCGAATACCTGGTGGCCGAAGCGGACGAATCGGACGGCTCGTTTCTGCGGTTGAGTCCCATTTACAGTATTATCACAAACATTGATGAAGACCATATGAACTATTACAAAACAATGGATAATCTGAAGGACAGTTTTGTTGAATTCGCTAACAAAGTGCCGTTTTTCGGAGCAACGATTGTCTGCCTTGAAGACAGCCGTATCAAGTCCATTATTCCGGACATCAGACGCAGGGTGATCAGTTACGGCTTTTCCGCACATTGCGATTACCAGGGAGTGGATATCCGTGTTACTGGCAAAGGATATGAATTCGGGGTTCGGGAAAACGGAGAGAAGCTCGGGAACTTTATTCTGAAAGTACCGGGGCGCCACAATATTCTCAATACGCTTTCGGTTATTGCCCTTGCCAGAGAGATGGAGTTAAGTAAAGAAGATATTTACAAGGGGGTTGCGGCCTATACGGGAACCAAACGCAGGTCCGAGACAGTGGGATGGTACCGGGGGTGCAGGGTAATTTCCGATTATGCCCACCACCCGGTTGAAATTGAAAAAACCCTGGGGGCGCTGCGGGAATTCTACCGTCCCGGGCGCATTATCTGTATCTTTCAACCCCACCGATACAGCCGGACAAAAAACCAGTTCGAAAATTTTCATTTTTCGTTTCATCAGTCGGATGTTCTGAATCTTCTGCCCATTTATCCGGCCGGGGAAACACCTATTGAAGGAATTTCCAGCGAAGCTCTGGTGAACGGGATTCGCAAGGCGGGCCACCGGGATGTCAACCTGATTGAAAACAGTGGGATGCTCCCGGAAACGTTACGGGGCATTGTTCGGGACGGAGATCTTGTGGTTTTTCTCGGGGCCGGTACAATTGACCTTCTGGCAAGACAGTTTGGGAAGGAGGAATGTGAAAAGTGACCCGTAAAAGCCCTGCGACTATCCGGGTGAAAATGCGTTTTAACCGTTTTCTCAGAAAATATGGGGGGCGAATCGGCTTTTATTTTGCCGGGGTGGTAGTGCTTGTCATTTTAGCTGCCTGGATTTTCCCGCCGTTGAAATACTATTTTACCGATATTTTCAAAGTACGGGAGTTTCGGATTCTGAACGTGTATTACAATAATCCTGCGGAATTGCAGCAGGCGCTGGCCCCCTTTCTCGGCCGTTCCTACTGGGACTTAGACAAGAAAGCCGTAAAAAAGACAGTGGAAGCGGTTCCCTGGGTGGATCATGCCAGTGTTCGGGCCCTTCCCGGCAGCCGGGTAACGGTAGTGGTTACGGAAAAACAACCGGTGGCGTTGTTTCGGACAAAAAAAGGGGACATCTGGATTGTGGATGGCAAAGGCAGCAGGATTGCCCCTTTTACTCCGGATTTTTCCTACCGAAATTTTCCTCTCATTGATTGTGACAGAAAGAAACTTCCCTTCGTTGTTCACAAACTTGAAAAGATGAAAACAGTGGATAACGGCATTTTTTTCAATCGCTTATCTGAGCTTGTGGTATTGAAAAATAATGAAAAGTGGGAATGTTTTCTCCGGGATATTCCGTGGAAAATTTATGTAGACCCCTTTGGTTCCTTTAAAAATGTGAGACAATTTTTAAAGGTGGAGAAATTTATCAAATCACGGTATGATAATGTTGAATATATTGATTTATCATTTCGGCATGAAATTGTGGTAAAACCAGAATAAGGAGTTGTGAATGGCAGGCCGTAACACCATTGTGGCAGTAGATTTGGGATCCAGTGAAATCAAAGCATTGGTATGCGGGTTTGACGAAGATAATGCCAGAATAACCGTTCGGGGTTATCATAAGGGAGAATCCCTCTATATTGATGAAAAGGGCCGGATCACCGATGTCAATTCCCTGGCACTCAGTCTCGGAACCGTCATTCACGAAGCCTGCAATATTGCCGGTGTTTCCAGCCCCTGTGTGGTCTGTGGATTGCCGATTACCGACATCAATCAATACCACTCCACCGGCCCCATCTCCATTCCCCCTGAAAAAGGCGCCCCGGGCCAGGTAAAAAGAGAACACATCCGCCAGGCGATTGAAACCGCTCAGAATATCCGCTATCCCGGTGACCATGAAATCATTGACATCCTGGTGGAGGACTACATTATAGACAATAGCAAACGGGTGCAGAATCCCCTGGATATGCCGGGAAGCCGTCTTGACGTCAATCTGCTTATCTGTTCGGCGCCATCCTCCTCCATTATGGTAGTGCGGAAATGTATTGAAAAAGCAGGATTCTTCTGCGAAGACATCTTTCTGAATCCCATTGCTGCGGGAACAGTTGCGGTTTCCAGTTATGCCAGGGAAAAAGGTTGTGTCCACATTGATATGGGTGCTTCTCTGACTACCTTTTCAGTGTATCAGAAAGGTTCCATCATTTATATGGGCTCGGTGCCGGAGGGTGGAAAGTTTGTAACCTCCGATTTACTGGCGGCTTATCGGGTTCCCAGCAGTTATAATACATTGAGTGCCGTGGACATGTTGAAAAAACGCTACAACAAATTGAAAATTGACAAAGCAAACGAGGAGATTGTTCTTCAAAGCGTCTCCGGACAGGCGGAAGCTTCACTGACACGGGAGCAGTTTGTTACCGTAATGGTGGACCGTCTTGATGAAATCTTCGAAGAGGTTGACAACGACATCAAAAAAAACAGGCTGTTGGAAGAGGTAGATGAGGTCATTCTCTCCGGTGGAACCGCACGTTTTGCCGGAATTACCGAGCTTTGTCGGAAACGATTTGGAAAACCCGTCAGTGTTGCCACCCCCTGGGTTACCGGGGATGACATGATGGCGGAAATTAACGTACCTGAATTTGTGACCGCCTACGGGCTGGCAAATTATTATTATCTTGGAGACGAACGATCCAAAGCTTTCCGTTCCTATGAAAACGAGGGCGGTACGCTGCGGAACGTTATCCGGGATATTTTTGGAAAATTCAAAAGGGGATAAAAATGTCAATTAGAGACAGCGCCATTCTGATTGAAGAAAACAAAATGGCACGGCCCATCATCAAAGTGTTTGGTGTGGGTGGTGCGGGATGCAATGCCGTTAATCGTATGATTGAGTCCAATCTTAAACACGTGGAATTTATCGCGGTCAATACGGACCTGCAGTCCCTGATCCATTCCCACGCTCCCATGAAAATTCAAATCGGAGAGCGTTTGACCGAAGGACTCGGAGCCGGTTCCGACCCCAAAATGGGGGAACGTTCCGCCATCGAAGATATGGACAAACTCCGCTCCGCCATTGAGGGGGCACACATGGTATTTATCACAGCGGGCCTTGGCGGCGGAACAGGGACGGGCGCGGCCCCTGTTATCGCACGCATTGCCAGTGAAATGGGGATTCTTACCGTGGCAATCGTTACCCAGCCTTTTGAATTTGAGAAAAATGTCCGTTTCCGCAATTTTGTTGAGGGCTACAGCCAGCTGATAGATCACGTGGACTCCATGATCACCATTAAAAATGATAAAATCTTTGACATTCTGCCTGATGATACTCCGTGGAGGATGGCTTACGAAGAAATTGACACCATTTTGAAAAACGCGCTTCGGGGTATCGTAGATATCGTTTTTGTCACCGGTACCGAAAACGTTGATTTTGCCGACATGCGGACCATATTCGGTTACAAAGGCTTTGCGCTCATGGGCTTGGGAGAGGCTGCCGGTGAAGACCGGGCCCGGGAAGCGCTGACTGCGGCTCTGCAATCTCCCCTGCTGGATAATTTTTCTCTTATGGAATCCCGGGGAGTTATTGTCAACGTTACCGCAGGTACCGGCGAACACCAGCTTACCGTAGGAGAAAACCGTTACCTTCTTCAAACTCTGAACAACGAACTGGGGGAACACGTCCACATGATTAAAGGCACGGTGGAAGAGGAAAGTATCGGGGATAAACTCCGGGTTACGCTTATTGCCACCGGGTTTGATTATGGAAAGATTCAGGGACAGGGCCCCCTTGACATTAAACGTGCCCGGACCATGCGGGAGGCTTATCTGGAGAAACGGCCGTCCACCGGCGGAGTGCCTGAAATTACGTCCGACGATTTGGAGCCTACAAAACAAATCGAAAGCAAACCGGTTGAAAACGTGTGCGGCGAACATCCCTGCTCGCAAATAGCTACGGAGCTTCTGCAGACGGATGAGTACAAAGAGCTCCGCCGGAGTCCTTCCGTTGCCGGTATGGATTCCGGGGATATGGACAAGGTGAGGAAAATTCCCGCATTTCTCAGAAAAGCGATTCAAACGGGAAATCTGAACAAAAAGTGAGCATTTGGCAGGGGCGGACACATTGTACATTCCCTGCCTGTACAATAAAACAGAAAATCAGAATTGGGAATATTTTGTGGGCCGGTTTTCTTCACAATTTCGACCGCAACCTGAATTGTTTTCTTTTTTCCCAATTTGTTACAAATGGTTACAAAGCTGAAACTCTCATGACATAATCGGTTCGTATCTTATAAACGTAATCAAACGGCCACGTGGCCGACAGGGAGGAAAAGATGAAAAAAACAGTTATTACCGTACTTGGGGTTTTAATGATTGCCGGAACACTGATGGCTGCTCCGGGCAGGGACGGGAGCAGAGACCATGCGGGCATGCTTTTCCGGCTGGTGTCTTCCGTCCGGGCTGAACTGGGGCTCAATGAGACTCAAAACCAGAAATTGGACCAGCTTCTCAATGAAGTCAGAACCTACTGGCAGAGCCAGATGAAAGGTATAAAAGGTCAGCGGGATAAAATGATGGATGAATTTGTCTCCGATAACTTCAATGCTGAAGCCATTCGGGTTGAACGGCAGAAACTCCGGGATCAGAAGCGTGCCGAAATTGAAAAATTCCTGGCTGAAAAGATTCAAGTGCTTCATGACCTGCTGACAAAAGAACAGCGTCAGAAACTGGTAACCATCATGAAACAAAAACGTCAGAATTTCATGAACAATATGCGGAAAGGCCGGCGCGGCGGAAGAATGGGCGGCGGAATGCAGCAGGGGGCTTTCCCCGGCATGGGAATGTGACAAGCTGATAAAGAACCATTGATTGACATAAAAACCCGCCATTTGGCGGGTTTTTATTATGTCTTGACTAAGAAAAAGAACAAAGAAATGGTGGCGGTGCAGGGACTCGAACCCCGGACACTGCGGATATGAGCCGCATGCTCTAACCGCCTGAGCTACACCGCCAAAAGCCCGACCATTATATCCATCTCAACCCGTTGAATCAAGGAAAAAATCTTTTCTTTTCTTTCGGCATCAGTCCGAAGCTTTTCCAGGCGCGGCGATCTGTTGGTTAACATTCCGCCTGGCTTCTCGCAACAGGCAAAAAGTCGACTGTTTTTTATTGCCTGTGTTCTTATTGCCTGATGTTATGGCTGGTAAACCGGGTACATCCGTGCGGGAATTTCAGACATAATCAATTCGGGAGGCGGCGAGGGTGCTGGCAAAGAGGCCCATGGCAATGGACAGGAGGATGATTCCTGCAAAATAGGACAGCGGCAGTGAGGTGATGCGGGAGAGAAAGGGGAGATATTGGAAACGCGTGAGATAGTGGGCACGGATGACGGAGATAAGGCCGCTTCCGAAGAGCGCGCCGAGTATGCCGCCGGAGAGGCCCTGAAGGGTACCTTCGACTGCGAACGGGGCCCGGATGTATTTCATGTCTGCACCCACAAGCTGCATGATGGCAATATCGTTTTGCCGGGCCAGGATGGTAATGCGGATGACGTTGAAAATTGTAAAGACAGAGGCCAGAACAAGAATGGCCGCGATGAGAGCGATAAAAAAGGATACCGCGGAGGAGATGGATTCCAACTCGGAGAGAAAGAAATGCGGAGAATAAATACTTTCAACAATGGTGTAGGGTTTCAATGCCTGTTTGATTGTTGCCGCGGCAGCGGTGTTGATGCGAAGGCGGATACTTAACGGCAGTGGATTTTCTTCAAGGCTTTTCTGAATTTCACCGGCCAGGGGGAAGCGTTTTGCGAGTTTTTTCATCCCTTCGTCGGGAAGTACAAGTTTGACATCGGAAACACCTTTCAGGGTTTCCAGATAAAGGGAGAGGTCTTTCCCTTCTTTTACCGTTGTGTCCGATGTGAGAAATATGGAATAAACCGGGTTTTGTTTCATATTTTTCAGGTAGTGGTCCACGTTGAAGAAGACAGTGGAAAACAGAGTGATGACGGCAATGGAAATGGAGATGATGAGGATGGAGAAAAGGCTGAGCATCCCGGAGCGGGTGAAGTTGGCCCAGCCTTCCCGGATGTAGAAACCAAAATCAATAAACAGTTTCATTTTCTGTGCTCCTGAAGGTGCCCGTGGTCAAGATACAGGGTCCGTTTCCGCATCTGTTTGATCATTTCCCGGTCATGGGTGGCGATGAGGACGGTGGTGCCCCGGCTGTTGATTTTTTCAAACAGTGCCATGATTTCCAGGGAGAGGTCAGGGTCGAGGTTGCCGGTGGGCTCGTCCGCGAGAAGAATGAGGGGTTCGTTTACCAGTGCCCGGGCGATGGCAATGCGCTGTTGTTCACCACCGGAGAGCTGGCGGGGATAATCGTTATACCGGTGCTGAAGGCCCACAAGTTTCAGGACGTAGAAGGCCCGGTCCCGCAGGAAAGAGGCGGGATAGCCCAATACTTTCAGGATAAAAACAATATTTTCAAAGACAGTCCTGTTTTCAAGAAGTTTGAAGTCCTGAAAGACGACTCCGATTTTTTTTCTGAAATCCGGAATCTGATGTTTTTTCAGTGCGATGGTGTTCTGATTGTTTGCGACAACCCGGCCGTAGGACGGAAGTTCTTCCCGGAAGATGAGTTTCAGGAAAGTGGTTTTCCCTGCGCCGCTTGGCCCCGTGAGAAACGCGAATTCTCCTTTGCCGATGGAAACATTGACTTCGTGGAGGGCCCGGTTTCCCTTTTCGTACACCTTGCTCACATGAAAAAAATGTATCATGGTTTTAAAAAGGACATTGTCTCCTTTGCCACATCTTCGGCAGTGAGATGATACGCTTTGAGCAGGTCATCTGCTTTGCCGGAGCGGCCGAATTTTTCGATCACCCCCATTCTGTGGAGGGGTGCCGGATGATTTTCCGAGAGAGTTTCCGCTACCGCTGAACCGAGGCCGCCGATGATGTTATGTTCTTCAACCGTGACGGCGCAGCCGGTTTTTTCGACGGATTTCAGGATTGTTTCGGTGTCCAGTGGTTTTAAAGTGGATACATTGATGATTTCGGCGTTGATTCCGTCTTTTTCGAGACGTACCGCCGCCTGTAGCGCTTCTGCCACCATGACGCCGCAGGCAAAAATAGATACGTCTTTTCCTTTCCGCAAAATTCCGGCTTTTTTATGGGTAAATTCATAGTTTTCATCAAAGACCACCGGAGTGGCGGAGCGGGACAGCCGGATGTACACCGGGCCCTGATATGCCGCAGCAAAACGGATGGCGGATTTTGTCTCATAGTAGTCTGCCGGGACAATGACGGTGAGATTGGGAAGTACCCGGGTGACGGCAATATCTTCCAGCGCCTGGTGGGTGGCGCCGTCCTCTCCTACGGTGAGTCCGGCATGGGTGGCGACGATTTTAACGTTTTTATTGCCGAGGCAGACGGCCTGACGGAGCATTTCCCATGCCCGGCCGGTGGCGAAGATTGCAAATGAACTGGCAAACGGGATTTTCCCGACGGTTGCCAGTCCGGCAGCGGTTGTAATCATGTTTTGTTCGGCGATGCCCATGTCGAAGAAACGATCCGGAAATTCTTTTGCAAATAATGAGGTTTTTGTGGACCCGGAGAGGTCCGCATCCAACACCACGATATCCGGGTTTTCTTTTCCCAGTTCCAGCAGTGTTTCTCCGTATGCCACGCGTGAGGCTTTCTTTTCCATATTTCTACTCCGTCAGCAGGGTTTTGATTCGGTTTTCTACAAAGTCCAGGGCAGTGGTGTTGTGGGCACCTTCCGGAATGATGATTTCTGCCCAGCGCTTGGACGGTTCCACAAATTCTTCGTGCATGAGTTTAACCTGGTTCAGGTATTGATCAATGACGTTCTGCAGGTCCCGGCCCCGTTGGTGAATGTCACGGAGGATACGGCGGAGTACCCGAACGTCCGCGTCGGTATCCACATAAAGCTTAATGTCAATGAGTTCCCTCAGCTCCGGTATGACAAATATGAGGATACCTTCGAGAATGATAACTTTCCGGGGTTCGATTTTCAGAAATTTTCCCGGCTTCCGGGTATGGGCGGCATAGTCGTATACCGGTTTTTCCACCGGATTTCCTTTTTTCAGGTCCCGCATGTGCTGGATCAGCATGTCAAAGTCCACCGAGTTGGGGTGGTCGAAGTTGATTTTTCTCCGGTCTTCCAGCGGAAGATGGCCCAGGTCCCGGTAGTAGGAGTCCTGGTCCATCAGTACGATTTCGTTTCCGGGGAAGCGCCGCATGATTTCCCTGGCAAAGGAGGTTTTGCCGGATCCGGTGCCTCCGGCGATGCCGATGAGAAGGTTTTTCATGGCGCCAGCTCTTCCATGGCAATTTTATATTGTTCGTCGTTTGGAGGGGAGCCGTGGAATTTGTAGTTGTTTTCCATGAAGGAGACGCCTTTCCCTTTGATGGTGTGGGCAATGACGACGGAGGGCTTGTCCGTTACCTTGTGGGCGGCTCGAACCGCGTTGTTAATTTCATTGAAGTCGTGTCCGTTGATCTCCTGAACGTGCCAGTGGGATGCTGAAAATTTGTCCGGTACCGGGTTGACGTTCATGACGTCTTTTACGTTTCCGTCTATCTGCAACCCGTTCAGGTCCACAAACACGGTAAGATTTGCCGTTTTGTAGTGGCCGGCGGACATGGCGGCTTCCCAGATGAGTCCTTCCTGGCATTCTCCGTCTCCCAGAATGGCGTAAACTTTTCTCTCGGAACCGGAGAGGCGCATTCCAAGCGCCATTCCCACCGCCTGGGGGAAGCCCTGTCCCAGTGAGCCGGTGGTGACATCCACGCCGGGAACAAATTCATTTTCCGGGTGGCCTTGGAGAATGGAATCAATCTGACGGAACCGGCTGAGTTCCGCTTCCGGAAAGAATCCTTTCTCCGCAAGGCAGGCGTAGAGGGCGGGGGTGGCGTGCCCTTTGCTCATTACAAGCCGGTCCGTGGAAAATATGTCCCGGTTTTGTACCGGATATTCCATTTCATGAAAAAAAAGATACGTTAATACGTCAATGATTGACAGAGACCCGCCCGGATGGCCGGATTGCGCCGTATACACCATTTCCACAATTTCCCTTCTGAACTTTCGGGCCAGTGCCTTCAAGCGTTTGACTTCTTCCTGATTCAAGCTCTCCTCCCCTGGGATATAAACGGCTTTTTCCCGGAAACTCCGAACAGGCGGCATGTTTTCCGGGATTGCCCTTTCCTGTGTTCTTCCATTGTAAAAGACAAATGTGAACCCTGCAACTTGAAAAGCATTGCAAAGGAATTCTGATGCGTTACAATGAATTTGCAAAATTTATTGAGGAGAAAATGTTATGGGTTTACGGGAAGACGCGTTAGCGTACCACGGGGAAGGCCGAAAGGGTAAACTGGAAGTCACCCCATGCAAACCGTGCGAAACATCGAAAGATCTGGCTTTGGCTTACACTCCGGGCGTGGCAGTTCCGTGTCTGGAGATTGAGAAAGATCCGGGTTTGGCCTATGAATATACGAACAAGGGGAACCTGGTGGGTGTGGTTTCCAACGGCTCGGCGGTTCTCGGGCTTGGAAATATCGGCGCACTGGCAGGTAAACCGGTGATGGAAGGGAAGGGCGTGCTCTTCAAACGCTTTGCGAACATTGATGTCTATGATATTAACCTGGATACGAAAGACCCGGACGATATTATTAAAGCGGTGAAAATGCTGGCACCGACTTTCGGCGGGATTAATCTTGAAGACATCAAAGCACCGGAATGTTTTTATGTGGAAGAAGAGCTGAAAAAACAATTGGACATTCCGGTCTTCCATGACGACCAGCACGGAACCGCAATCATCTGTACTGCGGCTTTTCTCAACGCGCTGGAACTCACCGGCAAGAAAATTGAAGAAGTGAAGTGCGTGTTCACCGGTGCCGGGGCGGCGGGAATTGCCTGTGCCAAGCTCTTTGTCCTGATGGGTGTGAAAAAAGAAAATCTTTTCATGACAGACAGTAAAGGAATTATTTATAAAGGCCGTACCGAGGGAATGAACCCCTACAAAGAAGAATTCGCGAGGGATACCGAGCTTCGGACTCTGGCGGAGGCAATCAACGGCGCGGATGCCTTCCTCGGTGTTTCGGCAAAGGGGATTTTGACCAAAGAGATGGTGAAAACCATGGCAAAAGATCCGATTATCTTTGCCATGGCAAACCCGGATCCGGAAATTACACCGGAGGAAGTGGCGGAAGTACGGGATGATGCTATTATGGCAACCGGTCGTTCCGATTATCCCAATCAGGTAAACAATGTCCTCGGTTTTCCTTTTATTTTCAGAGGGGCGCTGGATGTCCGGGCAACTCAGATTAACGAGGAAATGAAAGCAGCCGCGGTTCATGCACTGGCGGATTTGGCTAAACAGGAAGTTCCGGATTATGTTACCCGTGCCTATGGCGGTGAAAAATTTAAATTCGGACGGAACTACATTATTCCGAAGCCGTTTGATCCCCGTGTGCTGTACTGGGAGGCGCCGGCAATTGCCAAGGCGGCCATGGAAAGCGGGGTGGCCAGAAAGCCTATTGAGGATTTTGATGAGTACCGTGCCAGACTGGAAATGATGCTGGATAAGTCCAGGGAATTTCTTCAGGTAATCTTTGACAAGGCGAAAGCGGAACCCAAGCGGATTGCCTTCCCTGAGGGAGACAACGAGCAGATTCTTTCCGCATGCCGGGAACTGATTGCGGACGGTGTCTGCAAGCCGATTCTCATCAGTAATGATGATGAAGAGATAAAGGCTAAACTTGCGCACCACGGAATTTCCGAACGTGACGTTGAGATTGTCTGTCCGTTGAATGACGATGATTATCCGGATTATGTTTCCGAGTACTACAATCTCCGAAAGCGGAAGGGGGTAACGCCCACGGATGCGCAGAAAAGGATGCTGGACCCCCATTATTTCGGTTCCATGATGGTTCGAAGGGGCCGGGCGGACGGACTTCTCGGCGGTCTGACCCACAACTATCCGACCATTGTCCGGCCGGGGCTGGAAATTATTGACAGGAAGGAAGGTGTCAGCAAAGTCGCCGGCCTCTACATTATGATTGTAAAAGGCAAATTACTCTTTTTTGCCGACACCACTATGAACATTACGCCCAATGCGGAAGAACTGGCGGACATTGCCATTCAGGTGGCCGATTATGCCAGAAATTTCAATGTAGAACCAAAAGTTGCAATGCTTTCTTTCTCTAATTTCGGCAGTTCCGAACACCGGTATGCAGAAAAAATGAGGCAAGCTGTTCAGATTCTCCGGGAAAAAGCCCCTTATGTCCTTGTGGACGGGGAGATGCAGGCCGACACTGCCGTAGTTCCGGAAATTATGGAAGAGCACTATCCCTTCAGCACCTTACAGGGAGGTGCAAATGTTCTGATTTTTCCGGATCTGGATGCCGGGAACATTGCATATAAACTGTTGCAGCGCCTTGGCGGCGCGACGGTGGTCGGGCCGGTTCTGGTCGGATTTAAGCAGCCGTTGAACATTCTGCAGAAACATGCGGAATTGAAGGAAATTCTCAATATGGCCGCATTGACAGTGGTTGAGGCACAGAAATAGTTTGTTTTGAGCCGGAAGCAGAAGCTTCCGGCTCAAAAACCCGGGTGGGGAGGGCGGATGGCGGATCCTTTCAAAAATTTGCAGGTTGAATACAAAAAAGGGGAACTGGTGTACCGGGACGGGGATAATGCGTCCGTGATGTTCATTGTTTCAAGCGGTTCGGTTAAACTATTTAAAAAAGACAGTACGGACCGGCAGATTGACCTTGGAGTTTACCGGAAAGGGGATATTTTCGGCGAATTGGGTGTGATTGAGGCCGGGAAGCGTCTGGAAAATGCGGTTGCTGTTGAGGATGCCAGAGTTGTCGTGATAAACCGGGAAATGTTCATGACACTGGTTCGGAAAAATCCGGAAATTGCCGTTAAAATGATAAAAAAATTCTCCGCCCGACTCAGTGATGCAACGAAAAAGATTGATGAATTGGTCAAACGTACCGGGTTCAAAAGATCTTCCGATATGTTTGCCATGCTGAAAGTTCTGGGGAGTGATCAGGTTTTTCCCCTGACTCTGAAACGGAATCTGGTGGGCCGCTATGACCCCACCATTGGAATTTGCCCGGATATTGACATCAGTATGTTTGACCCGCAGAAAACAGTCAGCCGGAAGCATGCAGTCATTATCAGGGAAAACGGAGAGAGCTTTCTCGAAGAAGAAATGGGTGTTATTAACGGAACCTACCTGAACGGAGAAAAACTGGAATCCGGCCAACGCTATCCGGTTACGGACGGAGACCGGATCCACTTCGGGCTGGTAGCCTGTGAGTATTCGGAAAAGATTGATGAATAAAGATTTTGTAGTTCCGAAAATTCCCGTTGAACTTCAAATTCTCCGGGAAGGTGCCAGCGGCTTTCATCCCTGCCGTCTCTTTTTAAGCAGTTTGTCCCGCCATCACTACGGACCGGAGACGGTTGTGGAATTTCTCAATGACGGTATTGATTTTGTCCCGGTGGAACTGGATGGGAAAATTCATATCCTGAACCTGCATCAGATCATGGTTTTCCGCGACATTTCCGGTAAATTTGAAGGTTTTGGGAAAGCGGTAAAGCTGACACTGAAAAATACACGGCTGTTTATGGTTCGGCAGGCGGAAGCACTCCCGGAAAGCCACTGCCGGACACAGGATTACCTAAACGGTAAGGGCCTGTTTGTTGAGTTTGTTTCAGATGAAAACCGGATCTTTGTGAACAAGTTTTTTATTGTTTCGGCGGTGGATCAGTGAAAAACATTGAAAAAATGCTGAATGCCGTACTCCAGCTGAGAGGGGTGTCATTGGAACTCGGCGAGAACTTAATCCCAGTGGCTCACACGGCGGAAGGAATGCGGAAACTAACAAAAACTCCCCTCGGAGAAAGAGAAATCCGTCTTTTGCTTTCCGAATGGGAAGAGTTGTCAAAGGGGCAGAAATCCTTTCAGCTGAATGAAGAAGTGTTTCACTTTGAAGAGCGGGGGGGTAAATTTCTTTTTACGCGTGGTAGGCCGGAACACACACAGACAGAACAATTTGATACTCAAAAGCTGCTGAAACTGATTGTTGAAAAAGGAGCATCCGATCTCCATCTCTCTTCCGGCTGCCGGCCCATTATTCGGCTGGACGGAGAAATTATCACCCTGGAAGAATTTGACCCGGTGAATGAAACCGAACTTCTGAATCAATTGAAAGCCATCGTTCCCGCGAATGCACTGAAACAATTCGAAGAAACAAACGATGTGGACCTTGCCTATTCCATTCCCGGGCTGGCACGTTTTCGCACCAACATTTTTCGGGATCATCGTGGAGCCTGCGTGGTTTTCCGTGTAATTCCGTCGGAAATCCTGACCCTGAAAATGCTGGGAGTTCCGAAAGAAGTGGTAGAGCTGACATCCCTCAGCAAAGGGCTGATACTGGTTACCGGGCCCACCGGAAGCGGGAAGTCCACGACACTCGCAGCTCTTGTAGACCATATCAACCGAACCTGTAGCAAGCACATAATTACCATTGAAGACCCGCTGGAATTTATCCATGAGAACAAAAAATCTCATGTGAACCAAAGGGAAATTCATACCCATACCGAATCATTTAAGAAATCTCTTCGAGCGGCACTGCGTGAGGACCCTGATGTGATCCTTGTCGGGGAAATGCGTGACCTCGAAACCATTGCCATCGCAGTGGAAATGGCGGTGACCGGCCATCTCGTCCTCGGTACGCTGCATACAGCCACAGCAGTGGGAACAGTGGACAGAATTGTGGACCAGTTCCCGGTGGACCAGCAGTCTCAAATCCGGGTGATGCTGTCGGATTCATTGGTGGGAGTTGTGTCTCAGGTGCTGTGCAAGAAGAAAGGCGGCGGCCGGATAGCCGCTTACGAAGTTCTCATCGTTACCCCTTCCGTGGCCAATCTGATTCGGGAGAGCAAGACCTTTCAAATTCCTTCTTTAATGCAGACGGGAAGGGGATTGGGAATGCAACTGATGAATGACGCATTGCTTGAGCTTGTGGAAAAGAAAATTGTATCTGCGGAAGATGCCGTGGCACGCAGCACAGACCCTGACGACTTGAGAAAAACTTTAAAAATGAAAGGGTTGTCATAACAACACCGTTCTTGAGTTCAAAACATTTCCAACGGAACCGACCCTGTTAGCGGGAAAAGCTGCCCCGTTGCAGAAAATGCAGTGTTTCTGTGATTACAGCTTCCGAACGCATGATAAACGGATGACTGGTGTGTAAAACAATATGACCCGCGGAACCTGTTTCTTTTGTGCCGGCCACGCTGACGATTCCGTCGTGGGGTGCGGGAAGAATGGAATCAAATAAATGGAAGGCGGATCGGTCTCCGGCGATAATTCCGCAGCGGGGGGGAAGGGGATAATGCTCTTCACGGAATGAATTGGCCCCGGTTCCCAGTTCCAGTGCTGCCGGCCCGAAAAAACTGCCGAACCATCTATATCTTTTCAGTTTATCCACAATTTCGGATCCCTGGTTCGGAGGTGCCAGCATAACTGTTCTGCCGATTTTCTCTATTGGCAGGCCCTGAAAGGCAAAGCGCAGTAAAATTCCCCCCATGGAATGGGTGACAAAATGAACCTTTTCCCTGGACTTTGAAAAAACTTCAATGATTTCGGGAAGAATAAACCTTTCGGCGAGGGTTTTTATCGGATACTTTCTGGAAGGGTAGCGAAGATTAACAGGGTAAAATCCGACAGATAAGAGTGCCCGGCCCATCTTTGACATGGACCGGGAAGTTCTTGCAAGTCCGTGAATTAAAATAACAGTCCCGGAAAAAGAGGGGCTTGGCGGCCTTCCCTCTGAACCTGTCTTTGTTTTAAGCAACATGGGAACGCAAAAAAATTATTTTGTGTTTTCTCCTGACGTTTCCGGTTGAGTTGCCGTTTCCGGCTTTTCTGTCATCGCCTTCAGAGCGGTTTTGATCGTATTGATCAGTTTCTGAATATCCGCATTGGATAGCTTCCCGTCTTTCAGAAAAATCAGTTTTCCGTCTTTGTCAAAACAGAGAACGGCATAACTTCCGTTTTTCTTCAGATTCCACGCATCGGCAATGTAATAATCCATGTCCCGGACATAAATCGTATCCGGGTAATCTTTCTGTTTCCCCTTCAGAATTTTGGTGATAATGAAATTCGGTTTCCAGGTTGCATTCATATTGATAACAGCAATGGAACCGTAGAGATTTTTTGGGAAGTTTTGAGCCTTCAGTGCTTTTTCGGTGGGAATGTTCATGTCTTTTGCATCCGGGTCCACATACATCAGGGTATAAACCTTGCCTTTGATTTCTGCGGAAGACCAAGGCGTTCCATTTACTCTGCCGCCTTTTTTACCGGACAGCTGAACCGTCGGCGGAACCTGTCCCAGTTCCACCGCGCTTGCGGAAGAAATGCCGAGTAATACCAGAATTACCGGAATCATCCATCTTGATTTCATAGTCCACTCCTTCTCTCAAAGAATTTATCCGATTTTACCACAGTGGCAGGATTGCGGAGAAAAGATTTCCCGCATCCGGTGCGGAACATTTCCCCGTAGCGAAGAGGCTTTCCCAACTTCCTCCGGTATTGTAAACTGAAAGAAAGGTAATCGGGAGGCGCGTATGACGGACCGTCGGTGGACAAAATTTTATGAAGACATATCCAAAACACTGAAATATCCCCGAAAATCCCTCTATGAAGTAGTGATGGATACGGTGGAGAAGATGCCGGACGCGGTGGCAACGGATTTTTTCGGTGCCGAAATGACTTATCGGCAGCTTGGGGCCTATATTGACAAAACGGCGGATATGCTGGCCGCGCTGGGCTTTCGCGCCGGTGATCGGATTACAATTTCCATGCCTACTTCTCCCCAGGGGGTGGCGGCTGTATATGCCGCCAACAAGCTGGGAGGAGTTGCGTCTCTGATTCATCCTCTTTCCCCCGCGGCGGAGGTTCACGGTTATCTTGCCATGAGCAAAAGTCGTTTCGCGCTGACGCTGGATGCTTTTTACCCGGTTTTTGAGGAAGCAAGGGGTGAAACTGCCCTTGAAACCCTGATTCTGACCCGGATTTCGGATGAAATGCCGCGTTTAACCCGGTTGGGATTTAAGCTGACAGCAGGCAGGAAGATTAAAAAGGTTCCGGCGGATGCCGATGCTGTCTGGTGGCATGAAGCGATTGCAGGCGAAAATCCGAAATCCGAAAAAGCTGATGTAAAAGCCGATGACCTTGCGGCAATTCTGTATTCCGGCGGTACCACCGGTTCCCCGAAAGGCATTATGCTGTCCAATTACAATCTGGTCAGTGAAGGGATGATGGTGGCAAAGTGGGGGAAAATGGATAGCGGCGGGGTAATTCTCGCGATTTTGCCGATTTTTCACGGTTTCGGGCTTGGGGTTTGTATCAACGCGGCTTTTATGGGCGGTGCAAAGTCTATTCTGGTTCCGAAGTTTACCCCGGAGGATGTGGCAAAACTGATTCGGAAAAAACGGCCGAATTTTCTTGTGGGCGTTCCCACTCTGTTTGAGGCACTGAGCCGGAATCCGGTGTTTCAGAAGACGGACTTGTCCTGTTTAAAAGCAGTGTTCTCCGGCGCTGACACCCTGCCCCGGCCGGTGAAAGAACGCTTTGACACTGTGGTGAAAGCGGGCGGCGGCACAGCTGAACTGCAGGAGGGTTACGGGCTGACGGAAGCGGTAACTGCGATTATGGCAATGCCGCTTTCCGAGTACCGGGAAGGGAGTATCGGGATTCCGTTTCCGGACATGGACGCGAAAATTGTTAAACCGGGTACAACCGAGGCACAGCCTGCCGGAGAGGAAGGGGAAATCTGCCTTTCCGGCCCGGCTGTGATGCTGGGGTATCTGGACAATCCGAAAGAAACTGCGGCAATGCTGAAACAGCATGAAGACGGGAATGTCTGGCTTCATACCGGAGACTTGGGATTGATGGACGAAGACGGTTTTTTCTATTTCAGACAACGGCTCAAACGAATGATTAAATCCTCCGGCATGAATGTGTATCCCTCTCAGGTGGAAGCGGTTTTGCTTCAGCATCCGGCTGTGGCGGAAGCCTGCGTGATCGGAATACCGGATCGGGAACAGGTGGAGCGGGTAAAGGCGTTTGTTGTGCCGGAAAATCCGGAGACCGCCGGGCCGGAAATGGCAGCGGAGCTGATTCGCCACTGCCGGAAAAACCTCATTAAGTGGAGTTGCCCCCGCGAAGTGGCATTTCGGGACAGTCTCCCGAAAACCGCCGTGGGGAAGGTGGCGTTCCGTGTGCTGATGGAAGAGGAGATTGAACGGATGAAAGCTGCCGGCGGGTATGCCGGAACGGAGGATAAACCGTGAACAGCACCGAAATCATTGAGAAGTTCCGTACGGCGGCCCGGGACCCTTTTCATTGCGTCCGGAGCTTGAAAAAGGAGAAACATTGTCCGGTTGTGGGCTATACCTGCACGTACTTTCCGGAAGAAATCGTACTGGCTGCCGAAGCGCACCCCCTGCGCCTCTTCGGGGAATCCGGTATGGTGCTGAAAGCGGATGCCCATATTCAGGCCTACGGCTGTTCCCTGGCCCGTTCGGTGTTTGAAGATGCTTTGTCCGGGCAATTGGATTTCCTGGATGTAATGGCGTTTCCCCACAGCTGCGATACAATGCAGCGTCTGTCCGATATCTGGCGCCTTAACATTAAAAACACGGTCCATCTTGACCTGCTTTTTCCGGTACACCTGAAAAGTGAAGCGGCAGGGGATTATCTGAAAGCTGTGCTGGAACGGTTCAAAAAAGAACTGGAACAGGCATTGCAGACGGAAATATCCGGTTCCGCCCTCTCCGGGGCCATTTCCCTGACAAACCGCATCCGTTCCGCTCTCCATTCCCTCTACAGAATCCGGGCAGCGGCACCGGAACGGATTTCCGGCAGCGACTTAAACCGGGTTGTCCGTGGATGTATGATTCTGGATCGTTCAACCGCTGCCGATTTACTGGAAACACTGGCAGATGAACTGGGAAGTGTGAATTTCCCGGCGGGAAAACAGCCGGTAAAACGATTGCTTTTAAGCGGCGGGGCCTGCCTGCACCCGGACATTCACGATATTATTGAACAACAGGGAGGCGCGGTGGTATGGGACGATCTTTGCACCGGAAACCGCTATTTTGACACCCCTGTTCCTGATGGGCCAAGCCCCGTTTCCGCCATTGCAGAACGGTTTCTGGACAGAGCTGTCTGCCCCGCCAAGCACAGCGGCATTGACCGCCGGGGAAAAGAACTGTCGGAACTTGTATCAAAATACGAGATTAACGGTGTTATTTTCCTGCTTCTGAAATTCTGTGACCCCCACGGTTTTGATTATCCCGATTTGAAAGCCACACTTGAAGAAGCCGGTGTCCCCAGCCTGTTCCTGGAAGTGGAAAGCGGAAAACCGGTGGACGGCCCGACCCGTACACGGGTGGAAACCTTCCTTCAAATCCTGAATCAGCAGGAGCCAATGACATGAGCAAAAAAGACTTCAAGAAATCCGCCGCTTACATGGAATCCGTGCCGAAGATGAAGA
Source organism: Acidobacteriota bacterium (assembly GCA_013152385.1). Taxonomy (GTDB): domain Bacteria; phylum Acidobacteriota; class Holophagae; order Thermotomaculales; family Thermotomaculaceae; genus UM-FILTER-49-7. The sequence goes on from JAADGL010000009.1 coordinate 30,424, forward strand.
AAATTATGCGGAATTACTATCTGAAGGCAAAATACGCCCGGTATCTCGGCAGGAAAGTTGCCTGGATTACCAGCGGCGGCCCGGTGGAACCCCTCATTGCCATGGGCATTATTCCGGTGTACCCGGAAAACCACGGTGCCATGATCGGGGTTTCCCGCACCGGAGTAAAACTCTGTGAGGTGGCGGAAGGGATGGGGTATTCCACCGATCTCTGTTCCTACGCCCGGGCGGACATCGGCTGCTCGGCTGCCGGGGGTGGCCCCATCGGCGGCCTGCCGAAGCCGGACATGCTGATTTGCTGCAACAATATCTGCGGCACAGTGCTGAAATGGTATGAAATTCAGGCCCGGAAGTTTCGGGTGCCACTTTTTATTTTCGATACCCCCTTTGTTCACACCGAATTCACGAAGGAAGCCAAAACTTATGTGGACCGGCAGGTGGAAGACTACATCCGTTTCCTTGAAACTGTCATGAAAAAGAAATTCCCCCGCGACAAAATGAACGTGGTGGGAAAACGCTCGGTGGAAGCCATGCGGCTCTGGCAGCAGGTACTGGACACCGCCACGGCAAAACCCGCTCCCCTCACCGCTTTTGACGCGTTTTTTCATCTCGCCCTTATCGTTACCCTCCGGGGCACCCGGACGGTTCTCCGCTACTACCGCTTTCTGCTGGACGAGCTGAACCGGCGGGTGGAAAACGGCATCGGCATGGTAAAAACCGAACAGTACCGCTTTCTCTGGGACAACCTCCCCATCTGGCACCGGATGCGCTGGCTTTCCAGAACCTTTGCCGCCCGGAATGCGGCGCTGGTCGCCGATACCTACACATCCGCATGGTGCGGCACGGTGGACCACATTGACGAAAACGATTTCCTCGGGTCCATGGGTGAAGCCTACACCCGTATCTACCTCAATATCGGCGTGGACAAGATGGCGGAAAAAGTGCTGAACATGATTGACAAATATGAGGTGGACGGCCTTGTTATGCATTCCAACAGAAGCTGCAAACCCTATTCCTTCGGGCAATACGACATCCGGAGAATCGTTCAGGAGAAACGGGGCCTGCCGGTACTGATTCTGGAATCCGACATGGTGGATGCGCGGAAATTCAGTGAAGCCCAGGCGGAAACCCGCATTGACGCTTTCATGGAAATGGTGGGGCAGAAATGATCTGCTGCGGCATTGACATCGGTTCCGTCACTGCCAAAGGGGTGCTTCTGGAAGAATCGAAGCAGATTGCCGGCGCCATCCGGTTCACCGGCTACAATGCCGGAAACGCGGCGGAAACCATTCTTCAATCTCTACTGGAACAGGCGGGGCTGAAACAGGAGCAGGTGGACGCCATTGTCGCCACCGGCTACGGACGGAACAGCGTGAATTTCGCGGACAAAGCCCTGTCTGAAATTATCTGCCACGCCGCAGGTGCCCACTTCGCCGTTCCCGCCGCCCGTACCGTCATTGACATCGGCGGGCAGGACAGCAAAATAATCCGTCTCAAAGAAAACGGGCAGGTAACAGACTTTGTCATGAACGACAAATGTGCCGCCGGAACCGGGCGGTTCCTTGAAGTCATGGCCCGGGCACTGGGAACCGACCTGGACGGCTTCGGGCAGCTTTCCCTGAAAAGCCGCACCCCCGCCGCCATCAGCTCCACCTGTACCGTGTTTGCGGAATCCGAAGTTATCTCACTGGTGGCAAAGGGCGAAAAACGGGAAAACATTATTGCCGGCATCCACGCCTCCATTGCCGCCCGCACCGTTGCGCTGGCCAACAGAGTCGGTGTTGTCCCCGCTGTCGCCATGACAGGGGGTGTTTCCCGGAACATCGGAGTTGTCCGGGCCCTTGAAAAACACCTGAATCTTCCGGTCATCATCCCGGAAAACGCCCAGCTTACCGGCGCTGTCGGTGCCGCTTTGCTTGCACAAAAAGGGAAATAGAATGTATGAATCCCGGATTCCCGCCGTTCCCGGCACAAAAATCCGTGCCGTCGGGGGAATCCTGTGATACCCTTGTTGGACTTTAACCGGCCGGAATGCCGGAATTGGAGGATATTGTGACATCTGTTAAAGCAGGAGATACGGTTCGGGTTCATTACACCGGAACCCTGGACAATGGAGAAGTGTTTGATTCATCAAGAGACCGGGATCCCCTTGAATTCAAGGTTGGCGGCGGAATGGTCATTCCCGGTTTTGACAAAGCCGTACTGGGACTGAAAGCGGGAGACTCCACCTCTGTGAAACTGCCTCCGGAAGAAGCTTATGGTGAAATCCGCAAAGAACTGATTATGCCCATGCAGAAAAGCCAGGTTCCGGAAGACATTGTTCCGGAAGTGGGAATGCAGGTCATGCTCCAGGCTCAGAACGGGCAGCAGGTCCCGGCAACCATCACGGAAATAAATGAAAACACGATAATTCTGGATGCGAATGCGCCTCTCGCGGGGAAAACACTGAACTTCGATATCGAAGTGGTGGAAATTGTCCGGGACTGATAATAATTAAAACACCATACGGGGATTCCGGGAGTATGCCCCGGAATCCCTTTTTTTGTCTTTCAGCGGATAAAATAGCCGGAAACGTGCCAGTTGCCGTCTTTGTCCAGCATGGGGGTTATCGTTTCCACGGCGCTTTTCTTGTTCGCGAAAACAGTTTCAAACTGAATCACCACATATTGCCCGTCCGGCACCCCGGGAAGAGATGTGGTAAAAGTTGCCGACTTCACTTTCCTTGAAATCAGATCCCCCAGGGGTTTCCGTACCTGAACCATTGCCTTTTCCCACTTTTCTTTTGAAACCGCCTTTTTGAAAATTGTAGCCGCCTCTTCCCAGCTTTTGACATACTTGCCGTTGTCTACCAGTTGAAGCCAGTTTGTAGCCGCCTTTATGGCTGCCGCTTCCTTTTTGCTGTTATCTGCCGCGGTGGAAACAGTTGTAACCCCCGCTACCATCAAAACAGCTGTAAACAAACGCAGAAAATTTTTCATCACATCCTCCCATCATGAAGATTACACAAACAGGATACTCCGCAATTTCCTCTTTCATTCAAAACGCATAAAAAAATATTAAAAAAGTATTTTTCATGATACAGTCACAAGCACCAACTCATCGGAGGATAAAGAATGACGACAGCCGAAATGACTGCCGGGAAACAGGGATGGAAATTCCCTATGGACTTCTGGCTCGCCAACTCAATGGAACTGTTTGAACGGGCCGCCTACTATGGATTTTTTATTGTTTTAACACTGTATCTGACTGATATTGTTGGATTCTCGGACAAAGAAACCGGCATCGTCGCCGGGCTCTTTTACGGCGGGCTCTACCTGCTTCCCCCCTTTGTCGGGGCGATATCCGACCGAATCGGCTTCAAAAACGGCCTGATTCTCGCATTCTCCCTTCTGACATTCGGATATGCCATGCTGGGCCTTCAGCCGGTTGTGGAATCCAAAACAATGGTGATTCTCTTTCTGCTTATTGTCATGGTGGGAAGCTCCTTCATCAAACCGCTGATCACCGGAACCGTCGCCAAAACCACAACGGAAGCCAACCGCGCCAGGGGCTACTCCCTCTTTTACTGGGTTGTCAACATCGGGGCATTCAGCGGCAAAACATTTGTGCCGTTTATCCGTCAGGGAATGGGTTTGCGGCATGTAAATTTCTTTTCCGCCGGAATGGCATTCGCGGCGTTGCTGTTTGCCGTATTTGTTTTCAAAAATATTGAAGCACCGGAAGAACGGAAATCTGTCCGGGAGGTTTTTCATGCCCTGGTTAAAATTCTGACCACACCCCGGCTGATTATTCTCACTCTGATTGTGGCTGGATTCTGGACTATTCAGGGCCAGATGTACGCCACCATGCCCAAATACATCATCCGAATGGTGGGACCCGGTGCCCGCCCCGAATGGCTTGCCAACGTAAATCCCGCCGTAGTGGTGCTGTTTGTGGTACTCATCACCCACTGGACAAAAAAATACAAAGCCGTAACCGCCATGCTCATGGGAATGGTGCTGATGCCGTTTTCCGCCTTCGCCATGTCAGCCGGGCCCTGGCTCCAGCACATCGCCGGCAATTCCATCCCGATTCTCGGAATGGTTCTGCACCCTTTCACCGTTATGATGATTGTGGGAATCGCGATTCAGGGATTGGCGGAATGCTTCATCTCTCCCCGATTTCTGGAATTTTTCTCCCTCATGGCGCCCAGGGGTGAAGAAGGGGTCTACCTCGGATTCAGCCACCTTCATTCCTTCATCTCCGCCCTTGTGGGATTCTTCATGTCCGGTTTTCTTCTGGACGCTTACTGCCCCGACCCGAAAACCCTTGCCAGCCTCCCGGAAGCTGAACGGGCAGCTCATTACGCCCATGCCCACTACATCTGGTACTACTTTGTTGCAATCGGATTCACCGCGGCAATTGCCCTGTTCATCTTCCGGCTTGTGACAAATAAAATGGATAAAGCCCCTGTTTTACAATCGGAACAGAAATAAAAAATTTTCCGCTGTTCTACTAACCGCAGCGAGATTTAAAAAACAGGAAACACATGGAAATTTCATCGTATTGCCGCAGCGGGAACGGAAATTCTTCGTTTTCGCTGCGGCAGGTCGAATTGTTTTTCTCAGATAATTGTGCCAGAATACAAATGCCAGGTTCCAGTGATGGAGGCAAGAGGGAATCCCGTGGAAATCGGGAACGGGCCCGCCGCTGTAACCGGGGACCGAAGCTGGAAAATGCCACTTTTTGCCGAAAGGCGAATGGGAAGGCCCGGCAGAGGGTTGATCCGGAAGTCAGAAGACCTGCCTGGACATATCAGCTGACGGAGGCTCGGCGAATGATGTTTTCTTATATTCATTCCCCGGCAGTCCAATTTATTCGTTTCAGCGTATCAAGGAGGAATTGTATGCGCGTGGTTTTTTCTGTGTTGTTGGGGGTTTTGTGGATGGGGTGTTCACCGCTTTTTGCCGTAAATTCACCGGTGAAGGTCTCGGATGAAGTAACCGTTACCGCCACAAGAAATCCGGTGGAAACAAAAAAACTCTCCCGGACGGTGAAAATTATTACCCGAAAAGAAATTGACGCAAGCGGTGCCGTAACGGTTCTGGATGTTCTCCGGACGGTTCCCGGCATTGTGGTGAATCAAAACGGGGGCATCGGAAGCCCTGCTTCCGTTTATCTCCGGGGTTCAAAACCGGGCCAGACACTGGTTTTAATTGACGGAATGGAAGTCAATGACCCGATGACGCCGGACCGGTCGGTGGACTTTTCCGCCTTCCCGCTGGATTCGGTTCAACGGATTGAAGTGGTATTCGGCCCCGCCAGCGCGGTTTACGGTTCCGATGCGGTGGCGGGTGTGATTAACATTATCACCGGCGGCGGCGCCGCAGGCGGCACGGTTCGGGTCGAAGGCGGTTCCAATGCCACCTGGACCACCGGTGTACACTACCGGGACAAGTTCTCCCTCGGCACTTACTGGGTTTCCGGTACGTTTTTTGATACCAACGGGATTTCCGCCGCCGACAAAGCGGACGGCAACACCGAAGCTGACGGTTATACCAACCGGGCGTTTTCCGGAGGTACGACGATGAAATTCGGCCGCTCCGCTTTGAATTTTACCGGTATGGTCATCAATGCCGACGGGGACTTGGATTCTGCCGGCGGCGTCGGCGGCGATAACCCTTTTTACCGCTTTGACCACACCGAAAAGCATTTCAAAGGCAGCTATACCTTGTCGGATCCTTTCGGGATTTCCGGAATCAGCCGGTTCACCGTGAGCTATGGAGACAATGAGCGGTATTACCGGAACCCTTCCGAAGATTACCTGCCTACGGTAAACAGCCGGTACAATGGTTCCCTTGTCCGCTATAACTGGCACAATCATCTAATATTTTCAGAAAAGTCGTCCCTCTCTTTCGGGCTGGAATACAGCCGGGAAGCCGGAGACTCGGAATATCACAGTGTATCGGCCTGGGGGCCCTATGACGATATTTTTGTCCCCCGCCACGCCATTACCCGCAGTGCCTACGCATCAGCGATGACAAATGCCTGGGGAATGGATATGAATATGGGGCTCCGATACGATGACCACGAAGTTTTCGGTTCCAAAATGACCGGTTCTTTCGGCATTGTCCGGCCCATCGGAGATTCCGGTTTCCGGATTCGCGCCAATGCCGGGACATCTTTCAAATCTCCCACCCTGTACCAGCTTTATTCCCCCTACGGCACCGTGGATTTGAACCCGGAAAAGGGCACATCTTACGAATTTGGAATAGAGAAAGTACTGATGGCCAAGCGCCTGACACTATCCCTGATCTGGTTTCACAACCGCTATGACGACATGATTGATTTTGATATGAACACTTACAGTTACTACAACATTGCCAAAGCGACAATCAAAGGGCTGGAAGCGGGGGTACGGTACAGTGGAAAGGCGCTGTCGTGGCAGGTCTTTTACAACTATTACGATACAAAGGACGATACAACAGGCGAGCGGCTTCTCCGGCGCCCGGACTCCAGTTTTACGGCAAAGCTGGACTATCTGCGGGGACGGTGGGGGCTTCATCTGGATATGCTGGCCAGCGGCAGCCGGGATGATATGGACTTCTCCGCCTGGCCCCCCGCCCGTGTGGAACTCTCAAGCTACACAGTGTTTAACCTGAAAGTGGACTACCGGGTGAATGAAAACCTGACCGCTTACCTGAAAGGCCGCAACGTGACGGATGAGAATTATGAGCTGGTCAAGGGATACGGTACACTGGGAGACACCTGGTACGGCGGTTTTGTTTTTCATTTTCACAGGTAAACGGAGGGCGTATTGAAGCGGTTTTGCCGGGTTTGCATCCTTATTTTCCTGATTTACGCGCAGGCAGCGGCAGGGGGGATTGTATCCCTCCTGCCCTCTGTAACCGACATGGTAGTGGATTTGGGTTCGGCAAACCGTCTCGTGGGCATCACCCGCTACGGCGTGGTGCCGCCGGGGGGTTCAGTGACGCGGCTCGGCGGCATCTACGACTTGAACGTAGAAGCCGTGCTGCGGCTGAAACCGGCGCTGGTACTGGCGTATCACGGAGCGGAATCCCGGCTGAAAGCGGTTGAAGATGCCGGAATCCCTGTGGTGTACCTGAAAATCAACACGTTGAATGAAGTGCTTTCAAGCTATCTGCGGGTGGGACAACTGCTGGGAAAGGCGGAACTGGCGAAAAAGCGGGTGGAAAAACTGAAAGCCATGCTGGAACCGGCAAAAAAAGGACAGGGCAAAAAACCTTCCGTACTGCTGATTACCAGCCCCGGCGGCCTGGCGTCACCCCGGATATACATTTCCGCCAACTCCTTCTACGGCAACCTGCTTTCCGAAATCGGCGCGAAAAACGCGGTACAGTCAACCGTTGCATATCCCGCCCTGAGCCGGGAAGGGCTGCTTGCCGCCGCGCCGGACATCATCATTCTGTTGTCGGAGAAAAAAGAACCGTTGACAGACTGTGAAAAAGAACCGTTCTCATTTCTGAAAGCGTGCCAAAACAATGCGGTTTTCAATGTGTACGGGGGGCGGATCATGCACCCCGGCCCCATGGTGTTTCAATTGCTGCCAATTTTGAAAAGGATACTGAACGCCTATGCTGGCCATTCAACAGCTCTGCTGCCGAAACATATTAAACTCCGTTGATTTCAGCGCGAAGTCAGGGGAATTTATCGGCATTGTCGGGCCAAACGGCTCCGGGAAAACCACACTGGGGAAAACCACACTGCTTCGCTGTGTGGCGGGGATTCTCCGGGATTTTTCAGGGAAAATCGAGCTGAACGGGCAAAACCTCGCGGAACTTCCCAGCCGCCGGATTGCAAGGCTGGTATCCTATGTGCCGCAGATTGTAGAAACCGTCATTCCCTTCACCGTAACAGAATTTCTTCGTCTATCCCGTTTCCCCTATCAGGGGATGGCTTCCGGAATGAGCCCGGTACCGGACATTGAAGGCCTGCTTCGGAAAATGGAAATCTCCCACCTGAAAACCCGGCAGATTGCCACATTGAGCGGTGGGGAGTTGCAGCGGGTTCTCGTTGCCGCCGC
>JAADGL010000057.1:0-391 GCA_013152385.1 Acidobacteriota bacterium
TTTTGTGTCTGTTTCCGCTCTTTGTCTTTCCTTGTGTTTGCTGTGCCGATCTGTCAAAATTATGAAGAAGAAATGGAAACAGGGAGGGCACCGTTGCAGGGGACTCAACAAAAGAAGAACAGATGGGAGAAAAGATGAAGCCCCGGCCTTTTTTCCTGGATTTTATTTTAAAAGAATGGCTGCTGGCGGCTTCTGCTGTCGGCCTTGTGGTTACTTCTGTGTATTCCCGCCGGTTCCCTTCTTTTTCATCGAAAGAGTTTCAGGTTATTTTTATCCTTGCCGCATTGTTTGTGTCGGTGAAGGGCTTGGAGCAAAGCGGGCTGATCCGCCGCCTTTCTCTGCATTTTGAAAGGGGCCGCTTTGTTGCATTGAAACTGGTTCTGGCGACTTT
>JAADGL010000057.1:442-11259 GCA_013152385.1 Acidobacteriota bacterium
CCGTTGACTCTGGCGATTAACACGAAGCGGAAGGGAATTCTTGTTATTCTTGAAGCATTGGCGGCAAATGCGGGTTCCGCCTTCACACCTTTCGGAAATCCCCAGAACCTCTACATTTATTGGGTTTACAATGTACGGGCCACCCGGTTTGTTTCCACCATCGCGCCTTTTTCCATTCTGTTTCTGATTTTGCTGGTGGCGGTCTCATTTCTGGTGAAAACAAGTTCCGAATCCCCTGAGGCTGAAACGGAGGGGCTGAAAATTTCTTTCACCGCGGTGATTTATCTGGTTTTACTGACAACACTTGTTTTGACGGTTCTGCATGTTCTGCCGGTATTTGCCGGGATTGTCGTTTTTCTGTACGCACTTCTTTTTGACAGAAAGAGCCTGAAAATTGATTTTTCCCTTATTTTGACTTTTGTCTTTTTTTTCGGCCTTGCGAACAATCTGCAGTTTCTGATTCCGTTTTCCGTGAGCCATTCGGGCCACGTTTTTCTGTTTTCGAGCCTGTTGAGCCAGGTAATCAGCAATGTGCCGGCTGCCCTGCTGATTGCGAAGCATACAAGCCAGTGGCAGGCATTGCTCTGGGGGACAAATGTCGGGGGGTTCGGGAGCCTGGTCGGTTCTTTTGCGAATCTGATTGCCTACAAGCTTTATATTACCCATGATTCCACAAACAATATCACCGCTTTTACTTTGAAATTTCTTTCCATCGGTGCGGCTGCTTTTTTTGTCGCTTCTGCCCTGTATTTCATTCTCTACGGAATTTGACGGGAAAAAATATCTCTTCCCGCTTTTTTCGCGGAGAAGCGGAAGTGCAGAGCTGATCGCCAATCTTTTCCCCCGTACACCATTATCCTTATTATCCTTGCAACAGTGGCGGGAATACTTTAGAATTTCGGTGGAATGTTTGACGCAGAGGTGGTGTATGGAAAAACGCAGATTTTATGTGACAACTCCGATTTATTATGTAAATGATCTCCCGCACATCGGCCACGTGTACACAACGGTGATTGCGGATGTGATTGCCCGCTATAAGCGGCTGATGGGGTTTGATGTTTATTTTCTAACAGGTACGGACGAACACGGACAAAAAGTAGAGAAGGCGGCCGCGGCTGGCGGAATTGAGCCGATTCAGCTGGCGGATCAGGTGGTGGAGAATTATCTGAACCTCTGGCCCCGGCTTTCCATCAGCAACAACGATTTTATTCGTACCACTCAGCCCCGTCACGAGAAGGGGGCGGCGCATCTTTTTAAACAGCTTCTGGATCAGGGGGATATTTATCTGGATCATTATAAAGGCATGTATTGTGTGTCCTGCGAGGCCTTTCTTACCGAAACCCAGGCGAAGGGGGGGAAGTGCCCGGATTGCGGCAAGCCCCTTGAAGAGGTGGAGGAGGAAAGTTATTTTTTCCGCCTTTCCAAATATGAGAAAAAACTCCTGGCATACTACGACGCGCATCCCGAGCTGATTCAGCCGGAACACCGGCGAAACGAGGTCATTTCCTTTGTGAAAGGCGGGTTGAAAGACCTCAGCGTGTCTCGTACCTCTTTCAAATGGGGAATTCCGGTGCCGGGGGATGAAAAGCATGTGATTTATGTCTGGCTGGATGCGTTGTCCAACTATCTGACTGCATTGGGGTACCCGGAAGACACGGAACTTTACCGCAATTTCTGGCCGGCGGATCTGCACCTTATCGGAAAGGATATTCTGAGGTTTCATGCGGTGTACTGGCCCGCTTTTCTGATGGCGGCCGGGTTGCCTCTGCCCAGAACAATTTTTGCCCACGGCTGGTGGCTGAAAGATAAAGCGAAGATGTCCAAAAGTGTGGGCAATGTGGTTCGGCCCCAGTATCTTGTGGAGGATTTCGGCGCGGATGCACTCCGCTATTTTCTGGTTCGGGAAATGGTATTCGGCCAGGATTCCGGTTTTTCCGACGAAGCCTTTGTCGGCCGTTTCAATTCGGATCTGGTCAATGACCTGGGAAATCTCGTATCCCGGACACTGGGGATGATTGACCGCTATTGTGACGGAAAGATTCCGGAACCGGACGTAAATGACGAACGATACAGAAAAATGGAATCCCGCGTGAAAGAATGCGCGGTAAACTGGGAAAGCTATTTTGACACTTACCAGTTGCATAAAGCGATGGAAGAAATCTGGGCTTTGCTTTCCGATTTGAACAAGTTTATTGTGGAGCAGGAACCGTGGGTGTTGGCCAAGGATGCGGCAAAGCGGAATGAACTCCATACCGTACTTTACGCTGTGGCGGAGGCGATTCGCCTTGTGGCACTGGTGATTGCCCCGGTGATGCCGGTGAAAAGCCAGGAAATCTGGGATCGCCTGGGATTTGACGCAAAGGTGGATGAATGTGTGGTTTCCATGATGCGGTTCGGTTCACTGAAACCGGGATCGGTGTTGAAAGACGCGAAGGAGCATTTGTTTGCCCGGGTGGATGCGAAGGAATATCTGACCGGGGAGCCGGAGGGAGAGAAAAAAGGCAATAAAGGCAAGGTAGAAAAGCAGCCGGATACGGGAAAAAAAGCGGAGGGGAAAATGGACAATCTGATTTCCATAGATGAATTCGCGAAAGTGCAGCTTCGGGTGGCAGAAATACTGGAAGCGGAAAAAGTTGAGAAGTCAAAGAAACTGATTAAGATGAAGATTTCCCTTGGGGAAGAGGAACGTCAGATTGTGGCGGGAATCGCGTTGCAATACAAACCGGAGGATTTGGTCGGCCGTCAGATTATTGTGGTGGCAAACCTTCAGCCGGCAAAATTGATGGGAATTGAATCTCAGGGAATGCTGCTGGCGGCGTCGGGAGAGGACGGCGCGCCGTATCTTCTGTCACCGGATGAGGGCGCAAAACCCGGTTTCAGAATCAAGTAAAACCAGAAAGGATTCCGAAATGGAACAGAGAAAAACGGCGGTAATTGCTTTCGGAGGAAATGCCCTGCTTAAAGCGGACCAGAAGGGGACTCAGGACGAGCAGATTGAAAATGCCAAGCGTGCCGCGGATATGATGTATAACGTCTATTCAAGCGGTTATACGCTGCTGGTGGTCCATGGAAACGGGCCGCAGGTGGGGAATATTCTGATTCAGCAGGATCGGGCGCTGCATCAGATTCCGCCGTATACCCTGGATATCTGCGGTGCCATGACTGAAGGCAGCATGGGGTATATGATTGAACGTTCCCTAATTAACCGGATTCTTGCCGCCGGTGAGACGCCCCGGGTTGCCACAGTGATTTCGGAGGTTGTGGTGGACGGTGATTCCGATGCGTTCAAAAACCCGACCAAACCGGTGGGCCCGTTTTATCCGGAATTCCGCGCGGAAGAATTGATGCGGACAAAAAAGTGGGTGATGAAAGAAGACTCGGGCCGGGGATGGCGGAAAGTAGTTCCGTCTCCAAAACCCATTGAAGTGATTCAGGAACCGGCGATTCGAACACTTCTGGACAATGGCCATATTGTAATTGCCGGGGGCGGCGGGGGAATTCCGGTAAAACGGGATATTTCCGGTTATCTCATGGGGGTGGAAGCGGTGATTGACAAGGATTATACCTCCAGCCTGCTGGCACGGAACCTGAAAGCGGATCTGTTTATCACTTTGACAGGAGTGGATCAGGTGTATGCGGATTTCGGCAAGCCCACCCAGCGGGCGCTTTCACGATTGTCGGTAAAAGATGCGAGAAAGATGCTTGCGGAAGGCCAGTTCCCTGCCGGCAGTATGGGCCCGAAAATTGAATCGGCGGTTGAGTATATTGAATCGGGCGGCAGTGAGGTGCTGATTACATCTGCCGAAGCGATTGAGAATATGAAAGATATTGAAAAGGTGGGAACCCGGATTATTCCATGAAACATTTGATTCGACTTGATGAGGCGAAACGTACGGATATTGAACGGATTTTGGATCTCGCGGCCCGGATGGAGGTGAATTCCGATTCGTTCCGGGGCGAACTATGCGGGCGTTCGGTGGGGCTGTTTTTCCAGAAACCGTCCACCCGGATGCGTTTTGCCTTTGAGGTCGGCACTGCCCAGCTCGGCGGGACGACAACTGTTTTCAGAACTTCCGATATTCAGCTTTCCCGTGGGGAATCATTGGCGGATACGGCCAGAGTCTTATCCAACTACATTGATGCCATTGTGATTCGGGGCCGGACACAGCAGGACCTGGTGGATTTTGTTCAGTTCGGTTCTATTCCCGTGATCAACGGGTTAACAGCGAAATTCTATCCGATTGGCGCGTTGGGCGCGGCATATACAATGAAAAAGAAATTCGGTACCCTTTCCGGCCGTAAACTGGTTTACGTGGGAGACGGGAATAACATTGCTCACTCCCTGATGCTGCTTTGCCCCAAAACCGGAATGGACATTACGGTGATTTCGCCGGAGTGGTACCAGCCGAGCCAGGATGTTGTCGAAGAGGCGAAGGCGGAAGCGGCAATATCGGGTACAGCTTTTGAATTGACGGATGATACCGGTGCCGTAAAGGGCGCGGATGTTATTTTTACAGATGTATGGACATCTATGGGTATGGAAGAAGAACGGGAGGAACGGCTTCATGCTTTTCAGGGGTATCAGGTGAACCGCCAACTGCTGGAAACGGCCGGCGGGAGCCCTATGGTACTTCATTGTATGCCGGTGCGAAGGGGAGAAGAGATTTCCGCGGAAGTGGCTGCGGAATCCGAAATATTTGAAAACGCGGCAAATCTTTTGCACGTTGTAAAGGCAATTTTGTATTACCTGCTCTAAGGAGGAGAAATGAGCAAAACCAAAGTTCTGATTATGGGTGCGGCTGGACGGGATTTTCATAACTTTAATGTGTACTATCGGGATAACGACCAGTACGAAGTGGTGGCGTTTACAGCTACTCAGATTCCGGACATTGACGGCCGGATGTATCCCGCTTCCCTCGCCGGGAAGAATTATCCCAACGGGATTCCCATCAAAGCGGAAGAAGACCTTGTACAGCTGATAAAAGAATATGGGGTCAACGAAGTGGTATTTGCTTACAGTGATGTCCCTTACGAAGTTATTATGAGCAAAAGTGCCATTGTCAACGCCGCCGGCGCAGATTTCAAAATCATGGGCGCGGAGCGGACCATGCTGAAATCCACGAAACCGGTGATTGCCGTGTGCGCGGTTCGGACAGGCTGCGGGAAGAGCCAGACCACCCGCCGTGTGGTTGAAATTCTCCAGAGCATGGGCAAAAAAGTTGTGGCTGTCCGCCATCCCATGCCCTACGGGGACCTGGAAAAACAGCGGTGTCAGCGTTTCGCAACCATTGAAGACTTGAAAAAAGAAAAATGCACCATTGAAGAAATGGAAGAATATGAGCCCCACATTGCAAAGGGTGTTGTTGTGTATGCCGGTGTGGATTACGAAGATATTCTCCGGGAAGCGGAAAAAGAAGCGGATGTGGTGGTCTGGGACGGCGGCAACAATGACATGTCTTTCTACAAACCCGACCTGCTGATTACTGTTGTGGACCCCCATCGGCCGGGACACGAAATCGGCTACTATCCCGGTGAAGTCAATCTCCGGGCGGCAGACATTGTGGTCATCAACAAAGTGGACACTGCGGATTATTACAACATTGAAGAAGTGCGGGAAAATATCCGGATGGCAAATCCCGATGCAATTATCGTGGACGCGGCATCTCCGATTCAGGTGGATGACCCGTCTGTAATCCGCGGGAAACGGGTTCTGGTGGTGGAAGACGGCCCGACCCTCACCCACGGGGAAATGACCTATGGCGCAGGTACGGTTGCGGCGGAGAAATTCGGTGCCAGCGATATGGTGGACCCGAGGCCTTTTGCGGTTGGAAAAATTACCGAAACATTTGAAAAATATCCGGAAATTGGTGTTTTGCTGCCGGCGATGGGGTATTCCGACCAGCAGGTGAAAGATCTGGAAACCACCATCAACGCGACAGACTGTGACAGTGTTGTGATTGGCACCCCCATTGATTTGCGCCGGGTGGTGAAAATTGACAAACCCAATACCCGTGTCTACTATGATTTGCAGGAAATCGGCAAACCGAATCTCGATGAGCTGATTCGCGGTAAATTCTGATTCGGGGCTGAAAATGGTTCGAATCAAGCCATTCAGGGGCGTGCGGCCCGCCGGGGAACTGGCGGAAAAAGTCGCGTCTTTCCCTTATGACGTATTGAATTCTGAGGAGGCCAGGAAACTGGCCTCCGGAAACCCGTACAGTTTCCTCAGGGTTGTGAAGCCGGAGATTACGCTGGACCCTTCTATTGATTTGTATGACGACCGGGTTTATCAGGCGGGCCGGGATAATCTGGACAAGCTGATTCGGGACGGTGTGCTGGTTCAGGACAGCGGAGATTACCTTTACGTATACCGTCAGAAAATGGGAAATCACGTTCAGACCGGGCTGGTGGGGTGTGCCTCTGCCGATGATTATATGGCGGACAGGATAAAAAAACATGAACTTACCCGGGCGGACAAAGAAAAAGACCGGATTAAACATGTGTACACCCTCAATGCCAACACCGGGCCGGTATTTCTTACCTATAAAGCAGTGAATGAAATTGATGCCGTTATCGAAAAAATTACCGAAGGCAAGCCGGAATACGATTTTGTATCTGATGACGGAATCGGCCATACCTTCTGGGTAATCCGGGACGGGGACACCATTAAAAAACTGGAATCACTGTTTGCCGATATGGACGCGGTTTATGTGGCGGACGGGCATCATCGTTCCGCCTCCGGCGCGAAAGTCCGGGACTGGCGGAGGAAAGACAATCCCAACCATACCGGGGAAGAGGAATATAACTTCTTTCTTGCGGTATATTTCCCCCACAACCAGCTGGCCATTATGCCCTACAACCGGGTGGTAAAAGACCTCAACGGTTTAACAAAAGAACAGTTTCTGGAAAAAGTGGCGGAAAAATTCAATGTGGAAAAAACCGGCAAAAAAGAACCGGATTATCCGACAAATATCTGTATGTATCTGGACGGGGAATGGTACACCCTGATCGCAAAGGAAGGGACTTATCCCAAAGATGACCCGGTTCATTCGCTGGATGTCAGTATTCTGCAGGAAAACCTGCTGGCACCTGTTCTTGGAATCGGCGATCCGAGAACCGATAAGCGGATTGATTTTATCGGTGGAATCCGGGGGACAGAAGAGCTGGAACGCCTTGTGAACAGCGGTGACTTTGCTGTGGCGTTTTCCATGTATCCCACTTCCATTGAACAGTTGATTGCCATTGCGGATGCGGGAAAGACAATGCCGCCCAAATCCACCTGGTTTGAACCCAAGCTCAGAAGCGGGTTGATCGTCCACATGCTGGACTGAAAGAAAGCGGAAAATTGAAATAAAAAGGGCGAGGCAGTTGCTGCCTCGCCCTTTTTTGTCTGCAATACGCTGATTTTCTATTGGTTCAGTTGGTTCAGCAATACCTGACAGGCCTTTTTCAATTGGCGGTCGATGCCCTTTGCTTCGTCCCCCGGTTCGGTGGCAACAATGTAGTCGGGGATTGCCGGCCCGTTTTCCATGTCTTTTCCGGTGCCGGCAACATACCAGCCCCGGAAGGGAATCCGGAAATAAGAACCGTCAATAAGGGTAGTCCCTCCGGTGGAAATCACGGCACCGAACGTGGGCATCCCCACCAGTTTCGCGATACCGAGGGTTTTGACTGCGTGGGAAAATATTTCCGCATTGGAATATGAACCCTCATTGCAGGTTACGACGATGGGGCGTGTCCACAGAAAAACCTGTTTCCGTTCCATATCCGGATAACCTTTCCCGCCGTTCCGGGGAATGGTGACGGCGTGTTCCTTCTGGCCGATAATCCGCAGAAGAATATCGGTTGTCCATCCGCCGCCATTGTTTCGCACGTCAATGACCAGCCCCGCCTTTCCGTTGGCTTCGGAATAAACTTCCTGCTGAAACCGGTCGTAACTTTTCTGGTCCATTGCCCGGATATGGACATAGCCCAGTTTGCCTCCGGAATACTTATCCACCAGTTTCCGGTTTTGTTCCACCCAGTCGTTGTAAAGAAAATCAAGGTTTTTCCGGGGAGATGCAGGCGTAATGGCCACTTCTCTTAATTTTCCTTCTTTCCCTTTTATTTTCAGTAAAATCCGTTGCCCGACAGTGTCAAAAAGCGGGGCGTAGAAATTGTTCTTTTCCGAAACCGGACTTCCGTTTACCGATTCAATAATGTCACCGGCGAACAATCGTGATTTTTCAAAAGATGCCGGAGAGCCGTTTAACACTTTTTTCACCCGAATCCCGTTTCCGGTGTAACTGTAATCCTTGATAATTCCCGGTTCGCCGGTCATTCTGCGGTGTTGTCCCCGAGGCGGGTAGATACCGAGGTGGGAACCGTTGAGTTCTCCGATCATTTCCCGGATGACATCATAGAAATCGTCCCGGCTGGCAGCTTTTTTTGCCATAGGTTCGTACTTTGCTTTCACCGCTTTCCAGTTTGCACCGTGAAAATGGGGGTCGTAAAAATGGTCATTCATAATCCGCCAGCATTCCAGATACATCTGATGGAACAATGCTTTCCTTGATGTGTGCAGTTTTGCTCTATATGGAAAACTTTCAACTTTTCCTTTGAATGTGACGGATTTCAAGTTCCCTGTCCGGGTGCGGAAAAAATATTTCCCTGTTTTCCGGTTCCAACTGATACCGGCCACACCTTTCGTTCCTGCCAGTTCTTTTAAGCCGCTGCCGTCCCGTTTGATTTTCCAGAGAGAGGGGGTGCCGTTGATATCTGCCGTGAAAACAATCTCACTTCCGTCTCTGTTCACCGCGAATGCGCCTTCATTGCCTTCCAGATGCGTCAGCTTCCGGACCCGTTTGAAAATATCCTGAAAATCAATTTTTACCTTCACTGCCGGCGCTTCTTTTTTGCCGTTCTTTCCGGCTGCTGCTTTTTCTGATTCTGCCGCCTCTTCCCGTTCTTCCGCTGTCATTTCATCATCGGCCCGGGTCAGGTAAACGTACCAGACATCATTGCTGTAATGGCTGCGGTGGGACAGGAAGAAAAGCATTTTTCCGTCAGCTGTCCAAACCGGATACCCGTCTTCGTCGGGATGCATGGTGATGTTTACCGCTTTACCGCCGGAGACGGGTTTAATAAAAATATCGGTGTTAAATGAATTGTCCGATATGGAATAGGCAATATACCGGCTGTCCGGAGACCATGAAAACTGCGGCGTACTCCACTGATCCAGGAAAACCCGCTGGTTCTTTCCATCCGGGTCACTTAAAACCAGGCTGCCGTTTCCCCGGATAAAAGCAAGGGTTCTCCCGTCCGGAGAAAGTGCGCTGCCATATTCTTCCGCTTCATTGCCGGTTATTTTTTCCAGTTTCCGGTGGAGGGTCCGGTAAAGGGGCAGATTGTCTTCGGAAGAAACTCGAAAAATATCGTAATTTCCCCCCCGGTCGGATGAAAAGTAGAGGTACTTTCCGTCCGGAGACCATGCCAGGCCTTTTTCTCTGAAATTATCATCGGTGAGGTTGACGGCTTTTCCTTTCTTGCTTTTCATCACGAACACGTCCCCGAATACCACAAATGCAATTTCCTTTCCGTCCGGTGACACCGCCATTTCACTGGCATTTTTCGTCATCTCCCTGATGGCGCTGTCGGTTTCAGTTACATCGCTTGGCGCCTGAACGGATATTTCGCGTACTTTGTCATCTGCGGTGGAAACGGTGTAGAGTGCGCCGTTTAATTCAAATGCGATAAGGGTTCCGTTGGCGGAAATATTGGCAAAGGCGATGTTTTTTTCTTTCATCCGGGTAACTTGTGATTTATTGGAACCGTCTCTGGCCATTTTCCAGACATTGACATAACCGTCCCGGTCTGACAGAAAATACATTCCTTTGTTTCCCGCCCACATCGGACAGTAATCATTGCCCTGAAAGGTTGTCAGTTTTTTTGAGAATTTTTGGGTTTTCAGGTTGTAAAGCCGGATATCCATGTTGGCTGAACCCCGGTAGTCTTTACGCCACCATGGGGGATTGTGGTCCACATAGGCAACGGTTCTTCCGTCCGGAGAATATTTCCCCATATTGCCGAAATCCGGGAAAACCAGCCGGGGAGTGCCGCCGCCGGCCGGAACCGTGTACAGCATGGGGTCCCGGTAGTAGTGATCTCCCCGGTATCGGGCATAAAACAGAACATTTTTCCCGTCCGGGCTGAAATCAGACACCAGATCGTCGGCGGAGTGCCAGGTCAGGCGCCGCGCCATACCGCCGGTTGACGGAATGACAAACACATCCATATTGCCGAACCGCCGGGACGAAAACGCAATCTCCTTCCCGTCCGGCGACCATACCGGATTTGAATCATAGGCGGGGTGAACCGTCAGCCGGAGGCTGTGGGACCCGTCCGCTTCACAGACCCAGATATCCCCGCGGTAAGAAAAAGCAATTTTTGTTCCGTCCGGTGACGGTGCGGGATGACGGACATAGACGTTTCCCGCCGTCAGCCCCAGTGAACACAGAAATACAATGCAAATACTGAAAAATCTCATACAACCTCCCGGAATCTATTTTTGATCCAGATTTTAATTATTTCCAGAGTCAGATTACAGGATAGTTGTACGGATTTGCAAGAGATTTGTTTGGGCCGGTTCCGCCGCGCTGACGGCTGATGCCGTCAGTACGGCTGCTGACACCGAAGCACTTCTTATGAGCAAGCTCAACGGCGCACTTCGGCGGCAGCAGCCTATCCCCAAAAACTGCGTTTTTGGGGATCGCGGCTTTTTGGTGAGTGGGCAGTTTGTGATGCCCCCCCCCCTCCTTTCCCGGACGCTCAAGTCTCGG
>JAADGL010000019.1 GCA_013152385.1 Acidobacteriota bacterium
GCACTGATTGTGGAAGTGGACCCCCACCGGATTCAGCGGCGCCTGGAAACCAAATACCTTGATGAAATGGAAACCGATCTGGACCGGGCACTGGAAAAAGTGCTGAAAGCCAAAGAAGAAAAACGCCCGCTGTCTGTGGGGCTCCTCGGAAACGCCGCCGACGTCTATCCCGAACTCTTGCGCAGGGGCATTATCCCCGACGTCGTCACCGACCAGACATCTTCCCACGACGAACTCAACGGCTACGTTCCGGCGGGAATTTCATATGAAGAAGCACTGAAACTCCGGAAAAGCGATCCGGAAACCTACAAAAAAATGTCCTTTGAATCCATGGTCAAACACTGCGACGCCATGGTGAAATTTCAGGAAAAAGGCGCCATCGTCTTTGACTACGGCAACAACCTCCGGGGCCAGGCACTGGCTGCCGGGCTGGAAAACGCCTTCGCCTTTCCGGGATTCGTCCCCGCCTACATCCGGCCGCTGTTCTGCGAAGGGAAAGGCCCGTTCCGCTGGGTGGCCCTCTCCGGCGACCCGGAAGACATCTACACCACCGACCGGGAACTGGCCAAACTGTTCCCCGAAAACAAAGCCCTGCTCCGCTGGCTGGACATGGCACAGAAAAAAGTCAAATTTCAGGGGCTGCCCTCCCGTATCTGCTGGCTGGGCTACGGAGAACGGGACAAAGCGGGGCTTTTATTCAATGAACTGGTAAGAAGCGGCAAAGTTAAAGCCCCCATCGTCATCGGGCGTGATCACCTCGATGCAGGGTCTGTGGCATCTCCCAACCGGGAAACCGAAGCGATGAAAGACGGCTCCGACGCCATTGCCGACTGGCCTATTCTCAACGCCCTCCTCAACGCCGTTTCCGGCGCCACCTGGGTCAGCTACCACCACGGCGGCGGAGTCGGCATCGGCTACTCGCTCCACGCGGGCCAGGTCATCGTCTGCGACGGCACCGAAGCCGCCGACAAACGGCTGAAACGGGTTCTGACCAATGACCCCCTCACCGGTGTATTCCGCCATGTGGATGCCGGATATGAAAAAGCCGTTGAGGTAGCCAAAGCCAAGGGCTGCAAAATCCCGATGATGGAGTAAAGTGGGGCAGCTGCGGCTGTTGGGCCCGGGCTGCGTTGAAGCCGGACTCGGAATGCTCACGTACGTTCCCCGTGTACGCTCCGCGTCCTCGTTCGTCTTCGCCTTGCCCGAACACCAACATCCACACCCTATACCCTTGTTGTTTCACAACATTTTTTATATAAAGACAGGGCCGCAATCGCGGCCCTTGTTTTTTGCTGAGAAATTTAATAATAAATAAGGTTAATAAAATAACAGCCAGGACACTTCCCGTTCGCATTGAGCATAGACATCAAAACCTTTAATAATGTTTAATTGCAACCGGGGCACTTTCCGTTCGCATCAAGCTTATAGACATCAAAACCCTTTACACAGCTTTCGTTTGTTAAATCATTCGCTTCTGAAGTTGAAGCGGCCACGATCATTCCCCCATCCGACGTAGAGACAATGGCAAACAACTGCCGAAGGGGCCCTGTTTCGTAGTATTGCATCCACATCATGTTCCCGTTTCTATCAAGCTTTCTAATGTCCAGATTATTCACCAGCAGCTCTGACCCATTCCCATTATCCTCATAGTCACTTCCGGTCGCTATGGCAATCAGTACGGAGCCGTCAGCAAGCAGAGCCATGTTGCGCGCCGGTTCGAAGAATACCCCGTATTGTTCGTCGGACCAGATGGTATCACCATTTCTGTCAATATTCAGCACAAATGAGTCCCAAACATCAATATCATTAATGAAGGAATACGAACCATAACTAACAAGAAAAGTACCATCCTTGTGAATCAAAAGTTGAAGTGGATACCAATTCACATTATCGGAGTTGGCATACCAGGCTTTTGACCAGTTCAGAGTGCCTTCATCCGCATTAATCAAGGCAATCGCAAAACCGCTGATCGGGTTTCCAGTTCCCTGTTTTTCCAGCTGAACGAGTATCGCAATACCATTCCCCGGGTCTTCAACAACATCTGCAATCCGTACCAATTTCACTGTTTCTGATTTCCTGCTTTTAGAATCAAACACACGGCCATCAGAAAACTCTGTCCGCCACAGTTCACTACCTCCATTGACTCCCAAAAGAACCCACAAACGTCCGGCATTAATATCCTTATATCCGGCAAAAACAGCCTTATCATTCAAGAGACATACCCGAACCAATTCATCAATATTCGGCCAGTGATAAGAATCAGATACCGTCCCCTGCTTATCTGTCTGAACAGAAACCCCCTCCGTCACAGTATTTGAAATGGTTTGCCCCACCATCAGAAGCTTCCTGTTGTCCTCATAAACCATATCAACCAACAGAGAATCTGCAATTGCAATCCGAAATGGTTTTACAAGTCCGCCAAGCTTTCCAAGCCGAAACAAACTGGAATGAACAGAATCCTGTGTTGAAGACGGGCCATGGAATGCCATTGAAATGAGATAGCAATCCGCCGTTTCAATAATATTAGGGACAGGTATCATTTCCGTATCGTCCCCTGCCAGATCCCAGACACTCTGGTACCAGGTTTGGACAACCACCGGCTGGGGACCTGGATTAGAAGGTTGAGACGAAGGGGCTGAAGAACTACTGCAGGAAAGGGATAGCATCAGGCTCAGAATTACTCCCGAAAAAATCAGATATACAAATTTTGTCTTTTTCATTTTACTTCTCCATTAATATCAAATAGATAAATTACTGACTTTTCCCCTTAAAAAACTCAAGAATACATCAGCAAATTTTTTACCTCGCTTGAGCAGAACGGAAAGACCGTATTTGGATCTATTTATTTACCTCTCTGTCATACTGATAAAAATAATTATACCATACCAGATACCATACCAAGAGACAGAAGACATCCTTTTTTCTCCCCTCTGCCAGTTTGTCATTTATTCGATACACGATGGAGAGTGAACGGAGTGAACGCGCGCAGACAGCCCGAGACTTGAGCCTCCACGGGAAGGAGGGTGGCTCAATATTAGGTATAACAACGCAATACGTCAGAACGCCCCCTTTGCTGCCGGAAAGTGGCACAACGTGCCACAACTCGAAGCGGCATCCCGCGGAGCGGAACGCCGGATGATAGACGTTGGGTGTCAGGCAGGTGGCAAATGACAAAAAGACAATCAGGGAATTGGAATTCCATGCCTTTTCCTGATCCATCCACGATGCACCATCCACGAAAACAGTTCCGGGCGTCAGGTCATTTGGGTCTGTGGGGGTATTCCTGCTCCCGGTTCTGGAAAGACAAAATGCCGGGGTTCTGGACAACGCCGTTACGTATTTCGATTGCCTTTGAAATCGTCTCGTTCGCCTTCCATGCTTCAGGGCCCCCGAGTACAATGGGCAGAAAGGGAATCAATGCTTCGGAAATTTCCCAGGATGCGGAATCCCAATAGTAACTCGGGCTGTGATCCACCGCATAGTAATTAATTCCACACGTTTCAAACATGGGATCGTCAAAAGAGGTTGGTTTTGCACACCAGAATCCCATGCCTTCATCACAGCTTATGTCAATGATGAGCGTACCTTTCATCAGTTTGTGCGCATCATTTTCCGGGACAATCATGATGGGGGCATCAATTTCCTGAAACATACCATTCACAATGATCTGCACATCGGACAATGCGTCGGAGAATGGCTGCGTACTGCCATCGGATTCAATCGCCAGCAGGTTACCCGCCTCATCAACCATCATCTGTTTAAACGCGATTGCAGGCAATTGCTCGCTGACGTTGGTGGATATGCGATTGGTGTACACGGTAATGTCCTGAAATCCCTGCCCCTGCAAGGCGTAGACCGCACCCCTGCTCACCGAACCGAAGCTGAGTACGACGGCTTTCCGTGGTTTACCGTAGTTCCCGGCAACGCCAATCAAACTCAGTGCATGGTTTACACCCGCATATCCCGCTATTTCATTGTTTTTGTAAAAAATATGCATTGCATATCCTGATCACCGGAAGGACTCCATGTAAACATGGCTTCCCAGGCAATGAGGGTCAATTTCCTGTCAATTGCCACCTGTGTATTTTCTCTCTGTTGCGCGCAATGGGGCCAACCCCATACTGTTGCGCCTTCCCTCACCCGGGACAGGTCCTCTGCAAGGGGCTTGGGCAACAGCACACAATCAAAACCACTCAGTATCTCCTCTCTGGACGCAACACGTCCGGACGAAAGCTCCGCCAATGTGTCGTCGGCCATGCCAAACGGCAATCCATATCCAGTTTCAAATGTTATCCGCTTTCTCAGTTCCCCGGATATTCGTTCAATGTGATCCGGATGAATTGGCACCCGTTTTTCGTTTTCTTTCCGTGATGTCCCAACCACACCAATATTTATATTTGTTGCCATTCTGGCCTTCCTTCTTCTTTCAATTCTTAATTTAACATCGCAAGAATTGTTTGCCGTTTCTATTTTCTTTTCGCGCATAACATCCAGATTACCGCCGAAGTTCTGACAAAGCCAGTTGGCTGAAGCCCTGCCCCTACCAAGGGAGTGACAACGTGATTTGTCGGCTGTATGTGCATGTTGTTTAGAAACCGGCAGGCAACACTCATAAAACCAAGATAGGTATAATTATTATAACACACTATCGGAAGAACCGGATTCCGGCATCCACCGGGCTTGTTGAAACAACAAGATACATTCCAATTGACAGAATAATTTCGAAGATCAAATACGGTTTGTGAGGTTCAACCATCTCAAAAGAGTCTTCTTTTTCCGGTCTACATCAGAAAGATGACAAACAATTGGAGAATTTCAACTTTAATTTGCCGTTTATTTTAGTTTCAGAAGAAAATATTGAAAGCAGCCTCGCACCTCTTTGTTATATACCGGGGTCAAAAATTGCGTTCAAAAGTTATTCGGGAGCCCTGCCGGTAAAAAGCCATTTCAGGCAACGGAATGACAGGGAGACAGCGGGAACACGTTTTTTGTATTCAAGGTACGCGGAACCGAATTTTCGCCTGCATTCCGCTTCTTCAAAGGTAAATACCATCACAACAATGGAAATCATTTCAAGGGGAGCGAGATAAATAATAAAGTGGGGACTGCCGAGAAGCAGCGCCCAGCCCGGAGGCAGCAATGCCAGCCCGAACAGCATCGGGTGGCGCATACAGCTGTAAATTCCGGTTGTTACCATGCGGTCGGTCTCAAGGCGCGGTGTGTTTTCGCTTCTGCCTTTTTTCAGTTCCCTTCCCCCTGTCGCGGCAGCATTGAATGCCAGTTTCGTAATCCCGAACCCCAGGGGAAAGGTAAACAGATGAAAAAAGGGTGAGAAAAATAGATTGTGCGCGCGAATATCCAGATAAATGCAGAATACCGCTCCTCCGAAGATCATCAAAAACCACCACAGCAGCCGAATTATAACGGAAAGGGTAAATTTCGTCATCCTGCCTCCGGCACTCATTTTTGCTTCTATTTTACATCATTCGGAAGTGAACGCGACACAATCTGCCTTGCGCAAAACAGGGAAATTCTGATAGAGTGAAACGTGAAAAGACTCAGGAGGGGAAAATATGAATTGTCCGAACTGTGACCGTTATACACCGGATGACAGCCCGGTCTGTATCCATTGCGGGGCGCAATT
This sequence comes from Acidobacteriota bacterium, assembly GCA_013152385.1. Classification (GTDB taxonomy): domain Bacteria; phylum Acidobacteriota; class Holophagae; order Thermotomaculales; family Thermotomaculaceae; genus UM-FILTER-49-7. The sequence goes on from JAADGL010000019.1 coordinate 5,645, forward strand.
GCCGGAAGTGGGGACATCTCCGTCTTCTGCCCGGTATCCGCAAAACACAGGCACAGCCCGAATCGGAACCCGAAGCACCGGCCGCGGTGTTTTCAGCGGATGGAATATTGTAATTGCGGGAGTGGTTGTTCTGGCCGGAGTATTGCTGTTTTTTCTGCTGCGGTCCGCCCCGTCTCACGGATATGTGACAGAATTTCCGGACGGGCCGGTTGATCTCAGTACGATGATTGTATCGGGAAAAACAAACATTGTGGATATGTACAGCGAATACTGCCCCCCCTGCCGGATGATTGCGCCCTATCTTGACAAATTGGCAAAAAAGCGCCCGGATATTCACATTATTCGAATTGATATCAACCGGAAAGGGCACCGGGGAATTGACTGGGGCTCCCCTATTGCCGCGCAGTTTCAACTCCGTTCCATTCCCCACTTTATCATTATTGACGGAAAAGGAAAGGTTCTGGAAGAAGGCAAACCGGCATATAAAAAAGTGGTCAAAATAATTCGCGCCGCAGGTATCAGATAAGAAAATCGGCTTTCTTTCCGCCGGATTTTATCCGGTGTAGCGGATGTTGAGCATGGTAATGTCATCGGACTGCTCCGCGTCCCGCACAAACACCTTAATATCCTGAAATACGGTTTGAATGATTTCTTCCGACTTTTTCCCGGCCAGGCGGTTGAGGATTTTTCCCAGCCGTTCCATCGAATACTGTTTCCCGTCTGGGTCAAAGGCTTCGTTTACTCCGTCTGTATAGAGAAACAATGACTCCCCGTGTGCCAGTTTCAGTGTTCCGACACTGTACGTGACATCCGGAAAAACACCGAGAGCGGGGCTGGGAGAATTGGATACAAACAAAACATGCTGCCGGCCGATATGCGCCGGCGGGTTGTGCCCTGCGCTTGTGAAACGGATTTCTCCCGTCCGGATGTCCAGAATGCCGATAAATACCGTAACAAACATGCAGTTGCTGTTATTTGCGGACAATTCATTGTTTACGATTCTGAGGGTTTCGGCAGAGGACTTTCCGGTACTGGCAATGGCTTTAATCAGTGTTTTTGCCACCGCCATGAAAAGAGAAGCCGGCACCCCTTTACCGGACACGTCCCCGATGAGAAAGCAGAAATGTTCCGGATCCACAAAAAAGAAGTCGTAAAGGTCACCGCCCACTTCCCTTGCGGGTTCGATCATTGCATATACATCAATGTCTTTTTCCTCCGGAAAAGGGGGGAAAATTTTCGGGAGAATTCCCATTTGAATTTCCCTTGCAATATTTAATTCGCTTTCGATCCTCTGCTTTTTCGCCGTGGCGGTTTTCAGGTCGTCAATGTATTGTTTAAGGGATTTCTGCATGTAATCCAGAGTCGCGGCAAGGGTGCCCAGTTCATCTCCTGATGTGTCTGTCGGAATTTCCGTATTCAGGTTTCCCGTTGAGATGGTTTCGGCAATTTCAGAAAGTTTCATAATCCGGGCCGTGGATTTCCGGGAAATAATACTGACAATAAGAACAATAAACAGAATACCGAGAAAGGCGGTCATCATACTGGTTCTTGTCAAATGACGAAGAGGCGAAAAAAGCTCATTTTCCGGAAAAACCAGGCCGATAATCCAGCCGGTGGACGGAATGGGCCGAAAGAAAACCCGGTAGGCTTTCCCGTCTTTCAAATACCGGAGAAATCCCGCTTTTTCCGCGAGCAGTTTTCGGCCGGTGATCTGCATGGTTTTGCTGCCTGTCTTCCCGGCATAGTCCAGAACAGTGCTTTTCCCAAGCAGGGTTTTATCCGGAGAACTGAGAAAAACACCTTTCGCAGACACAAGAAAGGCATAGCCATTTTGAAGAACATGAATATTCCGCACAATATTGTCCAGATTTTTCAACGAAAAATCGGCAGTTAATATCCCGATAAATTTGCCGTTTCGATGAACCGGAATGGAATAAGTGGACATCAGGATGTTCCCGCCGCCCTTGTCAAAATACGGTTCGCTCCATACCGGATGGTCCAGCTTTTTGGGAACAGTGTACCAGGCACTGTGCAGATAATCGTATGCCGGAGTGTCCAGGCGGGTAAGCTGAATTTTTCCGTCTTTCTTGTAAACATAAGGGCAATAAGTGTTTAATTTCGGGTTAAATGCGTGGGGCTCGAATGCGGCTGCCATGCCGAATATGTTGCTATTGGTGTTGATGGCGATTTTCAGGAGCTTCACCATGGCATCCGGTGTACCGGGAAGATTTTCCGCAACACTTGCGGGTACTTTTTCAATGGGGCCGGTAATCAGATTCATTTTTTCAATGGTGGATTTTACAATAAGCTTTGCCTGCTCACGGGTTTGTGACAGCAGAATGTCATCGGATATTCGATAGCTGATATAGGTAATTGCGACAACAACCGGAATAACCGCAAGCAATGTCATCAGAATAAATTTTACTGTAATACTCTTTTTGACTTTCTTCATTTTTCTGTTCCTTCCCGGACAACGGTAAATATTAAAATATTTTTTCCGTTTTCTTCCCTGTATGTAAGGCTGTGAGCCAGAGTAGTGGCAAGAAAAATTCCCAACCCCCCCGGGGTTCTTTCGTCTATGGGTTGATTCAGGTCCGGACACGGCGCTTCAATGGGATTAAACAGAACGCCTCCGCTGATAACGGTGACACGGATGCCGGTATTTTGAAACAGCATCATTTCAATCCGTATACTGCCGTTTTCTTCTCCGGCATACCCGTAATTTATGATATTGACAATAATTTCCTCGCTGATAAGGCGCAAACGGTCCAATTCCTTCGTACTTAATCCGGCGGTCCGGCCAAAATCAAGAATATCATCCAGAATCGCGGTGAGATGCTCCCGTTTTGCAGGATACTCCCGGATAACGGCCCGGTTCATAGCCATCTCTTCCTCTGTCATCTACATTAAACTCCGCTTCCTTCTCCCGTGATACGCAGAATCTCCACTATCATTGTGAGCGCCTTTTCCATATCCGCCACATAAATATGTTCGGAAGTGGCATGCTCTTCTCTGGCACCGATACCCACAACAGCCATTTCAATACCATGATTGTTATAAATGGACGCATCGGTAAAACCGGTGATAAAGGTCGTTACAGCATCAATTCCCGCTTTCTTCAGCGCTGTTTTTGCCACCCGGACGGTTTCGGAATCTTCCGGAATATCAACAGCCTTACACAGATTATCCACTGTGATTTCCACTTTAGCGCCGAAAGCCGTTATCTCTTTTTGAATGACAGTTACCATTTCATCTGCCAGTTTCTGCCCTTTATCGTGGTTCAGTGACCGGCACTCCGCAAGAAAAGCACAGCTGTCCGGAACACCATTTCGAATAATTCCGCCGTTGATAACACCGACATTGGCTGTTGTTTCATCATCAATCCGGCCCAGTTTCAGCTTCGAAATCGCCTTTGCGGCAGCCTGAATGGCATTGATTCCTTTTTCCGGTTCCATCCCCGCATGGGCAGATTTGCCTGTCACCGTAACATCAATGGCAAAATAGCTGGGGCCGCCAATAACAATGGTATCCAGGGTATCATTGTCCAGCAGAAAACCTTTTTTCGCGGAAATCAGTGAATAATCCATATTTTTGACCCCGAAAAGCCCCACTTCTTCCTGGCGGCTGATTGCCACCTCCACCGGAGGCAGGACTTCAGCAATCCGCAGCGCTTCCAGCATTTCCGCGATACCGGCCTTATCGTCGGCGCCAAGAATCGTTTCCCCTTTCGAACGGATCACGCCGTTTTCCAGTACCGGTTCGATTCCAATTCCCGGCTGAACCGTGTCGGCATGGCAGGAAAGGAGAATTGCTTCCGTACCGCTGCTGTTTTTCGCCGGGAATTTCGCCACAAGATTACCGTAAGCATCAATGACAGCGGTACCGCCCAGTTTCTCAAATTCCCCTTTCAAATACTCAATAAACCGGGCTTCGTTCCCCGACTCACTGTCGATTTGAACCATTTCCATAAACTGTTTTATCATTCTTTCCGACATAAGCCCTCCGTTTTCAGCTTACTCGCGATTTCTGTTAAATACTACCATTCTTAAAGTCGTCATATCTTCAATGGCAAATCTTGCCCCTTCCCGCCCCAGCCCACTGCCTTTGTTTCCGCCGTAGGGCATATGATCCACCCGAAACGCCGGAATGTCGTTGATGATAACACCCCCTACATTTACACAGCGGACGGCAGAAAGCGCGCGGTCCACATTGTCTGTAAAAATCCCTGCCTGAAGTCCGTAGTCGGAATCATCCAGCAGGCGGATGCCTTCTTCAAAGGATGAAACGGAATGAATCACCACGGCAGGGGCAAACAGTTCTTCTTTCATGATTCGCATATCTGTTGTCGCATTGACAATCACAGCAGGGGAAATCACATTCCCGTTACGTTCTCCTCCGGTGAGAATTTCCGCCCCCTGCGCCTTTGCTTCCGCCAGCCATTGTTCAATCCGGGCAATTTCCGGTTCTGAAATAATCGGCCCCACATCCGTATTCTCATTCAGCGGATTACCGATAATCAGATTCTTTGTGGCGGCGATAAATTTATCCGTAAACTCAGCTATATTTTTTTCATGGACAAATATTCTCTGAACAGAAATGCAGACCTGCCCCTGATTATAAAACGCGCCGAGAACACAGCGTTTCACCGCATAATCCAGACGGGAACAGTCTCTGTCCACAACAACACCGCTGTTGGACCCGAGTTCCATCGTAATTTTTTTAAGCCCGGCAACCTGCGTAATATGCGTCCCCACCGCCCGGCTGCCGGTAAACGTGACTTTGGCAACCCTGGAATCGGTAACCAGCTGCTCTCCGACAACTGACCCCGGGCCCGGAACAACACTGACCGCCCCTTCCGGTGCCCCGGCATCCGCAAAAGCGCGGATCAGTTCAATCCCCGAAACAGGCGTTACCCCTGCGGGTTTCAGAATCACCGGACATCCCGCCGCAATGGCAGGGGCGACCTTATGGGCGGCAAGGTTCAACGGGAAATTAAAAGGGGAAATCGCGCCCACCACGCCAATGGGATACCGTTCATAAAACCCCATGCGGTTTTCTCCGGCGCTACTGGCATCCAGCGGCAGCGTTTCTCCGTGAATACGCTTGGCCTCTTCCGCGGCGAAAGTGAGATTTTCCAGACAGCGTGCCACTTCACCCTTCGCATACTTCAGGGGTTTGCCCGCTTCTCTGGCAATGATTTCCGCCAGTTCATCCGCTTTTGACGCCAGATTCTTTGCAGCATCGGAAATAATCCTGCTCCGCTCATGGGCCGGAAGATCGGCCATTGTACCCTTTGCCGCCGCTGCCGCTTCCAGCGCGGCATCCAATTCTCCGCTTCCGGCCATCGAAACTTCGGCAAAAACCTCACCTGTAAACTTATCTGTTACGCTCTGCCTTCCGGAAGTCTCCTTCCGGTGCCCCCCGATAATCAACGGATATGTTTTCATTTTTAAAACTCCGGTATTCGGATTTCGTTTCATATTATCTTACCATGTGAAGGCGGAGAATATCGCGTGGATTTTTATTCAATGTGCGCTTGGATATCAGAAAGCTTATGCTATAATAAACATTAACAGTTAGTGGAATCGGCGCAGGAGGGAAAACAGTAAAACAGGTAGATTTTCTGTTTCCCGTCTGCTGCGGAAGTGATTTGACAGGAGGGCCACATGCCGACAAATGTAAATGCGGTGGAATTTGCCCTTTCAAAATGGTCAATAGCGGTTCAGGGCGGTGTAATTTTTATTCTTCTCGTGTTTTTTGCCCTGTCATGGATTACAACCAAACGAAAAGTGCTGTTGACATGGTCACTTGCGTGGATAATGGATTTAACCGCTCTACTGCTGGTGTACCAGGCGGCGGGAGCGGATATTGTCGCGTTAAAAACACATCTGTTTTATGTCGGATACGGGGTTTCGAAACTTTTATACGTGTTCTTTCTGGTACTGGGTTTATACCAGTATAGACGGGCCTCTTTCGCGATGGGAGAAATGGTTCCCAGATGGCTGATCTGGGGGCTGTTAAGCTGGGCGGCGCTGTTGATACTTCTCCGTGTGGACGCGGTACAGGCTCAGCTGATGGTTTATGCCGCAGTGGTTCTCCTCCTTTCCCTGGCTGGCATTGATACTCTGTTTCGGGAAAAATCAAGGGGGGCAAGGCTCCTTGCTTTTGTATTGCTGATGGACGGAGCATGGTTCCTTCATCACTCCCTTGTTCTGCTTCCGCATCTGTGGGGGGCTGAAATCCCCGGTTACATGAGCCACATCTCTTTTGCGGATGCGATTTCCGAATTTACGGTGGGCCTGGCCTGCCTGCTGGCCGCCGGCCTCCGGGTCATGGACGAAGTATGGGAAGCCAACAAAAAACTGGAAGCCAGCCAGGGGGCGTTGAGAAACCTTGTGGATGCGGATCCGTTAACGGGACTTTACAACCGGAGAAAATTCCGGAGTTTCATGGAAGATGCCTCTCAGCAGTCCGGGATACTGATTTTTCTGGATGTGGACAGATTCAAATCTGTCAATGACAATTGGGGGCACGGCGCCGGAGACGCATGTCTCAGAAGGGTAGCGGACACCATGCGGAGCGTTTTCCGTTCCGAAGACGGACTCTTCCGGATGGGGGGAGATGAATTTCTCGTTGTCGCTTTCGGGCTGTCCGTAGCAGACGCCAATGAGAGAGTGACGCGGTTGCGGGAAATTCTAATTGTGCCGGATGAAAACGGCATTCCGGTATCCGTTTCGGCGGGGCTGGGAGAATTCGGCAAAGGAAAAGCCCTGGATGAAGTTCTTGCTTTTGCGGATTCGGCAATGTACGAAGACAAGGCTTTCCGACGGCGGGACTCCTCCGCATCCATCCGGATTCGCAGCAGAAAAGCAGGCAGCCCCGGGAAACAGTAAATGCCCGCAAAAACACATAGAAGGTGACAATGGAAAAATTCGAAATCAACGGATGTGAGCTTATCATTAAAAAAGGGGATATTACGCTGGAGGGGGCAATTGCCATTGTCAATGCGGCCAATCCGGCATTAAGCCCCGGTGGCGGCGTCTGCGGAGCCATCCACCGGGCCGCCGGGCCGGAACTGGCAGAAGAATGCGCAAAGCTTGGCGGCTGCGAAACCGGAATGGCAAAAATCACCGGCGGATACCGCCTTCCCGCAAAATATATCATTCACACCGTGGGCCCGGTCTATCATTCCCGAAAACCGAAAGAATCCGCGCTTCTTCTCGCATCCTGCTACCGGGAATCGCTTCTTCTTGCACAAAAACACAAAATTGAAAGCATCGCGTTTCCCTCCATCAGCACCGGAATCTACGGCTATCCGATAAAAGAAGCGGCAAAAGTTGCCCTTGCCGCCATCATCAACTTCCTGAAAATTCACGAAAAACCGCAAACAGTAACCCTGGCCCTCTTTTCCGATGCCGACTTAGACACCTACCTGAAAACCTGCCGCCAGATCCTCTCCATGTTTTGAATTCATAAAGGTGCATTCCTTTTATCACGTGCTATAATTTAAGAATAAAAAAATTAAAAGGTCATCAATAATTAACAACATGCAGGAAAATCAGATTCGAAATAGATACCAAAGCACAAACGGCCGAATTGACCGGGTTGTCCGGTTTATAATCAGGTTACTGATAAGCCTGACAGTCCTTTATTCCGGAACATTCTTCTTCTTTTATGTCGTATGTGAACAAATATTACATCTCAATATGGATTCCGGCCATCAACTCGAAAGTTTCATTACAATTTCTATTCTTCTACTTTTTCTCTGGGTTGTAATTGAATTTCTATTCAATCAATGCTCTCATTTCCTCTGGTTGCCTGTGTTTTTTCTCATTGGAATCACCCTGTACACATTTTCATGGATACCGGTCAGTTATAATGCCCATCTTCTGAATTTCTCATACCCCCGCTGGAGCGACCCTTTTGTATTTTTAAGGAAAGGAATCGGATCGGGAATTCCCCCATGTCTCCTGCTGGCAGCTATGCTGATTCGGATACGAAAAACCTATCCTTTTCGAAAGCGAAAATTGCTCTTTCGTTCTATTCTGTCCATCGTTATTATTGCCGCCTTCTTCCCCATGCTCTCCCGCCTGGGAATCGTCTATTTCTACCGCGTAACATTAAAACCCAAAACCCGCACCATGGTTCAATTGATCAACGACCTGAAAGATCCGGAATTCGGATTCGGAACCGGCAACACTGTCCTTCTCTATCCATATAGTTATTCCGACAAGCTGGGAAAATTACTGATACCATATGAATTTTCTTATATTAAAAAGATGGGGAAAAAAACCGGTTTTGAACTAACAACCATGGAATGCCTTTATCTCTACGCACAAACAAGCCCTTTACCTGTATCATGGGATAAAATTAAACTTCGCAATATAGAATTTATTGAGTCCCGGTTTACGGATCAAGACGAAGACAAATTCGGAGGATTACGGAATTACTGGGCAGCAAGATGGGAACGTTACGGCCACCGCGACTTTGTCTACATCAGCAAACCCCTGTTTTCACGAAACTGCAAATGGGCAATTATGACTATTTCCCGAAATTGTGGCAGCCTCTGCGAATATACTTATTGCCTGTTTCTGCATCTGGATGCCGATGGCATCTGGCGGGTCAGGATAAAAAAACTTACTTCCATGAGTTGAACCAGATCAGCATACACCGAAATCCACATTGATATGATAACTACACTACACACGATAAAGACAGGAACAGAGTGAAAAGAAAGTGCATCCAAATCTTCAACAGAAAGCGAAATAACCGATGCAACGCACAAAGCACCTGTTCCGGATTTTGAAACTCAATTATCTGTCCTTTTTTTAACAAAATATTGTCCGCTGTAATCGGCCTGGTAAACAACAAGATGAAAGTGCCGGGACAAATATCCAATGACCATCAGGTCATACCTGATAGAATCATTTGCATGTCCCATCAATGCCTCTTTCATTTGCCAATAGCGTCCTTTATCCACAAAGTACCTGCCAAGAAACTCTCTTAAAAGCAATTTATTATTCCCCTTCGCGAAAGTCTCATAGTCAGACCATGCAATTAATTCACTGGAAAATCGATCTAACTTCTCTTCAGGCAGAACAACACTAAGCCCGTCTTCAGCAGACTCATCCATCTTCATGGCCCAGTAAAGGACAGTAATATTCCAATTACCATGTTTACCTGGACAGTCCGCCATCGAAATAAATGAAGCTACCCCCGTAACCAATAAAAAGTTTGTACCGTCTACTGTTTTTACTTTGAGAACATATTGAGGAGATGTCATACTCGCTGAATTTTCAACCAATTCATTCAGCCAGGACGTTTGAAACTGTGGCTTCTTGGCACAACGTTGAAGCTCTGCCCGCTGTTTTCTTAATTTCTCTGTTTGCTTCTTCAAATCAGCACAATGCCTGACAAAAACAACAGTTATAATTAAAAAAATAAGTGGTACTGTGAAATTAAAAAAATTTTTCATCGGTTCCATCTCTTGAAAATTTTTTCTTACGATCCCGAAAATATCATACCAAACGTTGCACAGCATTTTCCAACACCAGCACTTCCACCCGCGCTATGCAGGGTTGACATTGGCGGGGACTGTGATATGCTTTCGACTATGAAGAGGGTGAACAGTACATTCGGCGGACAGTTTTACTTTTATTTTTTCTATTTTAACAGCTAGGCTGTCGCCGTAACGATAAGGTTTTCGGACCGTGCGGTGATCAGCCGCACGGTCCTTTTTTATGTTGGGGCCGTGAATTTTATTCACGGCCCTTTTTGTATGAAGGAGGTTTGATAAAATGAATCATCTGAAGCTGGCAGGCCGAAAAGAGGGAAAACGAACGGTAATTCCGGTGGGAAATACCCGCATCGGAAAACAGCTGACAGTGATTGCCGGGCCATGCAGTGTCGAAAGCGAGAAGCAGACACTGACAATCGCGCGGGCGGTAAAGCAGGCCGGCGCCGGGCTTCTGAGAGGCGGCGCGTTCAAACCCAGAACCTCCCCTTACTCTTTTCAGGGCCTGGGGCTGAAAGGGCTGAAAATTCTGGCAAAGGCAAGGGCGGAAACCGGTTTGCCGGTGATTACCGAAGTGCTGGATACCCGGGATGTGGGCTGGGTCAGTGAGTATGCCGACGTACTGCAGGTGGGGGCTCGGAATATGCAGAATTTTTCACTTCTGAAAGAAATCGGAAAGGCGGGGAAACCGGTGATGCTGAAACGGGGAATGTTCGCGACATATGCCGAATGGCTCAACTGCGCCGAATATATTCTGGACGCGGGAAACCCGGATGTCATTCTCTGCGAACGGGGAATCCGGACTTTTGAACCCTGGACCCGGAACACGCTGGATTTGAGCGCGGTACCTGCAATGAAAGAGTTGTCGCACCTCCCGGTTTTTGTGGATCCGACCCACGGAACCGGACGGGTGGAGTTGATTCAACCTATGGCAATGGCAGCGGTTGCAGCCGGAGCGGATGGATTGATGGTAGAGGTTCACCATGACCCGGAACACGCTATGAGTGACGGCCCGCAGGCATTGCTTCCTGAACAGTTTGAATCTTTGATGGAGAAAATCAAATGCCTGCAAGCGGCATTGGAGAAATCTTTTCTCAAAAGCGGGATTCCTGCCGAAAGGGATGTTCCGACGCCTGCCGGAGAAAACGGAAAAGTGAGGGAATATGCCTGGTAACGTTTTCCCCGGGCCGGTTTCAGGCACAGTTTCCGCCCCTGCATCCAAATCCTTCATGCAGCGGGCCGTAGCCTGCGCGCTGCTTTCCGATTGTGAAACAGAGATTCAGAACCCGGCACTTTCCGCCGACGGAAAAACAGCGCTGAGGCTGGCCGGGGAACTGGGGGCGGCGGTGGGGTTTAAAGGGAAACATGTTGTAATCCGGCCCGGTGCCCGGCCTGCCGACTGTCAACTCAACGCAGGGGAATCCGGACTCTCCCTGCGGATGTTCACACCCATCGCGGCAAAATTCCCGTTCCCGATAAATATTTCAGCAGCAGGGAGCCTCCGGCGCCGCCCGGTGGAGATGATGGAAGCCCCCCTTCTCCGCCTCGGAGTCCGGTTTGTTTCAGCCGGCGGATACCCGCCGGTTCAAGTCCGCGGGCCGCTGCAAAGCGGCCGGGTGGAACTGGATGCTTCACTGACATCCCAGTTTCTGAGCGGATTGCTTGTTGCGCTTCCTGGCTGTAACGGCGACAGTGAAATCCTGGTTTCCGGGCTGACAAGCCGGCCTTATGTGGAAATGACACTTTCGGTACTGGCTTCTTTCGGTGTTCACTGGGAGAAAGACGAAGGAAACCAGATTGTATTCCGGTGCAGCGGAGGCCAGCGGTTTCACTGCCCTGAATTCACCGTTCCCGGCGACTGGTCCGGAGCGGCCGGGATACTGACGGCAGGCGCAGTTGCCGGTTCCGTCACCGTAACCGGGCTGCCGCAGGACAAATTACAGGCTGACCGGACAATTCTGGAAATACTGGAACAGGCCGGAGCCAGGGTCTCTGTTTCCGGGGAATCCGTGACTGTTTCAAAAAACCGGCTGAATGCTTTTCGGACAGATGTAACCCACTGCCCTGACCTTGTACCGGTGCTGACGGCACTGGCGATTCAATGCCGGGGGGAAAGCACTGTCACCGGCACGAAGCGGCTGAAATTCAAGGAGAGCGACCGGGCCGTGGTGCTGCACCGGGAATTAAAACGCCTTGGCGCGGAAATAACACTTGAAGAAGACTGTATGAGAATAAGGGGCGGACAGCTCCGCAGCGGGCGGGTTTCCGCTTCCGGCGACCATCGAATCGCGATGGCGCTGGCTGTCTCGGCACTGAACGCGGACGGGCCGGTCGAAATCGGTAATACAGAATGTGTGGATAAGTCTTATCCCGCATTTTTTAAAGATTTAACTCAAATCGGCGTTAAAATTCAGTAAACCGCCGAAAATCAGGGGGAAATGGGATGGATTTGGAAGAGGTAAGAAGACAGATTGACCGGATTGATTTCGAGGTATTGTCACAATTGAACCGGCGGATGGAACTGGCATTGACATCAAGGAAATTCAAAAATAAAGTGCTGGACAAAGAAAGGGAACATGATGTTCTACAAAAGGCAACCGCATATGCGCACGGACAGGTCAGCCCTGAATTCAGCCGGAAACTGCTTTCACTCATCATGGAGGAAAGCCGGAGGCTTCAGGAGACAAACCGGCCTCTCCTTGGATTTCAGGGAGAACACGGGGCAAACAGCGAAACAGCGGCTCTCCGTTTTACTGAAAATGCGGCTATTATTCCCATGGAATCTTTTGCGGATATCTTTGACGGCGTGGAAGCCGGTTATCTTGATTTCGGGATTGTTCCGGTGGAAAACTCACTGGGGGGAATGGTCAGCCGGGTCAATGAACTGATGGCAACCCGGAACGTTTATGTTGTGGGGGAAGAACTGCTTCCGGTACACCATTTTCTGCTGGCGCTGCCGGAAACAGACTATCGGGATATCCGGGTAGTGGTCTCCCACCCTCAGGCACTGGCACAGTGCAGGGAATTCCTGACCCGCCACAAACTGGAGGGACGGCCATATTACGACACGGCCGGAGCGGCGGAAATGCTGTTTCGGGACCGCCCCGGCGGAACCGCTGTTATTGCCGGAGAATCCTGCGCGAAACTCTATCATTTGTCTGTAATCAAAGAGCATATCGAAGACCATTCGGACAACATCACCCGTTTTCTGGTAATTTCAGGAAAAGCGTCAAAGGCAGCGGGAAACAAATGTTCCGTGGTCTTTTCCACCCCCCACAAAGCCGGCGCGCTGTTTGAAATTCTGGAAACCTTTGCCCGGGAAGGCCTTAATCTCACCCGAATCGAGTCCGTGCACATGGGAGGACATCCCGGAAACTATGTTTTTTTCCTTGATTTCCTCGGAAGCGACCGGGATGAATCGGTTCGGCAGGTTCTGGAGAAAGTGAAAGCCAAAACCGGAAATTTCCGCTTCCTCGGCTGTTACAAACGGGGACAGCGTCCATGAAAATCGCGATTCTGGGCTGCGGCCACATGGGAAGCTGGCTGGCAGAAGAACTGTCGCTTTCTCATTTTGTGGCGGCGATGGACCCCCTTCCCGCCCGGGTGAATGCCGTGGACAAAGTGAACCGTCTGAAAACATTGGATGAACTGGCTGATTTTAAACCGGAATTGCTGATAAACGCAGTGCCGCTGAAAGAAACCATCCCTGTTTTCAAATCCGTAACCGGGAAATTGCCCAAAAACTGTATTTTGTGCGACGTGGCATCCGTAAAAGGAAAATTGCCGCAGTATTACGCCGAATGCGGCCGTCCCTTTGCTTCCGTCCATCCCATGTTCGGCCCGACGTTTGCCAACATCCGCAGGCTGGAAGAAGAATCCGCCGTCATTATCCGGGAATCCGATTGTGGAACCGCTGATTTTTTCCGGACATTTTTTACCGGAAAAGGGCTTAAAATTTTTGATTATTCTTTTGACGAACACGATGGAATGATGGCATATTCATTGGCCATGCCTTTTATTTCCACTATGGTTTTCACCGCCTGCATGGACAAAAACACCGTCCCCGGAACCACCTTCAAAAAACACCGCGAAATCGCAAAGGGGCTTTTGTCGGAAAATGACTATCTTCTGGCGGAAATCCTTTTCAACCCTCATTCCGCGGTGCAGCTGGAAAAAGTAATCAGCCGGATGGAATTTATGCGCCACATTATCCGGGGCCGGGATTATGAAGAAGCCATAAGATTTTTCAACGGACTCCGGGAAAACCTCATGAATTCCGAAACCGGCCCGATGTAATTCAGTCTGTTTCTGACAGTTATCCCCCGGCGGTTTTTACTTGCAGAGAACCTGTTTTTGGGGTATGGTAACAAACAGGCCGCACCGGTTATGCGGCACATTAGTAATGCGATGAAAGGAACAGATGAATCCCATCTCAACACCCCGCCTGGAAAAAGAATTTATCAACACATTGCCGCCGCTGACATTCAAAGGCCGGATTGTCGAAGTTACGGACCGCACCACCGCCGACCGGATTGCCCTGGAATTGATGAACCACAAAGTCCTCGGATTTGATACCGAATCCCGGCCCTCTTTCAGAAAAGGCGTCACCTATCCCGTAGCCCTGATTCAGCTTGCCAGTGAAGATACGGCGTGGCTTTTCCGGCTGCGTTTCTGCGGTTTTTCCGAAAACCTTCTGAAATTGCTGTCCAGTAAGCACGTGAAAAAACTGGGTATCGGACTCCGGGATGACATTTCCCGTTTGAAAGATATCCGGGACTTTCAACCTGCCGGATTTATTGAGCTTTGTGAAATTGCCGCGGAGAAAGGCATTATTCAGGTGGGTGCCCGGCCCCTGACCGCCCGTTACCTGCATCACCGCCTCATCAAATCCAGCCAGCGCTCCAACTGGGCGGCACCGCAGTTAACGGAAAAACAGAAAGCCTATGCCGCCACAGACGCCTGGGTCTGCCTGAAATTGTATCCTAAACTGCTGGCGGATTCCCGGAACTATGCCCCGGACCCGAAAGAAAAAGAACAATCCGGCAATCACTGACCCATCCGCTTTTTTAATCTGGAAATCCCTTCCCGGTTCCGCTATTCTGAATTTATGAAAAACAACGGGTACGTGTATCAAAACCAAATTACATCCGCAGAGGCGGGAATCAGTGTGCTGGATTTTTACGCCCGGAATTATCCGAGGTTCAGCCGGGAACAGTGGGCATTGAAAATTCATTCCGGACAAATTTTCAGAAACGGAAAAGCAGCGGCAGAGGATGAAAGCCTCGAATCCGGTGATGTTCTGGAATACCGTCGCCCCCCGTGGGTAGAACCGGCGGTACCGAAGAAATTTGACATCCTTTTTGAGGACACCCACCTGCTCATTGTCAATAAACCGGCCGGACTTCCGGTACTGCCGGGAGACATGTACCTTGAAAACACACTCCTGACTCTTGTCCGGCAGAAAATTTCTCCCGGTTTATCCCCGGTACACCGCCTGGACCGGCCGACTTCCGGCGCGGTTATTTTTGCCAAAACACCGGAATCCGCAAAACAAACAAGCCTGACGATGAAACAGGGGAAAATCCGAAAAACCTATCTTGCGCTGGTAGAAGGGGAAAATATCCCGGACAGCTTTTCCGTCACCATTCCGATCGGGCAGCACCCCCACCCGGTTCTGAAAACCGTTGCAGCCGCGTCAGCAGACGGGCGTTTATCCGAAACCTGTTTCAGAACAGTGAAACGCTGCACCGGCCGCACCCTGCTCATGGCATTTCTTAAAACCGGGCGCCCCCATCAAATCCGCATCCATCTCGCCTGTGCCGGCTGTCCCCTTGCCGGAGAAGAATTCTACGGTACCGGCGGCATCCCGCAGCCAAACGCCACGCATCCCGGAGCGGGAAATTTTCTCCTCCACGCCTGGCGCCTCCGCCTTCCCCATCCCGAAACCGGAATTCCCTTGAAAATAACGGCACCTCTTCCCCGGGAAATCCTGCTGTAACAGCCGGAAACCCTGTAAAACCGACCGCACCGGACAGTAAAATCCACGGAATCCCCCATCGGCAGCAGGCAATGGCGAAATCATCACGCGGCAAGCATTTTGTCCGTCAACTCTTCTTTTTGCCTTTCAACGCCCGGTCTGTTAAAGTATCGCTATCATGAAACTGAATATCAAAGTTCTGTTTGACAACCCGAATCCTGAAAGAAAAGACCGGGGATGGGGTATTTCTTTCCTCCTCAACGGCACCATCCTGTTCGATACCACCGAATCATTTGAAAAATTGCAGTCCGGCCTGGAATTTTTCAACGTGCAATTACAAAAAATCCGGGACGTGGTCATTTCCCACGACCACTGGGACCATACCGGCGGATTGGCGGATTTCATTGCCGCACACCCGGACGCTTCCCGGCTGAACGTGTACCTTCTGCCTTCTTTTTCACCGGAACTGAAACAACAGGTGATGATGAGCGGCGCTTCCGTCCATGTGAACAGTTTTCCGGCGGAAATCCGGGACGGGTTCATACTGACAGGGAAAATTGACGGGGTTTACAAAGGGGAACAAAAAAACGAGCAGGGATTGGTGGCAGCGGGAGAACACGCGTTCGCCCTCATCACCGGCTGTGCCCACCCGGGGGTTGCGCAGATGCTCAAAGCATCTATTGAAATCGCAGGAACCCGGCGGATACCGCGGCTGGTTGCCGGCGGATTCCACCTGATGGACAAAAGCGAAGATCAAATCGAACAGGTTTTCTCAGAACTCCAAAAGCTGGGGGTTGAGAAAATGGGCCCCTGCCACTGCAGCGGAATTTCCGCGAAAAATATCTGTAAACGTTTGCTGCCGGAGGCTTATGTGGATATTCAAAAGAAAGGTGAATTTGATTTCGATTTATAAAAAGCTGTGGCAATAAATCATTGGTTCATGTTAAACTGCCTTCATTAACCGGAAGGCGCACAAAAAAGTGAAAGTCTCTTTTCACCGGAGAAATATTCATTTTCTCCCGCCGCCATCCAACTATACGAACAAAATACCGGGGGACACGTGAATCGGGACTTCTATATCAGAAATGGGACAGAACAATCCGGGCCGTACACGGAAACGGAAATTCAAGCTTATGTTCACTCCGGGCACGTAACACCTCAATCTCTCTGCTGGCGGGAAGGAATGACAGCCTGGCTGCCGGTGTGGCAGATGTTTCCGGGATTTTTCCCTTCCCCGCAAACAGGTGCCCCAACACCGGTTTCCCCGTCACCGGATTCTCCAGACCCCCTTCAGCCGGCAACAACAGTTTCGCCGCCTCCACCCCGGAAACGCTCCTGTTGCTGCAGCGGCTGTCTGATTATGATTGTACTCATTATCCTTCTCATCGGTGGAATTGCAGGTGTGGCATGGTATAAATACCGGCAGCCGCCTTCTCCCGTTGATAAAGAATATAAAACAATCCCGGATTATTTCCCCCCGGCCTCGAAAATCAATTCCTGGTTCATCTCAGACGGAGGGATAATATGAAACAAATTTCGGTTTTTGTGCTGTTTTTTCTAATGAGCTGGACATCCGCAGTTTACGGACAGCAGCCGGGGGGAAACCTGCGGCTTTTCCTTGAACCCGGCATACAGGAACTGCCCGGTGACGGGGACACAACAACAACGATTACCATTACACTTCGCAACAATGAAGGCGAACTTGTGAATAAAAGCGGAACCGTTCAATTAAAATTGAACGCGGGGCGTCTGGTTCCGGCAAGGGTAAAACTGAAAAATGGAATCGGACAGGCAACATTCACCGCTCCGATTCTGGATAACGAAAATAAGGTTTTTCAACGTTCAATCCGGTTAACAATGGCAATCATACAACAGCTTAAAGGAAAATCTGTTTCCGAACTGACCGGGAAACACGCCTATGAAATGAACATGAAAACCGCCCGTAATGTCGCAACGGGAATGGCCAGCGCGTCAGGGATGACAAGCATTCAGGGGAAAACACCGACGGTTCATATCATTGGAGAAATAAACGGACTACGGGGAAAATGCGCAATCCGGATTCTGAAAGTGAACGGGCCTGTCAGTGCAGGCCTGCGTCCGGGAATTTATGCCGGCCGGGATGTGACCGGTTCGTCCCGGTGGAAACTGACTGTCAGACGGGGCGGCCCCGGCTATATCGGCACAATCCGGACCGGCGGCGGAGAAATGTCTTTCCGGTCAAAGGGAGAAAAAAAAGGCGGATTTCTGATTGTGTACCTCTTTGACCAACGGGATATGCGGGCAACAAAAAACAGCAGCTTTCTGGGATGGCCCACATTAATGAAAGTATTACCCGGAAATGCCCTCTACATAGCGGCACCGCCGGTATATCTCACAAGAAAAGGAGACATCCCCGAAGAAGGATATGGAACGGAAGAAAGGCCGGAAGAAACGGAAAAGGTTTCACTGATTGTAAAACAAAACATCCTCCCCGGTGACGGTAAAAGTGAGACACAAATAACATTTATTTACCGGAATAAAAAAGGACGGCCGAAACCGGGTATTCCGGTTCGCCTCCAAATCGGCCAAAACCAGATGGGAGGCAGCTTAATTCAGCCAAACGGCCGGACAGATTCCAGAGGAATTTTCCGCTGCCGGTATCGGGCCCCTTTATTCAAAACCAACAATTTTCAGAAGCTGGGCACCTGCAAACAGGATATTGTATGGGCGTACTACCGGGACGGCAGAAAAGAAAAATATGTAACTTCCAAAGTGGGGATTCTCTGTTGTACCGACGCATTCCTGAAAGTTTCCAAAATCGGCTTTGATGAGAAACAGAAACTTCCGGTGGTGGTGGCCAGTCCGAGAGGCGAATTCTCCGGTAAACTGGAAGCCCGGATCCATAATTGGATATCTCCGGCTTATCTGGAGCCGGTTGCTTTTGCCGGGGTCAAACTGGATGGCGGAGCGTTATCGGGACACAGCAGCCTTTTCCGCACGGAGACCGCAAAAGACGGCTCATTCAAAATTCACATGAACTATAAAAATTGGCCGTATTTCTGGAATTACAGGAAAAAGAAACCATATCGTGTGAGATTTTCCGGCTCTCACGTCAAACGGCGGGATTCTCTGGGCAAAAGCCTGATGGCATTTACAGATCTCCGGTTCCGCTTCCGGGCATCCGGCGCATTGAACAGAATGGAAAGCCGTATCTGCCGGGCTCCGGTTCCCGAGGCCAGACAGATTGAGTGGAAATTCCAGCTTCTTGGAGATCTGATGGCAGTTTACAATATGTCTGAAAAACTCGTAGCAGACACAACCGGGGAAATCATTTCCCATGGCTGGGGGCTTTTGGGAATGCTTTGGGATTTTGCCAACAAAAAATTTAAATTCACAAAAATACTTGACCGCAGGCTGAAACAGGCAAACGATAAGCTTGAAGGGAAATTAAAGCTTCGGAATGAAGCGGGGAAAAGCAGCATGCCCCGGTTTATTTTCGAAAAACTGAAAAGCATTCTCATGCGGAATCAGCCGAAGGGGATGGGAAAACATGTCGTCATTCTGATGCAGCATACAAACGCCAAAATATTTGATCAGCTGAAAGGGCTGCTGGCCAGTGTTGCGGACAGCCTGGCAAAGGTAAAAAAATGGGAACTGAATCCGGTTCCGGGGCTTATTACCGACTCTGTGAAAATTAATTTCAGGAAGCAAAGTCAAATGCAGCTGGAAGTTTTTCTGCGGACTCCCCTGCATTTATCCGAAGATGAATTTAACCGACTCCAGCATTTCCTGGTAAATAAAAGCGGTAGGCTCCGGCTTTACTATGAAGGCATTGCAACGGGACGCAGAATCAGCGAAGAAACAAAGGCATGGAAAGACCTCGCAGTTGACTTAAGCCAGGCGTTGGCTGTCGGTCTTGCCGCAGGAACCGGACAGATCTGGGCATTGAGAGCATGGGAAAAATTAAAAAAAATGTCTGATATTCTGGATAAAATGTACGAAGGTAGCGGTTTTGTACTGGAAATCTGGAATGTGGCAACACTGGAAGCCGATTGTATTGAAATGTTCCGTATCACCAACAGCCGGCTGGGCGCCCGGCCGGCTTCAGCTGCATTTTCCAATGCAAAAAGTCTGTTCCGGCCTGTCTATGCCGATGAGGCAAGGGGCAAGCGGGTTTCCCCGCCACCGGCCTTATCTGTTACTGATGCCGCTTCCCTTGAACTGAACAGCGGCGCCATCCCTGTGGAATCCCTGGCAATCTTCATTGAAAAATGGGAAAACCGGCAGGCATGGGCCAATAAAAACGAAAATATCCTGTGGCTGGGAGGAGCGGAAGGAAACAGTGCTGTAAAAATGCTGCGCGCCCGGGATGAAATCTCTTCCGCATTGACGGAACTGAAAATTCTGACGGCTTTTTCCAATGGTTTTCTCGGTGACCCGAAAAGCAGAGGCTGTTGGGAAAACGCAGTTTCAAAAATTGACGATAATTTAAACCGACTTGACAGCACAACTCTTGAAACCTTTCAAAAAGGCCTCCGGATTCAGAAACAGTTGACGGATGAGACTGGAAAAAAGATTTCTCTGCCGGGACGCCGCCGCTCCACCGGTTGGCATTGGCTGATTTTAACCGGTATCGTCTTTACCGGGGCGGGAGGACTGCTGTTACTCATTGCGGTGAGAAAAAAGAACAGGGCTTCAAGGGGATTTGACACCGGTTCTCCGGCAGGGGGAAACAGAATAAATCCCCGGCTGTTAATCCCCGGCGGGGAGGAAGTTGCCCTTGAGAAGAAAATGACTGTCGGGTCTGCTCCGGATAATGCCATTGTCCTGCCTTATGCCGGTGTTCTGCCCCGCCATGCCGTTTTGTACCGGGCGGATAACGGAAACTGGTGGGTTGAATCCGCAGCTGCCGGAAACAGCATAGACGTAAACGGCCGGACGGGACATTCATTCTGGCTTTCACACGGGAGCCGAATCCGGCTGGGTTCGGCCGAACTCATTTTTATGCTTTCATAATTTCTCTGCCGAAAACGCTTCGCCGGTGATTGAAAAATTCTTGAGAAATCAGCCGGGGTACGGTATTCTTACATCATTGGGAAGTTTCTTTTACAATCCAAACAGTGGGGGAATCATGACAAGTCCGATTTTGAAGCGGGTTCGGGGATTTCAGGAGGCAAAACAGTTGATGAATCTTGGGCTTTATCCCTATTTCCGGCCCATTTCCTCCGAACAGGACACCGAAGTAATTATTGACGGGAAAAAGATGCTGATGCTGGGCTCCAACTCTTATCTCGGGTTGACCAACGACCCCCGGGTGAAAAAGGCCGCGGCAGACGCAGTGCTGAAATACGGGACAGGGTGTGCCGGCTCCCGTTTTCTGAACGGAACATTGTCAATCCATGAAGAACTGGAAGAACGGCTTGCCGCGCTGGTGGGAAAAGAAGCCGCTTTACTGTTTTCCACCGGTTTCATGGTAAACCAGGGGGTTATCAGCGCGCTGGTGGGCCCTCATGATTACATAATCATGGACAAACTGGACCATGCCTCCATTGTGGACGGCGCAAGGCTGGCATTCGGCCGGCGCATCAAATATGACCACAATGACATGGCGGATCTGGAAAAGAAAACCCAGGCGCTCCCTGAAAATTCCGGAAAACTGATTGCCGTGGACGGAGTTTTTTCCATGGACGGAGATATCGCGGACATTCCCCGCATGGTGGAAATCGCCGAAGCCAGCGGCTCGCTGCTGATGGTGGATGAAGCCCATTCCATCGGTGTCCTCGGCAAACACGGAGAAGGGGCCACTGCCCATTTCGGCCTGTCTGACCGGGTAGACCTGATCATGGGGACATTCAGCAAATCCCTTGCCGCAATCGGTGGATTTGTGGCATCCGACAAAGATATGATCCATTACCTCCGGCACAATGCCAGAGCATTAATGTTCAGCGCCAGCCCGCCCCCTGCAATGGTGGCTGCGGTGATGGCATCCCTGGAAATCATGGAAAAAGAACCGGAACGGCTGGAACGGCTCTGGCACAATACAAAACGAATGGAAACCGGATTGAAAGCAATGGGGTTTCAGACCGGTGCCAGCGAAACTCCGATCCTCCCGGTGGAAATCGGGGATTACATGAAAACCTTTGAATACTGCAGAGCGTTGAACGATGCCGGCGTCTTTGTCAATCCTGTTGTGCCCCCTGCGGTACGGCCGGATCAATCGTTAATCCGGGTCAGCCTGATGGCTACCCACACCGACGGGCAAATTGACCGGGCTCTGGATATTTTCGAACGCATCGGCAAAAAAATGGGGCTGCTGTCATGAATGTCCGGCCGGTTGAATCCAAAGCCGATATGGAACGGTTTATCCGATTCCCAATGAAGCTTCACCGTGACAATCCCAATTTTGTGCCCCATCTTCTGATGGAGCGCCGTGACTTTTTCAACCCGAAAAAAAATCCCTTTTTCGACCACGCGAAAGTGGTTTACTTTCTCTGTGAAGATGGCCGGAAAATTGTGGGAAGAATCGCCGCCATTGTCAATAACGCCCACAATGAATTTCACGGAGACAAAGTCGGTTTTTTCGGATTCTTTGACTGCGAAAACAACCGGGAAACCGCCCATGCCCTGTTATCAAAAGCTGCCGCGTGGCTGAAAGAACAGGGAATGGACACCATGCGCGGGCCGGCGAACTTCTCCACCAACGATGAATGCGGCCTGCTGGTGGAGGGAACGGATCAGCCCCCGGTTTTTATGATGACCTGGAATCCCGCATACTATGAAGAACTGGTCGAATCTTTCGGATTGAAAAAAGTAATGGATTTGTACGCCTACTACGCCGATATGACAGACCTTCCCATGGAGAAACTGACAAGGCAGGCAAACATGATACTGGAAAAAACCGGCGTAACGGTACGAAAAGCATCATTGAAGCATCTGGAACGGGAAATTGCAGACGCATTTCAGATTTACAACAAAGCATGGGAAAAAAACTGGGGTTTCATTCCGATGACTGAAGCGGAATTTACCCACGCGGCAAAAGATCTGAAAATGATTCTGGATGAAGATTATCTGTTTTTTGCTGAAAAAGACGGAAAATCAGTGGGCTTTTCCCTGACACTTCCGGATTTGAACCGGGTGCTGATAAAAATGAACGGACGGCTGTTTCCCACGGGGATTTTTCACCTTCTCTTCGGGAAAAAGCACATTGACACGGTTCGGGTCATCACCATGGGGCTGCTGCCGGAATACCGCCGTCAGGGCATTGACCTTCTCCTCTATTTCAGAACCATCGAAGAAGCTTTCCGAAAAGGCGTGAAAGGCGGAGAAATGTCCTGGATTCTGGAAAACAACCTCGTGATGAACCATATCGCGGAAAAAGTGGGGGGACGCCGCTACAAAACGTACCGGTTTTACGAGAAACCGCTATGAAACATGCGTTCCTGACGGGAGCCACCGGCTTTATCGGCCATCATCTCGCAAAACTGCTGCTGAAACGGGGTGTCCGTGTCACCGCGCTGGCAAGAGACCCCTCCCGCCTGAACAATCTTCCGGTGGATACACTGAAAGGCGACATCACCCTGCCCGGCACCCTGAACATTCCTCCGGATGTGGATACGGTTTTCCACCTTGCCGGACTGACCAAAGCAAGAAAACGGCAGGATTATTTTGATGTGAACGCAAGGGGAACGGAAAATCTGCTCACAGCGGTAAAACGGGATACGCCCAACGCACACTTCGTGTACATGTCCTCCCTTGCCGCAATCGGCCCTTCTCCCTCGCTGGCAGACCCGGTCACGGAAGACACCGCGCCTCACCCGGTGAGCAGTTACGGCGAAAGCAAACTGGCAGGAGAAAAACACGCATTGGCATCCGGTTTATCCCTTACCATTATCCGGCCCCCTGCCGTATTCGGAGAAGGCGAAAAAGACATTTTCATGTTTATTCAAATGGCAAACCGGGGGGTTTCGCTCTATCCCGGCTTCGCCGAGCGCTGGTTTTCTCTGGTGTACGGGCCGGATCTCTGCCTTGCCACAGTGGAACTGACGGAAAAATTCAGAGGCGAAACCACGGCTTTTTTCGTCGCATACCCCCAATTCTTCTCCTGGAAACAGTTTCGTGAAGCAGTGGCAGAAACACTGGGCAAAAGAGTCCGCACCATTCGCTTTCCCCTTGCGGGAATTTATCCCATCGCACTGATTCAGGAAATGATTTCTTTTTTCAACAGGAAACCTGCGCTGTTAAACCTGGAGAAATGCCGGGAAATCGTGGCGCCGTACTGGACCTGTGACGTATCCCGGATACAAAACAGTAAAATTCTACCTGCAACACCGTTTCCGCAGGCATTGGAGCAGACGGTTCAATGGTACCGAAACAACAACTGGCTGTAGCGGACCGGCTTTTCGGGGTATTCACTCTCTTTCTTTCCCTGTACAGCCTTTTTTCCGCCCACTACACCATTGCCCTGACCACAGGGATGATCGCGGCAGCCGCCTTTGTCATCATTCGGCTGGACAACATCTTTGACAGCGAAATTCTGCGCTTTCTTCACCACTGGTACCAGCCCATCAGCTATACCTTTTTTTACGAAGCATCCTGTTCCCTCAACCATGTACTGATTTCCCGGAACCTGGACCCGTTTTTTCAGCACCTGGACAGAATGCTCTTCGGTTTACAGCCGTCGGTGGAACTGGCCAAAGCGATTCCCGGCAAAGCAGTGGCGGAATTCTTTTACATCTCCTATTTCAGTTATTACCTGCTGATTCCGATTCTGGGCTTTTCCCTGTACTGCGGCAGACGCCGGTTGTTTCCCGCCTTCCTCCTCCGGGTTTCGGCGGTCTTCTACTTCTGTTACACCCTCTTTGTGATTCTGCCGGTAATCGGCCCGGACACAATGGGCGTTACCCCGCCGCCGGGCTATATTTTTCACAACATTATGGCATTCATCTACGCCCACGGAGAAATCGGAGGCGGCTCCTTCCCATCCTCCCATGTTGCCGTCGCACTGGCGGTGACCCTGGCAGCGGCAAAGGCCCGTCCCCGGATGTTCCGCTACTTTTTCCTGCCGGACCTTGTGTTTCTCTCCATCGCCACCGTTTATCTCCGCTACCACTACGCAGTGGACGTTTTTGCCGGCATTGCCACAACTTTTTTCATCTTCACCCTGATTGACCGGTGGGAAAAACGACAGAAAAAAACAGGCACCTGACCGGCTTCAACTCTTCCCGGCACCGTGAGGCAGAAAAAGGGGAGAACCGGCACGGTTTGTCACAGGCCTGCCGAATGCGGTATAATCCGGTATCGGGAGGCGCAATGAAAAGAATCATTACGTTAATTGTGTTGTTGATTTTAATCGGGGGAACCGGCTTTGTTTCATACCGATACCTGACAATTCGAAACGGAAGCCGGCTATATTTCATGAAAAAAGACACCGGTACCTTTGACCGGGTTTATCTTGATGTCAGCGGCTGGAACATTGTGGACTACGGCATGCATCCGAAAATTTCCACTTTTCTGGCTGCAAAAGGAATCCGGAAAAATGAAGACAACTGGAAAGAAAGCATCAAAAAAAAGATGGACGCCGCAAAAAAAGAACTGGAATCATTGAAGGAAAAGGCCGGCAAAAACTGACCGGGACACTGGAGGCCGAAATGGCATTGATGGAAATCCGGGTTTACGGAGACCCGGTACTGGAAAAAAAGACAGAACAAATAGCGGAAGTGGACGAAAGCATCCGGAAACTGGTTTCGGACATGTATGAAACCATGAAAGCGGCTCCGGGAATCGGACTGGCCGCCCCTCAGGTGGGAATTTCAAAACGCCTCTGCCTGGTGGACCTGTCTGCAGGAGCGGACCCGGATCAGTTGAAAGTTTTAATCAACCCTGAAATTACCGCGGAAGAAGGATACCAGAAAGCGGAAGAAGGGTGCCTCAGTTTCCCCGGTGTTTTCGGACATGTTGAACGGCCCATGAATGTGAAAGTACGCTACACGGATTTAGAAGGGAAAAAAAGAGAAATAGAGGGGGATGAACTTCTGGCCCGGGCATTATGCCATGAAATTGACCACCTTGACGGAGTGGTGTTCATTAACCGCTTGTCTCCGCTGAAACGGCGGCTTGTGATGAAAACCATCCGGAAACTGAAACGGGAAGGAAAATGGGAACACCGGCCGGGGGAAGGGTCCGAAGAACGGGCCTGACCGGAATCTTTTGAAAGGGAAAAAGTGAAAATAATTCGAAGTATTTTTATGGGAACGCCGGAAGTGGCGGTTCCGCTTTTAAATGCACTGCACGAAATCAGCGATATCCGGCTGGTGGTAACTCAACCCGACCGGCCGTCAGGACGGAAACGGAAACTTCAGGCGCCTCCGGTAAAAGTCCGGGGAAACAGCCTCGGCCTGCCGGTTATACAGCCGGAACGCATCAAAAGAAACCCGGAATTCCTGCAGCAGCTGAAAGACTGTAATCCGGATGTAATTGTTGTTGTCGCGTATGGGAAAATTCTGCCGGAAACGATTCTGAGCCTGCCGCCGTCCGGATGTGTAAATGTCCATTATTCCCTGCTGCCGGCCTACCGGGGAGCCGCCCCGGTGAACTGGGCACTGGTGAACGGTGAAAAAGAAACCGGCGTAACTCTGATGAAAATGGATAAAGGGCTGGACACCGGCCCCATTATTGCCGCATCCACGGTTCCAATCAGCCTTTCAGACGATGCGCCCCGGCTGTTTGAAAAACTGACGGCAACCGCTATTGATATTTTGAAAGAAAAACTTCCTCTCTATCTGAAAAAAGAAATTATTACGGTTTTACAGGATGAGGAAATGGCAAGCTACGCCCCCATTATCCGGAAAGAAGACGGAAAACTGGATTTTTCAATGCCGGCGATGGATGTTTATAACCGGATACGGGGATTTCAGCCCTGGCCCGGGGGATTCTGCACACTGAACAAACAGACATTTAAATTTCTGAAAGCCGGAATCCCCATTGAAAAAACCAGAGATTCGATGTCCCCGGGAACCGTGACGGTGCAAAAATCAAACCTGTTTGTTGCCTGCGGAGACAGCTTCATGCTGCCGGTTCTGAGAATTCAGCCTGAAAACCGGAAAGCAATGGATGCCGCGTCCTGCCTCAACGGCGGATACCTGAAAGAAGGAGATCGCTTTGAAGCCCCGTGAAGCCCGGACAAAACGCAGAGCCGTGCTTCTCAGCGGAGAACTTTCGGGAGAAATCTACGCGGCGGGCCTGGCTGAAAAGCTGATTGAAGCCGGTATGGAGGTTTATGCTGTCGGTGGCGGCCGCTGCCGGGCGGCAGGGGCAAAAATTATCCGGGACTATTCCGACCTTTCAGTTGTCGGCATTACCGAAGTTATCGAAAACCTCGGGCGCCTGAAAACCGCCATGAAACAGTTAATCAGTAGAATCAGGGAGTTAAAACCTGATGTGCTGATCTGCATTGATTTCCCTGATTTCAATATCCGAATTGCCCGCAATGTTCGAAAAGACGTGGGAAAACTGATATACTTTGTCCCGCCTCAGGTCTGGGCATGGCGCCGGTACCGGGCACGGATGCTGAGCCAGCTGTTTGACCGGATTTTTGTCCTCTTCCCCTTTGAAGCGCCGCTGTTTGATAACGGTGAGTTCCACGGCCACCCATTGGCGGAAACGGTCAAATCCGAATTACCGAAAAAGGATTTTCTGGAACATTACGGGCTGCCGGAAAAGGGAAAGCGCGTACTTTTTCTTCCGGGAAGCCGGAAACGGGAATACCAGACCATCATCCCCGTACTGTCGGAAACCGCAAAGCGGCTTCAAAAACGTTGGGAAAATGTTTCCCTGATGCTGCTTCCATCTCCCGCCATGCCGGAAGATGAATTAAAGGCGGCGTGTCTGGCGATGTCTCCAATCACGGTCATTGAGCCGGAACACAAATACGCGGCAATGGACGCGGCAGACCTTGCGGCGGGGGCATCCGGTACCGTAACCCTGGAATGCGGGCTCTCCGGCACACCGATGGCAGTCCTTTACCGGCTGAATCCGGTTACAACTGCGGTGGGTATGCTGGCAGTGGTATCCCGCTTTATTTCCATTCCCAACGTGGTGCTGGACGAGGCGGTGATGGCGGAACTGGTGAACCGGGATTGCAATCCCGATGAAATCATCCGCTATGCGGAAAAGATTTTCAGGAACGATAACACGGCAAAGCGCATAAAGCGGCGCCTTGGAAACTTAAAACAACGGCTGTACCGGGCGGGAAGTTACCGCCGGATTGCCGAAAGGATTCTGGAGCTTATATGAAACTGACCCGGCGGATTCTGCATTATTTTCGTCCCTACCTGTTTCAACTTATCGCATCTTTCCTGATTCTCGCCACAGTGGCAATTCTCTGGCAGGCGGTTATTTTCAGTGCCAAACCGGTATTTGACGGTTTAATGAAACTGGGGCGGGAAGGACAGGCAGTGACAGCGGTACAAACCCATCCTGCCGCAGAAACTGTCCGAAAGCCGGCGGCGGCCCCCCATTCAAAAGATAAACTGGCATTTATCACCCGTTCCAAGAACAAACTGAAAAAATGGCTGGAAAAAAAGGGCTGGATTCCCCGTCTGGATTTGAACCGCGCCATCCGGGGAGGAGAAGACATCATGGTGATTCTCATCATGATGCTGACTGTTTTTCTGTTAAAAGGGCTGTTTACCTTTTCCGGTTTCTACATCCTCGGCAGAGTCGGGTTCAAGGTTGTCCGGGACATTCGGGATGACCTTTACAGAAAAATGACCATGCAGTCGGTCTCCTTTTTCGACCGGTATCATTCCGGCACCCTGATTTCCCGGATTACCAATGATGTATTTCTGATTCAGAATGCCGCCACCACCAAAATCGGTGACCTTGTAAAAGAGAGCCTGATTCTGATGATTCTCATTGCCGGTGTATTTTACATTTCACCGGGGCTTTCCACTTTACTCCTCGTTATTATTCCCCTGAACATCATCCCGTTCATTTTAATCAGCCGGGCAATCCGCCGGGCCACCGGCTCCGCCCAGAGCCGGATGGGCGAATTAACCAACATTCTGAAAGAAACCATCACCGGCAACCGGATTGTGAAAGCATTTTCCATGGAAGAATTCGAAATTCAAAAATTCGTTCAGAAAAATTACGAATTCTTCAAAGCCAATGTCCGCATGGTACTTGCCACCGCGGCATCCTCGCCGATTATGGAATTCATCGGCGCCATTGTCTTTTGCGTAGTTATTTTCTATGGCAGCATTCAAATTCGAAACGGGGTAATGACGGTGGGAACCTTCGTGGTCTACATCGGAGGCGTAATTTTTATTTATTCCCCCATCCGCCGTCTGGTAAAGGCCAACAACGACATTCAGCAGGCGGTGGAGGCATTCCGGCGGATTTTTGAACTCATGGACGAAGAAAACCGGATTCAATCTCCCCCGCATCCGGCCCCATTCCCTGAAAAGGTGGAAGAAGTCGCATTCAACAACGTGTGTTTTCACTATGAAAAGGATGAAAGGCCGGTACTGTCGGATGTATCATTCTCTGTCAAACGGGGAACAATCTCAGCCTTTGTGGGATCCAGCGGTGCCGGAAAAACCACACTGGCCAACCTCGTCCCCCGTTTCTTTGACGTAACCGGCGGCAGCATCACCATCAACGGAATTGACATCCGGGAATTTGAGCTGAAAGACCTGCGGCGTCACATCGGCATGGTCACCCAGGAAACCATTCTTTTTGACGACACCGTATTCAACAATATCGCTTACGGCAGAGCGGATTTTCCCATGGAACAGGTGGTAAAGGCAGCAAAAATGGCCTTTGCCCACGAATTCATCGAAGCAATGCC
Source organism: Acidobacteriota bacterium (assembly GCA_013152385.1). GTDB lineage: Bacteria > Acidobacteriota > Holophagae > Thermotomaculales > Thermotomaculaceae > UM-FILTER-49-7. The sequence continues at coordinate 34,961 of JAADGL010000019.1, forward strand.
AAACGGCTATCAATCCGGAATCCGGGAAAGCGGCGTACTGCTTTCCGGCGGGCAGCGGCAGCGTCTGTCCATTGCCCGGGCGCTCCTGAAAAACCCGCCCATCCTGATTCTGGATGAAGCCACATCCGCCCTGGATACCGAATCCGAAATTCTGGTTCAAAAAGCACTGAACAACCTCATGCAAAACCGGACCACCTTTGTCATCGCCCACCGGCTGTCCACCATCCGGTCAGCAGATGTTATTTACGTTATGGACAGAGGGAAAATCGTGGAATCCGGCTGTCATGACGAATTAATCGAAAAAAACGGAATTTACACCCGGCTTTACAACATGCAGTTCGGAGTGCACAATGGGATTCAGTGAAGCTGTCGTCTCCTCCCTTGCGTCCGGCTGGCTGAAACTGGTATGGCGGACCGCCATTGATGCCGTACGGGTAAACGCAGATGAAATTGACCGGCTGGCAGAAAACAGAAGCCCCTACGTTTACGCATTCTGGCACAACCGCATCCTCATGGGGCCTTTTGCCACAAAAACCCCGCATCGAGACGTGGTTCCGGTTGTTTCCGCTTCAAAAGACGGTGAATACATCACCCGTACCGTCGCCAAACTGGGACACATTCACGCAGTACGGGGCTCCTCCAGCCGGGGAGGGAAAGAAGCGTTGAGAGAAGCGGTAAACCAGCTTCGCCGGGGCAGAGTCATGGCGGTAACACCGGACGGGCCGCTGGGCCCCGTGTACAAAGCCAAAGACGGAGCAGTGGTAATGGCAAGGCTGGCAAATGTGCCGATTGTCCCCTTTGCCTACAACTGTTCCCGGAAAAAAACCGTGAACAGCTGGGACAAATTCATTGTGCCGATGCCCTGTGCCCGGCACGTGTTTATTTTTGGAAACACAATCCGGGTCGAAAAAAATGATAATGTACGGGAAAAGTGTTTGGAACTTGAAAACGAATTGAACCGCATCACGGCACAGGCGGACAACTGGGAGTTTTAATATGAGAAGCATGACAGGATTTGCGGAAACGGAAATCAGCGGAAACGGGTTTTCCGTCTCATTGAGAATAAAATCAGTCAACGGACGGTACCTCGACTGCCAATTCCGCCTGCCGGACAGTTTCGCCGGGCTGGAACCCGCACTGCTGACAGCTCTGAAACAGGCGGTATTCAGAGGCAGGGTCACAGTCTGGATGGAACTGAGGATTGACGACCCGAAAAAAGCCGGCGCCCACATCAACACCGCTGTTCTGAACGCCTACGCAAAAGAATTTGAAACCATCCGGAACCAATTCCCCATGCTGAGTTTCAGCATCCCGCTGACCGCATTATTCAATCGGGATGCCAACCTGCTGGTGCAGAAACCGGACAAAACCTTTCAGGATACGGTAAAATCAACAGTCCTGACCGCTTTTGAAAAACTTCTGTTGAAATTCAACGAAGGGCGGCAAAAAGAGGGTGATTTTCTTCAAAAAGATTTTGAAAAACGCCTTTCGGGCCTCACGGAAAGCCTCACGGACATTGAAACAAACCGGGAAGGATTTCTGGAACGCCAGCTGGAAACCTTCCGGGCACGGCTTGAAAAAATTCTGCCCCGGGAACAGCAGGACGAATCCCGCATCATGCAGGAAGCCGGCCTGCTGGCAGACAAACTGGACATCACCGAAGAACTGGTCCGCTTCCGGGCCCACCTCGCGTCTTTCCGGGATGTTTTCACCGAAACCGGCGCTGTGGGAAAGAAACTGGACTTCATTCTCCAGGAAATGAACCGGGAAGTAAACACCATCGGTTCCAAATCCCGGGACGAACAAATTTCCCGGAAAGTGGTGCTGATGAAAACAGAGCTTGAAAAAATCCGCGAGCAGGTGCAGAATATTGAGTGATTCCGTGGGATTTTTCATCCCGTTGCCGGAATCGGAGATTTCAGTTGAAACCGGTGGGGAGGCCTGATGTTTCTTTCAATTGGACACGATAACTTTGTAAACAGCCGTAAAATCATTTCCATACTGAGGCCGGGCTCCGCCCCGCTCCGGAAACTGAAAGAACAGGCAAAAGAAGCGGGAAAACTGGTGGACGCAACCGCCGGAAAACCCACCCGCTCCTTCATCCTCATGGAAAACGGTATGCTGATTCAATCGGTTAACACCCCTGCAACACTTGCGGCAAGGCTGGAAAATACCGGTATCGGAGAAACACAATGAAAATAAACCGGAAAGGCGGCCTTTTTATCATTTCCGCCCCCTCCGGCAGCGGGAAAAGCACCGTAATCCACCGGGTGATGGAACAGGTGCAGAATCTTTCATTTTCCGTTTCCTACACAACCCGTGAACCCAGGGCGGGAGAAACTCCGGGAAAAGACTACTTCTTCGTCAGTGAAACCGAATTTGAACAAATGATTCAAGCCGGTGAATTTCTGGAACATGCCCGGGTATTCGGAAAATTCAGCTACGGAACCAGCCGAAAACAGGTGGAATCCCTGCTGAAACAGGGCCGTGATGTTATCATGGACATTGATGTACAGGGCGCATTGCAGTTGATGAAACGGCAGGATACTCCCCACACCTCAATTTTCATCATTCCCCCTGACGCGGCGGAACTGAAACGGCGCCTGGAAAACCGGAACCGGGAAGGGAAAAAAGAAATCCTGAACCGCCTGAAAACAGCGGGAAAAGAAATTCAGGCGCTGGCATCGTTTGACTATCTCGTGGTAAACGACGGCCTGAATCAGGCTGTTGACGAAGTTAAGCGGATTATTCTCGCCCAGCGCCTGAAAATCAACCGGGTAAAAAATATTGAGCAAATCACAGAACTATTCCAAATGGAGGATATAGATGACTGAAAACAAAGAAGATCAGAGAATTGTGGAAAACAAATACCGCTACATTCTCATTGCCGGTGCCAGAGCCAATCAGCTGCTCCTTGGTGCGCACCCGAAAGTCAGCATTGACGCGAAAAAGAAAACCTTCGTCGCGCTGGAAGAAATCCGGCAGGGAAAAATCGTCGTCACCTTCCCGGGAGCCGAAGAAAATCCGGTTGAACTGAACTGACGACGGATTGTGTAAACCGAAATGAACCGCCAGACCGGCCAGCGGATTGTCATTGGCATCTCCGGGGGAATTGCCGCCTACAAAACGGTAAATGTAATCCGGGAACTTCAAAAACGGGGCTACCGGGACATCGAAACCATTCTCACCGCCAACGGCACCCGGTTTGTCACACCGGTCACAGTGGGCGCGATTACCGGAAAACTCCCGTACACCGATACGTTTGAACCGGGGCGGGCCCTCTCCCACATCAGCCTGGTACAACCCTGCGGTATCCTTGCCGTGGTACCGGCAACTGCGGACATCCTGGCAAAATTTGCCGGCGGCATCGCCGATGACTTTCTCTCCACCGCCTACCTTGCCTGTACCGGGCCGGTACTGGTGGCACCGTCCATGAACAGCGAAATGTACCGTCATCCGGCAACAGAGCGGAACATCGCCCGGTTGAAAAAAGACGGCGTCCACGTATTGGAACCGGATGCCGGTTACCTTGCCTGCGGAAGCGAGGGGCCGGGACGGATGCCGGACGCGGAAACCGTGGCCGACATGATTGAATTTGTGCTGCACCGCAAAACCGGAGGCCCCCTTTCCGGAATGAGAGTTATAATTGCCAGCGGCGGAACAGCGGAACCCATTGACCCGGTCCGGACCATCACCAACCGCTCTTCCGGTAAAATGGGAAAAGAACTGGCAACGGCTTTTGCCCTGGCAGGGGCGGATGTTGAAATTGTGGCAGGTACCGGTACAGCCTGTTATCCGGCTTACTGTCGGCAGACAAAGGTTCAAACCGCTTCGGAAATGAAGGATGCCGTGCTGAAAAAAGCAAGTGCCGCGGACATCATCGTAATGGCGGCGGCGGTGGCGGACTATACCCCGGAAACCGTGTTCCACGAAAAGAAAAAGAAAGATGGAAATCTCTTAAACCTGCGTCTGAAACCCACCACCGACATCCTGAAAACACTGGGAACCCGCTTCGAAGGGGAAAAAATCCTGGTGGGATTTGCGGCGGAAACATCAAACGTGGAAGAATCGGCAAAGAAAAAACTTACGGAAAAGAAAGCCGACCTCATTGTGGGCAACATTGTGGGCGTACCGGATTCCGGATTTGAAGCCGACACCATCCGGGCAGTCCTGGTGGCAAAAGACCAAAGTACCGTCCCCTATGAAAAAATCAGCAAAGAAGAACTGGCCTTTCACATTGTGGAAAAAATCTCAGCCATAGCAGGGCGGAATAAATGAAAGATGAAGTAAACTATCTCCATTTCCTGAAAGAAATCGGAGTAGACACCATTCCACGGCCCCTTGCGGTTCAACTGAAAGACGCGCTGGCACCCTCGAGTTTCGTCCCCTCACCACCCACACGGGAAACCGCTGTGGACCTTGCCGCCCGGTTTAAAGAGATGGCGGCGCAAGTGGCGGCCTGCGCAAAATGCGGGCTGGGAAAAACCCGGAACAAAGCCGTATTCGGGGCCGGAAACATCGAAACAGACCTGATGTTCATCGGAGAAGGCCCCGGATTCGATGAAGATCAGCAGGGAATCCCCTTTGTGGGAAGAGCCGGGCAACTGCTGACCAAAATCATCAATGCAATTGAGCTGGACAGAAAAGATGTGTACATCACCAACATTGTCAAATGCCGGCCCCCCGGAAACCGGGACCCGCTGCCGGAAGAAGCGGCAGCCTGCCACCCCTATCTTGCCGAACAGATCCGCCTGATCCAACCGAAAATCATCTGCACACTGGGACGGCACGCCAGTCAGGTCATTCTGAACACCACCGAATCCATCTCACGGCTTCGGGGCCGTTTCCACATCATAAACGGCATACGGGTAATGCCAACCTACCATCCGGCCTACCTGCTCCGTAATCCCGGCGGAAAACGGCCGGTATGGGAAGACATGCAGAAAATCCGGGACTACCTGAAAGAAAACTCCGACATGTATCAAAGGAACGGACATGGCCGGGATAACCGTTCCCGCTGAAACCGCCCACGCCCAGTTTACGGTAAAAGGGTCCAAATTTATTGCCACCATACTTCCGGTATCCGACGAAACAGAGGCAAAAAAACAACTCATTAAAATCAGAAAAAAATACCACGATGCCACCCACAACTGTTACGCGTGGCGCATACACCCGGAAAATGAAAAAGCATCGGACGACGGAGAACCTTCCGGTTCGGCGGGGAAACCCATTTTGCAAATCCTGAAAGGAAAAGGGCTGATGAATGTTATGGCGGTGGTAACCCGTTATTTCGGCGGCACAAAGCTCGGCATCGGCGGGCTGGTTCGGGCATACGGCGACGCCGCGGCACTGGCGCTGGAAAACATAAAAACCGTAACCCTCTATCCACTGATTGTGCTATCCTGTGCGGTGTCATTTCAGGAATCCCAATCCGTGTACCAGACGGTAAACCGATTCCCGGACGTGAAAATATCAGGCGAAAAATATGACGGAAACGGCGTCATATTCAGACTGAAAATGAAAAAAGAAAGCCTTGAGCCATTTCGGGAACAGCTTCAGGAACAACTGAACCGGAAACCGGAACTGGCAACAGTGGAGGAAATCCTTGATCAAATTTAAAACAAAACAGGATATCGAACAGATGCGGGAACCGGGGTGGATTACTGCCATGGTATTTACACATCTGAAACCCTACATCCAGCCGGGAATCACCACCCGTGAACTGGACAGAATCGCGGAAAAATTTATCCGCAAACACGGTGCCACGCCCTCCTTCAAAGGATACATGGGATTCCGCCACACCCTGTGTACCTCGGTGAACAACCAGGTCGTTCACGGCATTCCGGGCCGTCTCAGGCTGAAAGAAGGGGACATCATATCAGTGGACGTCGGCGCATTCAAAAACGGCTTCCACGGAGACGCCACCCGCACCTTTGCGGTTGGGAAAATTTCCGAAGCGGCGAAAAAACTGGTCCGGGTCACCTACAAATCCATGCTCCTCGGAATCGAACAATGCCGACAGGGCAGCCGCCTCGGCGATGTCGGGCACGCCATCCAATCCTACGCCGAAGAAAACGGCTACTCGGTGGTACGGGAATACATCGGCCACGGTGTGGGAAGACAGCTCCACGAAGACCCCGAAGTGCTCCACTTCGGCAAACCGGGCAGAGGCATCACCCTGGAACCGGGGATGGTCATTACCATCGAACCGATTCTCAATGCCGGAAAACGCCACTGCCATACCCTGAAAGACGGCTGGACAGTGATAACGGCAGACAAATCCCTTTCGGCTCAATTTGAAAACACCATCGCCATCACCGAAAACGGCCCGGAAGTGCTCACCGCCACCGAAGACCGAAGCGACATCCCGGACATCGTACTGGATATCGTATAAAAAAATAAACCGGCCTCATCAGGGACAAAGATACACATTGATAAGGCATAAAAAGTTTCGCTCATTACCCAGGAAGACAGGAAAGCGGCGGAAGAAAAAATCCAATCCGTCATCATCAAACTGGAAAAAATGAAACTGAAACGTGCAGCGGGCAAAGT
>JAADGL010000038.1 GCA_013152385.1 Acidobacteriota bacterium
GAGATACGGTCCGCTATTCTTCCACCGCACCGGTGGTGGCACTGGAATCAAGCGGTGATCTGAACCGCACGTTCATGACGGCGTTAACCGGAAGCCGGTAAAAACCGCTCGTATCAGAAAAAAAGTAGAATAAACCGAAAGGGGCCGGGGAGAATCCCCGGCCTCCGGTTTGCCCCGAATAAAATAGAACCGGACACAGACATATGGATTTGAAATTGTTCCGACACCGCACTTATTTTATACAGGACTCGGCCCCATTTCCGGCAGGCTATCCGGATTTTCCCATTGAATACGATTCCTTAATTTTTTTTCACCTATCAAAATTTTCTGGTAAACTATGTTCAAAAGGAAGTGCGTTTTCTGGCATGTGTGAGTCTATTAACCATGACATTTTTTAATAAGGAGAGGATTATGAGCCTACTCAAACAGAAACTTGCCGGCATGATGGCCAAAGAAAGGGATGATGTAAAGTCTCTGAAGGCATTGGGAGACAAAGTCATTGACCAGGTCCATGTAGCTCAGGCAATGGGCGGAATCCGTGGTGTAAAGGTATTAATTTGTGATACTTCCTATCTGGATCCCATGGAAGGTATCCGTTTCCGCGGCATGACAATTCCGGAAACCAGAGCCGCTCTTCCCAAAAAAGCCGGCCATGAAGAACCGTATCCGCTGGGGCTTTGGTGGCTGCTTCTCACCGGTGAAATCCCCACAATGGAAGAAGTACTGGACCTGGAAGCACAGGTAAAAGCAAAATCACAGCTTCCTCAATATATTATTGATGTTCTCCGGGCACTGCCCCGGGATTCTCATCCCATGGCAATGTTTACAACAGCTATCGCAGCGCTGGAACGGGAATCCGCCTTCCGGAAACGCTACAACGAAGGCATGACCAAAGCCGAATACTGGGAACCGACACTGGAAGATTCCATTAACCTTATCGCGAAACTTCCGCTGATCGCAGCCTATATTTACCGGATGAAATACAAAGGTGACGAACATATCGCAGCAAATCCCGAGGAAGACTGGGGCGGAAACTTTGCCCACATGATGGGTGTGGAAAATCCGGAATACAAAGACCTGATGCGCCTCTATCTCCTGCTCCACAGTGACCATGAAAGCGGCAATGTCAGCGCCCATACCGGACATCTGGTTTCTTCCGCACTTTCCGATGTTTTCTACTCTGTTTCCGCCGCAATGGGCGGCCTGGCCGGCCCGCTCCACGGACTTGCCAACCAGGAATGCCTGAAGTGGATTCTCGATCTGATGGATCATTTCGGCGGACGGACACCCACCAAAGAGGAAATTGAAAAATACGCATGGGATACCCTGAACAGCGGAAAGGTAATTCCCGGATACGGACATGCGGTACTGCGTCAGACCGACCCCCGTTATGCCGCACAGCGTGAATTCGCATTGAAGCATCTGCCGGATGATCCCATCTTCAAAACCGTCAGCAACGTTTATGAAGTTGTTCCCGGCATTCTGAAAGAACACGGAAAAGCCAAGAATCCGTGGCCCAATGTCGACGCGCATTCCGGCGTACTTCAGGTGTACTACGGCGTTAAGGAATATGATTTCTACACTGTTCTGTTCGGTGTTTCCCGTGCATTGGGAATCACCTCCCAGCTTGTCTGGGACCGGGCACTGGGCTACGCAATCGAACGGCCGAAATCCATTACCCGCAAAATGCTCAGAGAACTGGCAGAAAAAGCCGATTAAATTTAGAAAAAGAGGGGGCTGCCGACAGCCCCCTCTTTTTGCAATACCGGAAATCTCCGCTTACGGTTACGGATTTTCCCCTTCCTGAACATTTTCATTTATCCTCTTTTAAATCCTTTATTGGGAAACGAAAAAGAAAAAACAGTTGTTCTATATTTTTTTCAGTAAATTAAATCGTTTTATCCACTTCGGCGGCTCAAAACACTCTGTGTGAATTTTTTTGCAGATTCGGAGGAGGATACAAAAACTTGACCGGAATAATGATTATGTGATAAGTTATGAAAAAATAATGCCTCGGGAGAGTGTATAAGATGAAAAACATTCTGATAATTGACCCCAGTATCATGATTCACAAAATTGTTCAGCTGGCTTTCCCGGAAACAGATTACCAGCTGTTCCTATCCGACAATTATCCCCCTGAGCATATCCCTGAGGCGCCTCTCTCCCTGATTCTCCTGTCAGCTGATCTTCCCGGGCAGGAAGATGTGTTTGCACTGGGTAGTCAGTTAAAACAACAATACAATTGTCCGGTACTGATGATGATTCCAAAATTTTTCGAATTTGATGCGGGCCTCATCAACCGGCACGGACTGGACGGCACCATTGAAAAGCCGTTTACATCGGATACTCTGAAAGAGAAATGCAGCCCTATTTTTTCCGTCTCCGTTCCAATGGATGAGTTAGACGGCCTCTCCCCCGAAGAGCTGGAATCTATCACGGAAGAAGAATTCATGTTATCGGAAGAAGACCTGCTGGACATCGGAGAAGAAGACCTTGCAGATATTGATATTCCCGATACACCACCGGAAGACGAAGAGCCCGTAACCGCAGAAATGGACAGTCTTTCAGCCCCGGAATCGCTTCCTGCCGAAACATCGCAGGAATCTGAAAATCAGCCGCCTGCACCAACAGACACACCGTTTGAAGATATGGGCATGGATGAAGATCTGGACTCAATTGATTTCGGAGACCTGGAAGATGGCGAAAATCTGCTGAATGAACCTGTGCCGGATAATGCCAAAATCATAGAATCCGATAGCCTCTCCGAAGAAGAAACCGTTAGCACTACAGAGCAGGAACTGGCTGGAATTCATGAAGAAAGCACCATTCCGGAAGTGGCGGAAGAAGCCTTTGCCGGCGAAACTGAAAAGGATGAAACGGATTTCAATGATCTGACTGAAGAAACCTTCCCAACTGAAGAAGATAAAACCGGGGAAGAAGAAGTATTGGAAACCGACAATGAGCCCATTGAAGACTTTAGTTTGACTACACCGGAAACCGCCGCAACAGGCCTTTCAGAGAAAACAGAAGAAAAAGAACCGGATTTTGAAGATATGACTGAAGAATCCTTCCCCCAAAAAGAAGAGGAATCCGGAGAAGAAGAAGTACTGGAAACTGATGACGAACCGCTCGAAGAATTTAATGTCGCCGAGCCGGAGCATAAAATGGAAACACCCCCGGAGGTGGGGCCCCGAACCATTCGGGAAGCGGTGGCATTTCAGGGAGAAACAAATATCCCTTCTCCCGAACCGGAAAAAATTCTGGAAGAAGCACAGGGGGAGCCGGTGGAAGAGTTGCTGTCTGAAGACTCGCCTTCTGTCACAGCCGAATCGCCCGAAGAAGAAATAACCGCAGACGAAGAATTACCGGATGTTAACTTTGCAATAGAAGAAGAACCCCAAACCGTCCATGTAGATGAATACAAAGTCGAACAGCCCGCCGTTGAAGCGGAAGAAATCGCCCCCCTTGATGTCAGCCATGCGGATGAAGACGTGGAATTGATCCCGGCCCCCTCAGCCCTCAGTACGGAGGGGCTGAATTCTCATCCAAAATTATCAGATGCGGACATCCGGAAAATAGCCGAACAGGTTGTGGCCATGCTCAGTGACAAAGTGGTTCGGGACATTGCCTGGGAAATCATTCCTGTAGTCGCGGAAGAAGTTGTTCGGGGCAGAATCCGTCAACTGGAGAATGAAGAGGTTGAATAAAACAGTCTCATCCGCTATCCTGATTCATGATGACGACTGAAAGAAAATCTCCAGCGGCCTTACAAATACTTCCCGGCGGAAAAATCCGGGAGAAAATAATATTTTTTCCATTCTGTTTATTATTTGCCTTTATTTTTCTGTTCAACGGAAGTTGTGCACCCAAGAAAGTAACAGCCAATGTTTCAGCACGGCATCCTCAGCAAAACAAAAATGAACCAACCCCCGCCCAGGTGGAAATCAACAAAATTTCTGCCATTTACAAAAACGGAGAAATGTTTGCCGACATTGGATACACTGATGATGCCAGAGAAAAATTTGATCTCGCTGTAAAAATGCTTTTCAATCAAGCTCCTGAAATCAGCAGAAACAAAGAATTTGAAGCATTCTCAAAAACTTTGATCTCCAACATCCATTCCATTGAAATGCAGTGGATTCAGAAAGGAGATTCCTACACAGAGTCCAGTCAAAGTGAACAGGCAAATGCAATCCTATCGGAAAAATTCACCTTCCTTTCAAAAAAAGAAGCGGACAGCGAACGGAAACTCGTGGAAAAAACAAAAGTCACATACGGAATTCCGGTCGTGTTAAACAATCAGGTACTCTCTTATATCAAAGCCTTTTCCACCCGATTGAAACCGGTCATTGAAGCCAGTCTGAACCGGGGAGCAAAATATGAAAAACTTTTTAAACGGATTTTCAGGGAAGAAGGGGTTCCGGAAGACCTGTTCTATCTGCCGATTGTAGAAAGCGGATACAGAACCCGGGCACTGTCCCATGCAAAAGCAAAAGGAATCTGGCAATTCATGCCCGGCACCGCAAGACTGGAAGGCCTCACGGTTAACTGGTGGGTAGATGAACGCTGTGATCCGGAAAAAGCCACCCGGGCCGCAGCCCGCCACCTGAAAGGACTCCACGATTATTACGGTGACTGGTACCTCGCCCTGGCTGCATACAATGCCGGCCAGGGGAAAATTGACCGCTCCATCCGAAAGGCAAAATCCCGGGATTTCTGGAGAATTGCCCGGCACCGCTGGATTCTGAGAAGAGAGACCCGAAATTATGTGCCCGGATTCCTTGCGGCAATGATTATCGGAAAAAACCCGGAAAAATACGGGATAAAACTGATGAAGCCGGAAGACCCGATTTCTTACGATACCGTTACCATCGATTCCTGTACCGACCTCCGGGTCATTGCCAAGCTCTCCGGCACAACGGTGAATCGGATTCAGGAACTGAACCCCGAACTGCGGCGCCTCACAACACCGATTACAAAAAAACCATTTGCCATTCATGTCCCCGCCGGACAGAAAGACAACTTCATCACCCGCTTCGCGAAATTACCAAAAGACAAGCGGGTAACCCTCCGGTATCACCGGATTCGTCCCGGCCAGACGTTGAGTCAGATTGCAAGAAAATATCAAACCTCTGTTTCCGCCATCCGGAAAGCCAACAGAATCCGCAATGTCCGTAGAATCCGAGCGGGAAAAACACTGGTAATTCCCATTGGCCAGGGACACGATTACTACTACCGCGCCGCCCGGGATTTTACAATCAGAAAAGCAAGATTTCCAAAAGGGAAACGGATTGTACACCGGGTACACCGGGGAGACACACTCTTCGGAATCGCGCTGCGGTACCGCACCGATGTCAAAAGTGTCCGAAAATGGAACCACCTGAATGACAATCTGCTTCATCCGGGACAAAAACTCACCGTGTACTATAACCGCTCAATTGCACGCCAAACCGTCTCCCGTTCCAACACGGAAAGAAAACCCGTACCATCGGGCTTTCACCGGGTCAAACAGGGTGAATCTCTCTATTCTTTGTCAAAAAAATACGGTGTGTCTGTAAAAAACCTAAAAAAATGGAATAAAATGCGTTCCAACCTCATCCACCCCGGTGACCTCCTCCGGGTGGAAAACATCTGAGAGATTTCCCGGATGGTAGTCAAACTCTGGTCCGCCGACCTTGCCGGAATTCAGGCCCAGCCGGTAACGGTGGAGGTGGATATTTCCAACGGACTCAGCTCATTTAACATTGTCGGAATGCCGGACACCGCAATCAAAGAAAGCCGGGACCGCATCCGCGCCGCGATTAAGAATTCCGGTTTTGAATTCCCCGGCCGGCGGGTCACGGTAAATCTGGCGCCTGCGGATTTGAAAAAAGAAAGTTCCCGGGTGGATATCCCCATCGCTCTGGGAATTATTGCAAGCTCGTCAAAAAAACTCTTCTCACCCGAGACACTGAAAAACAAAATGTTTGTGGGAGAACTTTCATTGGACGGCAGTGTCCGGCCGGTAACCGGTATCCTCAGCATCAGCATAAACGCCGCCGCCAACGGACTGACTTTCTTTGTTCCGGAACCCAACTACTGCGAAGCAAAAGCGGTGGAAAGCGGCAACGTCATCCCTTACCGTTCACTGAACCAACTGATTCGGATACTGAAAGAAATCGAACCGCCTCATATCCCCCATTGCCCGGAACCGGAAGTGCTTGAAAATTATCCGGTTACACTGGAGGAAATCAAGGGGCAGGCCCATGCAAAACGGGCATTAATCCTCGCTGCGGCAGGAAATCACAACCTGCTGATGTACGGCCCACCGGGAGCAGGAAAAAGCATGATGGCAAAAGCTCTGCCCTCCATTCTTCCCTCCATGTCCAACCGGGAGGAAATCGAAACCACCATGATTCATTCCGCCGGCGGTATTTTAAAAGAGCAAAGCATTATCCGTGTACGGCCCTACCGCGCGCCTCACCACACCATTTCCCACATCGGCCTCATCGGCGGCGGCACACGGCTCAACCCCGGTGAAGTATCCTATGCACACAACGGCGTGTTATTTCTGGACGAATTCCCCGAGTTCCCGAGACGAACACTGGAAGTCCTCCGGCAGCCCATGGAAGACGGCCGGGTTAGAATTTCACGGGCCTCCGGTACAGTTGAGTTTCCTTCCCGTTTCATGCTGGTAGCTGCCATGAATCCCTGCCCCTGCGGTTATTTCGGGTCAAGGGTCAGGGAATGCCGCTGTACCCCCACCCGGATTTCAAACTACCGTTCCCGGATTTCCGGGCCGATTCTCGACCGAATTGATCTTCTTATCAACGTTCCGCAGATTCCAATGGAACAGATGGTTGCCGGCAATACCGGACTCACATCCCGGGAAGCCCGGCAACTGGTGGAACAGGCCCGGCAAATCCAGTTCCGCCGTACCCGCTGCCCCAATGCCTGGATCAGCGAAACACAATTGAAAGGTGTATGCAAAATGGAAGCGGACGCGGAAACCCTCCTTTTAACCGCGTCCAGAAAAATGAGCCTTTCTTCCCGGAGCTTCAACCGGGTACTGAAAGTAGCCCGGACCATTGCCGATCTGGAACAGGCGGACAAAATCCGGGCCCCTCATATCGCAGAAGCCCTTCAGTACAAGGTAAGTGATTTTTTTGAATCCGGAATTACCTATGACTGAAACTCATTTCTTTCCCTACGAAATCTTTGGCCCTGCCATGAATATGGCCATTGACGAATATTTCCTGAAATTCGGAACCGGCACCATCGTCCGGCTCTACGGCTGGAAACCGGCCGCCGTCTCCATCGGCCATTCCCAGAAAACGGAACAGGTGGTAAACCGCCCTTTTTGCGCCGACAATAACATCCCCATTGTAAGGAGAAGCTCCGGCGGCGGTGCCGTTTACCACAAAAACGATATCACCTACATGGTTTCGGCTCCGATCTCTGTTTTTCAGGACCGCAGCGTAGTGGGAATATACAAGGAAATTGCGAATTTACTTCTGAAAACACTGAAAAAAATCGGCATTCCCTGCCATTTTGCCGGAACAATCAGCCCTGAAGAACGGAAAAACGGCATGAAACAGGGAATCGCCTGTTTTCTGCTGCCCTCCGACTATGAAATCCTGGCAAAAGACAAAAAACTGGTGGGAAGCGCTCAGCGCAGAGAATCCGGCCGGATGCTTCAGCACGGCTCCATCGCCTGGCGGTTTGACTACGAGGAAACCGCCACCTGCCTCAGAACCCGGACTGAAAACCTGAAAGAACGAGTCAGTTCCCTCACGGAATTCGTTCCCGGCATTTCCGTCGAAACGCTTCAAAATTCACTTTTGGAAAGTCTGAAAGAAAACAGCCGGCAGCTTGTAACGCACAACTCCATATTTTCTTTTGTAAATCGCGAAAAAGTCATTGAACTGATGAAAGGCTTCCCCTTACAATAGGGAGGCACAAGATAAAAGTTCCGCAAAGCTGAAGGAGAATAAATGAAAAAAACAGCACTTATTTCTGTCAGCGATAAAACCGGTATCGAGAATTTCGCATCCTCACTCAATGAACTGGGATTTGAAATCCTCTCCACCGGCGGTACCGCCCGGGTTCTGGAGAAAGCCGGCATCCCGGTCAAACGGGTCAGTGAACAAACAAAATTTCCGGAAATCCTTGACGGCAGAGTCAAAACCCTTCATCCCGCCATTCACGGCGGGCTGCTGGCAGACACCGGAAACCCCGCCCACGTGGAGCAAATCCGGGAACTTGGCATTTCGCCGATTTCCATTGTCTGCGTCAACCTCTACCCATTCAGAGAAACCGTTGCATCCGGTGCGGCAGAACCGGACGTCATTGAAAACATTGATATTGGCGGCCCCACCCTAATTCGCTCTTCATCCAAAAACTTCCGGAACGTAACCGTGGTCATTGACCCGAAAGATTACGGTAAAGTACTGAAACAGCTGAAAGAAACAGGCGAAACCACCATTGAGCTGCGAAAAGAACTGGCAAGAAAAGCATTTACCCATACCGCAAGCTACGACATTGCCATTTCCGCTTACTTCAACCGGAAAGCGGGAATAAAGCATCCGGAAAAGCTGCTGCTGGAATTTGATCACTGCCAGACACTCCGTTACGGAGAAAACCCCCATCAGAAAGCTGCATTTTATGCCGAACCGGAAGCGGAACCGGCGTCACTGCCCAACCTGGCCCAGCATCAGGGAAAAGCCCTCTCCTACAATAACATCATGGATACCGATGCGGCTGTGGCAATGGTCCGGGAATTTAACACCCCGGCGGCGGTGATTGTCAAACACGCCAACCCCTGCGGCATCGGACGGGACGAAAAATCACTGGCAACGGCATTTCAGCGGGCACATTCCACCGACGCCCAATCCGCCTTCGGCGGAATTATTGCCCTGAACCGGAAAGTGGACGGGGAACTGGCTGCGAAAATGGCAAAAAACTTCGTGGAAGTCATCATCGCCCCCGCCTTCAGTGAAGAAGCACTAACCGTATTTAAAAAGAAAAAAAACCTGCGGATTCTCACATTGCCGCTAAACACACCGCCGGAACCGTTCACACAGCTGAAACGGGTCCGGGGCGGAATCCTGGTTCAGGAATCCGACACCATCTCCGAAAACCCGGCAAAATGGAAAATTGCCACCGAATGCAAACCCGACCCCGAAACCATGCGGGCACTTGAATTTGCGTGGACAGTGGTCAAGCATGTCAAATCAAACGCTGTTGTATTCTGCCGGGCGGATGAAACCGTGGCAATCGGAGCCGGACAAATGAGCCGGGTGGACAGTGTAAAAATCGCAGTGGAAAAAGCGGTAAAAGAAATTTCAGGCAGTGTTCTCGCATCCGACGCCTTCTTCCCCTTCCGGGACTCCGTGGACGCCGCGGCAAAATACGGTGTCAAAGCCATTGTGCAACCCGGCGGCTCCATCCGGGACAAAGAAGTTATTGAAGCCGCCAACGAACACAATATCCCCATGTTATTCACCGGAATCCGCCATTTCAGGCATTGATTCCAAGTACGCCAAAGCAAGGGAGAACTCCATGATGCACATCATTCCGTCGGGAACCGGCTGGATTGAAATGATCTGCGGCTGCATGTTCAGCGGAAAAACGGAAGAACTGATTAAACGGCTGCGCCGCGCTGAAATTGCCCGGCTGAACCTCGCCGTTTTCAAACCTGAAATTGATCAACGCTACGACAAAAAGAAAATTGCATCCCACAGCAGCCTGAAATTCGACGCCGCCATCGTAAACCATTCCAGTGAAATTTTGGCCGCCGTGGACGGAGAAGAAGTGGTGGGAATTGATGAAGTACAATTCTTTGACGACGGCATTATCGAAGTGGCGAAAGAACTGGCGATGCGGGGGAAACGGGTCATCTGCGCCGGGCTGGACCAGGACTACCTCGGAAAGCCTTTTGAAAATACCATGCGGATGATGGCGGAAGCGGAATATGTAACAAAACTGCTGGCCATCTGCGTCAAATGCGGAAACCCCGCCATCCGCAACCAGCGGAAAATCCGTGACGGAGAAAGAATCGTTGTGGGCGCGGCAGACATTTACGAAGCCCGCTGCCGGAAATGTTTTGACCCGGACCTGAAAAACGAAAAATAAACACAGCTGTCCAAAACGCTCCGACAGCTCACCTACGGGAGGAAAAGATATGACATTGAATCCATCAATCTTCAGAAAATATGACATCCGGGGAATCGTGGACAAAGACCTGACAAAGGAAACGGTTACCGCCATCGGCTATGGATTCGGAAAATTTCTTCAATCCCGAATTCCCGGAAAACCCCTGACCGTTGCCATTGCCGGAGATGCCCGGAAATCTACCCCGGTCTTTGTCAACGACCTGGCCGATACCCTGAACGCACTGGGAATCTCCGTACTGAACGGCGGGCTCGTTCCGACTCCGGTTCTCTACTTCTCTGTATTTGACCGGAAAACCGATGGTGCCATTATGGTCACCGCCAGCCACAACCCACCCGAATTCAACGGATTCAAAATGCTGATCGGTACCGACGCCCTTTCGGGCGAAGAAATTCAGGAAGTATACCAACTGGCAGAAAAATGG
>JAADGL010000027.1 GCA_013152385.1 Acidobacteriota bacterium
ACGACCGGGGCGCCGAAAGTGGTGTACCGGACACTGGAAGAGCAGCATTTTAACGCCGTGCGGCTGGGGAAAGGATTGCTGCTTTCTGTTTTTGAGGAGGGGGATGTCGTTGCCAATCTTCTGTTTGCCGGAAATATGTGGGCGTCGTTTGTATCTTACAATCAGGCGCTTGAACATACCGGGTGCCGTATTCTTCCCATTGGCGGCCAGCTTCCGATGGATGTAATTATCAACTATCTGACACTGTTTGGCGCAACTGCAATTATCACCATCCCTTCCGTGCTGCTCAGCCTCGCGGAGTATGTGGAGAAAAACGGAATTGATTTGAAGATTCGGAAGGTTTCCACCGGCGGGGAGCACCTGTTCAAGGAAGCGAAGGCCTATCTGAGTGAGGTTCTCGGCGTGGAGCAGTTTGCGTCCACCGGCTACACCACCAACGATACCGGCGCCATCGGATATCAGTGCAGCTATTGTCAGGGCGGTGTTCATCATCTTCATGAAGACTTGCATTACATGGAAATTATTGATGAAGACGGCAACCCCTGCGGGCCGGGAGAAATCGGAAGAATTATCGTGACCAACCTTCAGAGAAAGCTTATGCCGACAATCCGGTATGAGGTGGGGGATCTGGGCCGCTGGATTGAAGGAGAATGTAAATGCGGCAGAAAAACCAGACTGTTTGAGCTTCTCGGCAGAAGTGATGATGTGCTGATTATCGGCGGCGGGAATATTCACCCGGAGGTTATCGCGGAATCGCTTGCGGAAGCCGGGGAACTGAGCAACCATTTTCAGATGATTGCGGAAATCCATAACAAAAAAGACCGGCTTCGGGTCCGGATTGAAGCAATGGGGAAAGATATTGCCGGGCTGGAAGGCAAGGGAGATGTTTTAAAGGAAATTATTTACGGGAAATCAAAGGAATTAAAATCTATGTACGATGTGGGATTGATTGAGGATATCTACGTGGAAATTGTGCCTGCCGGGAACATTGAAAGAAATCCCAGAACCGGCAAGGTTAAATTGGTGTTGGATGAAAGGAGTTGACAATGGGGCTTGAATTCAGAGAAACGGAAAAATATCTGATTATTTCCATTGACGGCCGGCTGGATTCGCTGAACGCGAGGGATGTGCTGAATACAATCAATGAAAAACTGGAAAATCAGGAAAAACATATTCTGTTCAACCTTGAAAACCTGGAATATATCAGCAGTGCCGGCCTTCAGGTTTTTCTGGTTTGCGTTCAGAACCGGAAAGCGGTGTCAAAAAAGGTTTTTATTTATAAACCTGGGGAGATGGTTGGTGATGTGATTAAAATTTCCGGTTTTTATCAATTTCTGGAAAAAACAGACAGCATGGAATAAATACGGAGGAAATTCCGCCTGAATTTTCTTTTTTTGTGATCTGTGAAATTGTTTTTGTATGAATTTCGTTTCCGGTGATTGAACAGTACCGGTCCTTGTGGTAGGATTTTGACTTCTGAGAACGGATTGATTTCATGAACGGAGTATCGCTATGCATGGGTTTACGCTTTTGAAAACAGACGGAGAAACAGCTGCGAGAAGAGGGCTTCTCCGCACCGCCCACGGCGATGTCCCCACTCCGATTTTTATGCCGGTGGGTACGCAGGGAACCGTGAAGGCGTTGACGCCGGAGATGGTGAAAGCATGCGGCGCACGGATACTCCTCGGAAACACCTACCATCTGTTTCTCAGGCCGGGGCATGAACTGATTCGGGAAATGGGGGGACTGCACCGGTTTATGAACTGGGACCGCCCCATTCTAACCGACAGCGGCGGTTATCAGGTTTTCAGCCTTGGTAAACTGCGGAAAATTCGGGAAGAGGGAGTGAGTTTTCAGTCTCATATTGACGGCTCTGCCCGGTTTCTGAGTCCGGAAAAGGCAGTGGAAATTCAAAATGCGCTGGGTTCGGACGTTGTGATGGTGCTGGACGAGTGTCCGCCTTATCCCTCTGATTTTGATTACATTTCCAAATCTCTGGATCTGACCCTGCGCTGGGCGGAACGTTCCCGTGCCGCCTGGACGGATTCGGTTTCGGCCTCCGGCCGGTTTCAATTCGGGATTGTTCAGGGGGGGATGATTCGGGAACTGCGGCACCGGGCGACAGCTTCGCTGACAGAGATCGGTTTCGACGGTTACGCCATCGGGGGATTGTCGGTGGGGGAGCCAAAGCATTTGATGCGGGAGGTTCTTTCCTACTCTGTTGAATGGTTGCCGGAAGAGAAACCCCGGTACCTGATGGGGGTTGGAAAGCCGGATGACATCCTTGATGCGGTTTCCAGGGGGGTGGATATGTTTGACTGTGTACTTCCCACCCGGAATGCGCGCAACGGTCAGCTTTTTACCCGGCAGGGCCCCATCAGCATCAAACGGGCGGAATTCCGTGAAGATAAAGGGCCTGTTGATGACGGTTGCGATTGCTATACCTGCCGCAATTATTCCCGTGCCTATCTTCGTCATCTGTTTATTGCAAAAGAAATTCTCTCATCTGTGCTTAATACTATCCATAACGTCCGTTTTTTTGTAAAATTGCTGGAAGATGTGAGAATAGCCATCGAAAATGGCGATTTCACTACATTTAAGAACGAATTTATGAGACGATATAAAACCTGAAAATTGGAGGTGTTCTGGTGTTTGAAACATACGCATACGCAGCGGGGGCCGGCGGCGCGGCCGCTCAGTCGAATTGGATGGTGCAGTTGTTCCCTTTGCTGGTGTTATTCGGGATTTTTTATTTTATTCTGATCCGGCCCCAACAGAAGAAGCAGAAAACGCTTCAGAATATGTGGAACAGCCTGAAAGTTGGGGATAAGGTGATTACCAATGGCGGAATTCACGGTGAAGTGGCTTATGTCGGAGATAAGCTGGTTCACCTGAAGGTTGCGAATAATGTGAAACTGGTATTCTCCAAGGGGGCGATTGCCGGTCTGCAGAATCCGGTCGAAAACGGAAATCAGTGAAGAGGGAGAAGTTGCCGAGATGAAAGTTAAGATTCTGTTTGTAGTTTTACTGACAGCGGGGGCACTTTATTACATTTACCCCCCCAAGGAAAAGATTAACCTGGGTCTTGACCTCAGGGGTGGTATCCACATGGTTCTCCAGGTGGAGATGAAGGATGCGATGAAGGCGGAGCTGGATAATTCCAAATCAAACCTTGAACGCGTTCTGAGTGATGAAAAGGTTGATTTCAAGCAGGTGAAAGCCAACCATGACAAACTTCAGATTATGATCAGCGGGATCCCTGAAGATAAAGTGGACAAAGCGGAAAAAGTTTTTGATGATTATATGTCCAACTTTGATGTCAGTGATGACGGTGACGGTTCCTATACCCTGACTCTGAAGAATGCGGCGAAGAAAGAAATCCGTAAACAGGCCATGCGTCAGGCATTGATTACCATCCACAATCGTGTGGATGCCTATGGTGTTGCGGAACCGATTATTCAGCGGCAGGGGCTTGAAAGCAATCGAATTGTTGTCGAACTTCCGGGCCTGGATGATCCTTCCCGGGTAAAAAAGTCCCTTTCCGAACCGGGCTGGCTGGAGTGGCGTCTCCTCGCCGCCCCCAACGCATTTAAATCCAAGGCGGATATTCTTGCTGCCGGAAACGGGAAATTACCTGCCGGAACAACCATTTTTCCGTCCGAGCCCCAGGCGGACGGTTCCGTTGTGTGGTACCTGGTAAAAGACCGGGTCGAATTGAACGGAAATGACATTAAAACGGCCCGGCGATCCTCCGACCAGTTCGGAAGTCCCAACGTGGCATTTACATTAAATCAGGCCGGGGTCGCGAAATTTTCACGGGTAACCACGGAACACAGGGGGGAACGCCTGGCCATCATCCTGGATAAAAAGGTGGTGTCAGCCCCCAGCATCAATGAGCCGATTACGTCTCCCAACGCACAGATTACCGGTCACTTTACCATTGACCAGGCGGAGGATCTGGCGATTAAACTCCGTTCCGGTGCGCTTCCTGCAAAGATGATTTTCCTCGAAGAACGGACGGTCGGGCCTTCCCTTGGACGGGATTCCATCCGAAAGGGTGTTCGGGCAGCAATGATGGGTTTGATTATTGTAATGCTGTTCATGCTGTTCTATTACAAAGCGGCCGGCATTAACGCCGACCTGGCTTTAATGCTGAATATGATTTACCTGCTGGGAGGGATGGCGTATTTTCACGCAACTCTGACTTTGCCGGGTATTGCCGGTTTTATTCTCACCATCGGTATGGCGGTGGATGCCAACGTGCTGATTTTTGAGCGTATTAAAGAGGAACTTCGTAACGGTAAAACGCCGAAATCCGCCATTGACGCCGGATTTGCCAAAGCCTTGTCCGCTGTTCTGGATGGAAATATCACCACTTTGATTGCCGCCCTTTTCCTCTTTCAATACGGAACCGGGCCGGTGAAAGGCTTCGCGGTTACATTGAGTCTTGGTATCATCGCGTCACTGTTTACAGCAATCTATGTGTCCAGATGGTTCTTTGACCTGCGCTTGGCATTGACGCCCAACGTGAAAAAGCTGAGCATTTGACGAGGTGATGGCATGAAAAAAGAAATGAATATTTTTGGCGTACGTAAAATCGCAATTACCATTTCACTCCTTTTGATGGCAATTTCAGTGGTGCTGGTCGCCACGATGGGGGTGAAGCGGGGGGTTCAGTTTGTCGGCGGCAGTGAGTTTCAGGTAAAGTTTAAAAAACCGGTGGATATCAGTAAGCTGAGGTCGGCATTTAAAGATAACGGTTTTGCCCATGCATCTATTATGCAGGTAACCGGAGAAAATGAATTTATCATTAAGCTGAAAGGGAAAGCGGGAGATGAAACCGCAAGGGGAAGTAAGATTTCCCAGCGTGTGAAACGGATTTTTCAGGAAGTTTCCGGTGAAAAAGAAACAAATCTCTTTGATTTGAACAAAACCAATGCCACCGATCTCGCGCATCTTTTGAAAAAGGCCAACCCTCTGAAAATTGATGAAACAAAGATGATGGGGGAAGAGCACACTGTTTACAATGACATTGCGGACAAGATTGTCAAAGCCCGGTCAAAAAAGGGGGATTTCTTCAATTCAATGGATGAAGTACTTGCATTGGTGACCCAGCCGGAAGTGAAAAATTTTCTGAAAGAAAAATGTATGCTGGGAGATTACATAAAATTGAAGGAAGATACCTTCAGCCCGAGCATTTCTTCGGAACAGACCGAAAAAGCCATCCTTGCCATTATCATGGCTCTCGGGGCGATTCTGGTCTACGTGTCCATTCGGTTCAAATTTGACTTTGCGGTGGGCGCCATTCTGGCTCTGGTCCATGATGTGACCATTACGCTTGGTATGTTTGTTCTTTTCAAACAGGAGTTCACCCTGCCGGTTGTGGCGGCGTTTCTGACCATTGTCGGGTATTCCCTCAATGATACGATTGTTGTCTTTGACCGAATACGCGAGAATTTGAAAATTGTAAAAACGGTTCCGCTGGATCAGGTGATAAATACCAGTATTGTCCAGACATTGAGCCGAACGCTGTTGACTTCGTTGACGACCCTTTTTGTGGTTGTGGTTATTTTCTTTTTCGGCGGCCTTGCGCTGAAGGGATTTTCTTTCCCGCTTCTTGTCGGAATTATTGTGGGAACCTATTCTTCCATCTACATTGCCAGTCCGATTTATTATTTTGTGGAGGAACACTTTTACAAGGAAAAATAATCCGAACGCAGACCGGGGGCAGAATTTTCTGCCCCTTTTTTGCATTTGCCGATCGGGAGGGGACACATGATCCGGATTGAGGATGTGTTGGATGTCTATTCGAATAACCGCCCGGACGGTGATGTGCTTCAGATTCAGAAGGCGTATGTTTTTGCCAACATGATGCATGAATACCAGAAGCGGAAATCCGGCCTGCCGTTTATCACGCATCCCCTCAATGTTGCTTACACCATAGCTGAAAATAAGCTGGATACCGAAAGTGTGGTCGCTTCACTGCTTCATGATGTCGTGGAGGATACCGATGCGTCCAATGACCAGGTTGAGGAGCTGTTCGGACAGGATGTGGCAGGGATCGTGGACGGACTTACCAAACTCAGTGCGCTGGAAAATATTGATGTTTCCGAACGGAAGGCGGCTAATTTTAAAAAACTTCTTATTGCCATTGCGAAAGATCCCCGTGTTTTGATAATCAAACTGGCCGACAGGCTGGACAATATGCGGACACTTCAATTCATGAAGTCAAGTAAACAGAAGTTGATTGCCGGGGAGACGCTGGAGATTTATGCACCGCTGGCCCACGCCATCGGGATGGCAAGGATCAAGAATGAGCTGGAAGATCTGAGTTTCCGTTATCTGTATCCCAATGAATACGATGAGGTGTCAAGGGCAGCGGAAGAGAAAGAAAGTGTTTATGCGAAAGATATGAATCAGATTCGCGAAATCCTTGAGCAGGAGATGAAAGCCAGTGGCGTACGTTGTGTCATTCAGAGTAGAATTAAGCATAAATTCAGTATTTTCAGGAAGATGAAAATGCAGGAGATTACACTGGATGAAGTTTATGATTTTCTGGCATTTCGTATTATTCTGACAGACAATGACCCCAATGAGTGCTACAAAGTGATCGGCATTCTCCACGGGCTTTGGACCTACATTCCCCACCGGTGGCGTGATTTTATTTCTCAGCCTAAGGAAAACGGCTATCGCTCGGTTCACACGACTTTGATATATGAAGACGGGGTATTTTTCGAGGTACAGGTAAGAACGGAAGAAATGCATCAAATCGCGGAGCAGGGAATTGCCGCCCACTGGCAGTACAAGCAGGGGAGGGTGGAATCATTTGAAGAATCCCGTTTGTATCAGGTTCTGAGTCAGACAATCCTGGACTTGAAAGAGAAAACATCAGATGAATTTCTGACCGATCTTGCTCAGGGGTTGAAGGATATCAGCCACGGGATTACCGTTCTGACTCCCCGGGGAAGGACAATTGCGCTTCCGGATCAGGCGACCCCCATTGATTTTGCGTATTCCATTCACACCGAGGTGGGAAATCACTGTGTCGGGGCAAAGGTGGACGGACGGCTGGTTCCGTTGCACACCGAGCTTCACGACGGTAATATTGTGGAAATTCTGACAAATCCAAATGCCAAACCAAGCCTGGACTGGCTGAAACTGGTTCGTACTTCACGGGCAAAGCATAAAATTCGGGCAACCTACCGTGCGCTGGAACGGGAAGAAAAGACGGCTGACGGAAAAGAGATGCTGGAAAAGGCTATGCGGAAACACAAAATTCCGTTTAACACCCTTGATTTGAAAAAAATTTCCAAAGCTTACAAATCATATAAGATCGAGAAGATTGAAGACCTTTATTTTCTGGTCGGCAATGGTACCATTTCCATTTCCCGGGTGCTGGGGATTATTGAGCCTGGCCTTGTTCGAAAGAAACAGGCAATCTCTCTCAGCCGGAAATCCGGTGAAACGGATAATTTTGAGAAGCGGGTGAGAATTCAGGGGCTGGACGGGCTTCTCGTCACCCGGGCACGCTGCTGCAACCCGATTTTCGGCGATCCGATTCTCGGTTATCTTACAAAACTGAAAGGGATCAGTGTCCACCGGGCGGATTGCGAAAATCTGAAACAGGGCAGGATTGATCCGGCCCGGCTCATTGATGTCGAGTGGGTGGAAGATCCGAACCATTCATTTTTAATTGAAATTGTCGTTATTACCGAGGATATTACCGGAATGCTGGCCCGCCTTACCGATGTGTTTGATTCCATGAATCTCAATTTAAGAAAGGTTCAGGGAGAAAGTTTCCGTGCAAAAAACCAGGCGCAATTCCGATTTACCGTTCAGATTACCTCAAGAGACGAACTGAACCGTGCACTGGTCCGAATCAAAGGAACCCGGGGTGTTCTTTCCGTGTGGCGGAAAAAATGAAAAAAGTACGCTTTGTCCTGATTTTTTTTGTTCTGCTCTTAACCGGGGTTTTCTTCTTTTTCCCGAGAACACCCATCGTTAACATGTTGAAGATTGAAACCGGTGTTCCGGCGCTTCCCGATCTCATTGCAGTACTGGGCGGCGGGATTACCAGAGGGGGCTTTCTTGGAAACTCTACCCGGGAGCGGCTGGATGCTGTGGTGGCATATGTCCGCACCAAAGCTGTCAAATCCCCGATTCTTGTGCAGGAATACCCTGCCGGTCGGAAAAAAATGGTTGATTATCTCAGCGAAAACGGGATTTCCCGGAATCAAATTCTGGTTTCCGGTTTTCATTACAGTGAAAAGAGGGGCGGAACTGAAAATAATATCGGGGAACTTTTTTATTTATTGAAAACGCACCGGGAAATGAAGCGGGTTCTGCTTGTGACTTCTCCCTATCACCAGAGACGGGTAATGCTGATTTTGAAATCAGCGGAAAAAGGCCTGAACAGGCGTAATATCCGATTTTATTTTCTCCAGTTGCCGGACAACGGGGAGATTAACCGTTGTCCCCGGATACGGTTCTGGCGTCTTATTATTCATGAAGCAATCGGAATATTTTTTCAGCGATTGAGAGTGTAACTTATGCTATCATGAAAAAAGAATCTTGAATATCTGACTGTTAGGATGTGGGAATGCATTATTCGGATGATCAGGGTGAATGAAGGAGGTTCAGTTGAATTTTCTTGACCGACTGGGAAATTGGGTGCTTGAAGTTGTGGCGCAGGCCGGTGATTTCGCGATTCTCTGCGGGACGGCATTGAAGGCGATTTTTAAGCGCCCATTTGATATTCGAAATCTTTTCAAACAGTTGGAGAGAATTGGTGTGGATTCCATGCCTGTGGTACTCATCACAGCCCTTTTTACCGGTATGGTAATTGCTCTTCAGACCTATTCGGGTTTCAAACGGTTTCAGGCGCAGTCCATGGTGGGCGCACTGGTCGGAGTTTCTCTGACCCGGGAACTGGCCCCGGTTCTGGCAGGGCTGATGGTTGCGGGTAGAATTGCCTCTTCCATTGCGGCTGAAATCGGTACCATGCGGGTAACGGAACAGGTGGACGCGTTGGAAGTGATGGGAGTGGACCCGGTTCAGTATCTCTTTGTGCCGAGAATTCTCTCCGGTACCATCATGCTCCCGCTCCTTGTGGGCGTTGCGGATGTTGTCGGGATTTACGGGGGCTTTTTTCTTCTGGTGAATGTTTTTGGCGAGAATCCGGACATGTACCTGAATAAGGTGTATCAGTACACAAATGTTCATGATGTGGTCAGCGGGCTGGTTAAGGCGGCGGTTTTCGGATTCGTAATCGCGATGGTGGGTTGTTTCAAAGGCTTGCGGACCGAAGGCGGAGCGGAAGGTGTTGGCAATGCCACCACCGGTTCCGTTGTGATGGCGTCTCTGTTGATTCTGATTCTGGACTTCTTCCTGTCCAAATTGATGTTTTAGGGGGCAAAATGATAGAACTTAAAAATATCTATAAATCATTCGGCTCCAAACAGGTATTAAACGGTGTGAATTTACATGTTGTGAAAGGCGAATCCTTTGTGATTCTCGGCGGTTCCGGTACCGGAAAGTCCGTTATGCTGAAGCACATTATCGGACTTTTAAAGCCGGATAAAGGCCGGGTATTCATTGATGGTCGGGATGTTACGGACTTTACCCGTCAGGAATGGTTTAAAATTCGGCGCCGTTTCGGAATGAGCTTTCAGGAAGCCGCACTCTTTGATTTTATGAACGTATATGAAAACGTCGCATTTCCCATCCGGCGCCATACCCGGAGCACCGAAGAAGAGATTAAGAAACGGGTGGGCTACTGTCTGGATCTGGTGGGGTTGTCCGGAAATGAGAAGTTGATGCCGTCGGAACTTTCCGGCGGAATGCGGCGTCGTGCAGGTTTTGCCAGAAGTATTGCCTTAAACCCGGAAGTACTGTTATTTGACGAGCCCACCACCGGCCTGGACCCGGTGATGACAGATCAGATTGACAACGTGATTAATGATCTGCGCAGGGGGCTGGATGTTACCTGCGTCACCATTACCCATGACATGATCAGCGCATTTGATATTGCCGATAGAATGGTGATGCTTTATGAGGGTGAAATCG
This sequence comes from Acidobacteriota bacterium, assembly GCA_013152385.1. GTDB lineage: Bacteria > Acidobacteriota > Holophagae > Thermotomaculales > Thermotomaculaceae > UM-FILTER-49-7. The sequence continues at coordinate 10,066 of JAADGL010000027.1, forward strand.
TGTTTACCGGGACTACGGATGATATATTAAAATCCCGTGTCCCGATTATCCGAAGCTTTCTGAAGGGAAGAATCTGTGAAGAAAAAACCCAGTGAGGTGAAAATATGAATACTGAACGAAAAGTCGGATTGTTTTTTCTGGCAGCATTGATTGTAATTGCTTTTCTCATTATGAAAACCGGACAGTTTCAATTTTTTCAGAAGGGTGCCGTGTACACCCTCCGGGCAACCATGGATTCCGCAACCGGGCTGGACAAAGACAGTGACATCCGGCTGGCCGGAGTCAAAATCGGTAAAGTTCTCGGTGTCAGTCTGAAAGACGGCAAAGCGGTTGTGACCATGGAAATTCATAAAGAAGTTCAGCTTCCGGAGGGGTCCCGGGTAAAAGTGGTGGCCAAAGGGATATTGGGTGACAAATATCTTGAAATTTTACCGGGGAACCGGACAGGCCGGGTAAAATCAGGTGAAATGCTGGAGAGTGAAAAAGCCGTCTCCATGGACGATATTATGGATATTGTCTACTCGGTCGCAAAAGATATTAAAAAAATTACCACATCTCTGAGTAAAACCGTGGGGACCAACAAAGGGGAAGAACAGATTGCCAATATTCTGGAAAACATTGACAGGATCACCTCGGATTTACGGGAGATTACGGCGCGGAACAAAGACAATTTCACCACCTCCATTGACAACATCAAATCTTTTACCGGAGACCTGAAGAAAGACATTCCGTCCCTGGCGGCCAAACTGGATAAACTCAGTAACCATCTCAATGAAATTGTGACGGAAAACCGGCAGAACCTGAAAGACACACTGGCCAATGCGAAAGAAGGTACGAAAAAACTGAATGACGCGCTGGATTACATTGACAGCATTGCAAAAAAGATTGATACCGGTGAAGGTACAATCGGACAGCTGGTCAATGACAAAGAAACCGGCGACAACCTGAACAAGACGCTTGTTTCTTTTCGCCGGGCCATGGACAGTGCCAGCGATTACCTCGGTGCATTCAGTAAAACCGGTGTGTATCTCGGGTTTAAAAGTGAATATATGTTTGATATTTCCGATTCCAAAAGTTACTTCAGTGTGGACATTGTTCCTTCCGCCACCCGTCTGTACCAGTTGGAAATTATTGACTCCCCTTACGGGAAAGTCAGGGAAAACAGTTATCATCATGTGATTACCGATCCCAGCGGAAATATCATCAATGACTACACCGAAACCATTACAGCTACACGGGATGCCATGAAGTTTACGGCACTTATCGGCCAGCGTTACAAAGATTTCAATTTCAAGGTGGGGCTAATTGAATCCAAAGGCGGTTTTGCCCTGGATTATGACCCTCACAACTATAGACGGTGGAAATTTTTCGGTGAGCTTTCGGATTTCAGCAGGGAGAACAATCTTTCGCCCCGTTTGAAGATCGGTGCCAGTTACCGGATCTACGGAAATTTTTTCCTTGATGCAGGCGGCGATGATATTCTGGTCAGTGAAAACAGCCAGATATTCGCTGGTGTTGGAATCCGGTTCCGGGATGACTTTTTCAAGCATTTGATTTCCAGTATGAGTTTCAAATAAAGTAAGCAGCAGTTCAATGGCAAAAAAGAAAACGAGTTTCGAGTGCAGTGCCTGCGGTTACCAGACATCCAAGTGGTTGGGAAAGTGCCCGGAGTGCGGCGCATGGAGCAGTTTTCTGGAAGTTCCGGAAAAAATGCCGGTTTATCATGGACAGGATATTGCCGCAGCTACCCCCGAACCCATCAATGAAATTGAGAGGGCGGTTCACTTCCGCTATTCAAGCGGTATGCCGGAATTCGACCGGGTGCTGGGGGGCGGCTTTGTTCCGGGTTCGCTGGTTCTTGTGGGTGGAGAACCGGGGATCGGCAAATCCACCATGATGCTGCAGGTCTGTGAAAAACTGGCGGAAACCGGCAAACGGGTGCTTTATTTCTCCGGAGAAGAATCCCCCACCCAGATCAAAATGCGGGGGGATCGGATCGGGGCTGTTTCGGGAAACCTTTATATCTCATCCGAAGTTACCGTATCCGGCATTCTTTCACAGGTAGAGCGCCATAAACCTTCAATGGTCATTGTTGATTCGGTTCAGACCGTGTTTTCGGAGGATATTTCATCGGCCCCGGGGACTGTTTCCCAAATTCGGGAAGCCACTACAAAATTTCTCTTTTCAGCCAAAAGGAGCGGGATCCCATTCATTGTCATCGGCCATATTACGAAGGAAGGTTCCATTGCCGGCCCCAAAACACTGGAGCATATTGTGGACACAGTACTGTATTTTGAAGGGGAACGGTTTCATGCCCGGCGGATTGTCCGGGCGGTGAAAAACCGGTTCGGTTCCACAAACGAAATCGGAATTTTTGAGATGACGGCTTCCGGACTGGTGCCGGTTCCCAACCCTTCCGCGGTTTTTATTTCCGAACGGGCGCGGGACACAGCCGGATCTGCCATCATATGCGCGCTGGAGGGTACCCGTGCAATTCTTCTGGAGGTTCAGTCTCTTGCCGCAGACAGCAATTTCGGAACGCCCCGGCGCATGGCAATTGGTGTGGATCAGAACAGGCTTCATCTTCTTCTTGCAATTATTGAAAAACGGCTGGATTTTGCCATTCAGCGGGATGACGTGTATGTCAACATTACCGGTGGATTTACCGTGAGTGAACCGGCAGCGGATCTCGGTGTCTCTATGGCAGTTGCCTCCAGTTTTCTCAATAAACCTCTGGGAGAGAAAGATGTGTTTATCGGGGAAATCGGCCTTGCCGGAGAAATCCGAAGTGTCGCGCAGCTGGAAAAACGGGTCAGAGAAGCCCGTGCCATGGGATTTGAAAGAGTCATTGCCCCGTCCGGGCTGAGTAAAAACATCCGTGAACTTGCAAACAGGGAATTTCAGATTGCCGAAGTCGCAACTTTAAAGCAGGCCTTTGATCTTATTTTTTGAATCAGGCGAAAAGAGTGGCTGCCCGGCCTGATGCGTCATAACACCATCCTGGATGGCCCGGCTGGGTAAGGATAAAACTCACCGCGGCCCGTCCCGGGCGCCCGCTCACATTGTGGAAAGCATTACCCTGTTTCGACCCTTGTTTTTGGCAAGGTAGAGGCGTTGGTCGGCGGCGGAAATCAGATCGTGTACCGTGTTGCCGTCTTCCGGAAATCCGGCGATACCGCCGCTGATGCTGATCAACCCCAGCGGTTGTTCTTCCCGGTGCGGAAACGGGTGGGTTTCGATTTTTTTCCTGAGAAATTCGGAAACTCGATACGCTTTTTCCCCGGAGAGCCCGGGAAAGAGGATGATAAATTCTTCCCCGCCGTAGCGAGCGGCAATGTCGTGGGTTCGTATATTTTCCTGAACTATTCTTGATATTGTTTTCAGTAAGCTATCTCCTTCAAGATGTCCGTTTTGGTCGTTATATGCTTTGAAATTATCCAAATCGAACATGAAAATGGAAAATCTTTCATATCCGATGGAGGCCTGCATGAGATGGTGGGCAAACAGTGTCATAAAAGATTTTCTGTTTACCAGGCCGGTCAGCCCGTCCCGGTGGGCCATTTTTTTGTAACGGGTCAGGAGGTAACTGAAAGCAAAGGCATTGGTGGCCATATCGGCAATCATGCGGAAAACGCGTTTTTCTTCGGCCCGGATGTCCCGGCCGATTCGTTTCATCCCGATAATTCCCAGCAGTGTAGCGTCTTTAATCAGTGGAGTCAGGATATCCATTTGGCACTCGCTGGCCGGTTCTTCCCGGATTCGTCGTTTAACCGAAGTGCTTTCGTTGAGAAAATCCCGGGTTGTCATTGTAATTCCTTTCTCGGCAACGATTCCCGGGCGCCCTTTTCCGTAGTCGTAATGTTTTCCGAATTTGGAAAGTTGAATAGAGTGGCCCTCGGTCAGAATTAACTGTTTTTTTTCCGGAATAGCGGTAAAAAATACGACTTCTGTCGGTTCAAAAAGATCCACAACAGTTTCCACCAGTACCCGGGCAAGTTTCCGGGTGTCTTCCTGGGAAATCATTTCACTGGTTCGATACGGCAGTTTGTCAAGAAGGTTGCTGTAGAACCCGCTTTTCTTTTGTTTGTCCTGAAGTATCCGGCTGTACTGGATGTCTTTTTTCCGGATTAATTCAAAGAGTTCCCCCCTGTTTTTCTCCATTTCTTTCAGGCGGCCCCTCAGGGACAGCTGAATACGGATCAGCAGTATGAAAAGCAGGATGATAACAAAACCGATGTTGACCAGCTGACTCAGTGGCAACAGCATATTATAAAGTCTCCTTAATTGAGATTAAGTAAAATAATTTAAAATGTCAAGAAAAATTAAGGTGGTATAAAAATAATACAGTAATCTGTGAAACTGCAATATAAATCATCTTGTTAGGCCTGAACAAAATATGGAATACGAATTTTTTGACAAAAAAGTGAAACATAAAATCGGAATTTCACCGGCCTGTTGCGTTGAGTGGGCATTCTTGTATAATTTTAAATTGACAAAGTCAGGCAGAATCGTATAATGAATGAATGGTCATTCACTTTTTTGATCAAGGGGGTATTCATGAATCCGACCGGTGAAATCCTGAACCCGACTCAGGGCGCATTTTTCTATGTATTTTTGGCTGTGTTTGTTATCGGTATACTCTATTTTGCTTATTCGATATGGGGTTATTATCGATTGTTGAAACGGGCAAAGCCGGAGGACCGTTTTGACCGGATTGGTGAACGGTTTAAGCGGATGCTGATGTTTGCTTTCGGGCAGAAACGGATTTTATCCGATGCCACCACCGGGCTCATGCACGCATTTATTTTCTGGGGATTCTGTGTGCTTTCCATCAAGACGATTTCCGCGTTTGCGGAAGGTTTTTCCGCTACGTCAATGGACTGGTTTATGGATAGTGCGGTGGGAACGGTTTACCTTTACGCGAAAGATATCTTTATTATTCTGGTCACCATCATGGTGCTGTACGCGGCATTTCGCCGGGCGGTTCTCCGTCCGAAGCGTGTGGATCCGTCATGGGAAGCGTATCTGGTGCTGCTGCTTATCTTTATTCTTATGATCAGTGATATGTCTATGGATGCGGTAACAGCCGTGCTCGGCGGCAAGGTCGCATTTAACGGAAAAATTCTGAGCAGTCTGGTGGCCGGACTTTCTCACCACGGACTGGTTCTGTTTTATGATGTTTCCTGGTGGATTCATGTGGTGACGATTCTCGTTTTCCTGAATTTGCTGCCGGGGTCTAAGCATTTTCATGTGATTACGGCAATTCCGAATGTTTTTTTCCAGAAATTAACACCGAAAGGTGAAATTGCCAATGTGGAGAATCTGGAAGAACTGTTTGACACGGAAGATGAGAATATCCCCGTTGGTGTTTCCGCAATTACCGATTTGAGCTGGAAGCAGTATATGGATTTGTACACCTGTACGGAATGCGGCCGCTGTCATGAATTCTGCCCGACATTTTTAACAGACAAACCCCTTTCGCCCAAGCACGTCAATGATAAACTAAAGCATTTTCTCTATGACCATGAAAAAGAGATTCTGGCAGGGAAGGGCGCATCATTGCCCACCATTATCGGGAATGTGCTTTCGGAAGATGAAATCTGGGATTGCACCACCTGCGGGCGGTGTGAGGCTGCCTGTCCGGTATTCATTGAAAATATTCCCAGGATCATTGATATGCGCCGGAAACTGGTGATGGTGGAAGCAAATTTTCCGTCAGAGTTACAACAGGCGTTTACCGGGATGGAGCGGAACGGAAACCCCTGGAATATCGGTATGAGCAAGCGGTTTGAATGGGCGGACGGCCTGGATATTCCGCTGATGGCGGAGGTGGAGAACCCGGATGACATTGATGTGTTGTTCTGGGTGGGATGTGCCGGTTCTTTTGATGACAAGGGAAAGAAAATTGCCACTGCATTTGCAAAAATCATGCAGAAAGCCGGTGTGAAATTTGCCTGTCTCGGAGAAGAAGAAATGTGCTGCGGTGACCACGCAAGGCGGGCAGGAGAAGAATATTTGTATCAGACCCTTGCGCAGCAGAATGTTGAGGTTCTTAACGGATACAAAGTAAAGAAGATTGTTACCATCTGTCCCCATGGTTTCAATACGATGCTGCATGAATACAAGGCGTTTGGCGGAGATTATCAGGTGATACACCATACGGAGTTTATTGCCGATCTGGTAAAGCAGGGTAAAATCACGCTGAATCATGAAGTGGCAAAAAAAATCACTTACCATGATTCCTGCTATCTCGGCAGGCATAACGGCATTTACGACGCCCCCCGGGAAGTATTGAAGTCCATTCAGGGGCTTGAATTGAAAGAAGCTTCTTTGAATCGTGAAAAGGGCCTCTGCTGCGGTGCCGGCGGCGGCCGGATGTTCATGGAGGAAGATCGGGGAACCCGGATCAATCACAAAAGGCTGGAGAATATCATGGAAACAGCGGCGCCGGAGGAAATCTGTACCGCCTGCCCCTTCTGTATGACCATGCTGTCCGATGCGGCCAATGAAACCGGCGTTGAAAATATTGCCACCCGGGATATTGCTGAAATTGTTCTGGAGGCAATGAGTTAACCCAGGGGTTTTTTCCGGATTCCCATCGGGAAACTCCGGAAAAAAACAAAATATCGAGATTGAGTAATTGACAATTTTCCGATATAAGCGTATTGTTATGTTGATTAGTGCGACATGAAGCGGCATGTTGTTAACAATAATCAAAACAGGAGGATATGAAGTTGAAGAAAGTAATCGTGATGGTTCTGGCATTGGGATTTGTTTTCGGTGTCAGCAGTTTCGCGTTGGACCGGAAGACGGGGAACATTGCTGCCGGAAAAAAGATTTTCAAAGAGCAGTGCAAGCCCTGCCACAATGGGAAAGATGCCAAGAAACTGACCCCGGCTTATAAAATCCGGGCGGAATGGAAACGGTATCTGAAAAGAAATGCAGCGAAACTGGCACGGAAACACGGTGAGAAAATTACCAAACAATTGAATCTCAGCGAAAAAGACATTAACAATCTGTGGGCATTCTGCTACGTGGGGGCCATGGATTCCGAGAAACCGCAAACCTGCGACTGATGTAAATTGTACGGGCCTGCACTGCGGGCCCGTTTTCAGCGTGCGTGTGCGAGTTTAGTGAATAGAACAATTTTTAACAACGGCTTTATTTAATATTGAGGGAGTTTTGATATGAGACGCAATCTCATCATTATTTTTCTGATTGCGGCCTTCTCCGTTTTTTCATCGTTTGCGCAGACAAACGTGAAAAAGGATGTGAATAATCTGAAAAAGCAGATTGAAGATCTGCAGGACCAGCTGGATGATCTTTCAGACAGAGTGGATGTGAATGAACAGCATACTGTCATGGACAAGATCGAATTTTCCTATGAATTGAGAACAATCGGTTACAGCATGAGTTACAACAATATGCGTGGCCTTCCGGATTGGGCTTCCTCCATGATGGGCCTCTGGGCTTTCGGCCGCCTTGCGGTTCCGGCAGGCCAGATCGGCGGTGTTCCCTATGGTTCCGGTTCCGGATATACCTTCAACCCTGCTTTTGTACAGGCCAATCAGGCGGTTCTGCAGGGTCTGATGCCGGCGATGATTCAGATGGGATTCATAGATGCCAACGGTTTTGTAGATATGAACGGAAACGGCCAGTTTGATATGTATGATATGCCGATGATTGCGGTGGGTAGCCTCGGAACCCCGTTTTTTACCGGCACTTTCGGTGCTGCCGATATGGCCAAATATCAAATGATGTTTCAGGGGGTTCAACCGAAGGTTTATGACAATGACAACAGCCTGATGTATACCACCCGGCTCCGTATTGACATGGCTTCCAAAATTAATGACCATCTGAAATTCGGTGGGCGTCTCACCATGTACAAAGTTTGGGGAAACGGTGCCGAAAGCAGTTTTTTCAATGGCCAGATGAATACAAACATGATGGACGGCCTGGACACTTCCGTTCCTTCCGACGACAAACTCCGTGTGGAGCGGGCGTTCTTTACCTATTCCTGGGACGGTGGACATTTTTCCGTGGGACGGCGGCCTTCCACAGACGGGCCCCCCATGCAGTATCGAAATTACAGCGTGGTTGGGGGATCGCCCCTTGCTACTTTGATTAACTGGCAGTTTGACGGTATGTCACTGGGGTTCAGCCTGGAAAACCTGACCGGTATCCCCGGAGCTTCTCTTAAATTCTGTTATGGTTATGGGTTCGAATCCGGTTATGGCAATTCTTATTCATATAACTCCACCGGTGCCGATGTCAGGGATACTCAGTTTGGCGGTTTCATTGCCAATCTGTACAAAACGAGAAAATTTAATGTGACATTGCTCTACGCCCATGCATTCAGTATTGCTGACGGCTTTACCGGAACGGTGGTGATGCCTTTCGTGGTGCAGGGAACCGATATCAACAATGACGGTGTTTTCGATGAGTATTACCTCGGTGCGAATAACGGGGGTTATATTTCCCGTACTCAGGCAACATCCAACATCGGTTCTGAAGATATGGCCACTTTGCTGGTACAGGGAAACGCTTCTAATTTCGGTTATTTCTTCTCTTATTCCGTCAGTAAAACCAGCCCGGACGGCCGTTCCATGAATCCCATGATGCAGTTCTGGGGGAAAGACGCCCTGCTGAATGATAACGGTGGACAGCAGGACCACGGTGGAAATGCCGTGTGGGCCGGCATTGCCTACAATTGGGAAAACGGTGCCCGTCTCGGCGTGGAATACAACCACGGTTCAAAATACTGGTTTAACTTTTCAGGAGCTGAGGATAACATCGTTGGCGCCAAAGCGGCTGCACGCGGTGATGTTTATGAACTGTACTTCACTTATCCGTTCTACGGAACACATTTCTTTGTGACCGGCGGATATCAGAAGTATGATTACGACTATACCGGCAGTGGCATGCCCCTTGGCGCACCGAAAAAAATCGAAGACGCCACGGCATTTGATGCTCTGATGCCGATTGTGGACAAGGTGGACAATATCTACCTGTCATTGACTGCACGGTATTAAAAAGGGGAGATGAATTCGAAGATGAAGAAACTCTTTGCGTTGATGTTAATGTTCCTGTTAGCGGGAATGGTGGTGGCAATGGCTCAGGATGACGATGAAGAAGACATGAACCCGCCCCACTATGGCTATATCCAGAAGTATGAAGGGACCAAGACCTGTCTGAAATGTCATATGAAAGAGGCAACAGATGTTTTCCACAGTCTTCACTACCAGTGGAAGGGGAAAACTCCCAATACAATCGGCCTTGATGGCAAACTTCACGGGAAGATTAATGATATCAATGATTTTTGTACGAATCCGGGAACCAGCCGTCTTGACATGGTGGTGAACAGCAAAGGAAAAGTGATCGCGGATGGCTGTGGCAAATGCCACATCGGAGACGGTTTGCTGCCCACCGATAAGGTTTCCGAATCCCAGCTTGAAAACATTGACTGTCTCATGTGCCATGCTCCCGGGTACAGTCGGAAGCTTACGAGGCTGAAAGACGGAAAACTGAAATGGGTGCCGAAAGACGGGCCCGATCTTCTGACAATCCGTGCGAAAAATGTCCGGAAACCTTCCGCCCAGATGTGCCTCCGCTGTCATGCCGGTGCCGGTGGCGGGACCAATTACAAGCGGGGAGATCTGGAATCTGCTCATTTTGATGCGGACGACACAATTGATGTTCACTTTGCCAACGGTATGGCCTGCACCGAATGCCATACGACGAAGAATCATCGGATTGCCGGTCGGGGTAACGATCTGTATGCGACAGACCTGCCCGGGGTGAAGGTGGCGTGTGAAAATTGCCATGAAAACGATCCCCATGACAGTGACCTTTTAAACCAGCATGCGAAGACGGTTTACTGCACTGTTTGCCACATTCCTGACTTTGCCCGTGTGGATGGTACGGATATGCACCGGGATTGGCGCAAACTGGAACAGAACCCGAAAAACGAAAAATATGATGAGCATGTGGTTCTGAAAAAGCACGTTCGTCCGGCTTATTTGTGGTGGAACGGGAAGAGCATTCTGCAGGATCCCAACAAACCGATTAAGCCGGTTATGGGTGTAGTCCATATGGCATATCCCGATGGCTCCATTAACGATCCCAATGCCCGGATTTATGCGTTCAAACGGCATACGTCCATGCTGCCGGTTCTGAAAAAATCCAATCTGCTGATTCCTGTGGCACCTGATGTTGCATTCAAGACCGGAGATATCAACAAATCTGTTATCGAAGGTGCCCGTTCTTATCGGAACATGAAAATTACCAAGGCAGATTACAAATGGGTAAAAGTGGACCGCTACATGGGCCTGTTCCATGAAGTACTGCCGGCAGACAAAGCATTGAAATGCAATGCTTGCCACGGTAAAAAAGCAAACCGTTTTGACTGGAAAGCACTTGGCTACAAGGGCGATCCCAGAAAATTCGGCGGACGTTTCACCGCGAAGAAAAAATAATAAGTGTTAAAATGTTTGTGCAGGGGGCTTCGGCCCCCTTTTTTTATGCCCGGTGCCGATTCCGGACAGGCAGACCGGTGCTTTCATGTTACAATGCCTCTTACGGAAACAGGATACAGGAGTTGCGATGCCGTTTTCAGCTGGCAGGGCGATTGATAGAGAGCGGGGTACGCTGGGAGCTTTTCTCGGTGTATACACGCCGACAATTCTGACAATTCTCGGTACAATAATGTATCTGCGCTCCGGATGGCTTACCGGCCATCTCGGGGTGTGGCCTTTTCTCGCCATTATTGTGCTGGCAAATTTGATTACCCTTATTACCAGTTTATCCATCTCGTCTGTTGCGACCAATGTAAAAGTTGGCACAGGTGGGGCATATTATATTATTTCCCGTAGTTTAGGGCTTGAAATTGGTGGCGCAATCGGCCTTCCGCTTTTTCTTTCTCAGGCATTCTCCGTAACCCTGTACGCATTTGGCCTTGCAGAGTCGCTGAGGATTGTATGGCCGAATATTCCGCTTCAGCCGGCAACGGTATTTTTTGTTCTGATTGTTGCGGCGATTTCGATGCTCGGTGCGGAATTGGCGTTGAAATTACAAATTCCGATTATGATTCTTGTCGGCGTTTCCATTGTGGCGGTGGCGGGGGGTGCTGCGGGCCATGCGGCTGCCCATGGCTGGCATATTGTGGAAGCTTCCGCTGACCTCACTTTCTGGAAGGGGTTTGCTGTTTTTTTCCCTGCTGTTACCGGTGTGATGGCAGGGTTGGGGCTTTCCGGTGATTTACATGCGCCGATGGAAGCAATCCCCCGCGGGACAATTTTTGCAGTATTGACAGGTGCTGTAATCTATCTTTCCCTGCCTTTTATTATGTCTTTCGGCGCAGACTCTGAAGCCTTAAGAACGGACCCTCTGGTATGGACCCGGATTGCTTTTTTCGGAAAATGGGTGATTATGCCCGGATTATGGGGGGCGATTGTATCTTCCGCAATCGGCAGTATGCTGGGAGCACCACGGACGATTGCCGCGTTGGCGAAAGACGGGCTTGCCCCTGATAGATTAACGGCAGAGGGCCAGTCTACGCGTCAGCTGTTTCCAAGCATAGTTCTTTCCACTTGTATTGCGCTTGCGGCGGTTCTCCTCGGAAATCTGAATGCCGTTGCTGTAATGGTCACAATCTTTTTTCTTACCGTTTACGGCATGATGAACATTGTTGCCGCAATTGAAGCTTTGAGCGGTGATGCCTCCTGGCGCCCCAAAATGCGTTTTCCCTGGATACTTCATCTTGTCGGCGGACTGGGATGTTTCGGAGCGATGGTATTGATCAGCCCGGCTGCAGGCTTTGGTGCGGTTGTGGTGGAAGCCGTGATTTGGCTGTTGTATTCCAGAAAAGGATATCGGATTAAATGGGGGGATGCCAGGCGGGGCCTCTATGAAAGCCTGATTCGCTGGTCATTGATTCGTCTTGCGAGGCGCCCCATGACACCGCGGAACTGGCGGCCGCACATTCTGGCATTTGTGTCTGATCCGGTGAAACAATTGGATATAATTCGTTTCGGTAACCTTTTTTCCCAGGAACGGGGAGTTGTGACCGTATGTGAACTGATGTTGGGGGATTTATTGAAAGACAATTTCCCCATTACTCAGCGGAAAGAGGAAATTCAGTCGTTTCTGGATCAGGAAAAACTTCAGGTTTTTGCCGAAGTGGATGTGGTGGAGAGCATTTCACAGGGAATTGTTGACGTGGCACAGGCAAATGGAATGGCAGGAATTGAAAGCAATACGGTTCTGCTGGGATGGCCGCCTGAACCCGAAGGCCTGATCCGCCTTTTCCCGGTAATGCGGAAACTGGGGAAATTAGGAAAATCTCTTGTCATTGCCCGGACCGGTCCCGGGTGTATTTTTTCCGGGAAGGGATGCTGTCCCATCATTCATGTCTGGTGGGGCGGGCTTCAACGGAATGGTGATTTGATGATGCTGCTGGCATATCTTCTGACGCAGAATGCAGATTGGAAAGATGCAAGAATTGAAGTAATCAGCATTGCCTCCAACGAGCTGATGAAAAAGCGGACGGAACGTTATTTGGAATGGTTGATTCCGGAAATTCGAATTCATGCCACACCACGGGTAATTGTTAAACCGAAAGAGGAATCACTTCTGGAATTGATTCACAGGGAGAGCGGTAATGCGCATGTCGTTTTTTTTGGTTTGGCTGATCCTGAATCAGGGAAAGAAGCGGCTTACGCGAAACGGTTGCAGGAAATTGCCGGTGATCTTCAGACCGTGTTTTTTGTAAAGAATTCTTCTCTGTTTATGGGAGATCTCCTCGGGGCGAATTCTCCCCTTGCCGATTGATTTTTCCTTTCGGGACAAACCGAATCTTTGGCAGGAAAATTCCGGGATCAGGGAAATTCTTTTGTTGGCTGATGCCGCTATCAAGTATAATCGGAAACTGAACGAAAATGTGCGGGGTAGACGTGAAAGGAATTACAATTAAAGGGGCGCGGTCTCACAACCTGAAGGGAATTGACCTGGAAATTCCCCGGAACCGGCTGGTGGTCATTACCGGGCTGTCCGGATCGGGAAAATCGTCCCTTGCCTTCGATACCATCTACGCGGAGGGTCAGCGGCGATACGTAGAATCGCTGTCTTCCTATGCGAGGCAATTTCTGGACCGGATGGAAAAGCCGGATGTGGATTTAATTGAAGGTCTGTCCCCGGCCATTGCCATCGAGCAGAAAACCACTCACCGAAATCCACGTTCCACCGTGGCAACGGTGACGGAGATTTACGATTACCTCAGGATTCTTTTTGCCCGGGCCGGTGAGCCCCATTGTCCCGAATGCGGGAAAGCGATTTCTTCCCAGTCTCCATCTCAGATTGCGGAAACACTATCTTCACTGCCGGATGGAAGCCGGATTTCAATCTGCGCTCCGGTGATTCGGGACAAAAAAGGGGAGTTTAAAAATTTTTTCAGTGCCTATCTTGCCAAAGGTTTTGTCCGGGCATTTGTGGACGGTGACGCGGTGGCGCTGGATGACCCTCCTGTCCTGGAAAAAAACATTCGTCACCGGATTTCTCTCATCATTGACCGTGTGAAAATTAACGCTGAAAACCGTTCCCGGATTGCGGAATCTGTGGAACTTGCGTTGAAACTGGCAGACGGGCTGCTGGAAGTAATATTTCATGATACCGGAAAGACCGAACTATACAGTGAACATTTTGCCTGTCCGGACTGCAAGGTCAGTATTCCGTCTCTGGAACCCCGCAATTTTTCTTTTAATTCTCCCCACGGTGCCTGTCCCCGCTGCCACGGACTCGGAAAGTTGATGGAATTTGATGAGGATTTAATTGTAAATCCCGGACTTAGTATCCGGGAGGGCGCTTTGCTGCCACTGAAAAACCCCGGAATGGGCTATCGAAGCACCTTGCTGAAAACCGTGGCCGCCAATTTTGGGTTTGATTTTGATACTCCCTTCGGGCGGTTGCCGGAAAAAGCAAAGCATGCCATTCTCTATGGAACCGACAGTAAACTTGATTTTGTGTATGAAAGCAGAAAAGGCTCCCGCTATCAGTGGCGTTCTCACTATGAAGGGTTGATTCCCATGCTGCAGAGGCGGTACGGTGAGACTGCCTCCGCCGAGACGCGGGAGGACCTGGAACGGTTTATGTCTGCGCGAATCTGCCCTTCCTGTAAAGGCAGGCGCCTGCGTCCGGAGATTCTTGCTGTAACCGTGAACGGGCGGAATATCATGGATTTTACCGAGCTTTCCGTTGAACAGGCGGTTCGTGTATTTCAATCTCTGGAATTGAGCGACACCCAGAAAAAAATTGCGGACAAAATACTAAAAGAAATTGTCCAGCGCCTTGAGTTTTTGAACGATGTGGGCCTTTCCTACCTGACACTGGACCGGGCTGCCGGAACATTAAGCGGCGGAGAATCTCAGCGGATCCGCCTGGCAACTCAGATCGGGTCAAAATTGATGGGCGTGGTTTATGTACTGGATGAACCGTCCATCGGTCTTCATCAACGGGACAATCAGCGTTTGATTCATACTCTGGAAAAAATGCGGGATCTCGGAAACACAGTGATTGTTGTGGAACATGACCAGGAAACCATTGATGCCGCGGATTTTGTGGTGGACCTTGGCCCCGGGGCCGGAAAACATGGCGGAGAAGTTGTCTGTCTTGGGAAGCCGGAAGAAATCCGGGCCTGTCCCCGGTCTCTCACCGGCATGTATCTTTCCGGGAAAAAATCTATTCCGGTTCCTGAAAAGCGCAGGAAGCCTTCAGGATGGCTGACTGTCCGGGGTGCTGCTCTGCACAACCTCAGGGGCCTGGATGTGAGATTTCCCCTTGGTGTCTTCACCTGTGTCACCGGTGTGTCCGGCAGCGGTAAAAGTACCCTTGTCAATGAAATTCTGAGAAAAGCGCTGTGGAGAAAACTGGGGGGACGGTCTCTGAAAGGGATCGGGCTGAACGGGCTTGCCGGCGCAAAGCAGGTGGACAAAATTATTTCCATTGACCAGTCTCCCATCGGCCGGACGCCACGGTCGAATCCGGCCACCTACACCGGATTGTTTACCCCCATCCGGGAGCTTTTTGCTCAGACTCCGGAGGCCCGGGCGAGGGGATACAAACCCGGCCGTTTCAGTTTCAACGTAAAGGGAGGGCGGTGTGAAGCGTGCAGGGGGGACGGTTTGCTGAAAATTGAGATGCATTTTCTCCCGGACGTGTATGTTACCTGCGAACAATGCGGCGGGCGGCGTTACAACAGAGAAACGCTGGAAGTCCGCTACAAAGGCAAAAATATTGCGGATGTGCTGGAAATGACAATTGAGGAAGCGCTGGATTTCTTCAGGACCATTCCGAAAATACGAAAAAAACTGCAAACTCTGTTTGATGTGGGCTTATCCTATGTCAGCCTCGGCCAGCCCGCTACGACCCTGAGCGGAGGGGAAGCGCAACGGATTAAGCTGGCCAGGGAACTGTCCAAACGTGCCACCGGACAAACCCTCTATGTGCTGGATGAGCCGACCACCGGCCTTCATTTTGATGATGTCGCAAAGTTATTGTCGGTTTTGAACCGGCTGGTGGATGCCGGGAATACTGTGGTGGTGGTGGAGCACAATCTTGACGTAATCAAAAATTCGGATTATGTAATTGATCTGGGCCCCGAGGGGGGAGACGGCGGCGGGAAACTTGTGGCGGCGGGTACGCCGGAAAAAATTGTCAGCTGTCGGAAATCATTCACCGGGCAATTCCTGAAAAAGGTTTTGCGCAAAGGTTGAAATAAGCGGTCATTCTTCCAGTTTCAGGACATATTTCCCGTAGATTCTGGACTTGTTTACCGCCCCCCATTCCCTTGAATCGGCGGAAACAAGCCGGTTGTCTCCAAGGACAAAAACGGAATTTTTCGGAACCGGAAAAGCAGGAATGGTTTCATAGCTTTCGGAATGGTGGTTGGTGTAGGGTTCCCGAAGCAGCTTGCCGTTGAGATACACACTGCCTCTCCGTATTGAAATGATATCTCCGGGCAAGCCGATAATCCGTTTTACCAGCAGCCGATTTTCGTTGATGGGAGAGAAAAAAACAATCACATCTCCACGGTGGAGGGTAGACATGTCCCCATTGAATTTATCCACTACAATGTGGTCATTATTGTGAAACGTGGGGTACATACTGGAGCCGGAAATCACCATGGGTTTGAAGAAATAGAACAGAAGGATTATCGGCAGCAACAGTCCTCCGTACAGAAGAAGCAGGCTGGTTTTGTGCCGGTTCAACAGCTTAAGAAATTTCAAAGCCAAATCCCTCCCGGTCCCCTTCAAGGTAGACTTTCTGAATAATATGGGGTGGTTTTACCGATTCGTCAAGCCTTTTGTAGATGTGATCCAGCAATGATTTCATGGAAAACGGCTCGCCGGTGAATATTTCCAGCGGTTCGGACTCCAAATGCTTCCGTAGTTTTTCCAGTACCTGCCTGAGTTGATCGAAATCCGCCACAAAGCCGTCCTTGTCCAGTTTCTCCGACGCCAATGTGACCACAAGGGAGAACCGATCTCCACGCAGCTGCCCGTTATCATGAAATACCACCTTGCAGGGGACGCTGGCGGTGACGAAAAAGCTATTCTTCAATCGAGGCTTCCTCCGGCAGTAAATGGGGAATTCCGTTTTCATCAATTGGATAGACACGGTTGCAACCGGTGCACTTCAATCCCGTTTTGTCCGCTGTCAATTGCAAATCGGTTTTGCATTCGGGACAAACAATGATTTCAAGCAGCTTTTCATTAAATTTCATGCTTCCCTCCAGGAATTCCATTGTATCAAACTCTGCTGTTGGAAAAAAGATGCCGAATCGGCCCGGCATCCGTTATTTCCCCCCTTTTTTCCGGTTCCTGTTTGACAGACATGCTCTGGGTGTGTATACTGGTTTTGATGATTGAATGATTGCTCAAATGAAGAGGTGATAAAATGACAGAAATATGCAGGGAACATGAGGAACATCGGGGCCGGATTGAGAATGGCAGAAAACATGTTCCGAACAGGGAGACGATTCTGGAAATATCGGATTTTTTTGCCGCACTGGGGAATCCGACAAGGCTTGGCATTCTATATGCCCTCTCCGGGGGGGAACTTTGTACCTGTGATCTTTCAGTTGTTTCGGAATTGTCGGTTTCAGCGGTTTCTCACCAGTTGAGAATTCTCCGTGACCGTAAGCTCATTTCTTTTCGCAAAGAAGGGAAAAATGTATTTTACCGGCTTCGGGACAGTCACATTGTTGATGTGTTGTCTGTTGCCCTTGAACATATGGAAGAGGGCTTGAATCATGGATAAACGGATAAAATTTCACCTTGAGGGCCTGGATTGTGCCAGCTGTGCCGCCAGAATTGAAAATTCTTTGAAAAAAGAGGGGTTCCCTTCGGCCTCTGTCAACTTTGTGCGGAAAGAGGTGACACTGGAGGGCAATATGGAAGCGGCCCGGAAGGTGATTCTCCGGGCAGAGCCGGGGATCCGGGTAACGGACGCATCCGGTGCCGGACAGGTCGCGAAGGGTGAGGAGTCGTCCGGTTCGCCTGTTGCCATGATTGTCGCAGTTCTGTTTTTTGCCGCCGGCCTGATTTTCCGTTACGGGTTCGGTATAAACAATGTACCCCTGCTCCTTTTATTCAGCATTGCCTATCTCCTTGCGGGATGGAATGTGTTGAGGCGCGCTTTTCTGAATGTTGTCCGGGGCAATCTTTTTGATGAGAATTTTTTAATGACAATTGCCACTTTCGGTGCTTTTGCTATCGGTGAGTTTCCGGAGGCCGCCGGAGTTATGATTTTCTTTATGGTGGGTGAATTTTTTCAGGATCTTGCGGTGAACCGTTCCAGACGTTCCGTCCGTTCTCTTCTGGCATTGAAAGCCGATTATGCCAATCTTCTCACCGATGGAAAGTCTGTTCGGATCCGTCCCGAAGACCTCAGGCCCGGAAACCGGATTCTTGTCCGTCCCGGGGAGCGCATTCCGGTGGATGGTGTTGTTGTCAACGGAGCTTCTGCACTGGATACTTCCGCGTTGACAGGCGAAAGTATGCCACGTGCGGTAAAAGCGGGGGAAGCTGTTCTTTCAGGGTCGGTAAACCTCAACGGATTGCTCACGGTTGAAGTTACAAAAGAATTGAAGGAATCCGCCATTGCCAGAATTCTGGAACTGGTGGAGAATGCCACCGCGAGGAAAGCAAAAACAGAACGGTTTATTACCACATTTGCCAGGTATTACACGCCTGCTGTGGTGGGGCTGGCTGTTTTGGTGGCACTGGTGCCGCCTCTTTTCTTCGGAGCGGCTTTTTCCGTCTGGATATACCGGGCACTGGTGCTGCTGGTTATCTCCTGCCCCTGTGCGCTGGTTCTCTCCATCCCCCTGGGCTATTTCGGTGGCATAGGGAAAGCGGCAAAAACCGGAATTCTGGTCAAAGGTTCCAACTTCCTTGACGCACTTTCCGCCGTGTCTGTGGTGGCAATGGACAAAACCGGGACACTGACAAAGGGGGTGTTCAAAGTAACGGACGTGGTCACAAAAAACGGGTTCAGCCGGGAAGAGCTGCTGAAAATTTCCGCCCTTGCGGAACTTCATTCCACCCACCCCATTGCGGCTGCCGTCCGGAAGGCCTGGGATGGTGAAATCAATCCCGCAGAAGTTCTTGAAGTGGAAGAGCAGGCAGGTTCCGGTGTTGTTGTCCGAACTTCGGATATGGAAATTATAGCGGGGAATGATCGTCTTCTTCATAAGCGGGAAATCAACCATGATACCTGTCATGTGGAAGGTACGGTGGTTCACGTGGCAGTGAACAAAAGCTATGTCGGCTACCTGATTATCTCGGATGAGATTAAAAACGACAGTGCGGCTTCTGTCCGAAAGCTGAAAGCGCTCGGGGTAAAAAAAGTGGTTATGGTTACCGGAGACAGCCGGGGCGTGGCGGAGAACATCGCAAAGCAGGCGGGTGTGGATGAGGTTTATGCTGATCTGCTGCCGGAGGACAAGGTGTCCGTTATTGAAAAATTGCAGCAGGAAACCGGCGGGGGCGCTAAAGTTGCCTTTGTCGGAGACGGAATTAACGATGCGCCTGTACTTGCAATGGCGGATATCGGGATTGCCATGGGAGGCCTTGGCAGTGATGCGGCCATTGAAACCGCAGATGTTGTAATCATGGACGATAAACCTTCCAAAGTTGCTGCCGGAATGAAAATCGCACGAAAAACCAGGCGGGTTGTTACCCAGAATATTGTTCTGGCCCTTGGCGTCAAATTGGTTTTCATTGTTCTGGGTGTTGCCGGAGAAGCCACCATGTGGGAAGCGGTTTTTGCCGATGTCGGTGTGGCATTGCTGGCGGTTGCCAATGCTCTCCGTATTCTCCGCTGAATGACGCGGGATTCAGTAAATTTACAAATCGCTTTGTTCCTGTCAGCTTTCCCGTTTTTCTTCTTTTGGGTCGAAGAGGGCGGGGAGGCGGTGATTCAACCAGCTTTCCAGTTTGATGTTTTCAATGAAACCGCAGTGGCCGCCGTGGCCGGTGACGGAACGGTAGAGAAGGGGATTTTCTCTCAATGCGAGGATGTCTTCCACCGGAATGGCCGGGTCGTCTTTTGCTGCGATGATGAGCACCGGAACCGTGAGTTTGTCAAAAAAGTCCGGTTTAAGGGTGTAGGTGTTGAAATATTCCGTCACATTGGGGTAGGGACTTTGTTCTTTGATTAACAGCTCGGTAATTGCCATGCAGCTGGGGAGCGATTTTGCTTCACTGAAATCAAAATCATCCGGAAAAGCTTTTTCTTTTTTATCCATGGAACGAAACCACTTTTTCAGAAAATAGCGCCGCATCCATGGAATCCGGTCAATAACTTCCGTGCTTTTTGCCGGATCCATCAGCGGGCTGATTCCCACCACAAGCTTCAGGTTTTGAATGGGTGTTTCTACACATTTCCGTGCGACACGGAGGGCAAAGTTGCCGCCCAGTGAAAAACCGGCAAGGAAAACAGGCTGTCCGGAATGCTGAGCCGCCATTTGGTCTATTGCTTCAAAAACCTCATTCAGACGGTCGCTTCTGAACGGGTCATGGTTCAGGTGATGGGTATCTCCGTGATCCCTGAAATTGAGGCGGAAAACATTAAAGTGTTTTTGGAACAGTGCTTCTCCCGTGCAGCGGATGTAGGTGGAATTGACACTGCCCTCCCAGCCGTGGAGGAGAATGGCCAGGCCTTTTTTCCCGGAATCCGGCTGCGGGCTGTAAAACCCCTGTATGCGGACGCCGCCTGTTACGGTAAGGATGCGTTCTTTGCTGTATTTAATCAGCTGTGAATGACGGGGCAGGCGCAGTTTTGCACTTGCCAGCATACTTTGCAGGGTAGGTGATTTCAGAAAAAAAGGCGGATTGAATGTGCCGGGATCTGCAATTTCAGCAGGGGAATCAGTTTTCATTATCAATTGTCCTTTTTTCGGTTATTTTCGGAACATCCGGGGCAATGCCTTGATTGCCTTTATCATTCCGGACAGCCGGTTTCCGGCTCCTTTGCCGTAGAGTGCTGTTGTCAGTCCGGCCAGCCCGTCATACACCTTTCTGCCGTACGGATGCCACCAGAGGTTTTTTCTGACACCGGGCAGCCAGTCGTCCACAATTGTCTGGGGCCGGGTCATTTCGTTGAATCCGAGTTCTCCGTGGCTTCGGCCGATTCCCGATTCTTTGAATCCGCCCCAGGATGTTTCCGGAACACCGTGGCTCATCAGGTGGTCGTTGATGGTAACCGCTCCGGCCTCAATCCGCTCTGCCAGTTTCCGGGCCTTTTTCCGGTTTTTTGACCAGACGGAGCCGGTGAGGCCCAGGTTGGAGTCGTTGGCCATCTGTACCGCGGTTTCCATATCGGAAACCTTCATGACTCCGATTACCGGCCCGAATGTTTCCTCCCGCATGACTTTCATATCCCGGGTGACATTTGTCAGAACCAGTGCGGGGTGAAACTGTCCCACAGTTCCCTCCGGCGGTTCGGGAGATTTTGCGAAAATATTTGCTCCGTGCGCCAGCGCATCTTCAACATGTGCTTTTACAACCTCCACCTGGGCCGCTGTAGTCATGCCGCCGAGGTCGCAGTCCGGGTTCAGGTTGTTTCCGGGGCGTAAAGCTTCTGTTCGCTGTTTCAGCTCTTTCATGAATGTGTCGTAAACGGCTTCGTGTACATAAATGCGTTCCACACCGCCGCAGGACTGCCCGGCGTTGGAGAATCCCGCCCATACCGCGCCTGCTGCCGCCCGGACAGGGTCTGCGTCTTCACAGACCAGCATGGCGTCATTTCCGCCGAGTTCCAGGTTTACCGGAGTCAGGGTTTCCGCCGCCATTGCCATCAGCCGTTTTCCCACCGGTACGGAGCCTGTAAAAAACAGTTTGTCCACTCCGTTTTTCAGGAACCCTTCCCCCGCCACACGGCCCGGGAGGTTCAGGTAATGAAAAATCCCGTCCGGAAGGCCGGCGGATTCAATCACCGATTTCAGCGCCAGGCCGGTAAATTGAGTTTCTGTTGCCACTTTCAGAATAACGGCATTTCCTGCCAGCAGCCCCATGACAACTTCTGAAAAAGGAATTGAAAACGGGTAATTCCAGGGGGAAATAATGCCGATAACACCGTATGGAACCCGAAAAACCCGTGAACGTTTATTTACAAGGGCAATGGAACCGAATCCCGGCCTTTTGGCTTTCAAAAATGACGGTGCTTTGCGGCAATAGTAATGAACAGCAATTGCACCGGCCATAATTTCGGCAGCCATTGCGTCCACAACGGTTTTCCCGTTGTCTTTGGCGATAATTTCCGACAATTCTTCCGCCTGGCTGACGATGGTATCCTGAATTCTGCGGATATGACGTACCCGGTCCTTCACCGGGAGTGCCGCCCATCCGGGTTGAGCCTTCCGTGCCGAAGCAATGGCTGTTTTCAGGTCATCAACAGTGTGCAGGGGAGATTCGCCCAGTAATTCTCCGGTTGCGGGATTGATGCACGCCGTCTGTTTTGGATCAGGGGACATTTTTCCCTCCTGTCAATCCTGTATGTTCCGTTTATCATACCCTTTTCCCTGTTCATGGTCAAATTGTGCGGGGTATTTTGTGCGGTCACGCATGCAGGACATAACGGAACATCAGCATGAAATGGCAGGCACTTCCCGCAATGACAAAAAGGTGCCAGATTTCATGGAACCCGAATTTTCCCGGCCATGGATCCGGTTTTTTCAGGGCGTAGATGACAGCTCCGACGGTATAAAATGCGCCGCCGGTCGCAAGCCAGAACAAGCCTTCCGGGGTCAGTACTCTGATAATGGGGTAGATGGCCACAATGCACACCCAGCCCATGAGAAGATAGATGGATGTGGAAATCCAGCGGGGGGCTTCCAGCCAGAAAAGAGAGATGAAAATCCCTGCAAACGCCAGGCTCCAGACGACACCGAAAATACTCCACCCCCAGCCGCCCCTGAGCGCAACGAGGCAGATCGGGGTGTAGGTGCCGGCAATGAGCATGTAAATCATCACATGATCCAGTGTCCGGAGAATTTTCTGGCCCTGTTCGGAGAGAGGCAGCAGGTGATAGAGGGCGCTTGCTGTGTAGAGCAGTACCATGGATGTGCCGTAGATCGCGAATGAAACCACGTGCCAGGCGGTGGCGTGGAGAGCGGCCAGAGTGACCAGTACGGACAGTGCCGCAACAGATAAAAACGCACCGAAAAGGTGGGATAGTCCACTGAAAGGGTCTTTTAGTTTTTTGAATACGTGCATAGATGCCTCCGGGAAATATTGGCCTTTTGCCCATCTCGTTCGATTCAAAATATCATGGGCGGGGAAAGGCATCAATCTTTTTAAAAAAGAAAAGATTGTGTTGTAAAGGGGATTCACATGGCATATATTTAGAAAGTAGGGAGCTTAACATGTTTCAGGAGAGCGAAGTTGTCAATCTGATCCTCGCGCTTTTAATTGTGGTCCTTTTTCTGATTTTTTCAAGGGGCTACCGCCGCCCCCGTTTTCCGTTTTTGTATCTTGGCTTTTTCTTTATGCTTCTGGCCTACATCTTTGCTGTTGCAGAAGGGGTGCTGTTCCCGGTGTTTTTTACCCTTGCAGAGCATTTCTGTCATGCGGTTTCCGGGCTTTTTTTTCTTCTCGGATGCTTGAAGATGGTGCGGAAATGGGAGGATTCGGATGGCTGACCATATTATTGCCATTTTTGATGTGATTTCTTTTTTTGCTTTTCTTTCCGCTTTCCTTGTTCTTTTCCGGGTACCTCGGAAAAGAATGGGTCGTTCGACCCGGGCCTTTCTTCAGGCCGCGCTCTTTATCTATGTTTTTGTCGGTTTTTCCAACACACTGCAATATAGTGGAATCACTGCGGCCCTGGATCCCTATGAGGATTTTGCGCAAATTGTTTTTCCCCTTCTTTTCCTGTTTTTTGTTTATTCCACGATGTTGAGGAGCGAGGTGGGCCTTCGTCTCATCAGTGAAAAACAGTTTGTCCAATCCATAGACCGGGCTGAAAAACGCTTTCGCCTTTTCACCGAACAGAGCCCGGCCGTGGTTTTTATTGTGGATGTGGATGGCAGGCATATCTATGCCAACCGAAGATGCAGGGAATTAAATGGAATCTCTGTTGGGAATGGGAATATTCCGAAGTGGCCGGATGAAGTGATGGATACCCTTCGTCGCCACAATCAGCTTGCCCTTGAAGAAGGCAAATGGGAGGGGCGGGAGCAAATACCGGACGGGCATGGCAGGATTCATACGTATCAGGTGACAAAATTCAGAATTCAAGAGGAAGACGGGACGGTTTTCATTGGCGGTATTGCACTGGATGTTACGGAATATCAGGCACTTCTCGAGGAACAGCGCCAGTTGGCATCCATTATTGAGCAGTTGGGAGAGGGCGTGATGGTGACGGATTCGGACGGTGAGATTATTTTTGTCAACCGGGCGTATGAGCAGATGACCGGTTACCCTCTGGAAGAACTTATCGGGAAAAATCCGCGGATTCTGAAAAGCGGGAAGCAGGATATGGAATTTTACCGAAAACTGTGGGGTACCATTACTTCAGGGAAAACCTGGCAGGGAAAGCTGATAAATAAAAGAAAAGACGGTAAGTTGTATCATGAACAGGCGACGGTTTTTCCCGTCAGCGGTAAAGGCGGGAATATTCAGTATTTTGCGGCGGTGAAAAGAGATATTACGCACGAAATTAAAATGGAAGAAAACCTGCGCCAATCCCAGAAAATGGAAACCATCGGCCAGCTTGTGGGGGGAATTGCCCATGATTTTAATAACATTCTCACCGCAATCAACGGATATTCCGAACTGGCAATCTCAAACCTGGAGCCCGGAAGCAAAGCCCGGAGCCATATGGAACGGGTACGCGATGCCGGGGAACGGGCCGCGGCTTTAACCAAAAAACTTCTTGGTTTCGGCCGAAAACAGATGATTCAGCCTAAAGTACTGGATATTTCCGAAATAGTACGGCGGTTTCAGCCCATTGTCAGGCGTTTGATCGGAGAGGACATAGAGCTGGTGCTGAAACTTGGAGAGGATCTGCCGCCTATTTTTGCGGATCCGGCACAGATTGAACAGATATTGATGAATCTTCTGGTCAATGCCAGGGATGCAATCAATGAAAACAGGGAGAGTGGAGAACGTAGAATTGTTATTGAAGCCAGTGAACTGTATCTGGATGAAGCCTACGTTAAACATCATGTGGGCGCATCTGTCGGTCCCCACATTCTGTTAAATGTTACAGACACCGGCAAGGGAATTCCGGAGGACCTTCAGTTGCGGATTTTTGAGCCCTTTTTCACCACAAAAAAGGTTGGTACAGGTACCGGATTGGGACTGGCAACTATTCTGGGAATCATAAAGCAGAACAATGGTTCGATTTTTGTGTACAGCGAAGAGGGCGGCGGGACGACGTTCAAAGTGTACTGGCCCATTTACAAGGCGGAAGATTCGGTCGGTGAACTTCGGAGAAAAGTTCTTATGGATAACCATGTGGTCAATGGAGAAGGCGTGATTCTTGTGGTGGAAGACGAGGAAGATGTCCGTGCCATTGCGGTGGCGGTTCTGAAGAGTGCCGGGTATACGCTGTTGGAAGCGGAATCGGCGGAATCGGCTCTTGAAATGATGAAAAGCTACGAAGGGCCGCTGGATTTACTGTTTACAGACATTGTGATGCCGGGGATGAACGGAATGGAATTAGCTGAAAAATTGTCAGAACTGCGTCCCGGAATCAAGAAACTCTATGCTTCCGGTTATTCTGAAGAAGTGTTGGAACAAAAAGGCCTCCACGGAGTCAACGGCTCGCTGCTATTGAAACCGTACAGCAGAGGAGAGTTGACCCGGAGAATCAGCGATTTGCTGAATAAAAGCAGATCAGTTTAACCAGAGAACGGGGAAGGGCAGTACATTCTTTTTCGGGTCTCGCCTGTCTCCGTGCGGTGCAGCACGCCGCAGGCTGAATCCCGCCATTTTCCGCAAGTTACGGGCCATTTGTCCAAAATCCATTTTTTGTCCACGGCGATACTAAATTCGTATGTTACTGGGTGTTTTTCCCGTATGTTTCCGGAACCTGGCATAGTGTTTTGCAGTTGTCGAAGCAAATTTTCGGATTATCTGTTCCAGGTCGGAATTTTCCATAATTTCCCGGAATAACCGGTCGTTTTGAAGCCGCGGGCTGAGTTTGTATCCGCTGTCGCTGTCGGGGTCAAACCGGATATCGTCCTCTGTCAGGGGAAGGCCGCCGCTCAGGGCTTTGTGGAGCAGTTTTATTACAGTTTGGGAGAAGAAATTTTGCAGGTCAATTACGCCTTCCGCGTGATTAATCTTCTCTCTGAATTCAGGGATCAGTTCTTTTTCGGTTGAGGTAAAGGACATCTGTCTTGTCATACCGCCTCCTCATGGGAATTTTCCCGTTTTTGTTGTTGACCGCCATTTTCATTTCAAAATATAGGGCTCTGCGGCGGAATTCGCAAGACTTTGTCCACAGTTCTAAATTTTCCAGTTTTTTTTCATGAGATTATCATAGTATCCGGGGAAAACATGCCGCAGCAATGAAAGAATCCGGTACCAGCCGGGGTAAACAAGTTGACGTTTTTTACGGAGAAAGGCATGGAACGTGGCCCGGGCGAGTTTTTCCGCTGATCCGGCAAAGGGAGTTTCCGGGGGTGTCATGGCGCCGAGGGCCCGGCTGGAAAAACCGGTGTTGATGCGCCCCGGCAACACGTTGAGAAGATGGATTCCGCTGTCTGCCAGTTCTGCCCGGAAAGTGTCTGAAAATGCGTTCAGCGCGTTCTTTGAGGCACAGTAGGCGCCCATGTAAGGGACAGGGAGAAAACCGGCTGCGGATGAGACTGTGATGACGGTTCCGCCGGTTGTTTTTAATGCCGGCAGCAGAAGTTTCGCCATTTCCACCGGGGCGAAAAAGTTCAGTTCCATAAGGGTGCGGAGTTCATTTAAATCCATCGTTTCCCAGCCTTCATAGAGGCCGATACCGGCATTGAGTATCAGTGCGTTTACATGGTCTGTGAGGCTGCTGATATTTTCAATAAGTGCGGGAAGTGTGTCCGGTTTTGTTAAATCGGCGGCAATATGCTGTCCCATGGGGGCTTTCGGCTTGTGGCGGGAAATCCCGATGATTTTAAAACCGTTTTCCGAAAAAACCCGGCCGGGCAAATGCCCGGCCGAAACCGCCGGTAACTCCGGTGATAACAGCGACTGGGCCGGCTGTTGCTGCCATAGCCTTTCCTCCTCACTGAAAGCTTTCTTTCTGCACACTAACAGAGTTTACCGTGAGCAGTCAAGGAGGAGGTAAGATTAAGACTGAGTAAAGACAGGGTAAAAGCAGAAGATTTTCTTTGCGAATTTATCCGGGCTTAAACTTTCCTTTACTCATTTTCAAACGTGAGCTGGATTTCACTGACATCCACCAGGGTTTCGGCTGAGAGTTTTCGATGGAATTCAAGAAGTTCGTCCAGGGGCCCTGTCACTTTTGCGTCGATGCCGAATTGATACGGCGGAAGTGTCGCCATTACTCCGACACCGACGTCCTGCCAGGCTGGGATAGCACTTCGGCCGTCTGCTGTGACGGTAACAGAGAGCCGGCCTTTCAGCGAATTCAGTTCGTTTCTGAAATGTTTTGCGCCGTCTTCATCAAAAAACCGGGCTTTCAATTCAAAGCCGGCGTCGATGATTTTTCGTCTGGAAATCACTTCCATTCCCAGTTTTTCATGATTTTCCCGGATTGCGGTTTCCAGTTTTTTTGCGAGTTCTTCATCAAGGCAGAGATGAACGGAATTTTCAATTCCCAACCAGTTTTTCAGATGGTCTTTCAGGGTTTCCGATTCGATTCCGCTTTTTCGGTTGAAGTAATAACGGGCTTTTTCCCCGCTTCCGGCAAGATAGCCCATTAAAAATCCTTTCAAAAGGATGTACGGCGAACTGACGACTAATTCCACGAATGATTTTGCCATAGCTTGCCTCCCTGTCGGTTAATGGCTCGCACAAGCGTTTCGGGAATCCTGCGTTGGTTTGCGCGGGTTTCTCATAAAAAATATAGGTTCGATAGCGGATTTTGTCCAGGAGATTTGGGATTTCAACTGTGTATTGTGTCTGGGGGTGGTAAAATTTAAAAGGCGAGAGATAAAAGAAGGAGTTCGGATGGGCATTGTTTCATTTGAAAATATCTGCCAGGCGGCGGCGCGGGTTCGCCCTTACATTCACCGGACACCGGTTTTAACCTGCACGGCACTGGACAGAATGGCTGGTGCTTCTTTGTATTTTAAATGTGAAAATTTTCAAAGAGCAGGGGCATTCAAATACCGGGGAGCCTGCAATGCGGTGTTTTCCCTTTCGGATGACAGGGCAAAACGGGGGGTCGCAACCCATTCTTCCGGGAATCACGCGGGGGCATTGGCCCGGGCGGCTCAGGTTCGTGGGATTCCCGCCCGGGTGGTGATGCCGGAGAACGCACCGGAAGTAAAAGTGGAGGCGGTTCGGGGGTACGGAGCGCAGGTTATTTTCTGTGAGCCGAATCTTGAAGCGAGGGAAACTGCATTAAACAGGCTGGTGGAGGAAAGCGGAGCGGTTTTTGTTCATCCGTATGATACCCCCCTTGTGATTGCGGGCCAGGGCACCGCAGCGGTGGAGTTGATTACGGATGCGGGGAATCTTGATATTGTACTTGCACCGGTGGGCGGCGGCGGGCTTTTGAGCGGTACCGCTATTTCAACAAAAACACTGCTGCCGCAGGCGAGGGTGTTCGGTACGGAGCCAAAGCAGGCGGATGATGCTTTCCGTTCTTTCAGGAGCGGGGTTCTTGTGCCGTCAAGAAATCCGAATACGATTGCGGACGGCTTGTTAACCAGCCTCGGGAAGCTGACATTTCCGTTGATTCGGCAGTTTGTGGACGATATTCTGACCGTGTCCGAGGAAGGAATAAAAAAGGCAATGGCGTTGATTTGGGAGCGGATGAAGATATTAGTGGAGCCTTCTTCGGCAGTGGCTCTTGCGGCTGTTCTTGAACATCCGGAACCATTTCGAAACAGGAGGGTGGGGATTATTTTAAGCGGTGGAAATGTGGATTTAAAGCATCTTCCATGGACGGGAGTATAAAATGGAAGGGAATACGGCTTTTCTCGAATTTCTGAAAGAAAAATTGAAACGGAATCCGGGATTGAATGGCCGGGACGCCTTTATCCGTTCTGCGGTACTGGCTCTTTTAGCGGAATTTGACGGGGAGTTTCATCTGGTTTTTCAAAAGCGGAATCCCAATATCCGTCAGGGGGATGAAATTTCATTTCCCGGGGGAAGAATCAGCAAGAGGCGGGACAGCGATGTTGTGGAAACGGCACTTCGGGAAACAGAGGAAGAAATGGGAATTTCCCGGGAAAGGATTTCCGTATTGGGAAGGCTGGATTATGTGATTGCCCCCACCGGTAATCTGGTTGATGTCGTGGCTGGCTTTGCCGATGTGGCGTCGCTGTCAGATTTCAGGCCGAATGCGGATGAAGTCTCCAGGATTTTCAGTGTTCCTCTTACCTGTTTCCGGGACAATCCTCCGGAAATATACTTTCTTCAATTGCAGGCAGCCCCGGAGCTCATACATGAAAACGGGGAAAGAGAAGTCCTGTTTCCGGCAAAAGCCCTGGGCCTGCCTCCCCGCTATCACAGGACCTGGCCGGGCGCCCGTTTGCCGGTTTTCGTCTACCGTTTTGAAGGGGAAGTAATCTGGGGGATAACCGCCAGAATCGTCTTTGATTTGACAACGCGGTTGTTTTTAGAAGGATAGTTTAAACAAATTCCAGTTGATGAGCCGGATGAATCAGCCCCAGCTCTGTTGCATACCGGTAGAAAAGCATGAGGCTTTCTTTTTCGCGGGAACCGAATGTATAGTGAAGATTCTCTGTGAGATATTGTCGTGTGAGTTGCTGCCGCCGGGGGGTAAATCCGTTTGCGCGGCTGAAACTGTCCGCAATTTTAATGCGGCTTTCCATGTCATTCATCACAGCTTCCCGAAACAGGGCGGGGGGGAGGACACTGTCATTTTTCAGTCCCCACATTGCGAAAACAAAGGGCAGGCCGGTGAAATCCTTCCATTGGGCGGCAAGGTCCATAACAGCCAGGGAAGGGTGTTCCAGTGAAAAACAAAAGGCGCGGTCTCCGATGGCCAGCACAGCATCTTTTTCTTTGATTCCTTCCTCTATTTTGCCATGGAAAGGTGAAAATGAATACTCGCTTTTTCCCTGTTTTATCATCAGAATCTGAATCAGGGTATTGGACGTTCTGGAAGCCGGGTCCAGGCCGACGGAGCGGATTTCCGGCAGTGGTTTTTCTGAAAAAAGAAGAACACTTTCCACCGGCCCCTCGGAAGCGATACATACGCCGTCCACTGCGGAAATATCCGGGATTTCAGGGAGGGAAATAGATGAAACCAGCCCGGCATCCACAATTCCTGCGGCAAGTTTCCGGCAGGATTCGGCAGGAAGGTCATTGCAGGTTGAAAACAGGTTCCCACTGTTTTGCAGTCCCCGGGTGAGGGGAAGTGCGTTGAGATAGGGGATCAGTGAAATAAGCGGTTTATTCCGGTTTGAAGTCAATACAGAAACGGGCTCCTTTGTCCCCGGGGTTCATCAATCGAATGTTTCCGCCGAGAGCCCGCATAATCAATGTGGATAAGTGAAGGCTCAGCCGCAGCCCCCTTGTATGGTGATCCAACCCTTCCATGAGCTTGAACCGGTCAAAAATCATTTCAGCGGATTCAAGCGCTACCCCCGGCCCTTCATCCTGAATACAGAGACGTACAAATTGGCTGTCCCGGCCGGTGGAAATTGAGATTGAGCCGCCTTCCGGGGAATGTTGAATAGCATTTTCCAGTACGTATCCGATTACCTGTTCCGCCCGTGCCGGATCACTTAAAATCCGGAAGGTACCGGTATTATTGAGGACGGTAATTCCGGATTCCTGCAGCGCTTTTTCATATTTTGTCAATACCTGTTCGACAATTCCATTGAGTTCGGTAACCTGCATTTCCAGATAAGCCCGCCCATTTTCAAAATTTACGGTATCAATGACCCGCTCAATGATTTTGGACAAATGGCGGCTTTCTTTGTAAATAACATCCAGAAAATGCTGCTTGTCCGATTCTTCCGTAACAATGCCTTCCAGCATACTCTGTGAATAGCTGATGATGGAGGTCAGGGGAGTGCGGAGTTCGTGGCTCATAAGGCCCATGAAATCATCTTTCAGTTTATCCAGTGTTTCCAGCTTTTTAACAGATTCTTCCAGGCGGGCGTTGGTGGTCTGCAATTCCGAGGTCCGCTGTGCCACCATTTCTTCCAGATGTTCCGCATAGCGGTTAATTTCCTGCATTTTGGTTTTCAGTGTCTGGTTCAGGCCGGATACCGTTCGGTACAAACGGGCATTTTCCAGTGCGATGGCGATGTTATTTGAAATCAGGTGATAGTAAGTTAAAGTGTCTTTCGTAAATGATTCGGCCATGTCCGAATAAAGATTGATAATGCCCTGTGATTTGCCTTTGACCACAAGGGGAATGCACACAACGGATTTAATATGCGGCAATTCCCCGCGGACTTTCTCAAAAATAGATGGGTTTTTGTGCCGGTTGAGAAGGACAATCCGGTTCCGCTGGATAATTGCCCGGGCGGCGGAAAGCCCGCTTTCAAGAATAATATGATTCAACGGGTCGTCTTTCAGGTTGGTGTGCTCCGCTTCTTTCAGTTCCTGGTCTGGGCCCATGTCAAGAAGGATGGATACCCCGAAGTTGCCGTGACGCTGAAGCGCTTCGGAAGCAAGCTGAATAACACGGTCGGTTTCCAGTTCGGAAACCAGTGTGGAACTGATCTGGTTGGCAGTAATCAGTTCCCGGATTCTAAGCTCCAGTGATTTTTTCAGTTCTTCCAGTTCATCGTACAAATCCGCCATCTGCAGGTTACTGGTTACCGCCTGCCGGAGAAGTGTTGTATTTTCATCCTCGTCTTTATCCCGCCCTGATGAATTTAACTGGATATTTACGGTGGCATTTTCCCTTGCAATTTCATTGTCTTCCGTTTCTTCTTCCTCTCTTTGCATCTTCAGCGGCTGTTGGAGGGAAAGAAGGAAAGAATCCAGTAAATCGTTTCCCACCGGCAGTTTGTGCTTCGCAATAATTTCTTTCATGGACATATCGCAGATTTTAAGGAAAGCGTCGGCGACACCTTCGCCCCGGATGGCAACGGTGGGGAAGAAGGGAAGCTTTTTTCCGGGATTCAGGGTGTCGTTGAGTTTGCGGATGGGGGTCAGCGGAGACAAATCCCGCTTATTATATTGAAAAACCATAGGCAGGTTTTCCGGGCTCAGATTGTAGTAATTCAGATTATTCACCAGGTCTTTCATGCTTTCCACATTGTCCTGCAACAGATTTTCCTGGCTGTCCACCACAAAAACCACTCCGTCAACCCCTGCCAGAACCGCTTTTCGTGTGGCATTGTACTTGACCTGACCCGGTACCGTGTATATTTTCAGTTTGATTTTGAAATTATTCAAGGTGGAGATAGTGATGGGCAGAAAATCAAAAAACAGTGTCCGGTCTTCATCGGTTTTAACGGAGAAAAGTTTTGTTGTACTGGCCGGGTCCATAACGGAATGCAGATATTGCAGTGAAGTGGTTTTTCCGCAGAGCCCCATCCCGTAATAAACGATTTTAACCAGTATTTCTCTCTTGGAAAAGCTGATCTGTACCATAAAATCATCGTATAGAATTCAAACGCTTTTGTCAATTCCCGCCCTTCGTGGGGAAAGGGAAGGGAAGTAAAAGTGTGGGAAACGTGAGCAAAACGGGGACTGGCAATGTCTGCGGTACCGAGCAAAACGGGGACTGGCAATGTCTGCGGTACCTGTCCCTGTTTTGCGGCCACGGCCGGACAGAACCGGGGAGGTGAAAAATACTTAACAGATTATATATCAATAAAATAAGCTACAATATCAGCTGACTGCCCCCCGGGGGCGGGCGGGTACGCTATTTTTTGAATAAAACTTGCTGTTCACAGTGTATGATGGAGTATCTACTGTGGCAGGAGAATGTTTTTGAATTCTGTGAAGAGTCATTTTTATAACTGTTTTGCTTTGTATCTTAAACCCGGAAAATATTTTTCTGAAATTGAAGCCGGTGCTGGCCTGAATCCTGTCCTTGTATTGTTTGTATTTTTTGTCAATAATGCGCTGCGATCTTTTGGCATGGAAAAACCGGAACACGGCCCCGGGTTTTTTATCACTGTCATTATTATTACATTATTAGAATATTTTCTTTTTTATCGGTTGTTGAATACACTGGCAGTGTTTCTTGGCGGGGAATCGAATTACAAAAAGCTTCTATGGTTTGTGTATTCCATTCAATTGCCGATGGCAGTTGTCAATTCCCTCAGTGCATTTTTGATTGGAATGTCAGTGGGCAGCGGGATGGTTCTGATTGTTCTGATGCGAACATTTTTTTACGTATGGGAAATGTTTCTGTTTCTGTATTGTTTCAGCCGGATTTACAAATTTTCCGCCGGAAGGGCGATTTTACTTGGCGCTATGATTCCATTATTGATGGTGCTGGTATCGGGCGTGGTCTTTGGTATTGTGTTTGTTGTCCTGCAATTTTTCTAACAGGGGGGACTTTGTGAAAAAATGGTTTCAAAAATTTCGAAATATCTTTAACAGAGACAAGGAGATAACAATCTACTGCCAGCACTGCGGGAAACTGGTTGTGGCAGAATACTTCAAATGTCCCGAATGTGGAAAATGGCGGCGTAATATTTTTACCGTGATTGTAGCTTCGTTGTTTTTTGCGTACGGCACTGTTGTATGGGTGTTGTTTTTGTGGAAGGTACTGCCGGCAATTTTCGGTTTATATCACCAGGCAGGGGTAAAAGCCAGTGCCTGGTTTTCAAATTCACTTCGGTTTTCAAATTTCTTTTATCAAACCGGTTTTATTATCTTTCCTCTCATCGCTTTCCTTGCGGCATACTTTGTTTTTATTTGGAAACCGCACAAAAACTGGGGAATTAATCTCTTTCTTATTGTTTCATTCCTGTTTAACATTGTGATTCATCTGATATTGTTTGTCGCCTGTGTGCAATTGCTTGTACTCTTTCCCCGGTAAGCGGGTATCAGGCTTTGACCCGGGTTCCGGAGCCGGAATTCCAGATGTCCGTCAAAACCGGAAGCAACGCTTTTGTTTCTTTTCATATTACGGTTTTTCCTGCAACATGCTGCCGTGAATTTGTGATGGCTTTTCCCGGATTTTTCCTGTTTTAACTTCTGCCCTTATTTCGGCTCATCCCCGGCAGAGGGTTTTTCCTGCCCGGGACGGGCTTCTGTTTGCAGAAAGAGCCGGTTGCCGAAGGGGTGGATGAGGTAGAGGCCGAATGCCAGTGACAGTACGGTGGACGGGCTGACCAGTATGCCCATGATGAGAATGGCAATGGCCACCATGACGGTGGGGGAGGCTTTGCTTTTCAGGTCCACATCTTTGAAACTGCGGTACCGTGCCCGGGATACCATCATCAATGCGGTGAATACCACCAGTGCAAAAACAAGGTAGGAGAAAAAGGGCAGGTTGACACCGTGGGGGAAGCGCAGCACCATGGCCGCAATCATTGCGGCCCCTGCGGGGATGGGAAGCCCGACAAAGTACCGGCTGGATATTTTTCCTTTTTGTATGTTGAACCGGGCAAGGCGGAGGGCACCGCAGGTCAGGAAAAGAAAGGCCGCTGCCCAGCCGAGGCGCCGGATAACCGGAAAGGTGTTCAAATCCGCACCTGTGAACGCCCAGTGATAAACGAGGAATGCCGGGGCAACACCGAAAGATACCACATCCACGATGGAGTCCAGCTCGGCGCCGAATTTGGATTCGGTGCCGGTAAGCCTGGCAATCCGCCCGTCCAGCATGTCCATGAGCCCGGCAATGAATATCATGGCTCCCGCCAGCCGGTATTCTCCCCGCTGGGCCAGCACCATGGAGGAGAAGCCGAAGAACAGATTGGAAACAGTGAACAGGCTGGGAAGTATAAAGACTCCCTTTTTTAATTCAAACTTTTTCAATATAATCCTTTTCGTTCAACCGGTTTCGGTTGCAGGAGATTGCCCCTCAGGCCTCCTGTTGGTGCATATAGTCCATTATCATGGAATACATTTTGTCTTTCAAACTCAATTTCTGTTTTTTAATTGTGGCAACATTCAGTTGTTCTTCGTCTGTCAGTTTGCCCTTTTTCAGGAGTTGCTGAAGCTGCATGTCAAAGTTGGCATGTTTGTCTTTGAGGGTTTTGAATTCCTGGTTTTCCCTGTAAAGCAACTCCTTGGCCTGGGCCTCTGTCAGCTGTGTCATCTAAACCTCCAGTAAAACTTTATACATAAAATATACACTGTCCCCTGCTCTTGTCAAACCATTTTCAGCCGGACAGGAAAAGAGGGGATTTCCCGTTTCATTCTGTTTTGTCGTCCCATTTCAGGTCACTGACGGTCAGTACCGGTTCCAGCAGCGGATGAACCGGCCGGATACGGAAGCGGACACCGAATTTTCCCGTTTGATCCAGTATCAGTTCGCCGGTGAATTCGTGGAGTTCGCTGTCTTTCTGTTTGCCGTTGTGAAGTGTTGTGATTTCCACAAACTCGAAATTCCCCGAAGCGTTTACTTTGCCGAAATAGGCCTCAACCTGAATGTCTTCCGGGTTCAGGCCCCCGAGGTCCACCACCACCCGAGTCGGAATGGGTATGCCGACAGGATTTTCCTGTCCTGCGGGGAAGTCTGTACTGACAATTCTGACACGGTTCCAGCAGGTGGTGACTTTGTGCCGCCACTGATTCAGTCGTTTCAGCGGGGTGTAGTCGTTTTCACGGAAAGCACCGTATTTTTCAGCCGCAGTGAGATAAAAGTTTTCCATGTAGTCTTCTACCATTCTGTGGGTGTTGAAGAAAGAGCAGACGGTAGTGAGGTTGTTTTTCATTCTGGAAATCCACTCCCTCGGCAGGTTGTCGGATGTCCGCTTGTAGAAGGTGGGCACAATTTCATTTTCGAGCAGGTCCAGGATGGCTCTGGCTTCCACTTTGTCCTGATATTCGGTGTCTTCGTATTCTTCTCCGGCACCGATGGCCCATCCGTTGATTCCGTTGTAGGCTTCACACCACCACCCGTCCAGTACACTCATGTTCAGTGCCCCGTTTGCCGCAGCTTTCATTCCGCTGGTCCCGCTGGCTTCCAGCGGGCGGCGGGGGTTGTTGAGCCAGACATCCACTCCCTGAACCAGGTAGCGTGCCACGTTGATGTCGTAGTCTTCAAGAAAAACGACCCGCCGGCGGAAACGCTTGTCTTTCGCGAAATGTACAATCCGTTTGATGATATCTTTTCCCGCCATATCGCGGGGATGCGCTTTTCCGGCAAAAATGAGCTGAACCGGACGTTTCGGGTCGTTCAGGATGGCAGAAAGCCGGTCCGGATCACTGAAAATCAGGTCTCCGCGTTTGTAGGTGGCAAAGCGTCTGGCAAATCCGATGGTCAGTGCCTCCGGATCCAGCACTTCCCGGGCGTCCTGAATTTCCTGCTGTTTTGCCCCCCGGCGTTCCAGCGCCTGAATCAGCCGTTTCCGGGTAAACGCGACCAGACGTTCCCGGCGCCGCTCGTGGGTGCGCCAGAGTTCCGCGTCGGGAATGTCGGAAACCATATCCCATATTTTTTCATTGTCCGGGTCTTCCACCCATTTGGGGCCGAGGTAGCGGTAGTAGAGCATCGCCATTTCAATGGAAATCCAGGATGGGATGTGTACTCCGTTGGTGATGTGGTCAATGGGAACTTCTTCGCTTTCCACTGTGGGATAGAGGTCTTTCCACATTCTGCGGGAGACTTTGCCGTGGAGTTCACTGACACCGTTGGCAAAGGCACTGTGTTTCAATGCCAGCACTGTCATGCAGAACCCTTCGGATTTGTCTTCCGGGTGAACTCTCCCGAAACCCAGAAATTCATCCATGCCGAATCCCAGTTCTTTTGCGAAATCGTTGAGGTAACTGGAGATAAGGTCCGGCGGAAATACGTCGTTTCCGGCTGGAACAGGAGTATGGGTGGTAAAGACGGTGGTGGATCGGACCAGGAGGGATGCTTCGTCTTTGCTGAGGCCGCTGTTTTGCAGTGACCGGAGCCGTTCCAGCATAACAAAGGCGGAATGGCCTTCATTCAGGTGATAAACCGCCGGCTCAATGCCCAGTGTTTCCAACGCCCGAACTCCGCCGATGCCGAGAATGATTTCCTGCTGCAGCCGGTGTTCGATGTCTCCACCGTAGAGCTGGTCGGTGATGGCCCGGTCCGTATCCGTGTTCAGAGAGTTGTTTGTATCCAGAAAGTAGATGCTGACACGGCCCACGGACAGTTTCCAGATTCTTGCCGCAACCTGTCGGCCTTTCATTGGGACGTAAACAGTCAGGGGTTCGTTGGTTTCGGAATCCCGCATCAGCCGGAGCGGCATGTTGTGGAAGTCATTTTCAGGGTATTTTTCCTGCTGCCAGCCGTCGGATGTCAGATATTGCCGGAAATAGCCCTGCTGATACATCAAACCGACTCCCACCAGCGGGGCGTTGAGGTCGGACGCGGATTTGATGTGATCCCCCGCCAGCACGCCCAGGCCACCGGAATAGTTGGGGACCGAGTCGTTGACGCCGAATTCAGCGGAAAAATAGGCAACACGGAAATCCCGGTCAATTCCAAGGGCAAATTGAAAGAAATGGCGGTCTTCAACGTAACGGTGAAATTCGTCCGAAACCCGTTTCATGTGGGTGAGAAAGCCGTCATCCGTTGCCAGGTCGTTGAGCCGCTTCTGTTCCACTCTTCCCAGCATTAAAACCGGATTGTGATTGCATTTTTCCCAGAGTTCCCGATCCAGCCGCATGAACAGTGTCAATGCTTCCGGATTCCATGTGTGCCAGAGGTTGTATGCCAGCTCTTTCAGCGGCGCCAGTTCTTCCGGCAGATTGGGTACAACGTTGAATACTTGCATAAAATGCCTCCGGGGAGCGGTTACCGCTCACCCCATTTCAATTTTGCTTTCAGAACTTCAAAATAGTATGTTCCGGTTGGTTTGATCAGGCGGACCATCCGGTCACTCCGTTTTACCTGCAGGCGGTAGTTGGAGAAAAACCGGAATCCCAGCTGTCCGTCAAAGGTTACATAGACATTTTCATGGGGCCGGTTCAGAGAAATTTCAATGACCGAACCGGCGTCCAGTACAATGGGGCGGTTGGTCAGCGAATGGGGGCAGATGGGCGTTACCGCCAGCACGTCGGTGTTGGGAAAGATGATGGCGCCGCCGGCTGCGAGAGAGTACGCGGTGGAGCCTGTGGGTGTGGACACAATCAGGCCATCCGATTTGTAATCGGATGCAAAAAACCCGTCAATGGTCAGTTTCAAGTCCATAATCCGGGCCAGTGCGGCTTTGTTCACCACCACGTCGTTCAGCACGGTTTCACTGACAATGGTTTCATCACCCGGCCCGATGATTTCTCCGTGGAGCATCAGCCTTTTGTCGTAGGTGAATTTGCCCTCAATCAGCTGCTCCAGTGCCGCTTCAATTCGGTCTACCGGGGTTTCAGTGAGAAAGCCCAGGTGTCCGAGGTTTACGCCGAAAATCGGCACTTCGCGCTGACTCATCATCCGTGCCAGAGACAGCAGTGTTCCGTCGCCGCCCAGCACAATGACCATGTCCACCGTATCGCAGAATTGTTCTTTTGAAATTCGTTTAAACCGGTTGTTCAGGCTGCTGTCCATCACGGTTTCCGGTATTTCCTGGTATCGAAGGGCATATTCCAGCCCCCATTTTTCCAGAGAACCGGCAATGGCTTTGAAAGAGCGGTTCAGCCTGTCGGCATCCGCTTTGGGTTTGTAAACCACACCGATTTTTCTGAAATCAGCCATCTTTTACAACCTTTTCAATTTCATTTTTCATAGCATTCAGTGTAGCACCGCCACCCTGTATTTGCAACCTGAGAAGGTACTCGGTATTCCCCTTCCGGCCAATAACGGGAGACCGGGCAAGCCCCCCCGGAACCAGCCCGGTTTCGATGGTAAATTCAATTATATCTTCCAAAACGCGAATGTGTTTACGTTTGTCTCTGATGACGCCGTTTTTTTCCACTTCATTCCGCCCCACCTCAAACTGCGGTTTGACAAGGATAACAGCGTCAAATGGCTGGGTGTCATCAATAATGCCGGGGAAAACCGGTATCAGTTTTTTGACGGAAATAAAACTGACATCCATACAGATAAATGAAACCGGTTCGCCCAAATCTTCCGGTTTCAGAAATCTCGCGTTGAAGTTTTCCATTACCACTACCCGGTTGTTCCGGCGCAGTTTGTAATCCAGCTGGTTGGTTCCCGAATCAATGGCAAAAACTTTTTTTGCTCCCCGTTGCAGCAGACAATCGGTAAATCCGCCGGTGGAAGACCCGAAATCCGCGCAAGTCCGGCCGCTTACGTCAATTCTGAAAACATCCAGCGCATGTTGGAGTTTCAACCCGCCGCGGCCCACAAAGGGATGCAGTTTTTCTTTCAGATGCAGGACGGTATTTTCCGGCAGCATTTCCCCCGGTTTTTCCACTCTCCGGTTCTCCGTGTGAACCAGCCCCGCCATAATGCTTCTCCGGGCTTCTTCCCGGGAGCGGGTCAGCCCCTGCGTTACCGCCAGAATATCCGCCCGTTTTTTCCCAGCTTTTCCCATGTTCCTCCCGCGCAGCTTTGCTCGCGGCAGTGCACGCGCGGATGGGTGAAGGAGAAGAATCAGGGGATTGACTGTCCCTGCTTTTGCCGCCCTTCACCCGGCACGCATTACGCTTCGCTTCTTTTCTTATTTCAACAGGCTCCTGGCAATGACCATCCTCTGAATCTCGGAGGTTCCCTCGTAGATGGTGGTAACCCTGGCATCCCGGTAGAGGCGTTCAATTTTGTATTCCTTGGAATAGCCGTAGCCGCCGTGAATCTGAAGCCCTTCATAGGTGCAGAAAATAGCGGCTTCGGAGGCGTACAGTTTGGCAGAGGAGGAGAGGCGGGAATCCGGTGTCCCTTTCCCGTCCAGCCAGCCGGCTTTCAGAATCAGCAGTTCCGCCGCTTCAATCCGGGTTGCCATATCTGCCAGTTTGAACTGAATCGCCTGATTTTTTACCAGCGGTTTGCCAAACTGCTGCCGTTCTCCGGCATAGCGTACCGCTTCCGCCAGAGCGCCTTTCGCAATACCAAGTGCCTGCGCGCCGATTCCGATTCGCGAATGGTCCAGTGTCCGGAGTGCAATTTTCAGCCCCATGCCTTCTTCGCCCAGCAGGTTCTCCGCCGGCACTTCCAGGTCTTCAATGGTAATCATGCAGGTTTTAGATGCCCGCATTCCCATTTTATCTTCCGGCTTATTGACAATGAAACCGGGAGAATCCGCGTCCACAATGAAGGCGGAAAGCCCCTTATGCCCCTTCGACGGGTCGGTAAGGGCAATCAAAACGAAATATTTTCCCACGGAAGCATTGGTAATCCACGCTTTGGAACCGTTTAAAATATACTTGTCTCCCTGTTTAACTGCTTTGGTTTTCAACCCCCCGGCATCGGAACCGGCTCCCGGCTCTGTCAGGCAGAAACCGCCGATTACTTCACCGGAAGCAAGACGGGGCAGAAAGTTCTGTTTCTGTTCTTCTGTACCGAAATTGTAGATAGGGGCACAGCAAACCGAGTTGTTAACACTCATGGTTACGGCCACGGAGGGGTCTTCCCTTGCCAGTTCTTCCACCGCAATGAGGTAGGAAATGACATCTGCCCCTGCACCGCCGTACTCTTCCGGAATAAATGCCCCCATCAAGCCCAATTCTCCGAGCTTGGCAATTGCTTCGGCGGGGAATGTGGAATTTTTATCCCGTTCCGCCGCACCGGGCGCCAGTTCATTGACAGCAAAATCCCGGACCATTTTCCGGAACAATCCGTGTTCTTCTTCAAATTGGAAATTCATAAACTCAATACTCTTTCAAAAGCGATGCCGAAATAACAATGCGCTGAATTTCGGAAGTTCCTTCATAAATTTCAAGAATTTTTGCATCCCGGAACAGCCGTTCCATCGGATATTCCTTCATGTAGCCGTAACCACCGAAAATCTGGACCCCTTTGGTAGCGGCTTTCATGGCTGTTTCGGCGGCAAAAACCTTTGCCATGCTGGTAATCTTATTGCAGCGGCCGCCCTGCTGTTTGCAGTCCGCACCTTTGTAGGTGAGAAGCCGTGCCGCTTCCAGCTCCGTTGCCATATCGGCGAGAAACCACTGAATTGCCTGGTTGGCGGCAATGGGTTTGCCGAACTGTACCCGTTCTTTCGCATATTTTACAGATTCGTCCAGAACCGCCTGAGCCACACCGACACCCTGTGCCGCAATACCGATCCGGGCACCGTCCAGGGTAGCCAGCGCGATTTTATATCCCTGCCCCTCTTCTCCCAGCAGGTTTTCCGCCGGTACTTTCATGTCTTCAAAATACAGTTCCGCCGTGCCGCTGGCGTTGATTCCCAGCTTGTCTTCCACCGTGCCGAGATTGTAGCCTTCAAAATCTTTTTCCACGATGAAAGCGGAAATTCCGTGATGGCCGGCAGACTTATCGGTAACTGCAAAAACAATGGCAACATCCGCGTTTGTGGCACAGGTGATAAAAATCTTGGTACCGTTGACAATGTAATAATCACCGTCTTTTACTGCTGTGGTTTTGGTGGCGCCGGCATCGGAGCCTGCGCCGGGCTCTGTCAGCGCGAAGCAGCCCAGTTTTTCTCCCATTGCCAGCGGTTTCAGATATTTTTCCTTCTGGGCGTCGGTGCCGAATTTCATCAGCGGGTCGCAGACCAGAGAGTTGTTCACAGACAGAATGACACCGGTGGATGCGCATGCCCGGGAAATTTCTTCCATCATAATGGCATAAGACAGGTAATCCATTCCGGCACCGCCCCATTCTTCCGGTATCGCCACACCCATAAAGCCCAGTTCAGCACATTCTTTCAGGATATCCACCGGGAATTCGTGGGTCCGGTCCCGTTCCGCAGCGCCGGGTTTGACCCGGTTATCCGCAAATTTGTGCGCCATTTCCTTCATCATCTGTTGTTCTTCGGTTAATTGAAAATCCATATTTCACCTTCCTTAAAAAAATTACCGTTAAATCCGGTCTAATTGTACCAGAAATTACCTTTCCCGGCGGTGGAAAATGAGTGTGAACCGTGATGTATTTTGAAAGATGAGAAGCAAGATACGGCCGGGCATGATTGTTCTGTGGAGTCCTGGCCCCGGCTCTATTCTTTTTCAAAGCGACAAAAATCAGAAATACGTTGTTAAACGATGCAATTGCGTGGATTCGGATTACTTTGAAACGTGCGGGAAAGTGTGAAATGCAGTGGAATGTGACGATGCCGGCGGTGTAACAGCAGAAGATGCGGCCGAATGCCTTGCGTTTACAAAAGAATTCCGGGGAATTGTTCTCACCCGGCAGAAAAAACATCACCCTGAACTGTCTCCTTGAATTATCTCTTTCCCCGCGAACCGGAGTCCCTGAATTTTTCCCCAAGTTTTTTCTTGACACATGGCGGCGTACCGTGTAAAGTGCTTTTCAATACTTTTTGAAGGAGGTCGCCATGAAAAAAATCGCATGTAAGTCCACACGGCTGATCGAGGTTGCCTCCTGGGTTTGGCGAAGCTGACCATCGTTTCTTTCTTCCTTTAGACAAATCAGTAATGGATGCCGCAGATTCGGCACCCGCATTTTAAATTTTGTACGAATTCTGCCTTTGCGCAGTTTTTTGAAGGAGAACACTATGTCGATTTCTACACAAACTCAGGAAAAAACAGGATTTTTCGGTTCTTTTGGCGGCAGTTATGTGCCGGAACCCCTTGTTCCCATCCTTGCCGAACTGGCAGATGCCTATGAGACCATTGTTCCCACCGAGTCTTTTCAACAGGAGTTGGCCTGTTTTTTGAAGCAGTATGCCGGACGGCCGTCACCGCTTTATTTTGCCGAGCGTCTGACAGCCTACGCGGGTGGCGCGAAAATTTATCTGAAACGGGAAGATTTGAACCACACCGGTGCACATAAAATCAACCATACTCTCGGAGAGGGCCTGCTGGCCCGGCGGATGGGAAAAAAGAAGCTTATCGCAGAGACCGGTGCCGGCCAGCATGGGGTGGCAACCGCGACTGTTGCGGCGCTGTTCGGATTTGACTGTGATGTGTATATGGGTGCCGTGGATGTGGAAAAACAGGCACCGAATGTATTGAGAATGAAACTCCTCGGTGCCAATGTGATTCCGGTGACAGACGGAGCGGCTACTTTGAAAGAGGCGGTGGATGCGGCGCTGATGGCATTTGTTCACGATCATGAGAATGTCTTTTACGCCCTGGGTTCCGCTGTCGGCCCCCATCCCTATCCCTCAATGGTCCGGGATTTTCAGAAAATAGTAGGGATTGAGGCAAAGCAGCAGATTCTGGAACATGAGGGGAGCCTGCCGGATTATCTCATTGCCTGTGTCGGAGGCGGCAGCAACGCCATCGGCCTTTTTCACAATTTTCTTGGGGATGAAGATGTGAAAATTATTGGCGTTGAGCCTTCGGGGAAGAGCCTGAAAGTGGGAGAACACGCCGCGTCACTGACCTTCGGCGAGGAGGGGATTATGCACGGATTCAACTCCATCATGCTGAAGGACGAAAACGGTGAGCCGGCTCCGGTGTATTCCATTGCTTCCGGGCTGGATTATCCATCGGTGGGCCCTCAGCACGCCCACCTGAAACAGATTGGCAGGGCCAGCTATGAAATGGCATCGGACCGGGAAGCGCTGGATGCGTTCCGGCTTCTTTCCCGGTTGGAAGGCATTATTCCCGCCATCGAATCGGCCCATGCTGTGGCATATGCTGTGAAACTGGCGGCAAAACTACCGGCTGATAAGGTAATTGTTGTCAATTTGTCCGGCCGGGGGGACAAAGATATGGAAAGTTTGGCACCTTATTTGAAATAGAAGTTCCGGGACTGGATATTTGTTTCTTCTTGCCGGGGATGCCGGCGGATAAATTGTAAAATTACAGGAGAATTTTATGTTTTTGATAAAAAGATTGTCTTATCTGGTTTTTC
This sequence comes from Acidobacteriota bacterium, assembly GCA_013152385.1. Lineage (GTDB taxonomy): Bacteria > Acidobacteriota > Holophagae > Thermotomaculales > Thermotomaculaceae > UM-FILTER-49-7. Next base: position 53,725 of record JAADGL010000027.1, read on the forward strand.
TTACAGTTGCGTTATCCTCATTTGCCGGGACCGGGGCGGAGTATGTCAACGGTGTTGAGGGGATTAAAGCAGCCTCGGTTCCGCCGCCGGGTTTATACAGCCGGAATTATGTGGTGTTTTATTCGGCAGACACGTTGAGGGGGCCGGATGGCGGAAAGGTTCCTGTCGGGTTTGATGCCGATGTGTCCGCAGTGGTGAGCCGGTTGCTTTACATTACGAAATACAAATTTCTCGGGGCGGACTACGGTTTTGATGTTACGGTTCCGCTGATTCGGACATCATTGGGAATTGATGCGCTGTCGCTGGATGAAACCCGGGCCGGGCTTGGGGATATCATTATAGAACCGGTGATTTTAAGCTGGCATTTTAAACAGGCCGATTTGTCTGCGGCAGCGGGACTTTATTTCAAGACCGGAAATTTTGCCGCCGGCCATCCGGCTTCGCCGGGGAAGGATTACGGCACTACAATGTTTACGCTGGGGGGGACACTTTATCTGGACAGGAGCCGAAAGACCACTTTTTCCATTCTCGGCCGTTACGAAACCCACGGGACTGACGGCAGTACCGGGATTTCTCCCGGAAATGATTTCCATTTTGAGTTTGGTATCGGCCACACGTTCGGCCGGTTTACCGATGTTGGAATTGCCGGATATGCCGCATGGCAGGTCAGTGCGGATTCCGGTGCTGTTACCGGCCCGGATGTCCGGGACCGGATTATGGCGCTGGGGCCGGAAATCAGTACGGTGCTGCCGAAGGCCGGGCTTATGATTTCCGTCCGGGTGCTGAAGGAGTTTAACGCGGTGGACCGGCCGGAGGGCTGGATTGCTGTGACCACACTGACGCACCGGTTTTAAAGCCGCTGGCAGCCTGCGGCGGGCAGAAGCAGGTGCAAGTGTAAGCGCAGAAAGAACAGGAAATGGGGTGTAGAAAAGTAACGCGTGTTAAAAAAAACGGGAGAGGGCAGCCTCTCCCGTTTTTTGTTCTGAAAGTTAAACTTTTTTCACCGATACGGTGTTTTATGCCCCGGCGTAGATATCCTCAACCAGTGTCAGGAGGCATTTCCAGAATACTTCGGTGCTCTTGATGCCCACCCGTTCGTCCGGGGAGTGGGCGCCTTCGATTGTGGGGCCGAAGGAGATGGTGTCCAGCCCGCCGCATTTTTCACCGATGATTCCGCATTCCAGGCCGGCGTGAATTGCTTTTACTTCCGGTTCGTATCCCAGTGCTTTTTCAAAGGATTTTCTCGCGATTGCAAGGAGGGGGGAGTCGGGGTTGGGTGTCCAGCCGGGATAGCCTTCGTCCTGTGAGATGTCCGCGCCCAGTACTTCTGCCAGTGCCCGGTGCATGTCGCCCTGCCAGTCAATGGCGGAGGCGATGGAGCTGCGGTGCGAGCAGAGGATCTGCAGGCTTCCGTGTTCACTGTGAACCGCAGCAAGGTTTGTGGAGCTTTCCACCAGCCCGTCCACGGCGGCACTCATGTTCAGCACGCCGAAGGGAATAATCATCAGGGCTGAGAGGATGTCGTCGGTGGACATCAAATCAAACATGGTTTCCGGACGGTCAACAGCGGTAACCACCAGTTCCAGCCCCGGTTCCACAATTTTGAATTCTTCCTGAAAGGCTTTCCCCATGGCGTTCAGGGTGTTTTTTGCCAGTTCAACAGCATTGCGGTTTATCAGAATTGTAGCGGTTGCTTCTCTGGGAATGGCATTGTGCTTATCGCCGCCGTCAATATGGGAAATGTTGAATACAACCGATTTACTTAAAGAATAAAGTGCCCGTCCCAGTAATTTGACAGCGTTTCCTCTGCCTTCGTTGATGTTCAGGCCGGAATGCCCGCCCCGAAGCCCGGTGATTTTAACTTCAATCGCTTCCATTTCAAAGGTGCTGTCTTCTTCGGATAACGGCAGTTCGATGTCGGAATCCCGTCCGCCGGCACAGCCGATGTAGATGGCGCCTTCTTCTTCGGAGTCCAGGTTCAGCATGATTTTCCCGGTGAGAAGGGAAGGGTCAAGTGTAAATGCGCCGGTGAGGCCGGTTTCTTCATCGAAGGTGCACAGCAGTTCCAGCTGTCCGGTTTTCACGTCCGGGTCTTCCAACAGTGCCATTCCTGCGGTGACGCCGATGGCATTGTCTGCGCCGAGGGTGGTGCCGTCCGCTGTTACCCAGTCGCCGTCAATGACCAGTTTCAGAGGGTCTTTTGAGAAATCATGGACAGTCCCCTTGTTTTTTTCGCAGACCATGTCCACGTGGCCCTGGAGGATAATCGTCGGTTTGTTTTCCATTCCGGGATCCGCTTTCTTGACCACTACCAGGTTTCCTGCTGCATCCCTTTTTGTTTCCAGCCCTTTGCCTTTTGCCCATGACTCAATATATTCCAGTACTTTTTCTTCATGCTTTGAACATCTCGGAATTTTGGATATTTCTTCGAAATGATACCAAAGCCGCTCCGGTTTGAGATTTTCTGTAACTCTTGACACAAGTGCCTCCTTACTCAATCTTGTAAGTCCATTATGGAATGTAAAAACTGAGAAATCAAGGCGGGATAACGAAAAAACGGTACTTCCTGCCGGAAATGGGATTTTTCTTCTTGCGAAAGTTTTCCGGCTGGCTTATAATCCCCTCTGGACGTGGGCGATTAGCTCAGTGGGAGAGCACTGCCTTCACACGGCAGGGGTCACTGGTTCAAACCCAGTATCGCCCACCATTTTTTTATCCTTTTTTGATTTTCCCGGTTTATTTTTTGAATTATGCTGTTTTTTCCGCCCTTCCTCTGTGTTTTCAGGGAGGAAGGCGGGATATCCGCATGCGGGGCGGCTGCGCGAGGGGCACGGCACAAAAATCCGGAGCCGCTGTCCGGTTGTTTCCGGAGATTTTTGGGTGCGGAATGGGGCTGAAGCGGGGAAACTACGGGGGGAAAGGGATGTCAGATGGAATCAATAAATTGATTTTATTCCGTCTTTTTTCCCGGTTTCCCCCTGTTTGATTGATTGGCTTCTATTTTCCTTCCAGTGTCAGGACTTTGTACATGGGATCCCACGGGGGCAGCAGGGTTGCTTTCTGGTTAAAGATTTTCAGTACGTTTTCAGGGATAAATTCTTTTTTTACGACAACAACCTGAACATAGTAGTCAAACCATTTGTCTGCCATGTAGTAGAAGCCGTTATGGCCGAATTTCTTTCCCCAGGAGTTTTCCACCAGCCATTTTACAGGCTGTTCGCCGTTCATGTCTACGCCGGTGAGTACCATGGCATGGGTGGGGGCATCGGTGTAGGTTTCAAACATCTGTTTCCGGGTAAGGTTGAAGTCCATGCCGTAGAGAGAAGCCATGTCGTGGATGCCCGGGGCCATGATGCCGGTTTTGCCGGAAGATTCTTTGCCCACGTCGCAGCCGAACCATACCGGTGTGTCGGCCAGCACGCTTTTCAGCGCCACCTGCCGCAGTATGTTAATGCTGACGTTGGCGAAGGTCAGGTTGGGCCGGTCGTACACGGATTTGTCCAGGTCAATCTGGTAGAGTCTGCCGAATTCTTTCGTGGGTACGGATTCCAGTGTGATGTAGTCGTCAAGGGGTGCCCCGATGGCGTCGTTGTAGAATTGAACCGGAGTCCATGTTTTGTATTGGGTGAGCTTTTTATCTTTGTCTTTGTACCGCCACCGGAAGGTTTTCGGCGGGATTCCGAAGTTTACCGCAAGTATGCGGTAGACGTCTTTCAGTGCCTGAATTTTCAGTGCCATTTGTTTGTCAATGTTTTTTTCGGCACGGATTTTCAGCGCGTATTCTTTCAGTTTCAGGTCCAGCGTCCGGTTGATGGTGCCGGAGTGTGAGGAGGCGTAGGTTTCCGGCATGATGCTTTTGGGTACCACACCGTATTTTTTGACCAGCTGTGCCAGCCCTGCCCAGTATCCGCCGTCCGGTGTGGTGTGGTTCATCAAAAATTCGATGTAGCGGTTGTCCATGGGCAGGGAGCGGGTTTTCATCACCGCTTCCAGGAACATGTTGGCCTTTTCCAGTTTGTCATAGAAAAACAGATAGTTTTCCGAGAATTCGATATCTTTGATTCCCAGTTTTTTTGCGGCGATGGGCCGAAGAATGTTCAGTCCGGCAAACATCCAGCATCGTCCGGACCTTTCCTGGTTGGTAATGGAGATGTCTTTGATTCTGTGGGAGAAGTTGTCGTCCATGTGGTTAATGATTTTCCGGTTCAGTGTCAGTTTTGCCGCATCGGTGTCTGCCAGCGCGTTTCTGGCAAAGGTCAGGTGGCTGTCCATTTTCAGGGATTGGGACAGTTCTTTCAATATTTCCGGTGTCAGGCCGGTGGGACGGGTTTTTTTCGCCATTGCAGGGGCACCGGCGAGGATTGCCGCGGCAATGAGAACAATGACAAATCTGGAAAAGTATTTCATACATTCCTCCTGAAACATTCAATCACCTGTATTGTAACGCGGTGAACGGGGAAATGTTGCACAAAAGGATGAAATGTTACAATGCGCATGGACAGATGAAGACGGGAGGCGAAGATGCGCTTGTTATCATGGAATGTGAACGGAATTCGCGCGGTTCATAAAAAGGGGTTTGCGGACTGGCTGAAGGCGGATAATCCGGATATCCTGTGCCTGCAGGAAACCAAGGCCCAGCCGGAGCAGATACCGCCGGAGATTTCAGCCTTGAACGGATGGCATCAGTACTGGCGTTCGGCTGAACGAAAGGGGTACAGCGGCGTCGGATTGTTGACGAAGGTGAAGCCGAAGGAGGTTCGTTTCGGCCTCGGCGTGCCGGAGTTCGATATGGAAGGGCGCACGATTATTGCGTTTTATGATGATTTTGTGCTGTTTAATATTTATTTCCCCAACGGCCAGCAGTCTCCGGAACGGCTGGATTTCAAGATGCGGTTTTATGATGCTTTTCTGGATGTGGCGGATGAGTTGAAGGCTGCGGGGCACAGTATTGTAATCTGCGGGGATGTCAACACCGCCCACAGGGAAATTGACCTGGCACGGCCCAAAGCAAATGAAAAGACATCCGGTTTTCTTCCGGAGGAACGGGCGTGGCTGGATAAGTTGTTTTCCCACGGTTATCTGGATACGCTGCGTCTTTTCACCGATGAAGGGGAGCTGTATTCCTGGTGGAGTTTCCGTGCCCGGGCGCGGGAACGGAATGTGGGGTGGCGGATTGATTATTTTATTGTGTCCGAAGATATGAGAGACCGGGTGAAGGACGCGTTTATTCTGGATGATGTTACCGGTTCCGACCATTGCCCCGTTGGGATTGAGCTGGATTGAGGCAGGGGCGGCTCTTTCCTTTTCCCGCTTTTCCTTCGCGCCCTTCTACGGTACAATCAGGTGGAAAGAAATGGAGTTGAATAGAGGTGTGGGTGTTGAATGCTGATCAATATTAGCCGGGTATGTAAATCGTTTGGTGCCGCGGAAATCCTGAAAAATGTCACCTTTCAGCTGGACCGGGGGGACCGGGTGGGAGTGGTCGGGGAAAACGGCACAGGTAAGACGACATTTTTGAATATTGTGTCGGGGATTCTTGCCCCTGACGACGGCACGGTGGCGGTGAAACGGGGCCTTCGAGTGGGGTATGTGGCGCAGTTGGCGCCTGCCCCTGAAAATATTACGGTACGCGACTTTGTCCGCCTCGGAGACGAACGGATTATTGAGCTTGAAACCCGTCTTCAGGCAATTGAAGAGGGGGCCGCCCACGATCCCCACGAGCTGGATACGCTGCTTCACCGCTATGATGTGCTGGGGGGCTATCGTTATGATGCCCGGGTATCGGGAATTCTCCAGGGCCTCGGCATTCACCATATTGAGGCCCGCCAGGCGTCGGAAATCAGCGGCGGAGAGCTGCGCCGGGTGATGCTGGCCCGGGTTTTTGCTTCCCACTCCGATGTACTGTTGCTGGATGAGCCTACGAACCATCTGGATGTGTATGCGGTGGACTGGCTGGAACAGTTTCTCCGGGATACGGATTCCGCCACGGTGATTGTGTCCCATGACCGGTATCTGCTGGATAAGGCGGTGAACCGGATTGTGGCGTTCAACAATGGGAAACAGTTGAATTTTACCGGAAATTTTTCCGCCTACGAGAAGCAGCGGGAGGCAATGGAAGAGCAGAACCGGAAAAAGTATCTGGAGCAGAAGCAGTTCCGGGACAAGGAGATGGATTTTATCCGCCGGAACATGGCGGGCCAGAAAACGAAGCAGGCCCAGTCCCGGCTGAAACGCCTGGAAAAGATGGAGTGGACGCAACGGGATTTGTTCCGGTTTCGGCGGTTTAAGCTGTCATTTACTGCTACCGGGCGCCGGAACAAAGAGCTGGTCCATCTGAAATCGTTGTCGGTGGGGTATGGAACGCCGGTTTTGACCGGGCTTGACCGGCTGATTCGCCGGGGAGACAGAATTGGAATCATCGGCCGGAACGGATCGGGAAAGAGTACGCTGCTGAAGACGGTTGCGGGGCAAGTCCCGCCTGTTTCCGGGGAGCTGCGACTTGCGGAAAATCTGAAAGTGGGGTATTTTGACCAGGATGTTCAATTGCCGGTTCCGGGGGGAACCGTCAGTGAGCAGGTTCTGGCGGCGGATCCGTCTTTTCGGAACGAGGATCTGGCTTCTTATCTCGCGCGGTTCTATTTTTTTGGAGATGACCTGGACAAACCGGTGTCAATGCTGTCCGGAGGAGAACGAAGCCGGCTGAAAACAGCGGTTCTGATGAAACAGCCCTGTGACCTTCTGGTGCTGGATGAGCCGACCAACCATCTGGACCTTCAGCTGAAAGATGCGGTGATGGATGCACTGATTTCCTTTGACGGAAGTTTGCTGGTGGTTTCCCATGACCGGTTCTTTCTGGACCGGGTGGTGAATGAGGTGATTGCGCTGGAAGGGGGGCGGGCGGCATTTTTTGCCGGCTCTGTTTCCGCTTTTCTGGAACGGAGGAAACACCCGGGCGATGAAGCCCCCGCAATGAGCCGGGAGAAGGGAAAAGGGGCGGAAAATCCCGCTTTGCCTGCGGAAAAACAGGCACTGTCCCGTCCGGTATCAAAAAATGAACTTAAGCGGGCCCGCTGGCGCCTGGATGAGGTGGAAAAGGAAATTGAAACGCTGGAAAATGAGCACCGTGAACTGGCGGAAAGATTGGAAAATCCGGAAATTTACCGGAATGTGGAACAGCTGAAAACAGTACAGGAGCGGTTGAAAGAAGTGACGGCGGGCCTTGAGCGCTTGATGTCGGAATGGGAGGATTTGCAGGAACTATGTATGTAATTCGTAAACTTCGCCTCTTTGGCTTTAAATCATTTCCACGGGAAACCGTGATCCGTTTTTCTCCCGGCATTACCGGTATTGTGGGCCCCAACGGCTGCGGCAAAAGCAATATTGCCGATGCCCTGCTTTGGGTTATGGGGGAGCAGAGTTTCAAGAACCTCCGTGGCGGCGCCATGGAAGATGTGGTGTTTAACGGCAGCGATAAGCTGGCACCCATGGGAATGGCGGAGGTGGAACTCCAACTGGAAAACCTGAACCCGCCGGAGGGGGAAGAGCGGTTTGTGACGATTCAGCGCCAGTATTTCCGGGAGGGGGACGCCAAATACCGGATTAACGGGAAACGGGTCCGCCTGAAAGATATTCAGGAGTTTCTGCTGGAAATCGGCCTGGGTTCCAAATCATTTGCCATTATTGAACAGGGCAGGGTGAGTACGCTGATTAACGCCCGTCCGGAAGAGCGCCGCCGTATGATTGAAGAAGCTGCCGGAATTCTCAAATATAAAATGAAAAAGAAGGAAGCGGTGGGGAAAATCCGCCTGACGGAAGAGAACCTGGAGCGGGTGGAGGACATTATTGCCGAGGTGAAACGGGGGCTGAATTCCCTGCGCCAGCAGGCGGGACGGGCCCGGCAGTACAAAGTCATTCAGGATGAGCTCCGGGAGAATAAAGAGCATTACCTCGCACATCTTGCGTTTCAGTTTCAGCGGGAACTGGACGGCTTTCGGAGCCGGAAGGGGAAACTTCAGGATGAATTTGCCGAAATGCTCGCGAAACGGGGGCGGCTGGAAGCAAAGCTGGAAGGCCAGAAGCAGAAAATTCTGAAGTCGGAGGATGAGGCTGCGGCATTGAACCGGACCTACTTTGAGAAAAAACTGCAGTCGGAACGCCTTGAAGCGGAAATCAGTCATCTTCAGGGAAAAATTCAGGAGCTGGAAACCCGGCTGGCGGGATACGGGGAACAGTTTGCCCGCATTGAAAAGGAATTGGCGGAGAGTGACGAAACGGCAAAGCGGGAGAAACGGAACCTTGAGCTGGCTGCGGAGGATTTGGAAAACCTTGAAGTGAAGAAGGAAGAGATGCAGGCGGCGCTGGACCGGATGAAGGGGGAGCTTTCCGATGCGGAAACCGCTTTCCGGGATGCGGACCGTGGCTTGAAAGAGTCGGAGGGGCGCCATTTTACCTTGAGTTCGGAGATTTCTTTCACCCGGAAAGCTATCGAAGAATTGAAAGCGGACATCAAGGGGAAACAGGGAGTTGTGGATATCATCAGCAGGGAGACAGCGGAGATTTCAAATCGTATCCAACAGAAAGAAATGGAAATAGAGCGTCTCAATGAACAGATTGAAGTGCTGAACCGGGAAAAAGAAGACCTGGATGCGGCAATTTCCGGGCAGAAGCAGGAGCTGGAAGCAAAACGGGAAGGGCTGCGGAGCCTGGAAATTGAAATTGCCACAGTTGAAAAACATATGGAATCCATGCGTCATTTTCTGGAAGAACGCCAGGGATTTTCTGAGAATGTGAAAGCGCTGATGGAAAAGAAACCCGAACTCATTGCCGGTGTTCTGGGCGATTTTATTGAGACGGACGGGGAAATTGACGCTGCATTGGAGGCATTTTTCTCCGGTTTTTACCAGGTTCTGATTCCCCGGTCGAAAGAAGCATTGCCGGAATTGATTGAAACTGCGAGGGAGAACGGCCTGAATGGTGTTTCTTTTCTTGTTCCGGATCAGTCCGGAAACAAAGAAACCGCAGGCGGGCTGTTGTCTCATTTGAAATGGAAAGAGACGGTTTCCGGCCGGATTTCGGAATATCTTTCCAAAGTGGCGGTTTGTGCCGGGGTCTCCGAAGGAATGGCCGACGCGGGTTCATTTCTGACCGGAGACGGTGATTTTTTTCTGGCGGAAACCGGTATTCTGACTCTGGGGCATAAGGATGAGCACGGATTTTTTTCCATCAAAACCGGGTTAAGGGAAAGTGAGGAGAAACTCAAGATTCTGCACAAAAAACGGGATGGAATGAAAAGGGAAGCGGCGTCTTTTGCCGATGCTCTGGAAACCCTGATGTTCCGCAGGGAAGACCTTTTGTCGAAGCAGGAGGCGTTGAAACTGGATTTATCTGCTTCCCGGTCTTCCCTTGCCAGTGCCCGTCAGATGCTGGCATCCAAAGATGCGGACACAAAGCGGATTTCGGAAGAGATTGCCGCCCGTTCCGATAAATTACGGAATTTGAAAGAACGCTTTGCCGGCGCGGAGAAAGAAATTGCCGTTCTGGAAGAGAAAATTACAGCGGAAATGGATATCCGGCGCCGCAGGGAGCGGGAGTTGGCACTGCTCCGTGAAAAACTGGAGAGTCACGGGGAAGCCTTTACCGAGCTGAAACTTCTCCATGAAAAACGGGCTGCGACAACAGCCAGTATTGAGAAAGAGTTGAAATTTCTTGAAATCCGGCGGGGTGAATTGACGGAGAGTCTGGAACAGGCGCGGAAAAACCGGGCACTGGATATGGAAAACCGGGATTCGCTTCGGGAACGCCTTGAAAATGCCAGAAAAAATGCGGACCTCGCGGTGGATGAATACCGGAAAATTGACAATCTGCTTTCGGAAAAGAAGCGGGAAGTTGAAAAAGAACGGCGTACCCTGGCTCTTTTTGAAGAAGAGCTGAGGGAACAGCGGGCAAAAGAGAGCAGCCATCGGGACAAAGAACAGGAGCTGGAACTGAAAATGGTGGAGGTTCAGGGGGAGTTTAACCGGATTCTGGCCCAATTGGACGAGTTGCTGCAGGGCGCGCCCCGTCCGGAATTTGCAGCGGTGGAAAATCCGGAAGAGCTGAAAGAAAAGGTGGAGAAACTGGAACGCCGGCTTGCCGGATTCGGTGTGGTCAATCTTCTTGCCATTGAAGAATGTGCCGAACAGGAAGAGCGGTTTAATCACCTGACGGAACAGCGGGAGGATTTGAAGAAATCCATCGCGAACCTTACCCGGGATATCCGGGAAATTGACAGCACCACAAGGGAGCTGTTCATGAAAGCCTATGATGCCATCAATACCACTTTTTCCGCTGTTTTTCAGAATCTGTTCGGTGGGGGCAATGCCAGCCTTTCTCTGACAGACCCGGATGATCCCCTGGAAACCGGTGTGGACATTTTTGCCCAGCCGCCGGGAAAAAAGATTCAGAATATTTCGCTGATGAGCGGAGGGGAGAAGGCCCAGACCGCTCTTGCCCTGCTTTTTGCCATGTTCGAATACCGGACTTCACCGCTTTGCGTACTGGACGAGGTGGATGCGCCGCTGGATGAAGCCAATGTCATTCAGCTGGGGCAGTTCCTGCGTAAATACAGGGATACTGTCCAGTTTGTCGTCATGACTCATAACAAAACCACCATGGAAATGGTGGATTCCCTCTACGGGGTAACAATGGAGGAACCCGGATGCAGCAAAATGTTGTCTGTAAAACTCGGAGATTCTTTAACTTCCTGATAATTATTTCTATTCTGGCAGTCAGCTGTTCTTTCGGCTATGCCGGCCCAGCACCGGAAAAGGGAGAGGATACCGCTTTGACAGTGTCAATCGGCTATGTTTCCACCAGCGGTAACTCCGAGACCCGGACGGGAAATTTCAGGAGTGATTTTCATACCCAGTGGGGACGTTTGGATTTCATGGTTTATGGTTCCTATCTGTTCACCGATGTGACCAACCGGGAAACCGGGGTAAAATCCCGGGACACGGAGAAAATTGAAACCGGAATCAAAACCGATTACAAAATCCGGGATAAAAGCAGTATTTTTACCAATGTTGTGTGGCGGAAAGACGAACCATCCGGTATCGCCCACAACCTTTCACTGGCATCGGGCTACGGCTGTGCGTTTCTGGATGACAGCCGGACAAAGCTGAAGGCCGGTATCGGGCTGGAAGGGTTTCAGGAAGAAAAAATTGTTGAGGGCGACCGGATCAGTGACAGTGCCCTTGCCATCTATTTTCAGGTGGACTACCGCTATCATTTCAGCAAAAACAATGTACTGAAGTTTTCAAACCAGAGCCGAATGAGTCTTTCCGACAATACTGATTACCGGCTGGCAAGCGCGTTATCCTACGTGTCCGCCATCAATCATACCCTGGCACTGGAAATTTCTTACCAGCACAATTACAAGAACCTTCCGGTGGATGACAAGCGAAAGACCGACACCACCACCACTGTGAACCTTGTTTTCCATTTTTGATGTATTGTTTGTATTTTTTGAGGATCGGGCTTGAGATTTCAGGGACGGGGTGGTAAACTTCCCGAGGCTCGGGGATGTAGCTCAGCTGGGAGAGCGCTGCCTTCGCAAGGCAGAGGCCGGGGGTTCGAGTCCCCTCATCTCCACCATTTTTTGTATGGGAAACAGCAGTTTTATGCTGCTGTTTTTTTTGTGTTTTTTGCCGGATGCGGAGACTTTTACGGTTTGTCTTTCTGTAACTCTATTTATTTCATGAGCTGCGGCAGAATCAGCGCGAGGACTGCGCCGAGGCCGGCGAAAAGGAAAAAGACGACACCGGCAGTCTGCATCGCCATCTTTCTGACTTTGCGCTTGTCGGGGAAATGCCGGGTATATTCACTGTAAGTGATGATGTAACCCATGATTGCCCCGAGGCAGCCGAACACAACGGAGATGAGCCAGAGGAGCAGCTGTGTCTCTGTCACGGTGTGTTTTTTTCCGTTTTTGATGTTTTCTGCTTCTTTTTCATGCCGCTTTCCTTCTTTTCCCGGTTTATATGATTGAGGCGATGGCGAGAAACACGATGAGGGCCAGCAGGGCATAGCCGGCATAGGTGTTGATTCTGCCGTTGTGCATTTTTGCCAGTGTCCGGGCGATGCGGTGTGCCGCCGAATCCAGCGGGTTCAGCACCATACGGTCAATGAGATGGATTTCATTCCGTTTTTGGCGGATTGTAACGCGGAAATGTTCGGCGATGGTGTCTTTCCTCTCCACTACTTTCGGACGCAGGATGCTTTCAAAGATTACCCGTACCGGATGGGCAAACCCTGTTGCGGTATAGGTCATTTCCGGCAGGAGTTTCCGTACTCCGCCGTCCCACCGTGGCTGCCGTATTTTGCGGCGGCGGCCTGCGAAGAGCCGAACCAGGCCGGCGGTGAGTCCCAGGAGTATAATCAGCGTGATAAACATATAAAAAGTGGACATGGCGAAGACCACCGGGTTTTTCGTGCCGCCGCGGTGAAGAACCGCCAGTCCCCGGCCCGGCATACTGTTTTTTCCGATTTGCGCCCCGAGTTTATGAAAATCGTTCACAAAGGCTTCGGGAAGTTTTCCCTGTGGCCGGAAGAAGCCGGGAACCAGGGCGGTGGTGGCGCTTGCACCGGTCAGGGGGCGGATGGTTTTGTTCAGTGCCGGAATGACATAGGTGGGCAGAATCCCCAGTGCCAGGCAGAATACGGCGAGTCCCGCCATGGAAAGAAGGGCGGGTTTTCCCGTTTCTTTTGCTGCTGATGCGGAGTCTGAACGGCTCATGCCGAGGAAGCCCATGGCAAAGGCACGGACGAAACAGGTTACAGCCAGCCCTGCTGTCAGGGTCAGGCCGACACCGGCGGCAACAAAGGCGAGTTTGATGCCGGGAGAGCTGAGTTCCACGCTGCGGAGCAGGGCCTGGAGTGTCAGCCATTCGCTGACAAAGCCGTTAAAGGGCGGCATTGCGGCAATGGAAAGGGCGCCGATGAGGACGAAAAGCCCGGTCCAGGGCATGTGTTTCAGCAATCCGCCCATGCGGTCGAGACTCCGGGTGCCGGTTTTGTCTTCCACCGCGCCGGCCCCCATGAAAAGCAGGGTTTTGAATACGGAGTGGTTGAGGAGGTGGTAGAGCGCCGCGGCGAAGGCAATGGATGCTGCCGCAAGGTGCCCTTTTGCGAGGAAAACAGATCCGGCACCGAGGGCCGCAATGATGATGCCGGCATTCTCAATGGAGCTATGAGCCAGCAGGGTTTTGAAGTCATCTTCAATGGTGGCGTAGAGGATGCCGATCAATGCGGTGGCGGAGCCCACGATGAGCATGATGATTCCGGGCCCCGCGTGGGGTATGGGCAGCAGGCTGCCGGTAACCCGGATGATACCGTAGAGCGCCATGTTTAAAGTGGCACCGGCGATAAGGGGAATGAAGGCTGCCGGTGCTGCCGTGTAGGCTCCGGGCATCCAGAAGTTCAGGGGAATCAGCCCCCCTTTCACAGAGAAGCCGAAAAATACCAGTAGAAATACGGCCCATTGTACCCCCGGCCCCAGGCTGGCGGCACCGGTTTTGATGATGGCGAAGCTCAATGAACCGGTGTTTGCCGACAGGAGCAGAAATGCGGCGGTGATAGCCAGTGTTCCGGCTTCTCCGATGGACAGCATCAGGTAGCCGGGACGTTCATTGTTATCCGAACTGATCAGAAGATAGATGATGATTGACATGCTTTCCCATGCGATTAGAAACAGGAAGACATGGGAGGCAATGATAACGATGGTGAGGGAGATGAGCAACCCGAGGTAGAGTGCAGCTGCAACTTCGGGGTGCTGCCAGCGGGTCTGTTTCAGCCTTGTGGCGGCAAAAACAGATGCCGGGATTGCTGCTATTGCAGTGACAACAAGGAAGAAGGCGGAAAGGGTGTCAATGGATACCGTCAATGTTCCGATGCCCGGAACAGTCCAGAGTGCGGCATGGAAAGTTTCAGGCGGAAGGAAAGATTTTATTCCGGTGAAAAGCAGTAAAAGGGAGCCGGTTCCTCCGAAAAGTGCGGGCAAAACAGGGGTTTTCTCTTTCGGAAGCAGAAAAGCGGCTGCAATTCCGGCTGTGTAAAGGGAAAGGGTACCGATGAGGAGAGTTTCAATTCCCGGCATTTTACTTTTCTCCTTTTCTTGTGCCGGTGGCGGCATTCGGTTCGTTTTTGAGTTGTCCGGCGATGAGGCACAGGCCGTGGAGAATTGCCAGCGGCGGCGGCGGGCAGCCGGGGATTTCAATGTCCACCGGAAGAATGTCGGCCACTCCGGAACCGGTTACGAATCCCGGGCCGAACACACCGCCGTTGAGGGCGCAGGCGCCGACAGCCATAACCCGCTTGGGGGCCGGCATGGCTTCATATGCTTTTAGCAACGGTGTTTTCATATGTTCCGCGACCGGCCCGGCCACAAGGAGAATGTCGGCCTGGCGGGGGGTCGGCGTAATGAAGAAGCCCAAGCGGTGCATGTTGTAATAGGGATTGTTCAGCAGTTTTATTTCATTGAGGCAGGCGCCGCAGTCACCGGCATCCACAACCCGGATATGCAGGGAATGCCGGAGTGATGCGGGAACAACGGCTTCGGGGTTTCGGATTTCGGCCCATTCGAAGCCATTTTTCCAGGGTATCGGGTTTTCTGTTCCCCTGGAACAGCGGAAACAATGGATACACCGTTCCTGCCGGAGGTTCAGCCGGTTCTTTTCCCGGCTCAATGCCCCGGTCGGGCAGCGTGATTCCGTTTCCCTGTTTTCAGGGGCAATTCCGGTGACCTGCTCCGGCAGTCCCGGGGAGGTTCCGGGAGTTTCTTCCTTTTTTTCGGGATACCGGGTGGTCACAATGCCGGTTCTTATTCCCTTTATCACCCATCTGCTCATTTTATTTCTCCTGTTGGATTATCATTACCGGTCATTTTCCGCCACCGATAAGCCGAAGGTTGCAAGGATTATGGGAAAGTCCTGAAATGCAAAATTTTCAGCCGCAATGTGAAATCCGTGCCAGTTGGCGAAGGACGGCGTAATCAGGCGGTATCGTTTGATTTTTCCGTCTGTTCCGATACGAATCCTGTGCCACGTGGCGCCACGCGGTGTTTCTGCTGTTGATATGGCGGTTCCGGCGTCGGGGTTGCATGGCACGGCTGTTTTTCCCGGGGGGAGTTTTTCCGCAGCCTGTTCCATGATCCGGCCCGATTCCCTCACTTCGGCGAAGAAAAGCCGGAGCCGCGCGTAGCCGTCCCCCTCCCGTTCATGGGGACTGTCAAAATCAAAGTTCCGGTAGGCTCCGTAAGGCAGTTGTTTCCGGGTATCGCAGCTGTAGCCGGAAGCCCGTGCCACCGGCCCGGCCAGCCCGAAGTCGTGGGCCTGTTTTTCCGTGACAGCCCCCACTTCCTCGAGCCTGTCCAGGAAGCTGCTGGTGTTGATCAGAAGTTTTTCAATGCTGTTCATACGCCGGACAATGTCAGTGGCACGTTCTGCCGCTGATTTCAGGGCGGTTTTGTCAAAATCGCGGCTCAGGCCGCCGGGAATACACAAACCGAACAGATAGCGGTGGCCGGTTAATGCACCGGAAATCCGCAGGGCTTCCTCTTCGAGGATGGCGCACTGGCCGGTTCCCACCGCCAGCCCGGTGGAACTGCAGATGCCCTCGATTACACCGAGATGGTGCCTCAGGCGTTCCAGTTCCGCCATGAAGACCCGGAGAACTTCGGCCCGGGGGGGCACTTCTTCTCCGGAAAGCTTTTCAATCGCCATGGAAAAGGCAAGGGCGTGTGAAAATGCGGTGGAACCGGCAAAACGCTCTGCCAGGAGAAGCCCGTTATCCACGCTGCGGCCCTCCGCCAGTTTTTCCACACCCCGGTATTTGAAGAAGAGCCGGGGAAAAGCCCGGAGAACTTCTTCTCCGATTGTTTCCAGCTGGAAATGAACCGATTCCGCTTCTCCGGAGAAGACAGGGCCCACCGGCATGATAAAAGCTCCCGGTGCTTTCAGGATTCTTCTGGGCCGCCAGTCCGGTTTCGGATTCCGGCCGGACAGAACGTCTGCCGCACTGAAATTTTCCCGCATGGGCTCCACTCCTTCCTGCCAGGCGTCATCATGGAGGATAAAATCTCCCAGGCGGGGATGCCCTTCGAATGTGAGTCCGAAGAGGTCTTCCGCTTCCCGTTCATGCCAGTCTGCCGCATGGACGGCGATGCTGATGCTGGGGAAATTGCGTTCTTTCAGGGGGGCCGCGGTATTTATTCGGATTATTCCGCTTTCCCCTGCCGGGGTAAAGAGGTAATCAAGGTTCCAGCGGTCCGGCAGCTCTTCCGCGGTGAGTCCGGCAAAATGGCAGTTCAGCCGGTTGAAGAGCCATCCGCAGAGGGGGACGAGATGTTCCCGGTGGCACCGGCATTCCAGCGTTCCGGCGATGGTTGACAGCTTTATCTCATTGTTCCATCGGGACTGGATTTCCGCGGCAATTTCTTGAATGTTCATAACAGTGTCCTCACATGCCGGCTGCGGCCAGCATAATCAGCCGGTGGAACAGGCCCGGAATGTAAATTCCCAGCACAATCACCGGAATGACGGCGATAATAAGGGTTGCTTTACAGCTTGCCGGAAGTGTTTTTCCGGATACCGGGCATTCTTCTTTGCCTGTTCCGAATACCATTCGGCTGATGTGGTTCATGATGGCAAAAAAGGCAATGGCAATGAAAATCAGCAGCAGGCCGGCAGCAGGGAAATTTCCCTGCTGAAATCCGGCTTTCAGAATCGAAAACTCGCTTAAAAACAGAGCAAATGGCGGTGCGCCGGCGATGGCAAGGCCTCCGAGAAGCAATGCTACACCGGTTCCGGGTGATTTCCGGATGATTCCCCGGACCGAGGCAATGTTCCGGGTTCCGGTCAGCAGCAATACCGAACCTGCGGCGTAAAAACAGAATGATTTTGTGACAGCGTGGCCCACAAGCTGCAGAAGTGCGGCGGAATGCGCTGAAACTCCGCCCAGGCCCGCCGCCGCGAGGATGATTCCCATATGTTCAACAGTGGAAAAGGCAAAGAGGCGCTTGTAGTCCCGGACTTGCAGCAGCAGAAATGCCGCCGTTCCCACTGAAATGAGCCCGAACACCAGAAGCCATGTATTGGCATGGATACCGGGTACCGCGTTAACAATGGGCAGGAGCCGGAGAATTACGTAAAGTACCGCAGTTGTTTCGACACCGGAGAGGAGGGCGCATACCGGGGTGGGCGCCTGGCTGTGAGCATCGGGAAGCCATGTATGCAGAGGAACCAGCCCGATTTTCGCGCCGAATCCGACAAGAATCAGGACAAAGGCGGTTTTCAGCAATACCGGTGAAAATCGCGGTGCCGCTGCTGTCAATCCGGCCCAGGTGAACTGTGTGACACCGGCCTGGCGGGCGGCCCAGTAGAGGATGAGAAAACCGAGAAGGGCAACGGCAGCCCCCATCAGGGTGAGGACAATGTATTTCCACGCGGCTTCAAGGGCTTCATGCGTTTTTTCAAAACCGACCAGCAGTACGGAAAAGAGGGTTGTCAGTTCCACCGCAATCCAGACGATGCTGGGGTTCGGAATCAGGGGAACAACCAGCATCGAAAAGGCAAAGAGGTTAAAGCTCAGGTAGTACCGCCGGTTTCCGCCGCTTTTCCCGAAATTCATGTACCCTGCGGAAAAGAGGGCGGCTGTCATGTTGACAAAGGCGACAAGCAGCAGAATCAGCGTACCGAGGGGATGGAGGGCAATCCGTCCCCCCATTGCGGCCCGTACATGTCCCGGAGCGGAAATGACTGAAAAAGCCGCCCGGAAAGCAAGAAAGCAGACCGCTGCCGCTCCGGCCAGTGTGACGGCGGAACTGATGCGTGCATTTCGGGAAAAGCCGGATAGCAATGCTGCCGTAAGAGGAATTAAAATCAGTATAATTAAAATCATTTGTGCGGCTCCTCTCTCAGCTTTGTCAGCGAACCTACTGCGGTTGTTCCGATTTTCTTTTCGACGGAACGGGTCAGTACACCTACTACAAAGGTCAGAATCAGAATGTCAAATGCCAGTGCCAGTTCCGCAATCAGGGGCAAATCCGGTGCAATGGCAATACCGGCGAAAAAGGCGCCGTTTTCCATGGACAGGAGGCCGAGGAGCTGGGGAACCGCTTCCCGCCGCACCGTCAGGGTATAGGCACCCAAGAGAATGCCTGCCAGCCCGATGGGGAGATTGATACGGAGGACGGCAGGGAGCGCGGCGGCTTTCAGAAGGGGTTGGCTGAAAAAGTATGCGCCGATTGTCAGCATGAGTGCGACAATCAGGGAGGTGGGAATGCTGACAGCCTGCGTAATTTCCCGGCGGGTGTAAATTTTTTCAGGAATCAGGTGCCCCAGCAGCCAGGGCAGTAAAAATACTTTGGAAATCAGGTTGATGGCTGCCACAGCCATTAAATGTATCGAAGCGGTGCTGATTCCCAGCAGGAATGCCGAGGCGGCCAGGAAAATAGACTGGAAAATAAAGAACCTGAGTCCGGCCCGGATTTGCCGTGCGGCGACAATACCAAATGCGGCAATAATAAAAAGGCCCCCGGCAAGGGCGTTCAGGTTTCCGACAAAAGGGCTCATATGTTCAAAAAAGCTCATTTTATTATCCTTAATGGGGCAGTGCGCCGGTGATCATTGCCACCACCGCAATGACAAAGGCGGCACTCATGAACTCACTGATTCTGAAAAGCCGGAGTTTTGCAAGGGACGACTCAACAAAAACCAGAAAGACAATGAAAAGAAAAATTTTGGCCAGAACCAGCGGGATGGCGAGGAAAACCGCGCCCCAGCTCTCCGTTGCCGCGAGGCCCCAGGGGGTTACCAATACATTCAGAAAGACAATCATCAGCACGAAAAATTTCATCCATCCCCCCCATTTCATCAGTGCCGCTCCCGGCCCGGAAAATTCCAGTCCCTTGGATTCTTCAATCATGGCCAGTTCAAAGTGGCCGGAGGGGTTGTCAACGGGAATTCTTCCTTTTTCGGCGAGGATGAGCATAATGAAGGCCATCAGTAGCAGGATATGGGACGGTTCAAAAAAGTTTGACAGCGGTGTTACCCATTTCTGCTGGACAATAAAGGGAATGGTGGAATCGGCAACAAAAGAAACGGTGAAAAAGACAATGAGAAAAATCGGCTCTGCCATGAAACTGACCATCCGGGTCCGGCTGGCCCCCATCGGGCCGTAGGGATTGGCGGAATCCACCGCTGCCAGTGTGGCAAAAAAGCCGCCCAGAGCCAGTACAAATCCCGCGCCCACCATGTCCGCCATAAAAGCCCAGAACAGGGGATAGCTTGTTAATACCGGAATTAACAGGGTAACGAAAATCGGTGTGATAAAAACAACATAGGGTGTAATCCGAAAAATCCATGAACTTTCTTCCGGCACCACCTCGTCTTTGGAGAACAGTTTTCTGAGATCCCGGTAAGGTTGAAGAATGCCGGGCCCCCGTTTGGACTGAACTTTTTCTTTCAGGTTGTTGAGAACGCCGATTACCAGAGGGGAAGCGCCCATTACCACAAGAATCTGCAGGATATTGAAAAGGATGGTTTTGCTCATCGCATATCCTCTGTGGTTGCCGGACAGCTTTTGAAAATGGTATGAAACAGCCGGGTGAAGGCCGGGGCAAAAGCGGGGGTCATAATCGGAGTCCTCCTTTCAATCTTTCGGGCCGTTACAGGTACGGAAAAACCGTTTTTTCATCGGATTTTCCGTTCAACAGGAGCATACTCCCGTTTCAGAGGCCTGTGCAACAGGAGTCATCAGCCCGGCCCGGGCGATTATCGGGGAACTCCTTCCCCGTCAGTGCAAGAGAATGTATCATACTCCTGCCGGAAAAAACAAGCCCCGGGTCCGTATCCCGGTTTTTTTGTGTCTGTTTCCGCTCTTTGTCTTTCCTTGTGTTTGCTGTGCCGATCTGTCAAAATTATGAAGAAGAAATGGAAACAGGGAGGGCAC
>JAADGL010000060.1 GCA_013152385.1 Acidobacteriota bacterium
TGATTCGATCCACGCTGTCATCGGCAAAAACAACGACCGTATCTTCTGTACTGTACCGCCCGTGGCTCTTTTCAGCAGAATCAATTCCGGGGCCGAGCGTCAACCGTACCGGTGTTGAAACACCCGAATGAACCGAAAGTTTCAGCTGATAACCCTCAAGCAGTTCAAAATCCTTTACAAGCCTGCCGGCCCCTGTTTCACAAGTAAAAATTACCCGGTTCCGGGTCTTCTCTACCTGGAATCCAACTGTATTCAATTTTTTAAATTTTCCTTCAAAAGCAAACGGTGTTAAATTCCGGGCCGTCATCACAGGGTTGACCAGTTCCATAATATTGCCATGTTCGTCTTTATATTTTTTCAATTTTGCGGAAATCAGCCTGCCACCCTTGTTTGTAAAGGTTAATTTTAAAAATTGGTTTTCCAGAACAACCTTCTCTTCAGGAAGGTCCCGGGTTAAACTCTGAACCGGCTCCTCGGATTGCATAGACGGATGTGCCGCATTTTCTTTCGAAACACCGGTATCCGAAGGTTTTACAGGGGATTTTACAGAATCCGTCGGCTGATGGCCGGGTTTTTCTGTTTTAACTGTTTTTTCTACCGAAACAGCGGTGGCAGTTTTCTTGGCAGGTGTAATCTTATCCATCACCATCTTTTGCCAGATTAGTATAAACACAATCGAAATCACTATGGCAAGAACCGTGCGTTTTTCCATATTTTCTCCCCTGATCTCCCCTGAATGGTTCAGCCGGCCTACGGCACCGGATCGTGGCCGCCGGAATGGAAAGGGTTACAGCGGAGAATCCGCTTTACCGCCATCCAGCCGCCTTTCAAAACACCATATTTTTCTATCGCTTCGTAACCGTAACGGGAACATGTCGGCGTAAACCTGCAACTGGAGGGAAAAAAAGGCGAAATAAACCTTTGGTACCCTTTAATAAGAATCAGCAGAAGCCTTTTCATGTGCCCCCTGGAAAAAAAACTCAAAATCCTCTTCCAGTTCGAAAAAGGAACTGGCGGCAGATATTCGTTTGGCATTAAACACATACCAGCAATTGTCGCTAAAGCGGTCAAAGTGTTTTCTCACCAATTCACTGAGCCTTCTTTTAACCTTATTCCGTACAACCGCATTCCCGATTTTCCGGGATACAGTAAAACCGAACCGTTTATCCGGGCTGCCGGGGAGCCAGTAAACGACAATGGTTTTACAGTTTTTCTTATTTCCCCTCTCATAAACACGAAGAAATTGCGGCCGTTTTTTCAGACTATTCTTTCTGGAAATACCCAATGGTCAGGCAGCAAGTTTTTTTCTACCCTTACGGCGTCTGGCACTGATCACTCTTTTTCCACCCTTGGTTTTCATACGCACAAGAAAACCATGGGTTTTATGTCTTTTTCTTCTGTTGGGTTTAAATGTCGGTTTCATATTCCACTCCTTTCAACGTGGTCGTCAGTTCGGACAAATCATATGTGACAAAACCCCTGTATGTCAACGCCTTTTTGCAAAAAAACCTCTCCCTGATGGAAAAATCCTTAAAAAAGCACCTGAAAAAAATGATTTCCGGTATAATGCGGAATTGCAAGTGTATTGTTGACTGTTTGGAGGATAAAATGATTGAAGCTTACAAAAAACACACGAAAGAGCGTATGGAAAAAGGGATTCCCCCCCTGCCGCTGACTCCGTCTCAGACCGAAGAACTGTGCCGACTCATGGAAACACCCCCGGCCGGTGAAGAAAAATATCTCCTCGAACTTCTGGTCCATCATATTTCCCCGGGAGTGGACCCTGCTGCCGAAGTCAAAGCAAAATGGCTGGAAAAGGTTGCGAAAGGTGAAAAAACATCCCCCGTTGTGACACCGGAAGATGCGGTAAATTACCTCGGAACCATGCTGGGTGGCTACAATATTCAACCCCTGATTTCATTTTTGAACAATGACAGACTGGGGGATCTCGCGGCAACCGCCCTGAAAAACACCATATTAATTTATAACGCGTTTGACCAGATTGTGGAACTATCCAAAACCAACTCCAGAGCAAAAGACATACTTCAATCATGGGCAGATGCCGAATGGTTCACAAGCCGGGCACCTTTTCCCAAAGAATTTAACGTGAAGGTTTACAAAGTGGACGGGGAAATCAACACCGACGATTTCTCCCCCGCCAAAGACGCATGGAGCAGGCCGGATATTCCCCTCCATTCCCTTTGCATGGGCGAATCCCGTTTTCCCGACGGAATCAAAACTATCCGAAAATTCCGGGAAGAAGGGTACACGGTAGCATTTGTCGGGGATGTGGTCGGCACCGGCTCTTCCAGAAAATCCGCGTGCAACTCGTTGATGTGGCACATCGGCGAAGACATTCCCTATGTACCGAATAAACGACGGGCCGGTATCGTAATCGGAAGTCTTATTGCGCCGATCTTTTTCAACACAACGGAAGATTCCGGCGGCCTCCCCATCCTCTGTGATGTTACAAAACTGAAAACAGGGGACGTGGTGACAATTCAGACGGAAGAGGGAAAAATCATTTCGTCAGACGGGGAAATTCTCTCCACATTCGAAATCAAACCCGCCACCCTGCGGGACGAGTTCCGCGCAGGAGGCCGGCTGAACCTGATTATCGGACGCTCTCTGACACAAAAAACACGGAAACTCCTGAACATGCCTGAAACAGATATATTCATTTCACCGGACAACCCGAAACCGAAAAAGAATCAGGGCTACTCCCTTGCACAGAAAATTGTCGGAAAAGCCTGCGGAATGAAAGGTGTTCTCCCCGGAACCGCATGTGAACCGGAAATGGCAACTGTGGGCTCGCAGGACACAACCGGCCTGATGACGGCTGATGAATTGAAAGAACTGGCCTGTCTGGAATTCCAGGCCGGAATGTTTATGCAGTCCTTCTGCCACACAGCCGCATATCCGAAACCTTCCGACGTTCATATGCATCAGACACTTCCGGATTTTGTCACATCCCGGAAAGGCGTTTCCCTGCACCCGGGAGACGGTGTGGTTCATACCTGGCTCAACCGGCTGATTCTTCCGGATACAGTCGGAACCGGGGGTGACAGTCACACCCGGTTTCCGCTGGGTATATCTTTTCCCGCCGGATCCGGGCTTGTTGCTTTTGCCGGCGCCCTGGGATTCATGCCGCTGGATATGCCGGAATCCGTTCTGGTTAAATTTAAAGGGAAATTCAACCCCGGCATCACACTTCGGGACGCTGTCAATGCAATTCCGTATTTTGCCATTCAGCAGGGCCTTCTCACGGTTGAAAAAAAGAATAAGAAAAACATTTTCAACGGCAGAATTCTCGAAATTGAGGGATTAAAAGACCTGACAGTGGAACAGGCATTTGAATTAACAGATGCATCCGCGGAACGGTCCGCCGCCGCCGCAACTGTGAAACTGTCGGAAGCCGCAGTAACCGAATACCTCAAAAGCAACATCGCTTTAATGAAAAAAATGATTGAAAATGGGTTCCAAAGTGCAGAAACACTGGAAAACAGAATCCGGGCGTGTGAAGAATGGCTGAAAAACCCCGTCCTGCTGGAACGGGATGAAAACGCCGAATTTGCGGCGGTACTGGAAATTGACCTCTCGGAAATCACCGAACCCATACTTGCCTGCCCCAACGATCCCGACGATGTTAAACTTCTGTCCGATGTTGCCGGAGAAAAAATTGACGAAGTATTTATCGGATCCTGCATGACCAACATCGGACATTTCCGCGCCGCCGGCTACATCTGGAAGGGAGCAAAACAGGCACCATCCAAGATCTGGCTGACTCCGCCCACCAAAATGGACCGGGCAACGTTGATGAAAGAAGGTTTTTACAGTATTTACAGTGCTGTCGGCGCCCGGACAGAAGTTCCCGGATGTTCCCTTTGCATGGGAAATCAGGCCAGGGTAAGAAACAACGCAACCGTCATCTCCACATCCACCCGGAATTTTGACAACCGGATGGGAGATGGGGCACAGGTTTTTCTGGGATCCGCCGAACTTGCAGCTATCACAGCACTTTCGGGTAAACTCCCGAAACCGGAAGAGTATTTTAAAATCATCAATGAAAAAGTGGAACCCAACCGTTCCGATATTTACCGGTATCTCCAATTCCATAAAATCGACCCGCTGCATCTTGACTATGTGGAATAAACCATTCGGGAGGGAAGCAAATGCTTCCCTCTCTTTTTTTCTTGACACCTGTTTTTAAAAGCTATACAGTATTTTCCGCCGCAGGATGGGGCATTAGCTCAGTTGGCAGAGCAGCTGACTCTTAATCAGCGGGTCTGGGGTTCGAATCCCTAATGCCCCACCATTCCTTTTATTTACTTCACACCACAAATAATAACACTGTTTTCCCTTTTTTTTCCACACCGCCTGTGTTACCCTTTTATCGATAGGAAATAAATTTAAAACTATCAGACAAACCTGTGGAAAAGTTGTGGAAAAATGGATATTTGGGATACAATAAAACAAGAACTCTCCAATAGAATTCCAGCCGAATCATTCAATGAGTGGTTTGCGGACACGTATCAGATATCCAATGAAAACGGAAAAATTTCTGTGCATGTTCCGGAGCCCTATTTTTCTGATTTTATTACACGATATTACAATGATTTTATCAAACAGATCCAGGATGAACTGAAAATCGACATGGATCTTGAATTCACTTCCGAAACAGAACAGCAAGCGGAAAATAAAGTCAAAGAATCCAATGCCGTTCCGGTAACCGGAAAAACACAGATCAAGAAAAAATCCTTTTTTCAAAAACCCCGGTTCAATCCGAATTATACATTTTCAAATTTTGTTGTGGGCCCCACAAATGAACTTGCGTACGCCACAAGTATGGCTGTAACGGAAAATCCCGGATACACATATAACCCGCTATTTATTTACGGCGGTACCGGACTTGGAAAAACACATTTACTTCATGCCATCGGCCATAAATTACTGATCGAACAACCGGAACTTAAAATTCTGTTTCTATCTGCTGAAAAATTCATGAATGATTATATTGTGGCGGTCCGAACAAAAAAAATGGATGAATTCAGAATGAAATATAGAAACTGCGATATTTTTCTTGTGGATGACATTCACACACTGGCCGGGAAAACCGGAACTCAGGAAGAATTTTTCAACACATTCAATGAACTGTTCGACCGGCAAAAACAGATTGTACTGTCCAGTGATTCCCTCCCGAAAGATATTTCACGGCTTGAAGAAAGGTTGATGACGCGGTTTTCCTGGGGAATTATTGCAGATATCCAGCCCCCTGAACTGGAAGTGAGAATTGCCATCCTCCAAAAAAAAGCAGAAAAACAGCACATTCAGCTTCCCAATGAAATTGCTCTTTTAATTGCTAAAAAAGTTCGAAAAAACGTACGGGAACTGGAAGGTGCATTGAATAAGGTAATCGCAGTCGCAAAACTTAACGACAAAAAAATAACACCGGCACTTGTCAAAAAAAGCCTTCAGGTATATTCAAACGACAACGAAACGATTACACCGGAAATGATTATTCAGTATGTATCGGATTTTTATAAACTAACCCCGAATAAACTGAAAGAAAAAAATAATGCAGCCTCCATCGTGCTTCCCAGACAGATCGCCATGTTTCTCTGTAAAACACTGACACCGTTGTCTTATCCGCAAATCGGACGCGCGTTTGGAAAAAAACATCACACTACCGTATTGTACGCTGTCGAAAAAATAAGAAAAAAAATAAAAGACGATCCAAAATTTTCCAGGCTTATTGACAGTTTTAAAATCTCAATAAAATAAATAAATAGAATCAATTACGTATTTTTTTCACAGATTTACAATAATTTTTTCCACAAAGAAAAATAAAGCAATCCGGAATTTTCTTTTTCACAAATATTCACAATTTTTTCCACAGGGGCGCACCGCACCCTGTTTGTTTTTCCACAGGATTCACAAATTCTTCTACTTCTGTTAAAATCTATTCTAGAATAGATACCAGAGGAGAAGTAGAATGCGCTTTACAGTAAACAAATCGGATCTTATTCGGGAATTATCCCTTATCAACGGCATTGTAGAAAAAAGATCAACCATTGCGATTTTATCTAATATGTATATCAAGGCGGAGGGTCAGCTTCTTTACCTGAAGGGAACGGATTTGGAAGTCGGACTCACCGTTGCCCTGAAAGGAGATATTGAAGAAGAAGGCGTTGTAATTGTTTCCGCGAAAAAATTCTTTGAAATTGTCCGGGTACTTCCGGATGGAGATATTACCTTCTGGATTGAAGACGAATGGTTAAAGATAGAAAAAGGCCAGAGTTTTTATTCGATTAATGCCCAGGTTGATGATAATTACCCGATTATTCCGGATTATGATTTTTCGTATAATGTAATTCCCCTGCCAAAAGAATCTCTTGCCGATATCATCAGTACAGTTTCGGTTTCAATTAATACGGAAATGATTAAAGAACGTTCTTTAAACGGGGCTTTTTTTGAATTCAAGGATAATGAACTGAATATTGTAACATCCAACCGGCACACGCTGTTCGTTGCTTCCACTCAATTGGAACAGTCGGAAGAAATAGAAGATACAACTTTTATTCTTTCAAAAAAGACTTTTTTAGAATTGAAAAAAATGATTCAACATGCTGCGGAAAGCGATAGTTTGCTAATGGGAAGGGACGGGACTAATATTTTTTTCAAAGCGGGAGCCAGGGTTCTGTTTTCCAGGTTGGTAAATCAATCTTTTGTTAATTACAGGTCTTTTTTTACAGACAGAGACGAATTAACGGAATTAAGGCTGAAAGTTTCTCATATCAAGGACGTAATAAAAGAACTTCAACCTTTAAGCGGGCAGTTTTCAAAGAAAATTATATTTGAATTCGATCAGGGCAGTATTGTGGCTTCCCTTCAGGATATTGAAGGTTCTGTCGGTATTGTGAGAAAACCGCTGAATTACAAGGGGAAATATTTTAAACTGGGCTACAATATTGAATATTTAAGTTCGTTTTTCAATGTAATCGATGTGGAAGAAGTTCGTTCATTGATGGATACAACCGGAGAAAAAGCTGCAAATTTTCTGTTTACAAGAAACAACGTAGATTATACTTTTCTGATAAATCCGCTTATTTTGGAGTAAATTAGGTTGCGGCAGCGTGCTTTGTGACTGTAGAATTCGGAATTTTCGGAATTTTTCAGATAAAATAATTCATTTCGGAAATCGGCTGACAATAATTTCCGGCCCCAACGGTTCCGGTAAAACATCTGTTCTTGAAGCTGTATATTTTGCCAGTTGCGGCCGTTCTTTCAGAAGTAGAAATATTCGCCATTTAGTGATGTTTTCAGAAAATTGGTTCAGGATTCAGGTGAATACAAAAGATAATTTTCTGGAAGCACGTTTTAATTTGAAAGAAAATAAAAAAGAAATTTTACTGGATAACAAACCTGAAAGATTGAGCACCATATCCAGCCTGTTTCCTTTTTTTATTTTTAATCAGCGTTCACTGGATGTTGTCCGGGGCGGAAGAAAAAATGCGTATCTTTTTTTTAATAAAGTGTTGAGCCGGTTACGCCCGGGATATATTCAGACCCTTTCCGTTTACAGGAAAGCGCTGAATAACAAGCGTCTTCTGTTGAAAAAAGGGGTAAAAAATGATATGATTCAGGCATGGAACCGTGTGCTGGAAGAGCATCGGGAAAAATTGACAAAAGACCGTAACTGGTTGACATCTGTTTTGAATGATTTATTGCCTGCGGATGTTCAAATCAGTTATATTCCAAGTCAACCCGGCAAAACACTGGACAGTTTTTTACCGATGGAACAGCACAGGCAACTTGCTCTCGCAGGTTCCCATCTGGATCGGTATCGTTTGTTGCGTCAGGGAAAAGATGTTCGTGAATTTGCTTCGTCCGGGCAGCAGAAACGTCTGTTTTTTGATGTGATGACAGCTGTTGGTCATTTATTTCACCAGCAGCGGGAGATTCGGCCGGTTTTACTGCTGGACGATTTTGATTCCGAATTTGACAGAGTCAACACGACCCGGAATCTGAATCAGGTGATGGGCCAGTTTCAGGTTGTGCTGACCACAACCGATTTTAAGCGATTTTTGGATTTTCCGCACCGGCTGGTGCAGTTGAAAACAGAAGAAAAAGGAAATATCGAATGAGTGAAAAGTACAATGCGGACAGTATTAAAGTTTTAAAAGGGTTGGATGCGGTTCGAAAACGCCCCGGCATGTATATCGGTGATACCGATGACGGTTCCGGTCTTCATCATATGGTTTTTGAAGTTGTGGACAATTCAATCGATGAAGCGCTGGCCGGGTACTGTGATCATATCAGGGTAATCATACATATTGATAACAGTATAACGGTTGAAGATAACGGCCGTGGAATTCCGGTTGATATGCATCCCGAAGAAAAGAAACCGGCAGCGGAAGTGATTATGACGGTTCTTCACGCCGGTGGAAAGTTTGATGCCAGTTCCTACAAGGTTTCCGGCGGGCTTCATGGTGTCGGTGTCTCTGTTGTTAACGCCCTTTCCGAATCCCTTGAAATGGAAATCAAGCGGGACGGGTTTGTGTATCGGCAGGAATATCATAAAGGTGAACCGATTACCCCTCTTGAAAAAATAGGGAAAAGCACCAAAACCGGAACATTAATCCGTTTCCGGCCGGATCCGGATGTTTTTAAAATTTTAAATTATGAATTTGAGACCCTTGCCCAGCGTCTCCGGGAACTTTCTTTTCTGAACAAAGGCCTGAAAATCACCATTGAAGACGAGAGAAGCGGGCAGAAAAAAGATTTTGATTACGAAGGAGGAATTGTTTCGTTTGTGGAAACCCTGAACCGGAACAAAAAACCCCTTCATCCCGATGTGATTCATTTTGAAAAAGACAAAAACGGCACCATTGTGGATATTGCAATGCAATGGAATGACGCCTATAACGAAACCGTATACTGTTTTACAAACAACATTCACAATAAAGACGGCGGAACCCATTTGATGGGATTCCGTTCCGCTCTCACACGGACTTTGAATAACTATCTCTCATCCAACGGGCTTGAAAAACAGAAAAAAACAACATTATCCGGGGATGATGTCCGGGAAGGTTTGACAGCGATACTGTCGGTGAAACATCCGGATCCGAAGTTTTCTTCTCAGACAAAAGACAAAATGATTTCATCGGAAGTCCGGGGAATTGTGGAATCCGTTGTGTCGGAACATTTGATGGATTATTTTGACCGGAACCCCAAAGTCGCCAAAACAATTATTGAAAAAGCGATAGATGCTTCAAGGGCCAGGGAAGCGGCAAGGCGGGCACGGGAACTGACCCGGAGAAAAGGAGCGCTGGATTCTTCCAACCTCCCCGGAAAACTGGCAGACTGCCAGGAAAAAGACCCTGCCCTTTCCGAAATTTTCCTGGTGGAGGGGGATTCGGCAGGGGGTTCTGCAAAACAGGGCCGGGACAGGAAATTTCAGGCAATTCTGCCACTGAAAGGAAAGATTCTCAACGTGGAAAAAGCCCGTTTTGATAAAATCCTGTCTTCCCAGGAAATCCGCCTGATGATTACCGCTCTGGGTACCGGAATCGGCAAAGAAGATTTTGACATTGGTAAGCTCCGGTATCATAAAGTGATAATCATGACCGATGCCGATGTGGACGGCGCGCACATCCGCACACTGCTCCTCACATTCTTTTTCCGGCAGATGCGGGAACTGGTTGAACGGGGCTATCTGTACATTGCCCAACCGCCGCTGTTCCGGGTTAAATCCGGAAAGAAAAGTGTTTATCTGAAGGATGAAAATGCGATGGACGAGTATCTTCTTCAATTGTTTTTTCAACGCTATCAACTGATACCGGCGGATGAAGAAAGCCGGATCCGTTCCAGCCGCTGGCTGGATCTGCTGAAATCGGCAAAACAGATGAATGATTTTTTTGTCCGTCTCGAAAGGAAGGGATACAGCCGTAAAATTGTTGAATTTCTCCTTTCCTATAACTGCACGTCCCACAAAAATTTTGAGAAAGCCGAATATGTCCATGAATTGAAACATGCAATAGAAGCTTATGGATTATCTGTGGAATCCATTGACTTCGATGAAGAACACGGTGATTATACACTGACAGTGAACGGACAGTCGGGTATTGCTTTTTCGGGAAGTATTATCGGCCCTTCCCTGATGCGTCTTCCTTCCTATCGCTTGCTGGTAAGTTTATACCGGACAGTGGGGCCGTTCATGAAGAAAAAAATTGTCATCAAAAAAGACGGAATTGAATTGGATACGGTCAAATCCATTTTTCAACTTCTGGAGAAAGTGGAGGAATATTCACAGAAGGGATTGAATATTCAGCGTTACAAAGGTCTCGGTGAGATGAATCCGGAACAGTTGTGGGAAACAACACTTGATCCGGAATCCCGGTCTATGTTGAGGGTGAGTATAGAAGATGCCGTGGAGGCGGAAGACACATTTTCCCGTTTGATGGGGGATGCGGTGGAACCCCGGCGGCAATTTATTGAGGAAAATTCATTGGATGTCCAGAATCTGGATGTTTGACAGGTGGTGTGAGAAATGGCAGAAGATATTCGTAAAATAGAGATTGAAAACGAAGTAAAAAAATCATATCTGGATTATGCAATGAGCGTAATTGTCGGCCGGGCAATTCCCGATGTCCGGGATGGATTGAAACCGGTTCACCGCAGGGTTCTTTTTGCCATGTATGACATGAAAAACGACTACAACAAACCCTACAAAAAATCCGCCCGTGTGGTCGGCGATGTCATTGGTAAGTACCATCCCCACGGAGATTCCGCGGTTTACGACACCATTGTCCGGATGGCACAGAATTTTTCATTGCGGTACCCCCTTGTGGACGGGCAGGGAAACTTCGGTTCCGTGGACGGAGACCCCGCGGCAGCCATGCGGTATACAGAGGTCAGAATGGAGAAGATTGCCCATGAGCTTCTCCACGATATTGAAAAACAGACGGTGGATTTTCTGCCCAATTACGACGGTTCGCTTCAGGAACCGGCGGTTTTACCCACCCGGATTCCCAATCTGCTGGTAAATGGCAGCAACGGCATTGCGGTGGGAATGGCCACCAGCATTCCGCCCCATAATCTGAAAGAAGTAATCAGCGGCACCATTGCCACAATTGAGAATCCCGACATTGAACTGAACGAGTTGATGCAGCACATAAAAGGCCCGGATTTTCCGACCGGCGGTATTATTTACGGTATGTCCGGAATTGAAAGTGCCTACCGGACCGGCCGGGGAAAGGCGATTATGCGTGCCAGAACCTATGTGGAGAAGTGGAAAGGCGACCGGGAAAAGATTATTATCACCGAAATTCCCTATCAGGTGAACAAGGCGAATCTGATTGAGAAAATCGCAACCCTGGTCAAAGATAAAAAAATAGAAGGTATCAGCGACATTCGGGACGAATCCGACCGGGATGGAATCCGGGTGGTGATTGAGTTGAAGAAAGGGACTGTTCCACAGGTTCTGCTGAACCATCTGTACAAACACACACAACTGGAATCCAGTTTTTCCATTATTCTGCTTTCCCTCGTACATCTGCAGCCCAGAGTGTTAAGCCTCAAGCAGATGATTGAGGAGTTTATCGCTTTTCGAAAAGATGTCATTATCAAGCGGACAATCTTTGAACTGGCGAAGGCGCGGGCGCGGGCGCACATTCTGGAAGGGCTGAAAATTGCAATTGAAAACATTGATGAAGTGATTCGGACCATTAAAGCCGCGCCGAATCCGCCGGAAGCAAAAAAAGCCCTGATTTCCCGTTTTTCGTTTACCGAAGTACAGGCTCAGGCGATTCTGGACATGAAACTGCAGCGCCTCACCGGCCTGGAACGGGACAAAATTCTGGAAGAATACCGTAATTTATTAAAATTAATCCAGAAATTAGAGGAAATCCTGTCCAGTGAAAACAAGGTTCTGGCTATTGTAAAAAAAGAACTTCAGGAAATTTCGGATAACTATGGAGACGACCGGCTGTCCCAGATTGTACCGGAAGAACGGGAAATGAACATTGAAGATTTCATTGTGGAAGAAGATGTTGTAATTACTACAACCCGCGAGGGGTATATTAAACGGACACCCATTACAGCTTATCGGAATCAGCACCGGGGAGGAAAGGGAATCCGCGGAATGACCACCCGGGATGAAGATTTTGTGGAGCATATTTTTGTCGCCTCCACCCATGACAACATGCTGGTATTCACAGATATCGGCCGGGTTTACTGGTTGAAAGTGTACAATATTCCGGAACTTTCCACATCTGCCAAGGGGCGCTCCATCGCAAACCTTCTGATGTTGAGCTCAGATGAAAAAGTAGCGGGAGTCCTTCCCACAAGGACATTTACATCCGATGCGAATGTTGTGTTTGCCAGTGAAAAGGGGTTGATAAAAAAGACAAAGCTCAGCGCGTATTCCCATCCCCGGAGGGGCGGCATAGTTGCCATTAACCTGAAAGACGGGGACAAACTGGTTTCTGTTTCCCTTTCCAGCGGAAAAGACAACATTTTTATTGCCACCGAGCTGGGCCAGGCAATAAAATTTCCGGAAACAGATGTCCGTCCCATGGGCAGAACAGCTGCCGGTGTCCGCGGAATCCGCCTGAAAGGCAAAGACAAGGTTATTTCAATGGATGTGGTTTTGGACAATGTGGATATTCTTACAGTGTCTGAATTCGGCAGTGGGAAACGGACCGCCGTGTCCGAATACCGGCTCCAGTCCAGAGGCGGAAGCGGGATTATCAATATGAAACTGTCTCCGAAAACCGGAAAAGTTGTCGGCGTGATGCCGGTGGACAACGATGATGAAGCGGTTATTATCACCGAGGCCGGAAAGGCGATTCGGGTGAAGGTTTCCGGTGTCAGCCGGATCGGCCGGAACACCCAGGGAGTGAAGATGCTGGCCCTGGACGGAACAGACAGCGTTTCCGCTGTTGCAAAAATTGCGAAAACAGAAGAAGTGGAGAAGGAAGCCGGAGGAAAACCGGAAGAAGGAAAGGATAACAACGGCTCGGCTGAGCAGACAGAATAGGAAACCGGGCAAAACCGGCGGACAGACAGGAGGATATAATGAAGTTTTTTATTGATACGGCAAATGTGGCGGATATCCGGCGTCTCCATGAAATCGGCCTGGTGGACGGCGTAACCACAAATCCGTCCCTGGTGGCGCGGGAAGGCCGGAATTTCAGGGAAGTAATTGATGAAATCTGTTCCTTTGTCAAAGGGCCGGTTTCAGCGGAAGCGGTTTCATTGGATGCGGAAGGGATGATCCGGGAGGCAAAGGATATTGCCACCTGGGCGGAAAACATCGTAGTTAAAATCCCCATGACCGCCGAAGGCTTGAAAGCGGTCCGCTGGTGCGCAGACCACAATATTCATACAAATGTTACCCTGATTTTTACTTCTACCCAGGCGCTGCTTGCGGCAAAGGCGGGGGCATCCTATGTATCACCCTTTGTGGGCCGGCTGGATGATATTGTCCATGATGGTATTGGTATTGTTCCTGAAATCCGCCAGATTTTCGATAACTATTGTATGCACACCGAAATTATTGTTGCCTCTGTTCGTAGTCCCCTCCATGTCCGGGATGCGGCGCTGGCCGGTGCCGATATTGCCACCATTCCACCGAAGGTTGTGGATCAGTTGATCAAACACCCCCTTACCGACATCGGTATCGCGCGGTTCCTGAAAGACTGGGAATCGGCAAAAAAATAGAACGGTACAATGAAACGGGACCTTCGCCGCTTTATTTCCGAGCTTGAAAAAAAAGGGGATCTTTTGCGGGTATCAGCCCAACTGGATCCTGAATTGGAGATTTGTGAATTTACCGACCGTATTTCCAAAATGAACGGTCCGGGCCTCCTGTTTGAAAACCCCAAAGGAAGCTCAATTCCGGTGGTAACCAATCTTTTCGGTTCCATGGACCGGATGGCACTGGCTCTTGGGGTGGAAAAAGTGGATGATATTGCTTTTCGGATCGAAACCCTGATGCGGGAACTGATTCCCCCTCTGGAAAGCAATTTACTGAGTTCCCTGAAAAAACTGCCGATGCTCAACGAAATTGCCGGTTACAAACCCCAGATTGTCAAAAAAGCCCCCTGTCAGGAAGTTGTTCTGGAAGGGGAAGATGTGGATCTCGGGAATTTTCCGGTACTGAAAACATGGCCCGGGGATGCCGGCCCCTTTATCACCCTTCCCCTTGTCTGCACAAAAGATGAATCCGGGCGCCAGAATATCGGAATGTACCGGATGCAGGTATATGACAAAAACACAACGGGAATGCACATCCA
The DNA here is from genome assembly GCA_013152385.1 of Acidobacteriota bacterium. Lineage (GTDB taxonomy): Bacteria > Acidobacteriota > Holophagae > Thermotomaculales > Thermotomaculaceae > UM-FILTER-49-7. The sequence goes on from JAADGL010000060.1 coordinate 14,298, forward strand.
TATTCACCATGACGGTGCCAGAAACCTCCGGGATGCCGGCCGGGACACACGGCAGGTTCCGGTTGCCGTCGCCCTGGGCGGCGACCCGGCTGTAACTTATGCTGCCACCGCACCCCTGCCCCCGATGATAAGTGAGTTGATGTTTGCCGGTTTTATAAGAAAAAAAGGTGTTCCGGTTGTAAAGTGCCGAACCGTGGATATGGTGGTACCGGCAAATGCCGAAATTGTGCTGGAAGGCTATGTGGATTTAGATGATATGCGGACCGAGGGCCCGTTCGGGGACCATACCGGTTACTATTCCCTTGCGGACAAGTACCCTGCATTTCATGTCCGCTGCATTACCCATCGTAAAAATCCGGTTTATCCGGCAACCATTGTGGGAAAACCGCCCCAGGAAGATTGTTACATGGGCAAAGCGACGGAACGGATTTTTCTGCCCCTTTTAAAAACACAGCTGCCGGAAGTGGTGGATATGAATCTGCCGGTTTTCGGTGTTTTTCATAATTTCGCGATTCTTTCCATTCGGAAACAGTATCCCTGGCACGCAAAAAAGGTTATGAACGCGGTCTGGGGAACCGGCCAGATGATGTTCACCAAATTTGTCATTGTGGTGGATGAGGATGTGGATGTCCACAATCTGAATGATGTGATGTGGCGGGTGGGAAATAATGTGGACCCCCGGCGGGATATGATTTTTACCGACGGGCCGCTGGATGTGCTGGACCATGCGTCTCCTGTTGCGCGGATCGGCACGAAAATCGGTATTGACGCAACGAAGAAATGGAGGTCCGAAGGCTTTGTCCGGGACTGGCCGGCCGACATTGAGATGAAAAAAAGTGTAAAAAACAAAATTGATGCTTTGCTTCGGGATTTAAATCTTGTAGAATAGCGCCTGTTCCCATTGTCGGGGCGTGGCTCAGCCTGGTAGAGCGTTCGGTTCGGGACCGAAAGGTCGGAAGTTCAAATCTTCTCGCCCCGACCATTTATAACAATAAAAAAAGCGGCAGTTTAAAAGCTGCCGCTTTTTTTTGTCTTTTTACAGGTTCAGAAATTAAATGACCAGGTTGCGGAAAAAATCAGGTTGCTGTCGTCGTGGATAAATGCCGGTGTGTGGATATCAGAATTGAGCAGATTGCTCTCTGTGAGGCTCAAATCCAGTTCTCCGACTTTCAACTTAACAGGGTAATTCAGTGAAACGGAAAAATCGGTCAGGGTACTGCCGGTATGTTTGTCCGAAACAAAATATCCTCTGACATAATTTCCGGAACCGCAGCCCATTGACATCTCAACGGAAAGCCTGTTTTCAAATTGATGCGACAACCCGAATTTCAGATAAAGCCCGTTTACCTGGTCAAAGTCATAGTACGCGGTAACAGACGGAGAGAACATCCGGTTTGACATGGAAATACCCAGAAAAACCTCTTTTGTCGAGTTTGAATCCGTATGGGGAAATGTGTAGGAAATAATACCGGCGGACCAGCCGGTTCCGGCTGTCTGCCAGTCATAGGAAAATGTGTAATCCACTTCATCCAGGTTAAATTGGTTGTTATACCGGTTACCCAGATCCATGTTTCCCCATACGTCGAAGGTAAATCCATTTCCCGAAATTGACACATCCGGCTGAAATACCGCCTGGTCATTCACAAGGATTCCCCGCCACACATAACGGCTGGCAACCGTTGAACCGGTGCTGATATTTACGGCAACAGCCGGAAATACTGTAACCAGCAGAATTGCAATCAGAATTAATTTCTTCATCGGTTGTTTCCCTGTTCAATTTTTTATTCGCTTAAAGATAAGCATTTTCTCCATGGAGAGACTCGTCCATGCCCAACTCTTCTTCCGTTTCGCTGACCCGGACCGGCGTAATTTTATTGATAACAGCCAGCATGAAATAAGAAAAAACAAAAGCATAGGCGGAAGCGGCGAGAACCGCCACCGTTTCTTTCAGAAAAAATGCGGAACCGCCGGAGAGAAGCCCGTTTGCGCCACCGGCATTTACAGCGGTGGTGGCGAAAATACCCAGCATAATAACGCCGATGGTGCCGCCGACACCATGAACGCCCCATACGTCCAGTGCGTCATCCCATCCAAGATGGTTTTTCATGGACACAGCAAGATAACAGACAATACCGGCAATGATTCCAATGATGGCGGCGGAACCGGTACTGACATATCCGGCTGCCGGAGTAATGGTGGCCAGTCCGGCAACCGCACCGGTTAACAGGCCGACAAATTTCGGTTTTTTGCCTCGGGACCATTCAATAATCAGCCAGGTAACGGCGGCAAAGGAGGCGGCAACATCCGTGTTCAGAAAAGCCAGTGCCGTGATGGCATTCACCTGCAGTTCGCTTCCGGCGTTAAATCCGTACCAGCCAAACCAGAGAAGGCCGGTTCCAAGGGCAACCAGCGGAATACTGTGGGGCCCCCGTTCCTTGACCTTACGCCTGCCCACAAAGAAAACAGATGCCAGCGCCGCCATTCCGGCGATTGCGTGGACAACAATGCCCCCTGCGAAGTCCAGTACACCCCATTTCTGGAGAATACCGCCGCCCCACACCATATGGCAGATGGGGAAGTACACAAAAAGCAGCCAGGATACCAGAAAAATCAGATAAGCCGAGAAGCGGACCCGGTTGGTAAATGCTCCGGTAATCAGCGCCGGGGTGATGATGGCAAACATCATCTGATACGCAATAAAAACCAGAAGCGGAATGTTGTTGGTTGCTGAAAAAACGGTGGTGGGATCCACACCGTGGAGAAACGCCATATTCAGGTTGCCGATGATACCTCCCACGTCTCCGCTGAAACAGAGAGAGTATCCCACCACATACCACAATACCGTGGTGACGCCCATGGAAACAAAGCTCTGCATCATGATGGTCAGTACGTTCTTGCGTCCGACAAGGCCTCCGTAGAAAAAGGCAAGGCCAGGGGTCATCAGCATGACGAGACTGGTTGCCAGCAGCATAAATCCTGTGTTTCCCGGATTAAAATGCATATGTCCCTCCTAAAAAAATAATCGGAAATTCTCTGCCAATTTAATTATTAACAGATAAAATTGGTCATCTCTTTGTATTTTGATTGTTTTTTTGTGAGCAAAACCGTATTTTATCCGTTTTGCTCACAAAACGCTCACAAATATGGTATTAAATGAAGAGAACATTGGTTCCGGTTTTCTAAAACAGGCGGAGGATGGCAATACGTGAAACATGAAAATCCCCGGATTCTTTTTATTGAAGATGAAGAGAATCTGCTGAACAGCATGTCTTACATTCTGGAACGGGAAGGTTTTCTGGTGAAAAAAGCGCTTTCCGGAGAAGACGGGCTTTTGTTTTTTCGGGATTTTCGTCCCGGCCTTGTTCTCCTTGATTTAAATTTGCCGGGAATAGATGGATTTGAAGTGGCGGAACGGCTGGTCGAATCTTATCCGGAAAAATGCCCGGCCATTATTATGCTCACCGGAAGGGCAGACGAAGATGATATTGTAGCCGGCCTGGAGCGGTTTGCCGATGATTATATTGTTAAACCGGTGCAGCCCAGGGTCCTGATTGCAAGGATTCAATCGGTTCTCCGCAGGTCTGCCGCTGAATCCCATGCTGATGCTCCGGATTCTTCTCCTATCCGGATGAACCGGGAATCCTTTGTTGTAAAAGTGGAGGGACGGCCCCTTCGGTTGACAAAATCGGAATTCAGAATACTGGATCTGTTGATGTGTTCCCGGGAAAAAGTTTTGTCAAGAGAGCAGATAATCAATGCTGTTAAAGGGTTCGATTGTTATGTAACCGAACGAATTGTTGATTTCCAGATTTGCCGGATTCGAAAAAAACTGGGAAAATACGCAGACAGGATTGAAACGGTTCGGGGAGTCGGATATAAGTTTACCCTCGGCCCGAATGACACATGCTGAGAGACGTTCCGTTTAAGGCACTGTTGACTATCGGTTTCCTTGTGGCAGGATTGCTGCCGTTGATGATTTTTGCTTTAATGAGCTATTCCGCATCCAGAAACACTCTGAAACAACAGGCTTTTCGCCAGATTGAGTCTATTCGGAACATCAAAATTCATCAACTGGAAAGCTTTTTTAATGAAACAAAATCACAGGTTCGGGTTTTTTCGGAAAGTCCGGTTGTTCGACAGTTTTTCAGAGATATGGTGAACTGGCACGGAGAATTTCAACTGAAAAACAAACATCGTTTTCTGGCCGGCAGCGGAAACGGAAAATTTAAATCCGATTCCCGATATCGGAAAATCCACGACAAATATTTTTGTTATTTCCGGAACATTGTAAAACAGCTTCATTTTTATGATTTGTTTCTCATTGAACCCGGTGACGGGTTGGTTGTGTTTACCGTTGTCAAGGAGCCGGATTTCGGTGTGGTTCTTTCCGGCACACAATCGCCGCTGGAAAAAGCGTGGAAGCAGGCCAAAACCGCCAAAACCGTAATATTGACTGATACACGTCTCTATCAGCCGTCCCGGAATGTACCGGCACAGTTTGCCATCGTTAAAGTGAAGGACGGCGGAAAAACCGTCGGTTATCTTGCGGTTCAGATTTCCATTGCAGCCATTGACCGGATAATGGGAGAACGTTCCGGGATGGGAAATACGGGGGAAACCTACCTTGTGGGAGAAGACCACCTCATGCGGTCCGATTCTTTTACGGATCCGAAGGGGCATTCGGTTTTGGCCTCATTATCCGGTACCCTGAAAAAAAACGGAGTGGAAACAGGAGCGGTAACCCGGGCGCTTCAAGGGAAAACCGGCTGTGGAACTTTTGTGGATTACAACGGAAATCGGGTGCTGTCTGCATACGGCCCGGTTCAATTTGGAAATTTTTCCTGGGCGCTGATGGCGGAAATCAATGAGCGGGAAATCAACCGGCAGATTGAAACGGCGCTGAATAAGCAGATTTTGTTCATTATGCTGCTGTCCATTGCACTTCTTTTATCTCTGGTTTCTATGATTTCAATCTTTTTCAGCCGCGGTATTTCCCGGGTTACCTCGGAAACCGAAAATCTGGTGGATGAAATTCTCAAAGGAAGGCTTCACGCCAGAACGGATCCGGATAAAGTGGGCAGGGATTTTCGTGGGCTTGTTTCCAAAACCAACCGTCTTATTGATGCTTTTGTCAATCAAATTCATGAACGCCGGAAGATGGAAGAGCTCATGGAATACAATCAGCGGATGGAATCCATCGGAACACTGGCGGGGGGAATTGCACATGATTTTAATAATATTCTTACTTATATGTTCAGTTACTCTGACATTATCATCGGAGAATTAAAACCGGGCACAAAAGAGTATGAGAGCATGCTGGAAATACAGAAGGCAATTCACCGGGCGGCGGACCTTGTGAGCCAGATTATGACATTCAGCCGTCAGGTGCGTCAGGAAAAGAAGCCTGTTCGTATTTCATTGATTGTTAAAGAAATTGTGAAACTTCTCAAATCCACTCTCCCCAAGAGCATTGTTGTTCAGAAAGAAATTGAAGAAGAGGATTTGTATGTTCCGGCGGAACCCTCCCAGCTCTATCAGATTGCCATGAACCTCTGTACCAATGCCTTTCATGCAATGCAGGAAAAAGGGGGAACTTTAATTGTGCGGCTGGCGAAAAGTAAAGTGGTATCACCGGAAAAACAGCCGACTTGTGTACTGACCATTGAGGATACCGGCTGCGGGATGGACAAAGAGACCCAAAAACACATTTTTGAGCCCTATTTTACCACGAAAGGGCCGGGACAGGGTTCCGGAATGGGGCTGGCGGTTGTTCATGGCATCTGTAAAGCGCTGGGGGCTGCCATCAATGTCCAATCCACACCAGGAGCGGGAACTTGTATTGAAGTTGTATTACCATGTGTGGAAAATCCGGGCCGATTTGAAAAAGCCGGTGTAAAAGTAGCCGGTTATCGGGGGAGCGGCCGAATTCTTTTTGTGGACGATGAAGAGAATATCGGAAAATCCACCGGGAAGCTTCTCCGGTCATGGGGGTATTCGGTTGTTGTTACCACAGACGGTTTCAAAGCGGACAGCCTTCTGAAATCAAAAAAAATGAAGGATTATCTTCTGATTACAGATCTGAATATGCCGGGAATGACAGGGTTTCAATTGATTCGGAATATGCGCCTGCGGGGGGATATGCGTCCGGTGATTCTTCTCACCGGTTACAGTGAAATGCTGAATCGGGAAAGTTCGGACATTCTGTCCGGTACCACAATCCTGTTTAAGCCCTTTACCCCGGAAAAACTGGCCCGCGTCATCCGGGAGGTACTGGATTCAAAGGAGAATAAAAAATAAAAGGCCCGGTTACAGCTGATTGCCGGCAATATGCATTGCTTTTTCTTTCTGTGACCCGGATCACGGGACTTTTTTCCCATTCCCGGTAGAATTCAGTATAATGGATTCACAGAAGATGTTTATGATGGCCCGACCGGCAGCAAAAAAGCTTGTCATTGATGTGGGCCGCTATCGGTTAATTTATTGAAAAAGGAGTTGAATATGTCTGATCAAATTCCCCCGGTTCCCCAAGTTCCTCAAACACCGCAACCTGATCCTGCCGCCCCCGGTTCCCCGAAGAAAAAGGGGCTTCCCGCACTGGCCTGGGTGGGGATAGGATGCGGTACGATTGTTTTGCTTGTTATTATCGGACTGGTCGCTTTGGGTGGGTATGCGGTTCACAAAGTCAAGCAGGCGGGTTTTGATCCCGGGCTGTGGAAAAGGAATCCCACTGCCGCCGCCGCCAAAATTATTACCACCATGAACCCGGATGTGGAAATTGTCAGTACCGACAACAATTCCCAGACCATAACCATCCGCAACAGAAAGACCGGCAAGACCGTGACGGTTGATTTGCAGGATGTGAAAAACGGCAAATTCCGTTTCTTTGACGAAAAGGGGCATGAAAGCACGGTCACCCTCAGCGGAAGTGCCCCCGGCGAGAACGGAAAGAGATCCGGCGGCAGCATGAGCATCAAAACATCGGAAGGGAAAGTGAACATTTCAACCGGGACCAAAGCCGATAAGCTGCCTGAATGGGTTCCTCTTTACAGGGATGTTGTGCCGACCAAAGTCATGGTGATGACGGCTGACAGGGGGACCAGCGGAAGTTATTCTATTGTGGTAAAAGATTCGGTGGATGATACGGTGCAGTTTATGGAGAGCAAACTGAAAGATTCGGGTTTTACCATCAGCAAAAACAGTTATTCGGTGAATAACGAAAAATGGGTAAATCTCTCCGCACAAAAAAATGGCAAACTGTCGGTCAACATTATTGTGACCCGTACAAATGAAGGAACCGGCATCAATGTCACCTTTTCGGAGAAATTCGGTTCATGATGGAAAAGGGCGCGAAGCCGGAAAAATGAAAACCGAATGGTAACAATGGAAAAAGACAGGGAAATATTTCCCTGTCTTTTTTTTGGATATGTTTTTAACCCGGCCTGTCCCGGGTGTTGTCTCCTCTTGCTTTTTTTATCCCGGGTCAGGTATGATGAAGCCGGAAGAAAATTGTTTCGGGAAGGAGAATAACATGATGGATTTTGAAACTGCCGTGGAACTTCACAACAGCCTGAAAGAACGGATACCCACAATTCGGAGTTATCTTTGACGCGGCCGGGAAACAAAAACAGATTGATGAATTGGAGAAAAAAACCTCTGCCCCTGAGTTCTGGAATGACAACGAATCCGCCCAGAAAGTACTGAAAGAGATTTCCAGGCTGAAAGCATACATTGAAATGGACAAAAAACTTCAGGAATCCGCCGAGGAAGTGGAAGTTCTGCTGGAGCTTCAGTCGGAAGGAGAGGATATGGCTGCGGAACTTTCCGCCCAGATTGAAAAATTATCGGAAATTGTAAACGATGCCGAGCTTCGGATGATTCTCGGGGGGAAACATGACCCCAACAATGCCATTTTGACCATTCACTCCGGGTCCGGCGGAACCGAATCCCAGGACTGGGCCCAAATGCTGTACAGAATGTACACCCGTTATATTGAGCGCAAAGGGTTTAAAATGGAAATCATAGATTTTCAACCCGGAGATGAAGCCGGGATTAAGAGTGTTACCGTGCTGGTGGAAGGAGATTATGCCTACGGATACCTGAAAGCGGAAACCGGTGTTCACCGGCTGGTCCGTATCAGCCCCTTTGATGCCAACAGCCGCCGCCATACTTCTTTTGCGTCCGTACTTGCGGTTCCGGAAATTGATGATGATATTGATATTGAAATCAATGAAAAAGACCTTCGGATTGATACCTACCGTTCCAGTGGTGCCGGCGGCCAGCATGTCAATACCACTGATTCTGCGGTTCGGATTACCCACATTCCCACCGGAACAGTGGTCTGCTGTCAGAATGAACGCTCTCAGATTAAAAACCGGGACGTGGCAATGAAAGTTCTGAAATCCAGGCTCTATGAACTGGAATTACTGAAACAGAAAGAACAGCACGAAAAATTGGCCGGGGAAAAGAAGGAGATCTCCTGGGGCAGTCAAATCCGTTCTTATGTCCTCCACCCCTACCGGATGATCAAAGATCATCGAACCGGTTATGAAACCGGCAATATCGACCCCGTTCTCGATGGAGACCTGGACCCTTTTATCCGGGAATACCTGGTGATGAGTGCCACCGGAAAATCAAAATGATTCCATTGATTGCCGTTTCTCTGCTGGCAACGATTTTTGCCGGAACAGCTGCCGCTCTCTGGTTCAGGTTAAAAAAAACCAGTGCCATTCATAAACGTCAGGTGGATTTGAGCGAGGCGGGGATTCTGGCATCCGGGCTGGCGCATGAAATCCGAAACCCCCTGAATTCCATCAAAATCAACATTCAACTGCTGCAGGAGGATTTGGAAGAAGCGATACAGGATGAATCTGTAAAGGAAGAATTTCAGGAAACAATCCGTCTGGTTACATACGAAATCGGCCGCCTGAATGAGTTGATGACCAATTTTCTTACCTACGCCCGCCCCACTGAATTAAAGCGGGAAGATTTGGATTTAACCCATTTTTTAGATGAATTGATACAGTTTCTGAAAAAACAGGCGGATGAAAAGGGCGTGATTCTGGAAAGCAGCCTTCCGGAAAGCGCTGTGATGATTCGCGGGGATTCCCGGCGGCTGCGGCAGGCATTGATGAATATTCTCATCAATGATATTCAGATTGTTCCGGAAAAGGGACGGATTCAGGTCTCACTGAAAGCGGTTCGGGACCTTGCCGTAATCCGTGTGGAAGACACCGGGCCGGGAATGACCGAAGAATTCATGCGGGAAATTTTTGTGGCATTCCGTTCTCAACGCCGGGGAGGGACCGGTTTGGGGTTGTCTATTGCCAATAAATTTATTGAGGCTCACGGAGGCGGAATCAAGGTGGAAAGTACGGTGGGTAAAGGGACTGTGTTTTCCGTTATCCTCCCACTGAAACAATCCGAATCACAAAGGACTTGACAACTACTTTAGAAATAAATAAAATGGCTTAAGAATGAGAATAATTCCTGTTTAGGAGGTAAGTATGGCGGCAAAACAACATCGGATGACACGGCAGCGGCGGATCATTCTGGAGACTGTGAAGGGGTTGAAGACGCATCCCACCGCAGATGAAGTATTTGGGTTGGTACGGAAAAAACTGCCTCGAATCAGCCTGGGTACGGTGTATCGGAACCTGGAGCTGCTCACGGAACAGGGTATTATTCAAAAACTGGATACCGCCGGACAGCAGAAGCGTTTTGACGGGGATATCAGCCCCCATTCACACGTAAAATGTGTCAAATGCGGAAAAATTGATGATTTATATTTTGAATTGCCAAAACCGTCTGCTGCATGGGCGGGACAAACCCGGTTCAAAATTCTGGAATACAAGGTGGAACTGCTTGGAATTTGTCCGGATTGTCAGAAAAAAATGGAACAGAATTGATTGTATGACTTTCCGGGAAATCGTGTTCCCGGAACAGTATGCCGTTATGTTTAACCCGGTTTATAATCACATTTGGGTTAACAAAATCACTTTGGGGAAAAATCGGGATTCGGGAGGAAATGATGATTGTAGAAAAAATGGAAACAGCACTGAATGAGCAGATCAATGCGGAATTCTTTTCCGCTTATCTGTATCTGGCAATGGCAGCTTTTTTTGAAGAGGAAAATCTTTCCGGCTGTGCCCACTGGATGGAGCTGCAGTATCGGGAAGAATCGGAACACGCAATGAAAATTTATAAATATATCAATGACCGGGGCGGGCGGGTACGTTTGGATGTTATTGAGAAGCCTCAGGATAAGTGGGAATCTCCACTGGCTGCTTTTGAGGCTGCATACAAACATGAACAGTACATTACCGGCCGTATCAACGATTTAATGAAACTGGCGGTGGAACTGAATGATTTTACAACCCAGAGTTTCCTTCAGTGGTATCTCAACGAACAGATTGAGGAAGAAGCAAATGTGAACAGCATTGTTCAATCCTTCAACCTGATGGGGAACGACCGGCGGGGACTTTTCATGATGGACAGAGAGCTGAAACAACGGCAGGGGAGTGCCGATATCAAAAAACAATGAAACAAAATGAGACAGTGGCGGCCCGTTTCAAAAAAGAACGGGATCAGCTGAATGAAATTGTTCTGAAACTTGCCGGAAAAAACCTGAAACGCTTTTATTCGCTGGACAGTGCCGTTTACCGGGCCGGTATTCTTCCGGCCAAAACAAAGGAACTGATGGGGCTTGTCAGCTCTCTTGTTCTTCGGTGTGACGACTGCATTCTCTACCACACCATCCGTTGTTTTGAAGAAGGCGTGAGCACCGGAGAGTTTGAGGAAACGATAAGCATCGGGCTTGCCGTAGGCGGATCCATTACCATTCCCCACATTCGCCGGGCGATGAAAAACTGGCAGGAACTGACGGATTTCGGTTTGCCGGATCCGGAATAATAAAAAGAGCGAATCAACCGGATTTTCCTCAAATCGGAGGGATTTTCCGGTAAAATAGGCTTACGTAGCCATTATGATTGGAGGAAAACATGAAAAAATATATCTGTGACGTATGTGGATATATCTACGACCCTGAAATCGGTGATCCGGACAATGATATTGCCCCGGGTACCTCTTTTGAAAACATTCCCGAAGACTGGGTTTGCCCCCTCTGCGGTGTCGGGAAGGAAGATTTTTCCGAATACGAAGAAGACTGACGGATGTTTCGGCGGGGAGGAGAGCCTGCCCGCCTTTTTTTATTTGTAATTGTGAAGCGGAATATTCTGAAAGATATTCCGCAGCTGCAAATTTGAGTCTCACGGAGGAACAATGGCTGTCAGAACGGTGAAAGACCGAATTTTCGAAGTGGGTGCGATTGATTGGGACCGGGAGCTGTTTGATGAACTGGTGCATCTTCCGGACGGAACCAGTTACAACGCTTATCTGATTCAGGGGAGTGAAAAAACCGCTTTAATCGACACGGTGGATCCGGATAAGGAAGATGTTTTAATTCAAAATCTGAAAACCGCCGGCCCGGCAAAAATTGATTACCTGATTTCCAACCATGCGGAACAGGATCATTCCGGATGTATTCCGAAGATTCTGGAGCTGCATCCGGAAGCCATGGTAGTAACCAACGCCAAATGCAGATCCATGCTGATGGATCATCTCCACATTCCGGAAGACCGTTTTATTGTGGTGGGTGATCGGGAAACGCTGTCTTTGGGTGACAAGACACTGGAATTTATTCTGACTCCCTGGGTTCACTGGCCCGAGACCATGGTGACCTACATCCGGGAAGACAAAATTTTGTTTCCCTGTGATTTCTTCGGAGCTCACCGGGCAGCCAGCAACCTGTTTGTAACCAAGGAATCAAAGGTTTTTTACGGAGCCAAGCGATACTATGCCGAGATTATGATGCCATTTCGTGCCATCATCCGCAAACATTTGAAAGTACTTGCTGAATATGACATTGAAATCATTGCACCGAGCCATGGCCCTGTCTATGACCGGCCGGCTTTTATCATGGATGCGTATCGGGATTGGGTTTCAGATGAGGTTAAAAACAAAGTTCTGATACCGTTTGTTTCAATGCACGGCAGCACACGGGCGATGGTGGATCATCTGACAAATGCTCTTATGGATAGAGGAATTAAGGTAAAACTGTTTAATCTGGTGAAAGCGGATATGGGGGAATATGCAATGGATATTGTGGATGCCGCAACGGTTGTTTTCGCCACTCCCTTTGTCCTCGTTGGCGCTCACCCGTCGGTGGTGTATGCCGCTTACTTTACCGGGGCACTCCGGGCGAAAGTGAAACATGTGGGAATCATGGCATCTTTCGGTTGGGGCGGCAAAGTGGTGGAGCAATTGAATTCCCTCATTGAACCGGTGAAAGCCGAACATTTTGAACCGGTATTGTCCAGGGGGCTGCCGGGCAAAGAAGATTTCATGAAGATAGACACCCTGGCAGACACAATTCTGGAAAAGCACCGGAGTTTGAACATCCTGTAAGATTCAAACGGGGCAACTGCCCCGTTTTTTTTATAATCCGTAATCTTTTCGCAGCTGAATGACACGTTGCCGGGTAATTCCAAGGATCCGGCCGGTTTTGGAATTATTGTAGCTGTTTTCTTCCAGTACTTTTTTGAGATATTCCTTTTGAAATGCCCGGGTTGCCTGTTTGAGTTTGCCGGAATAGCTTATGGGGACTGTTTTGGACAGCACCGGCAAATGTTCCGGCCGGATTTCTGTTTCAGCACCGGCATTGACAATTCCCATCATCAGGATGTTCTGAAGTTCCCGGATATTTCCGCGGTAGCGGTAGCCGGTTAATAGTTCCCTTGCTTCGGGGCTCAGTTTTTTCCCGCTGCCGTCATCCATCTGACTCAGTAGATAATCCGCAAGCTCCGGTATGTCTTCCCGTCTTTCATTGAGGGAGGGAGTTTTCAGGCGAAAACCGGCAATACGGTAGAAAAGGTCTTCCCGGAAGCGTTTTTCTTTTACCGCTTCTTCCAGGTTCCGGTTGGTTGCGAACACAAATCTTGCCTGTACTTTTCTTGGCGTGGAATCTCCAAGCCGGAAATATTCACGTTCCTGAAGCACCCGAAGCAGCTTTGCCTGGGTTGCCATTGGCATTTCCCCGATTTCATCCAGAAACAGGGTCCCGTCTCTGGCAGATTCCAACAGGCCGGCCCGGCTTACCTGAGCACCGGTAAAAGCCCCCCGGACGTAACCGAAGAGTTCACTCTCCATCAGGTTATCCGGTAGCGCGGCACAGTTGATGGCGAGGAATGGTTTGTCTTTCCGGCTGGAACAGAAATGAACTGCCCGTGCTGTGAGTTCTTTTCCGGTTCCGCTTTCCCCGGTGACAAGAACCGGAAACATGAAATCCGCCGCCCGGGCAATTTCATGTTTTAATTTCATAATGGCTGGGGAATGTCCCACAATCATAGATAAATAGGGACATTTTTCCGTGTTATCCCCACCTTGAATGTCAAGTTTTCCCCGGGGCATGACTGAGGCGGCAAAATTAACTACAAATTCAAGAAAAGGATGGAGATCCTCTTCCGGTTCCGGCTGCATATCCAAAAACAGCCGTCCGTTCGGAGTGGAAATTGCCCCCATCCCTTTTTCTGCCGGAACATCCGCTGTTCTCAACTCAAATACATTGAAACCGGCCCATTTCCCCAGTTGACGGAACGCGTGGTAAAAACTGGCCTGTTCGTTTTTTCTGCCGTGGGCCATGATCCGGCTGAGCCGGGTAAAGATTTCCGGGTCCAGGAAACTCCGTTTTTTTGACAGAAAATGATGGCGGAACCGGGCAGCCAGGACACTGTTAAACAGCCGTACCTGCCGGTAATCCTGTTTCAGCTGTTCCTCATCCACCACATTTACCAGCCGGGGATAAGCGTCCAGCAAAAGGGAGCGCAGAATGAACACAAACTGTTTCAAGTCAGCGTTTCCCACATCTTCATACAGGTCTGACACGCGGGCCAGCGGACGGGGGTGGATGAGTGCGTCCAGTACCCGGGTATACCGGAGTTCATCCGGAGAAAGATGATCCGGCTGAATCCGTAGCAGTGCAGCCTTCGCATTTTCCCGTTCACCTTTTTTACGGTGGAAATCCACGGTTAAAAGTTGAATCTGCGTATCCCAGAACGGTTGGCCGGCTGTCATTTTTTTGAGTTTTTCCAGTGAATGCCGTGCCTGGTCAAATTTTTCAAGTTCAAGGTACACCGACACCAGCATGTAATGAATCCCTGTTATTTCCTCGGTAAACCCGCCATCCCGGGCCAGTTTCAGAGCCTCTGTCAGAAGTGCCGATGCTTCCTCGAAACGATAGGCCATGGCTGCTACTTTTCCCAATGCTTTTAAATTAAATACTACATAGCGCCTGTGGCCGCTTTCCCGGTTTTGTTTCAGGTCTTTTCGGAACACGTCTGCCGCCGCATCCAGGCGGCAGAGATTCATGTCTACCATTGCCATATTGTATGCCACTTTTTCAAATTGCCAGGCATTTTCAAGGGACACAAACACTTCCATTGCCTGGTAGTAACAGACTTCGGCATCCTGAAAGCGGGAGATTCTGAACAGGGCATTGCCCAGTCGTTTCAAAACAAATGCCTTGCGGTACAGCATTTTCTGTTCCCCCGCCACATGAATTCCCTTCCGAAGAAGCTGTTCTCCCCTGGACGGGTCTGTTCGGAAAGTCAGTTCACCCTTGAATTCATAGAATAATGAGTCTTTTCCCTTCTCTTTTGCATAACGGGAGAGTTGTTTTTCCAGTTCTTCCAATTTTCCCTGCATCAGGAGGATTTGGAAAAGATGTTCCGGTTTCAGTTTTTCCATGTCGAATCTTTTGCCCCGCTGGGCCATGAGAAAATGATAACAGGAAGGTTCAATTCCCTGTTTTCGGCAGAAGGCCAGCATCTTGTCAAGCTCTCCGCTTTCAAAAAGGGAATCGGCATAAAGGGGGGCAAATTCGGGCCGTTGTCTGATTTTTTCCAATTGCCGGGCAGCGGTTCGGAACAATCCCGCGGCATAGCTGAGCAAACTTTTGACTTCGTCTGTGACTTTTTCACGATTTTGTGCCGCTGACCGGGCCATGAGAAAGAGTCCCGGCTCCCTGTTCAATTCTTTCAGCAGTGACGGAACGCCATTGCCTTTTTTAGAATTCAGTATTCGAATAATTTTGTCGGAGACCCGTTCCAGCGGAGCGGTACCGGAAGAAAAGGGAATACCGGAAGGTTCCGCCAGGCCTTTTAATTGCAGCAGCCGGTTGCTTTTTCCCGACAGGAGTGCTTCCTTTTCTTCGGGATTCAGCCCCAGGGATTCAAGGGAAAACTCATTTCTCCATTTTTCACCGTATTCCATCCATTGCAGAACCGGAGACAGGGCTCCGCCGGTTTTGGACTTTGCCTGTTCCGGAAATACAGCGGTATCAAATCGGGGCAGCATCCCGCTTCCCACCGACAGGTTTCCGTCGGCCCGGGGATTCCACAGAACCGCGGTACCGGTTTCCAGCTCTCTGTTCCAGCAGCCGGCATATGGTTGTCGGGACAAAATAATGAAACGGACCGGTATCTGTTCTGCCAGCCAGCGGAAAATATCCAGGGAATAACTGTCCAATCCGTTTTCCGTTATTACCGTTGTTACCGGTTCCTGAAACAGGCCGGAGGATTGCTTCAGAACAGTCAGAATTCGGGCTTTCAGCCCTTCCGGTGACGGCAGATGTTCCAGGCTGTGTTTTGGCAGGTTTAAAAATGAAAATTTGTCGCAAAACCAATTATACGTGCCAAATGGAATGGATAAAAGTTTTGAAATGTCGGAATGATAACGGGCATGCTTCTCCACGGCCGGCATTAGAATATTGCAGAACGGAAGCAAAACAAAGGGGACGGACTCCGGCAGTTCGCACTGATAACGGAAGAAAAGCAGACGGTAGTCCATCGCAGTATTTTTCCAGTGTTCCAGAATACGCCACTTAAAATGGACCAGCGTGGTTTCTCCGCCTGCAAGGCTTTCCAGTGCGGTGGTGAATTGCCGGGGGTAGTTTACAATTAGCTGTCCCAGTGTTTTTTCTTCCGGGAGCGTTTCTCTCCGGAGAAAAATCTGGAGAAAAAGACGGTAAACTGATTTCAGAAATTCGGATTCGTCAAATTCACCGCTCAGTGAAACACCCTCACGGAGAAAAAGGAAGCCGTCTTTGGTAACGGATAAATCTTTCAGGGAGAGGGATTCCGGCATAATTCCGTTTTGCTTGCAGAAAAGCCCCGCGTTGGCCAGCTGTACGGCGTAATGTACCGCAAGGTGGAGAGAAAGTTTCCGGCTTTTGTCCGAGAGGGGCTGCCCGGCTTCCAGGCGGTTGTTGAAAAAGAAAAGGAAATCTGTTTTCATCGGCGGCTCAGCATCTGATCGTAATCCGGCAGCCTCCACAGTTTCCGGTCTGTTTCCTCCTCCAGAAAATCGGATGATTCCCGAACTTTTTTCATCAGCGGCAGGATACTTCCGTAACAGAATTGTGCCTGTTTTTCGTTTCCGTCAATTCCCTGCAGTCCGTCAAGCTCACCTGAAAGGCCGGTGGAATCCCGTTCCAGTTGTTCCACCGCTTCCCGGTAGCGGGTCCGGATACCCCAGTTCAGGAACTCCAGTTCTTTCAGTTGTGCGGCAAGTGCCGGGCGGACATCTTTGCGGATGAGTTTCAGCAGAGTCCGGGCTTCAATTTCCACCCGTTTCGCGTATTCCTCCACCTTGATTTCATACCGGGCATTCAGTTCTGTCCGGTTCAGTACGCCTGCTTCAAGCAGAAACGCGGTTTCTTTTTCATTTTGAAATGCTGCCCGAAGGGCTTCCGGGGTGGCTTTCAGGTTGGATAATCCCCGTTTTTCCGCTTCCATTTGCCATTTGCGGCTGTAACAGTTTCCGTTGAACACTACCCGGTCGCATCTTTGCAGCAGAGTGGACAATGCAGCCAGAATAGATTCTTCCCTGTTCTGTTTACCATTGTTTTCCTTTTGGATAATTCCGGCAAGTTCCCGGAGGCTTTCCGCCATTGCCGTGTTCAATATGGTGTTGGGGAAGCCCAGGGGCTGAGCGGAACCCACCGCCCTGAATTCAAACTTGTTTCCGGTAAATGCCACCGGAGAGGTACGGTTCCGGTCTGTATTGTCTTTTTCAATCTGCGGCACATACTTTAACCCGGCCCGGATCACTTCCAGGCCGTTGAGCTCGGTGAAATTACCGCTTTTCAAATCAGTCAGCACCTGTTCCAGCGCACTTCCCACAAAAACGGAAATAATGGACGGCGGCGCTTCGTGGCCCCCGAGGCGGTGGTCGTTGGAAGCGGTTGCGACAGACGCCCGGATAAATACCTCATGGCGGTGTACCGCGTTGATAAATGCCACAAGAAAGCAGAGGAACCGGAGGAATTCTTCCCGGTTCCTGCCGGGACTGAAATAGTTTGTTCCGGCATTGTCCGCCATGGACCAGTTATTGTGTTTCCCGCTTCCGTTCAATCCCTGAAAGGGTTTTTCATGGAGGAGCAGCGCGAACCCCCGGGCAGCCGCTTTCTGTTTTAACATCATCATCATCAGCTGATTGTGGTCTGCGGCGATATTGACTTCTTCAAATACCGGGGCAATTTCATACTGGCCGGGGGCGACTTCATTGTGCCGGGTTTTGCATGGCACACCCAGGCGGTACAGCGCAAGTTCCACATCTTCCATAAACGCTTTCACATCCGGCAGAATGCTGCCGAAATAATGATCAGACAATTTCTGGCCCCGGATTGGCGGAGCGCCGAGGAGTGTCCGTCCCGTCAATGCCAGATCCTCCCGCTGACGGTAATCTTCCCTGCTGATGAGATAGTATTCCTGTTCTGCGCCGGCAGTTACGAAAATCCGTTCCGGTACCGGATAATCCATTACGCCGAGGAGTTCCTTTGCCGCATCTTCCAATACCATTGCGGAGCGGATTAAAGTGGATTTTTTGTCCAGAGAATCTCCGTTGTAAGAGAAAAACACAGAGGGGATACACAGTGTGTTGGCCAGGTCTCCTTCAATGATAAAGCAGGGGCTTTTGGGATCCCAGGCTGTGTAGCCTCTGGCTTCGAACGTCGTTCGTGTGCCGCCGCTTGGAAAACTGGAAGCATCGGGTTCTCCCTGCATCAATTCACTGGCGAAAAATCGTTCGATAGGTTCCCCGTCTCCGTGGAATTGCAGAAACGCGTCATGTTTTTCCGCTGTCTGGCCGGTTAAGGGATGAAACCAGTGGGTATAGTGGGTGGCATTGTTTTCCAGTGCCCATTCTTTCAGGGCATGGGCAATGCATTCCGCCACATCCCGGGTCATGGGTTCTCCCTGTTCAATGGTTGCCCGGAAGCGCCGGAACACCTCAAATGACAATTTCTCCCGCATCACCCGGTCGTTAAATGTAAGATTACCGAATATTTCCGAAATCTTCATTTGACTGTCTCCGGGGCGGTAATCCCTGCCTTATGTGGAATAGGGTCTGCCTTTTTCCCGCAGGCCGTTGCCGAAAATAAAAAAAACAATACCAGCAAAAATGCACCCACTGCTTTCACCGCGCCCTCCCGCTTTTTTGAATCTTCCACCGCATTTTACCCCAAAACTTGTCTGAGCGGTGAAAAATCATGGCGCAAAGGGGGAAGAATGTCTTTTTTGAACCTTCTTCCGGAAATAATCCCCAGAGGTAAAAACGGACGGAGAATTTAACTTGTGCGCTTTTCCGGCGTACAAAAAATTGCGGAGAGGAGAAGCCGGAATTGATTTTGTGTTATAGTGGTGCCGATTTATATGTCTTCTGAGGAGGGGATTCATGAAACTGATGGATCAATTCAAAGAAAGAGCGCGAAAGGCCGGAAAAACCATTGTACTGCCGGAGGGGATGGACAACCGCACCCTGAAAGCCGCCAATGTGCTGGTCAGCGAGAAGCTGGCCAAACCGCTGGTGCTGGGAAACCCGGATGGAATTCGGAAACGTGCCGCGGAACTGGGAATTGACGTTAATTTTGAGGTACTGGACCACCTCTCTTCCCCGGACTTCGACCGTTATGTTTCCTACTATTTTGAAAAGCGGAAAGCGAAAGGCATTACCATGGATGAAGCCCGGAACATCATGAAAGATCCGTTGTTTTTCGGGGATATGATGGTGGAGGACAAAAAGGCTGTAGGCTCTGTTGCCGGTGCCACCAACACCACCGCCCACACGGTACGGGCGGCGCTTCACATTATCGGCACAAAACCGGGAAGTAAAACGGTTTCCAGCTTTTTTCTGATGATTACAAAAAATCCCGCTTTCGGGGAAAACGGCGCCATGCTGTTTGCCGACTGTGCCATTCTGCCGGACCCGACGCCGGTTCAGCTTGCCGACATCGCCATTGACACCGCGGACAACTGCAGAAAATTTCTCGAAACAGAACCCCGGGTGGCTATGCTGTCCTTTTCCACAAAGGGAAGCGCGGAGCATCCCCTGGTGGACAAAGTCCGGGAAGCAATGGAATACGTGAAAACCCGCCGTCCGGATATTCAAATTGACGGCGAACTTCAATTGGATGCCGCCCTGATTCCGGCGGTGGGGGAAAAGAAAGCACCGGGGAGCCCGGTTGCGGGAAAAGCAAATGTACTGGTATTTCCGGACCTCAATGCCGCCAACATCGGTTACAAACTGACCCAGCGCATCGGCGGTGCCGCCGCCATCGGGCCGGTGCTTCAGGGCCTCGGCGCCCCCTGCAACGATCTGTCCCGGGGCTGCAGTGCGGAAGACATCGTGGACACCGCGGTGTTGACCATCATACAAACCCTGTAAAGCCGGGCGGGCCAGAGGAGGAAAAATGTCCAGGTTTGATGAGCTGAAAGAACAATATAAAATACAAACGGCAAAATCAACGGCGCGGTTTCCCGAAAGAAAAGAAAAATTTGAAACCACCTCCGGCATTGAACAGAAGCGAACCTACACCCCGGAAGACCTGCCGGATTTTAATTACGCGGACAAACTGGCATTTCCGGGCCAGTACCCCTACACAAGGGGGGTTCAGCCCACCCTGTACCGTTCAAGATTCTGGACCATGCGCCAGTATGCCGGATTTGCAACGGCGGAGGAATCCAACAAGCGCTACAAATATCTTCTGGAACAGGGAACCTCCGGCCTGTCAGTCGCCTTTGACCTGCCCACCCAGATCGGGTACGACTCCGATGACCCGGTGGCTGCGGGGGAAGTGGGAAAAGTCGGAGTTGCCATTGACACGCTGAAAGACATGGAAACCCTGTTTGACGGAATTCCCCTTGACAGGGTTTCCACTTCCATGACCATCAATGCCACCGCCGCCATGCTGCTTTCCATGTACCTTGCGGTGGCGGAAAAACAGAATGTCCCCTTTGACCGGGTGTCCGGTACCATTCAAAACGATATTCTGAAAGAATACATTGCCCGGGGCACTTACATTTATCCGCCCGGGCCGTCCCTTCGGATCATTGCGGACATCTTCGAATTCTGTGCCGGAAATGTGCCGAAATGGAACACCATCTCCATTTCCGGTTACCACATCCGGGAAGCAGGCTCTTCCGCTGTTCAGGAAGTTGCCTTTACACTTGCAGACGGCATTGCCTACGTGGAAACCGCACTGAAAACCGGGCTGGATGTGGATACATTCGCGCCCCGCCTGAGCTTTTTCTTCAATGCCCACAACAACTTTTTTGAAGAAATCGCAAAATTCCGCGCCGCAAGGCGCATGTGGGCGAAAATCATGAAAGAACGGTTCAGCGCGAAGAATCCGAAATCCATGATGCTCCGTTTCCACACCCAGACCGCAGGTTCCACACTGACTGCCCAGCAGCCGGAAAACAACATTGTCCGGGTGGCGGTTCAGGCCATGGCGGCGGCACTGGGAGGTACCCAGTCACTGCACACCAACTCCATGGACGAAGCGCTGGCGCTGCCCACGGAAAAATCCGTCCGCACCGCCCTCCGCACCCAGCAGATACTGGCGTATGAAAACGGAATCGGCGACGTGGTGGACCCCATGGGAGGAAGCTGGTACATTGAATCCCTCACCGATCAAATTGAAGAAAAGGCCGCGGAATACATCCGGCGGATTGACGACATGGGGGGGATGCTGAAAGCCATCGAAATGGGATTTGTCCAGCGTGAAATTCAGGAAAGCGCCTACCGATACCAGAAATCCATTGAATCCGGTGATCAAACCATTGTCGGAGTCAATAAATTTCAGGTGGAAGAACGTGCCGGTGATGTGGACTTGCTCCGGATAAAAGAAGAAGTGGAAAAAAATCAGGTGGGAAAACTGCACAGGCTCAAAGAAAGCCGGGACAACGAAGCTGTCCGGTTCCGCCTCGGCGAACTGGAAAAAGCGGCAAAAGGCACCGAAAACCTCATACCGAAAATACTGGAATCAGTCAAAGTCTATGCCACCTTAGGTGAAATCTCCAACATACTCAGGGACGTTTACGGCGAATACATCGAATCCGTTACACTGTAATCAGGCGGGAACGGGGGGAAAACGGACCCGGGCCCGGTTTCACTGGATTTTTTCAATTTGAATCTTCAGGATATCCAGGTTCCGGTCCAGCTTTCCGGTAAATTTCATTTTGGGGAACCTGGCTTTCCACCTTCCGTTCCAAGTGTACCAATCTGCCGTACCGGTGGAAAAAGTGCCGTCGGAAGACAGCTTTCCCCGGTAACAGCCCTTGAGGGATTTCCGGTACATAATAATTTTGGCCGGGGTGAATTTTCGGATTGTCACCGTATCCGAAACCGTTTTCCCGCTTCCTCTCTGTACCCAGCGGGCGGAATATGAGCGGGTATTCCCTTTTCGGGTGAATGTACCGTCCCAGTTTCCTTCCCGAAACCGGATTGCCGGGCCGGGATCAAGCGGCGTGTCCGGCTTTATTTTCTCAAAATAATCATTTAGAAACGTAATGGTCAGCGGCAGAACATCCCCGGCTTTAAGAGTTAGTTTACCTGTAAAATAATCCGGTTTTTCTTTTGTGAAGGCCCGAATCACAATATGTTGGCCGACAGACAGTTGAAATTGTGCCGTTTCACCCTTTACCCGATTTCCCCTTGCCAGTACCCGGATTCGATACGTCCCGGCTGGAAAAACAAACGGCGGTGACGAAACCGCTCCGTTTGAACAGAGTCGGATTCCGCCCTTTGGCAGGGGTTTGAACCTGCCATTGAACCGGGTAAGGGCCAGTTTTCCATCTTCCGGGAGCGGCACACCCCCAATCAGCTCTGCCTTGGCCGCAAGGGACCTGAAATGGAAGTAAACACACTCCGATTTATGAAATTTTATATCCGTTACAGGGAGGAAAAATTTTTCGAAAAACTTATGCACCTGCGGATCAATTTCATGCATATCGTGGGCTTTCAAAACATAAAATCCGAGATTAGCCGATGTTCGGACAACCAGCTTGAGAAAACTGCCTCGGTGTGGACGTATAATTTTCCGATTGTCTCCAAGCATTTTGAAATATGCATGGAAATTATAATCCCAGTGGGCCAAAACAGGTTTGCTGGCTTTTGGGTCGGAATGGATAACATACTGAACCGTACTGCGCCAGTCTTCTTTCCAGTTGCGCGAGTAATACCGATCACCGGAAATCAGAGTTCCGGTTAATGCTAACATGGTAATCAGGCTTATAATCATCACTTCCCCAATTCGAAGATTTCGTACAAGGCCTGTAATCAATAGCACAATAGCCGGCAGTGTTATAATTGTAACACGGGGAATCAACATCGGTGCTTCAACAAAAGAAAGAAGGAAGGGAACAAAATACGTCACCAGTACCCAAGTCCAGAGTAACGGATAAGGATGGATTCTCTTTTCATTTCCGGATGATTCGGGTTGTTTCCCGTGTCGAAGTGAAAGTCCCAAGAGAAACAGAATAACGATAACCATAACCCAGAAACCGGATTTGAAATAATTTCGAATAAAATCATAAGGAAATAATGCGGATACCGGCCGAATCCAGGTTACCCCGGACCGAAGGAGTTTATTGCTTAGCAAAGGATGAAGCCAGGGAAGATAACTTGCAATACAA
This sequence comes from Acidobacteriota bacterium, assembly GCA_013152385.1. Lineage (GTDB taxonomy): Bacteria > Acidobacteriota > Holophagae > Thermotomaculales > Thermotomaculaceae > UM-FILTER-49-7. The sequence continues at coordinate 37,325 of JAADGL010000060.1, forward strand.
AAAATACCGGCCACAGCAAAATATATAAAGGTTTTGCTATATTCCTTTCTATTTTGAATCAATAGGGTCAATATGAACACA
>JAADGL010000058.1 GCA_013152385.1 Acidobacteriota bacterium
TTATGACGGCGTTAACCGGAAGCCGGTAAAATCGGCGCCGAGGCCAGAAACAGGCCTGAACCGTTTATGCAGAGGGCCGGGATTTTCCCGGCCCTCTTTTTTATCTGTAGCCGCGTACTTCCTGATACCCGATTTGCATTCCGGCAGCCACTTCCGTTTCCTTTTTTCCCGATAAAATTTATTATAACCGGGTTTGTTGATTCGCATTCATCAGCGTAATCTGCTATCATATTGAATAGAACTCTCATAAAAGGACACCAAATGAAAGCCGTTATTTCCTTCTTATTCTTAATGATTCTAACTGCACCCTTCATCTGCGCAAATGAAATAGAAAACATGGAAAAGAAACTTTCCATTACATCCGGAAAAGAGAAAGTCCGGCTTCAACTGGAACTGGCAGGAAAATATCACTTCCGCTCTCCGCAGCGTGTGTTGGAGCTGGCAACGAAAGCTTACGCCGAAGCGATCAAACACAACTGGAATAAATTGGCTGCACAGGCACTTCTGGCTCAGGGAACCGGTTATTACTATAATTCCGAACTGGAAAAATCAGAAAAAGCATATAAAAACGCCCTGGCAGCCGGAAAAGCAATGAAAATGCCATTGGTAATCGGAGGGGCACTGAATGGTATCGGAGTCGTCGCACTGTCCCGAGGTAAAACAGATGCCGCCCTGAAATTCATGGAGGACTCCCTCCCCTACTTAAAAAAGGCCGGTGTGAAAAGCAAACTGGCGGCAATCTACAATAATGTTTCTGTAATTTATTACAATAGGGGGCGATTCAGCACTGCACTTGACAATATTTCAAAGGCGCTGAAGCTCTATGAGGAAACAGACAACAAGGCCGGCATCTGCATCGCATTGAATGCCATCGGAAATATCCAGATCAAACTTTCCAGAATTGACGCGGGGCTGGCTTCTTTTAGAAAATCCCTGAAAATCAGTAGAGAAACCGGAAATCCGCAACTGGAACTCATCTCGCTGATCAACGTAGGAGATGTGGAACGCAAACAAGGCCATATTAAAGAAGCGCTGAAAAATTTTCGGGCCGCCCTGGAACTGGCAAAAGAAAATAAAAACCGGGATTACACCGGCGTCTGCCTAAACAATATCGGCGATGCGTACCGCAGCCTGGGAATGTACAAAAAAGCACTGAGAAATTATCTCGAAGCATTGACAATATTTGAAGAACTGAAGGCCAAACCGAGGATTTCATTCGCTCTTGCCAACATCGGCCAGCTGTACGCGCTGCGCCGACAACCGCAGAAGGCGGAAACCTACCTGCTGAAAGCCTACCGCATGTCAAAAGAAATTCAGGATCAAAACAGGTTAAAAGACACAACCGAAAGTCTTTATCGTCTTTATGAGAAACAACATCGTTATAAAGAAGCTTTAAAATTCAGAAATGAATTTGACAAAATCAAAAACAAACAGATGTCTGCTCAAGCCTACGAAAAAATATCTCAACTGGAAGCCCGCCATGAAAAAGAAAAACGGCAAAAAGAGATTCAACTTTTGAAAAAAGAACAGGAAATCCGGGACGAACGGATCCGTCACCAACAGGTCACACTTACCCTCGTCGTCATTGCAACCATTCTGGCGCTGGTTCTCCTGATGACACTCTATCGCCGTTACAAACTGAAAGTCAAAAGCAGTAAAGAACTTGAAAAAGCATTTCAGAAAATGGAAGAACTCGCCGGTACCGATCAATTGACCGGGCTTTACAATCGCCGCTCTTTCCTTGAACGGGTTGAAATTGAAACCGTCCGAATGGGAAGAACATGGAAACCGTTCAGTTTTATAATGCTGGATATTGACAACTTCAAAACAATCAATGACACTTTCGGCCACGAATGTGGGGACACCGTACTGAAAGCCCTCGCAAAAGCCCTGAAAAATTCTCTCCGCCTTCAGGATGTATCTGCCCGCTGGGGAGGAGAAGAATTCCTTCTTCTCCTGCCGGACACCGGTATTCAGGGTGCTTTCCGGCTTGCTGAAAAAATTCGCAGAAATATTGAATCTATCCGGGTTTCCTGCAACGGGGACACGATTCGATTTACCGTTTCCGCCGGGGTTTCCTCTTACGATCATCCCGGTGCAATTGACAGTGTAATCCGAAAAGCTGACGAGGCCCTTTACCTTGCAAAAAAAAGTGGGAAAAATTGCGTTAAACAGACCACATAAACCGGTACTCCTGCACTTATTCTCCAAAAAATGGAAAGTTCCAATGACAATTTTTTGTAAAGAGTGACAAATTTTGTCACCAAGCTAAATCAATAAAATAAAAATTGGTCTTAATTTCTTACAGTTCCGTTTTTCGGTACTTTTCTTGCAGTAAATTCCATTAAACCAAAACAGGTGGAAAACAGTTATGCCGAAAAACAGGAAAAACAACAGGCCAAACAGAAATATCGGCTTCACATTGATTGAATTATTAATCGTTGTAACCATCATTGCAATTCTCACCGCCATCGCAATTCCCGGCTATCTTGGGGCTCAGAACCGGGCAAAAATTGATTATTTAAAGGGAAACGCCAACACAATTGCCAAAACCCTTCAACTCTGGCTTACTTCTTCAAATGCAATAGATCCAACCGAACGATATGCGGACACCAATGGCGATGGGATTCCGGATAAACTCGGTAAAAGAATCAAGGCCCAAAACCTGGTAAGAATTCTCGCCAGGGATCCGAAATTCAAGAATCTCAAAAACCCATACAACCCCAAACGGAAACTGATACGGAAACGTATCGCAAAACGGCCCGGCTATATCGGTATTTATGCCATCAACAGTACCACCATTATCATCAACGCTGTAGCCAAATCACCTAACCGAAGGGGAGGCGTGGAAGTATTTCGAACAACTGTAAGCGGTGGATAATGCAGTCCGGAAAACTATATGCAAGTTGAGAATTCCGGATTCAAGAGATTGAAAATTCAAAGTTAATTCTCACCGAGCGTAAACCTGAAGTTCCCTTTGGCCACAATCGTCTGTTTTTTTTGCATGCGCTCACTCTGCCACTTTGTTATCATACAAATGCTGTCTGAACGGGACAGCCAAATGATCACAGGGAGATATTGTATGGGTGAAGAGGTAATTGCCAAAGGGTTGGAAGTCTGGACACTTCAGACACTTGTAAATATTTCCATCTTATTGGGTTTTTTTGCATTGGGCCTTGCCATTGCTCAGGGATATTTTTCCTCACTGCGGGAACGGCTCACGCTGAGAGTATCCATTGAACTGTGGGATGTTATTCTTATCCTAATTACGGACATGTTCCTGGTTGTCGTTGTTTTACTGGGATTTCTGGTTCTGAATCCCGATATCATGGCAGATATCAAAATTGCCGTCCCTTTCGTCCCGCTTGGGACAATCTTGTTCGCCATTGCACTGGTTATCCGCTTATTTTACGGGGGACATCATCCCTCCAACCCCCGTTTCCGGCTGGCACTTCTATTCATGTTTTCGGCTGTTTTCGTCCAGACAATAGGATTCTCTCTCATTATGGAAGCTCCGGGAAAAGAATATCTTGCACTTCATCCAAGCCCATTCTGGAATTTTATAAAAATGAATTTCCGCTCCAATGCAACCCCCCACGGACTGGAACTGGCACAACTGACTTTTTCCGTCCTCTTCCCGATTCTAATTATGGTGTTCATCTGGGGGTTTATTCGCGCACTGAAACAACTGAATACAACCCCATTCGCCCGGAAATAATCCCATGGAATGGAAGTGGACACGAAAAGACAATGCCTGCACCGGATGCGGAATCTGCCTGGATGTCTGTCAGGAAGAAGCGATTCTGATGACACGGGAAATGGGACTGCCGGAAGCTCTTCCCGGAGCCTGCACCGGATGCAGAGAATGCGAAAGGGAATGCCCTTTTGAAGCGATCACGGTAACGATCTGTCAAAATGACAAGCTTTGAACAGCCTTCCGGAAGTCAAAAAGCTTTTCTCTTTCTTTCCCTGGGATTTTCCGTTACACTTGTGGCATGAAATCATATTGTCCAGCGGGATAAAGAAACTGTCTTTCATCCCACAAGGAGGGAGAAAGCGATGAAATGTCCAAACTGCCATGAAACACTCACCGGTCCCTGTTTAGTCTGCCCCGGCTGCGGAACCGTCTTCACCGGTGAAACTGCTGAAAAAATCTCACTTTATTTTGATGTAAAAGAGCAGCTGGCATATCTGAGCACTTTGAAGAATTACCTTGACAGCTCCCTGACAAGCCTGAATACCAGTCTCGGCAGGCTTGAAAAAGTCATGACAGAATCCCTGGACGAACATCCTGCCGGCGAACCGGAATCCGCCGCCGGCCCTGCGGAAAATCATCTTCACCCCGGGGCCGAAAATAAGTTCACAGAAGAAATTCCGGCCGAATCAGCTGTCCGGAAACCCGAATACCTGTCGTCCCCTTCCCCACTGTCCGCCCCGCCACCTGCAGCCATTGGAGAAAACGAATTTCATTTCGGCCAGAAATGGCTCCTCATCATCGGAATTATCACAATGGTATTTGCAGTGGGATATTTTCTGAAATACTCGTTCACAAAAGGCTGGGTCGGCCCCACCGGCCGTGTTGCCCTTTCCTATTTCTGGGGAATCGTATTTCTCGGGATGGGAGAATGGTTCCGAAAGAAAGACTTCCGTGCCTTCGGATTATCCCTTACGGGAGGCGGCATCGCCGTCCTTTACTTTGCCACTTTTGCCGGATTTCAGCTCTATCATCTGGTCTCTTTTGGGGTTTCTTTTTCACTGATGCTTGTCATAACCTGCTTTTCAGCAGTACTGGCAATTATTTATGACACAAAATGGCTTGCCGCGCTGGGAACACTGGGCGGCTTTTTAACCCCCCTCCTCCTGTCCACCCACAGTCCAAACCAAATTGCCCTGATGTCCTACATGCTGATTCTCAACCTCGGAATTCTTGTACTGGCAACAAGAAAAAGCTGGCGCATCCTGGAATCCATCGGGTTTGTTTTTACCTGGCTCCTGTACACTGCCTGGTACGCCCCCTATTATAAAACAGCTTGTTTCTGGCCTTCCATCATCTTTCTTCTTCTTTTCTTTCTCATCTACGCGATTCTCCCGGTAGCCGGCACCCTCTATCGGAAAAGCACTCGTTCCATCAGCAGTCTGTGGTTTGCCGCCCCGAACGCGCTCATTACTTTCGGGTTTGCCTTTGCCCTGGTGACAGACCGGTTCAGTACGCCCTATGTTTCCATTGTCACAATTCTCATTGCCGTCGTTTTCCTTACACTGGCAAACCGGCTGTCAAAGGACGATACTCCGAAAAGTTCCGCATTCTGGTACCTCGTTGCCAATGCGGTGTTTTATCTTGTTCTAACTGTTCCTATCCTCTTTTCTTCCAACTGGATTACAATTTTCTGGGCACTGGAAGCTGCACTGACCATCTGGCTGGGCCTGAAAACGGAAAGGAAGTGGATGACTGCAACCGGAATTACACTGATTCTCATTGTCGCAGGAAAATTCATTTTCTATGATTATCACTTTGTTTTCCACCTTTCCCGTTCATGGTATTTTTACAACATCCTCTACACGAAAATGCTCCCGGAACGAATTCTCACAGCCGCGGCGGTTTTAACCGCTCTTTACAAAAGCAGCCGGCAGCTTCACAGCTCGGCAATCCACGCCCGAAGCCGATGGGGAGGGATTCTTTTTGTCGCTTTTGCCGCCACACTTTTTATCACGTTGACCATTGAAACCGCTGCGTTTTTTCACCAGTATGTACCGGGTGCACGTTTTGCTTCCATCTCCATTCTCTGGGCAATCTTTGCCTCCGCGCTGATGGTGCAGGGTTTCCGAAAGGAAAACGGTATCATGCGCAAAACCGCTATTGCGATTTTTATTGTCACCCTGTTCAAAGTATTTCTTGTGGATATTTCCCATTTCAGTACACCCTATCGCATCCTGTCTTTTCTTGTTCTGGGCATGCTTCTCATTACTTCTTCGTGGCTGTATCACCATTTCAGGAAGATGCTGACGGAAAACGCCGAAGCAGAAAACAGAAGGGGAAAAGATGAAACCGTTTAAGTTCATAATCCCTGTATTTCTGCTTTTTTGTTTTGTCTCTTCCGCCGGGGTGCTGAAACCGGAAAATTTCCGCTACAGCCGGGAATTACCCGGACCGCTGGCAATTGGGAAAATTTACAAAATTCCGCTTCCCGGAGAAGTATTGAATCATACCGCCACAGACCAGCGGGACATTCGTATTTTTTCCCCGGACGGCAAACTGATTCCATTTACAATACTGGAAGAAAGAAAAGCTGCTGTTCCCATGTTATTGTTTCACTTAACAATCCGTGCATTTTCAACAAAAAAAAATATCACAACCCTGTTGCTGGAAGTCCCGGCGCAGAGAATGGCAATGAGAGAACTTTTTTTTGCCACTCCCAACAAAAATTTTAAGAAAACAGTCTCCATCAGCATCAGCAATGACAAAAAGAACTGGCAGCCAGTTGCAAATGAAAGCATTTACGACTTCAGCAGGAATGTGGACCTGAGAAAAACCTCGGTATCTTTCAAACCTGTCAAATGCCGATGGGTAAAAATCAAAATGAAGGATGCCGAGCTTCCCGCCGGAAATGAAGCAATCCAATTGAATTACAAAGGGCTCCGCTTTACCAGTAAGGGAAAATTCACGCCGGCATTTAAAATCATCTCCGTCAGCGGCCTGAGCCAGCCTTCGGGCACAGGAAAGACCATCACTGACACAATGAAAATCACCGACTTTACCATTCAAACCGATGCCGCAGGCAACAGCATCCTGTCATTTTCCAGCGGCATTCCCATTTCCGCACTTTCCATCATCACCGATGCCCCCGCTTTCTACCGAAGTGTCATTTTGAAAGGAGAACGCATCACAATTAACCGCCATAAGATTTTCCTGGCGAAAGGCAGTTTTTACCGCTTTTTACTTGACGGCCGGACGGAAAGCAGGCTGACACTGCTTGCACACCCTTCCGATACCGGAAACTATACGCTCATCATTCACAACGGCGACAATAGTGCCCTCCCGATTAAGGCGTTGAAGCTCAGCTGGTTTCGCCGGAATATTTTCCTTATACCGGAAACCAAGACAGTTGCCCGTGCCATACTCTGCTATGGGAACCTGAAAATCCCGGCAGCACACTTTGATGTTTCCCGCTTCATCCGCCAGGATAATTGGCAACAGCACAAAACCGCAGTAATTAATCCGAAAACTTGTGTGCAGAACCCTGATTTTCAGCAGGCGGAAAAACCCTGGACTCCGGATTTCTCCCGTATTGCCCTGACCCTCATTGTCCTGATGCTGATCGTGGTGTTGTCCATCTGGATGTGGAAGTTGACCCGAAACTAAAAAAAGCAGGGAATTTGACATTCCCCGCTTTTTTCCAGACAGCCACCCGGCTACAAATTCCAAAACACGCGAACCTGCCGCAGGCGCATCAATAATTCCAGAGCAGAACCCCATAATTCCCAACGGCTATCCAGCGGGGGCCGTTTATATCGGCCGCCACAGGATACCCCCGGTCAGCAACAGGGCCGTCATCAATCAGCGTATCGGTAGAAGCACGGTAATGGTAAGTGGAATAACTGGTACAGACAATAAAGTTTCCCTCTTCCGTCATTTTTGCAGAGAGGTAATCTCCCAGCCCCATTCCGTCGTATTGAAAAATATTGTTCAGAAAGATACCGTCGGTTCCAACCGCAATCCAATCGCCGCTGTCATTGATATCCACCGCCACCATTTCACCCGGTGCGGTCACAGGATTAAAGTTCTGATTGTCATTGTAAATCAGATAGTCGTCACCCGCCGCCACATAGTCGGTATAGTTGTTGATGGCACAACTATGGAAAGAAGTGGCTGCTTTCGCTACTTTTTTTCGAACCTTATGATTGAGATACCAGGGCTTGTAATGATAATTCACTGTGAATTTCACATTTCCTGCCGCTTTGTGCACAGCAATCGGAATATCCGCTCCAACAACCCGGGGAACCGCCTTTGACGATTTTTTTCGAACCAGCCTGACCTCCATGGACTTCTTACCGTTTGTCAGGCCGAGAAGGGTATTGATTGCACCGGTTGCCACAAAATCGCCATTTGCGTTTATATCTGTCCATACCGAATCGTTTGAAACAGACACCGGGTCATAGCTGGTCAACTGCACGGTATTCTGATCGTCAATATACCCATAAAGAACCTGCAATGAACCGGCTGCCACAAACTCATCATTCTCATTCAGAGAACAGTGGGAATATTCACCAACATTGTTGACATAGTCCAGAAAAGTCGGCGCCTGTGCCCCACTGCCGATATACACGCCATCTTCGGAAGAGACAAGCCAGGTATCATTATTGTTGATAGCCGCGTTGATAAATGTACCGTTGGTATTATCATAAACTTTTTTCAGATTCCCGCTTAAATCCCCGAAATAAATCCCATGCTCGAAAGCGGCAATAAAATTTCCGTTATCATTCAATGCAATTGCACGGTCCGAATCGGTACTTCCGGTATCCATGGAAATCAGGTTGAAATCCGTCTGGTTTCCGTTTCCAAACGCAATTCCCCGGCTTCCGGCCGCCACCCACTCACCGTAGCTGTTAATCGACGCTCCGACAAAAGCGGCTCCGCTGGACACATCACCGATCAAATCATTGTCCCCGATATTAATTCCCACATCCACATGACTGCCGGATGAGCAGGAAATCTGCCACCCGGCAACTACCGCTAAAAACCCAATCAAAATAAACAGCCTTTTCATATCGCCTCCCTGAATTCAGTATTCGGTAAATTGTTTTGCAATATCCGTTCCATAAAACTATACTACATTATGAAAACTGTTTTGAGGTGAGATATGTCACGATTCGGGTTGTTCGGGAAACTGGGAAAAAAAGATTGTAACAAATTGAAATTAAAAGGTGATAAACAATTTTCAAAAGGAGAGTATTATCTCGCTCTGGTGGCATACGAGGACGCTGTCGCGGTTTCCGACTGTCCTTCTGAGGTTACAGTTCGGATAAAGGAAAAAATAGAGGAATGTAAACTGAAACTGGCACGCCACAATCTGCAGCTTGCGCAGTCCCACTTCGAGGCAGAAGAATTCGAAACCGCCGCAGACTTTGCCACAACCTGCCTCCGGTACGTAACAGACGAAAAAACCCGGGAAACCGCCCGGCACATCCTTGATGAAATTGACAAACAGTATGACCAATTTGAAGCTGTTTTCGGCCCGGATCAGGCAAAACAGGAATTACTGCCGGAAGATGACGACGCCTACGCGGAAATTCTTATTGCCAATTACCCTGAATTTATCCAAAGGGAAATCCAGGAAAACGAGGCGCTGAAACACGCGATGGCAGCACTGAACCGTGAAGATTTTGAGAAGGGAAAAGCTATCCTGGAACTGGAAGAATCCCCGGCTGTACTCTATTTTCAGGCATTATATTATTCTCTGAAAAAAGAATACACAACCGCTCTTGAAATCTTTCTGCGCCTTTCCGGAAAATACCCGGACCTGCTGGACGGGCCGCGCTGGGCAGAACTCATTGAACTCATTGCCCGGGCTGAATCCGATGAACCGATTGATGAAATTCTGGAAAACTACCCCTTCCCTTCTGTAATCCGTGCCGCCGTCACCTTTTATATGGGGAGAGAGGAAATGGATGCCGCAGGAGAACTGCTGGAAGAAAGCCTGGAAGCAATGTCTCCCAACCGGCCGGATCCTCTGCTGATCGCGCTGGCCGGAATCTACCGTTTCCGGTTGAAAGAGTTTGAAAAAGCTGTGGAACACCTGACCCGCTTTCAGAACCTGATGGCAATGAGCGGCCAATTCACACTGAGCCCGGAATACGCAGTTCCCCTTGCCATCTCGCTGGAACAGACAGGGCAGAACGACGAAGCCTTGGAAATTGCCCTGCACACGGCAAAAATTTACGGGATTCCGGAAGCGATCGAACTCTCCCGCACCCTTGCCGGGAAATCCGGCCGGGAAGATTTGAAAAGACTGGCTGAAAAACTGTGAGGGAAAAGCCCGGTATCCCGGAGCCGAAACATATTCATCAAGTCAGCAGCCGCTTATCCGCGGAAATCCACTTATTGATGTTCCGCAGATCCGGATTGCTTTGCCGCTGTAAGTGTCTTTAATTTTTTACACGCATCTGCATCCTTACACCGGTTGCAGAGCATCTCCAGGGCATCTTTCTGCAAGGGATCCAGATAAAGAATTTTCTGCAGGGAATCAATCGCTTCATCTTTTTCCCCCGCATTCAGTGCCTCCCTTGCTTTTTCCAGATACAACTCTTTGATTTCCAGCAAATCCGGCACAGTAGAATCTGTTTTCCCGCCCGTGCAGAACTGATACATTGACAACAGGCCCGGCTTTCCCTTTTGTGCGGACACAGCATCCTCCGTATCGGCACAAAGCGGATGCGAACCACTGCATCTCCCGCAGCAAAAGAAGGCAAGCACTTTCGCCTTGTCGGTGAACCGGAACACCGCAACATAGCGGCTCAGGACATCCAGTGCAAAATTCCATTTCCCCTGTGCCGCCTCAACCACCGCACGGTCAAACAGAACCACCGGCTCCTTCACCGGCGTTTTTTCCGGAAGAGAATCCAGAAAAGCGGAAGCCTCCGCGGGATGTCCGAGATTCAGCAGACAACCGGCGGCATTTACAACCGACGCGGTGTCTCTCCTGGTTTTCAACGTTTGAAGAAAATAAATAAGCCCGTCCGAAAATTTTTTCAAAACGGTACAGCACATCCCCGACCGGAACAGTCCCGCCGTATCCGTCTCCGGCAACCGTTTCAAATACAAAAGTGCCTCTTTGTACCGGCCGGTATCATAAAGAAGATTGCCGAGATTCCGGTTCAGCGGTTCACAGTCGGAAATTTTTCCGGCAAGCTTTTCAATTTCCGTAAAATCATCGTTTACTCCCGCCCGGAGCATCCCCCGGACATAAGCTTCAAAAGCATGACTGCTGAACGTTTTCGGATACGGATAAGCGGCACCGGTTTCCTTTCGGATAAAGGGAGCAAGATCAGCAGGAAACCCGAATTTTGACACGGTACACCGCGCCTTTTTTTCAAGAAGACGATCAATCCGATAACAAAAAAACTCAATGGAAATGATATTGTCTGAAATCGAAAAATTACCGGTAATCAGCGTGTCCGCACCCAGTTTCCGGGCAATAATCACCCGTGTGGCCAGCGTCAGGCCGGCGGTATCCGGTACATCCATCCGGTCCACAGCATCCATTCTGTCCGAAAGGGAGACAGCCCCCAGGCTGTCCTCAAAAAGGACTTCAAGGCCGTAACTCAGCCATTCAACCCGGCTGTTATCCGAACGGTTTTCAAAGGGAAAAACAACAACCTTCCCCCGTGCCATTAAAAAGGGAGAAAACAAAAGAAACAGGAATATAAAACTATTCCGTTTCGTCATTATCATTTACCGTTCCAAAAATCATTTTTCCCGCCGGATTCTGCAACACACTTGTAATCGTTGCCTGAACCCGCTTTCCGATAAAATTCTCCCCGCCGTCAATTACCACCATTGTTCCGTCATCAAGGTACCCAACACCCTGGTCTTCTTCTTTTCCTTTTTTGATAATGTGAATTGAAATTCGCTCACCCGGAAGTGCCACCGGTTTCAGCGCATTTGCCAGTTCATTGATATTCAAAACTTCAATTTCTTCCAGAGATGCAACCCGGTTCAATGTGTAATCATTGGTCACGATTTTACCTTTCAGCTTCTTTGCCAGCGCAATCATCCGCTGATCCACATCTTTTTCCCCGGAAAAATCAAGTTCACAAATCCGAAACTGAATACTTTTCATATTCTGTAACTTACGAATCAATTCCAGTGCGTGTTCCGCCCGCTGCTGCTTCAGCTCTTTACCGGTTTCGTGAATCCGCTGAATCTGTTTCATCACAAACCGCGGAACAACAATTGTCCCGTCCAGGAACCCTGTCTCCACAATATCCACAATCCGCCCATCCATCAAAATAGACGCATCCAGAATCTTGGTACACCGCATTCCATCAACATGCCCCATTGCCACCGGAGTCATTCCCACATTTTGAGACGGAATCAGCAGCGCGCTGACAACAGCGAGATACAGCACGCCGAAAAGAACAAAATACTGTTCCGTTCCGGTTAAATTCAACACCGGAATCAAAACCCAGGCGACAAATGAAAATACCAGCAGCGCCATTAAAAACCCGCTTACATACTTTTTCATATAACGGGAAAGGAGAAAATCGGAAATTGCCAGTACCGCAACCACCGTAGCCGCAACGGGGAAATTACCGGAAAATATTGAATACCCCAGCAAACAAAAATAAAAAAACAATTTCACATAAACCATTGTATGACCTCCGGTCTCACTTTGGGTTACTATAACGGATATTGATATGGAATTGCAACCTTCCTTGTGATAGAATGCATTGGTTACTTTTTTGTAAAGGAGATCCAAATGGGCAAAATATCGCGAATTCAAATTTATGACAAGCTGGATACCATTCAGATACCGGGGACGGATATCACCCCGATAAAATTCAAAGGGGTCAAGGGGCTGGACATTTCCGAAAATGGCGAAATTGAGGTTCGGATAGAGCTTCCTTCCCAGGCCGCCGGCCATGAGAAAGAGTTTGAAGCTGCTGTAAAAGAAGCGCTGCTTTCCGTGGAAGGCGTCAAAGAAGTTTCCGTCACACTGAAGATCCAAACAAAAGCCTACGGACAGGTAGAGCAGCTGAACCTTCTGCCGAAAGTGAAACACCCGATTCTTATCGGCAGCGGAAAAGGCGGCGTCGGAAAATCCACGGTAACGGTAAATCTCGCGGTGGCGCTTGCAAAGTCCGGTTACCGGGTCGGCTTAATGGATGCCGACCTCTACGGGCCGTCCATTCCCACCATGTTTGCCATTGAAGGCGAACCTGTGGTGAACGGGAAAGGGCAGATTATTCCCTTTGAAAAACACGGTGTAAAACTGATTTCCATCGGTTTTCTGTTGAAAGACGACACGCCGGTACTGTGGCGGGGCCCCCTGCTCCACAAGGCAATTCAGCAATTCATGAAAGATGTGGACTGGGGTGAACTGGATTTCCTTCTCATTGACCTGCCCCCCGGAACCGGAGATATTCAGCTGTCTGTGGCTCAAAGCACCCGGGTATCCGGTGCCATTGCCGTGAGCACGCCCCAGGATATCGCGTTGATTGACGTGAAAAAAGCCATCACCATGTTCCGGACTCTGAAAATTCCTCTCCTCGGGGTGGTGGAGAATATGAGTTATTTCCGCTGTTCCGAGTGCGGCCACATTCACCATATTTTCGGCGGCAACACCACAATGGATGCCGGCGATAAACTCGCCGCCGAAGTGCTGGGCAAGATTCCCATTACCATCGCGGTTCGGGAAGGCGGAGACAATGGCGTTCCGGTAATGATTCTGGAGCCGGAATCGGAAGCCGCAGTGGCATTCTCCAATATTGCCAAAAAGATTGCCGAACGCCTCAACTCATAATATAATCAAGTCCCGGTACCGTCATCGGGAAAGCGGCAAATGGAAGCGAATGGGGGCTGGTGTCTCCCCCGGTCTTCAAAACCGGTGGGCCTTTGCGGCAGTAAAGGTCGGTGGGTTCGATTCCCACACGCTTCCGCCATTTTACATTAGTGATTCTCTTTTTTTTCATGTGGATATGCCATCTCACCTGCCCGAATGGGAACCGGCAGCGTATTTTCAGCCGGCGGAACAGGACAGTTGTAGGCCGGTGAATAATTGCAGAGGGGATTGAACGCCAGATTGAAATCCAGACGCATCGTATCTCCGGGAGTTTCCTTCAATTCCAGAAAGCGCCCGGCGCCGTAACTTTCTTTTCCTGAAGTTGCGTCCCGGAACGGAATAAACAAAAGGTCGTCATACGCGCCTTTCAAATTCATTTTATATGCGGTCAGCCGGCAATCTTTCCCATTGACCCTGAAATGCAGAATAGCATAGCGATAGTAGCTCTTCACCAGATTCCGGCTTGTGAGCATGGTAATTTTATCCGGTTTTCGAATTCTCTCCACCTTTGCGTTCACCACCAGGCCGGGATTGGGTTTAAAATATCTTAAATGCTGAAAATGAAGCAACTCCGGACGCTTTGAATCAAACACCAGCAGTACCAGTGTATCCCCTTCGGGATAGCCTTGAAGGGTATACCTCCCCAGGCTGAAAACCATCTCATCTGAAATCCGGTTTCCGGTACAGGGCTTTCCGTTCAATTTACAGGAAACCGTGTCCGACAGTGCTCTCCACGTCCAATTGCCCTTCGAACCGTACACCTGCAATGCCGCACCGTCCTTTTGGCCTGCCCGGCGGATGCCGGTTTCATCCGGTACCAGAAAAGTTTCTTTCCCGGCAGAAATGTTCAGACGCGCAATACCCGCCATGGGAGAAAGAGGGTCATGCTTGAATTCATTGTCTGTCTTTGCCCTTTCTTTCAGCAGATTTTGTTTCCAGCCCGCAATTTCATTCTGTTTCAGGGCTGTACCGTTTCCCCCGCAGGAAAGCAGAAATATTCCCGCCGCAATCAATGCCGGAAAAATTCCTTTCTTCATTCGAAACCTCCGTAGTTATCCGTATCTTTTACAAAAAATTATTCTACACGAATCCGATGAAAAAACGGGCATTTTTTGGTTCATGAAAATTATTACGATACAATGTGAACGAAAAGACAATGAGGAGATTGCAATGGAAAGCATTCGGGAACTGTATCGGGTTGGAAACGGGCCATCCAGCAGCCACACGATGGGTCCGGCACGGGCTGCCGAAAAATTTAAAGAAAAAACAATGGATGCGGCTGCCTACCGGGTCACCCTCTTCGGAAGCCTTGCCGCCACCGGGAAAGGGCACCTCACCGACCGCGCAATTGAGAAAATCCTCTCCCCTGCCCCGGTGGACGTTATCTGGAAAGCGGAAGAAACCCTTCCCCTGCATCCCAACGGAATGAGATTTGATGCACTGGACAAAAAGGGTATTGTTACACGGCAATGGGAAGTGTACAGTGTCGGCGGCGGCGCAATCCGGGATGCCGACAACTGGAACGCGGAAACAAAAACCGTCTATCCCCTTTCAAAAATGGACGATATCCTGACATGGTGTGAAGAAAACGGAACTTCTCTATGGGAATTTGTTGAGAAATCGGAAGGAAAAGACATCTGGGACTTCCTTGAAAAAATCCTGGACGCCATGGAATCGGCCCTGAACCGGGGCATTGCCGAAGAAGGGCTTCTCCCCGGCACACTTCACCTCGCCAGGAAAGGCGCCGCCTACCACATCAAAGCCATCAACGCATCCCACGCTGTCCGGGTAATCGGCAGTGTCTTTGCCTACGCGCTGGCTGTTTCGGAAGAAAACGCCGCAGGGGGAATTGTGGCCACCGCCCCCACCTGCGGCTCCGCCGGTGTTCTCCCCGCCACCCTTCACTACCTCAGGGAAAGCTATAAATTCGACAAGCGACGAATTCTCCGCGCCCTCGCCACAGCCGGGCTTATCGGAAATCTTGTCAAAAAAAACGCGTCCATCTCCGGAGCCGAAGTCGGCTGTCAGGGTGAGATCGGCACCGCCTGCGCAATGGCCTCCGCCGCCGCCGCTCAACTCCTTGGCGGTACCGTCCCCCAGATCGAATATGCCGCAGAAATGGGAATGGAACATCACCTGGGCCTGACCTGCGACCCGGTGGACGGTTATGTCCAGATTCCATGCATCGAACGGAACGCCGTTGCTGCCGGCCGTGCCCTGCACTGTGCCACCTTTGCCCTCTTCTCCGACGGCAAACACCGGATCAGCTTTGACGAAGTGGTAACAACAATGCGTGAAACCGGCCTCGATATGGGCAGCTGCTACAAAGAAACCGCCCGCTGCGGCCTGGCAAGGCACTGGCTGGACAGTGAAAAAAGAAATCAAAACCGAAAATAATTCCGCCGCCCGGTATTTCATCTTTCCGGGCACTCAATTGCCACTCCGGCTTTCGGCTGTGCTAAAATGATCCGGTTATGAAGGTAGAAAGATTTGTTTTTCGGTTTCGACTGTGGCGGGAACGGCCGGAAACAGCACTGATTTCCAGTTTTGCCGCAGCGATTTTCCTGGGCGCATTGTTATTGATGCTGCCGATTTCAACCGTTTCAGGACAATCCACGGGATTTTTAACCGCATTGTTCACCTCAACCTCGGCCACCTGTGTCACCGGGCTGATTGTAGTGGATACCGGCACTCATTTTTCCCGTTTCGGCCAGGTTATTATCATGCTCCTGATTCAGGCGGGGGGGCTGGGAATCATGACCTTTACCGCCCTGTTCGCGTGGATCAGCCGCAGAAAAGTATCCATTCAGAGCCAACTGACACTGCGGGATACCTTTCTGGCCCGTACCGAACCGGTTTCCCTGAAACGGCTACTGTTGTTTATCCTGTCCACCACCGCGGTAATTGAAGGTGCCGGAGCAGCGGTACTCTTTTTCTCAATGACAAATCCCGCACCCGGAGGCCGCCTGTTCAATGCGCTTTTCCATTCGGTATCCGCATTCTGCAATGCCGGGTTTTCTCTGAATTCCAACAGTGTAATGCCGTTTCACACCTCTATTCCCGTAATGTCAACCATCATGCTGCTGATTATTTTCGGCGGCATCGGATACCCGGTAATGCTGGAAATCAGAGGCCGCCTGAAAGCACCGGGACAGGCGGGGCACTGGTCTCTTCACACAAAAACGGTTATTCTCACCACCATCATTCTGATTTTCGGCGGCGCATTCTTCATCAAACTCGGTGCCCCGGATTTTTCCGTTCTCGACGCCTTATTCCAATCGGTGACCACAAGAACTGCCGGATTCAATTCGGTGGCATTCGGCCACCTGCCCCATGCCATCATGTTTGTAATGATTGTACTGATGTTCATCGGCGGCTCCCCCGGCTCCTGCGCCGGCGGCATCAAAACCACCACTTTTTCCGGAATGATTGTGGTGTGGAAAGACTGGTTATTCGGCGCATCCAGAAAACGGTTTTTCAAACGGAAACTGTCCCGGGACACAATCCGGAAAATCAAAGCGGTAATCGGACTGGCCGCCATCTGGATCACGCTGTCCTTTACCCTGCTTCTCTACACGGAAACACGTGTCTTTGCCATTGACCCCGCCGCATTTCAGGACATTCTCTTTGAAGTGGTGTCGGCCATGGGCACGGTCGGCCTGTCCGCCGGGGTCACCCCGCATCTTTCCACAGTGGGCCGGGTGGTAATTATTCTGGATATGTTTGTAGGCAGGGTCGGGCCGCTGGCCGTGGTTACCGCACTCCTGAACGCCGGAACCTCCCGGGCGAAAATCGGGTATCCGGAAGAAAAGATTATGATAGGATAGGAGCTGTTATGAAATCAATTTGCATTATCGGACTGGGACAATTCGGTTCACACCTCGCGCAGTATCTTTCAAAAAACGGGGTACAGGTTGTGGCAGTGGACTTGCATCAGGATCGGGTCAATGCCATTTCCGACAAAGTAACACAGGCCTTTGTGGGAGATGTCCGGGACCGGGAAGTGCTGGAAACAATCATTCCGAAAAATGTTGACGCCGTGGTGGTGAGCATCGGAGAAAGTATCGAACCCAGTATCCTCTGTGTCCTGCACCTGTCCCAGATCGGCATTCGCAAAATCATTGTGAAAGCGGTCAACGATGACCACGCGGAAATTCTCCGGGCCATCGGCGCCCACGAAATTGTTTTCCCGGAACGGGACATGGCGGAACGAACCGGACGGAACCTGATTCAGAAAAACATGGCGGACATTCTTTCCCTGTCGGCGGATTACAGCATCAAAGACATTGAACCGCTGCCGGAATTTATCGGAAAAAACCTCATTGAACTGGACCTGCGAAAACAATATCATATTTATGTGATTGCGTTGAAAAACCGGGACAATCCGGATGAAATCACAATCCTCCCTTACATTGACACCGTAATCGAATCCCACCACATCATGACAGTGCTGGGAATGGACGAACATATCAATGCCCTTGTGGAAAGGAGTTCCACCCAATGAGAAAACCCGCTCCGTTTATTATCACCCTCTTTTTCCTCGCTGCATTGAATGGAACCGCCCGGGAACACCGCTATACCTACCAATTCGAACCCATCGCGACACCGCTTTCATTTGTACTGGGAAAACGGGTCATTATCTCATCCAAAGGGGTAACCGTGTCACTGGAACAGATACACAAACCGGACTTCGCCGATAAATTTGAAATCTTTCAGGCGGAACCGGACATCTATTTCTTCTACTTCAAAATCACCATCCGAAACCGCTCCGGCCAGCCGCTGGAAGTAAACCCGATTTTCTTTTCCGCCCTTGATGACAGAAGAGAGTTCCGCAAACCCTTGAATTACGACCAGCTCTACCGGATGCTGGGGAAAATGTACCCGGAATCCGAATTCAAGGGAATTTTAGAAAAAGAACTCCTCGACTTTTGCTCTCCCATTCGAAACGGCGACGAAAAAACCGCCATTCTCATTTTCCGGAATTTCAGAGAAAAGGGGAAAAAATGCATCATCAAACTGGATGCAATGTCAATGGGAGGCCGGCCCCTTGCCTTCAGTTTTCCATACAATTTAAAGAGAACGGAGATTCGGTAATGAAAAAATTGCCGATTCTTTTCTGTTTACTCTCACTCATCAGTATCAACACCATTGCCGACACCCTGAATATGAGTGCCGATGAAGTACATTCCGACACAAAAAAAGGAATCTTTACCCTGATCGGTTCCGCGACTGTGAAATCAGAAAAAGTGACCATCCATGCCGACATGATTACAATTTACAGAAAAGAAAAACAGGTTGTCGCAAAAGGGAATGTGCATGGAAAAATGGCAAGCGGCAGTTTCAGCGGCGAAAAAATGGTTTATTCCACCCAAAAAGGGACAGCAGACATCTCAGACGGAAGCATCCTCCTGAATCAGGGCTTCATTTTCCGGGCAAAAGAAATTCACTACCTCGGAAAAGGCCGTTATCATCTTGTGGAGGGCTCCATGACCACCTGCCCCGACTGCTGCGCAAGATGGTCATTCGATGCAAGTGAAATCAAAGTAAAAAAAGAAGGATATGCCTTTTTTGACAACCTGACCTTCCGAATCGGCAACCATCACTACATGTACCTGCCGAAATTCATCTACCCGGCAAAAATGAAACGGACTTTCGGCCTTCTTATTCCGGAAATCGGAAATTCTTCCAGACAGGGATTTAAATACAGGCAAAGCCTGTTCATTCCCATCGGTGAATCCATGGACATGACCTATACCCTTGACTATTACTCCAAAGCCGGTACCGGAAACGGTTTTGAATACCGCCTGGCACGGCATCCCGGTGAATTCGGCCGTTTTTACCTGTACAGCATCAGCAACAATTTGAAAGGGGGAGAACGGAGCAGCTTATTCGACGGAAAATATCACGACTTTCTGCCTTCGGGTGACAAAATCCGCCTGACCAGCTTTGAGGGAGACGATTTCAATCTGGTCCGTGATTTCACCTTCCGCCAATACGACCTTGCCATGCGGCAATACAACACGGACTTCTCATACGAAATAAACCGCCCGCATTTTCAGCTGACCCTTGCCGCCGCCAGGCGAAACATCCTGTTCACCGACGGGAAAAAAACTTTTTACAATCTTCCGGAACTCCGGTTTTCCAGCCGGGGGCTGACCCTTGCCGGACACCGCGTCCGCCTGGATGCCCGTATCGGAAACGTAAAAAATCCCAACATGGGGGATTCCGCCTTCCTCAGCAGCTTTATCCGTTCGGAAGCAAGGCGGAGCTTCTCCCTTGGAAACTTTACGGTAACAGACCGTTTCAGGGTTTCTGTTCATCAATACGGAAACAATCCCGTTTTAAATGATTTCAGTTCATATCTCGGGGAAATCAGGCTGTATTCCCCCATGCTGGAACATCACTACGGCTCATCCGTCCATCAAATCCGCTTCTTCACCGCCTTTGGCTACCACAATGCCAGCTCCGGCTTCCCTGAATTTATCAACGACAGTGAAGACTACATCACACCGGACGGCATATACGGCAGTGCCGGAGTGGAATCCATTTTAATTTCCGGAAACAGAACCGCAATCGGCGGCATGTACATCACCCGGAACCTCTCCGGGAACATGTACCACAATCCCAACGACAGCAGCCGGGAATCCAAAACCAGCCCCATAATTGCCTACCTCCGGTTTCCGTTCTCCGACAGCATCCGTTTCAGTCTGGACGCCCGCTTTGACCCCGCCTTGAACACACTGGACAGAATGATGTTCACAGCCAATTTTGGAGAACACATTTCCGCATCTTACCTCCGGGCATTCACATTCGGGGAAAACCAAATCCGCGACTCCCTGATCGCCGCCATTCAGGGGCAGCTCAGTGAAAACTGGAGTGCCGCGTTCCGTGCGGATTATGACTTTACCCTCAATGATTTCCGATACAAAATGATACAGCTCCGCTACTACCGGGACTGCATCGGGATGAATATCACCTACCGGAACAACTCTTACAGCACCGTCACCACCAACGAATTCACCATCTCCCTTGTTTTGAGAAACATCGGTGAAATGTTCAAATACCGCCTCGGGCTGTGATAAAAAGGAACATTTCCACCCGGTTCGGATTTATCTCCCGAATCCGCATAAATTATCAGCATGAAAATGAACAAAAGCATCCTTTGAAACGTAGTATACATTGTAAAGGATAATTTCTTTCTGGAGGGAACATGAAGAAGTTAATTGTATTGGGGATTCTGCTGGTTGCGCTGCCGCTGGCCGCGAAAAACCAACAGAAACTGACACTGGACGGTGCCATCAAACAGGCATTGAAAAACAACCTGGACATTCAAATCTCCAAAATCTCCTACGAACAGAGCCGGGCGGATATCAACGGCGCCAAAGGAATTTTCGACTTAAAATTCACCATGAACGCCGAACACAGCGATACCAGCCGTGCGCCGAGAACTGAACTGGACGCAACATCCGATAAACAGGACCTCCTCACATTCTCTGCGAAACAGCTTATCAGCACCGGCGCCACCCTGTCCCTGAATTTCACCAACTACAAATACGAAACATCAGCAGACTACATGTTTTCCACATTAAATCCGGTTTACGGAGCCAACACCCGTTTCAGAATCGATCAGCCGATTTTCAACGGTTTCGGCAAAAAAAACGTGGAATATCAAATCAACCTCAACCGAAAATACAGCCAACGGGCACTGGAACAACTGAAAAATACCATCCTCGGCCTTCTGACCGATACCGAATCCGGTTACCTGGACCTCCTTTACAGCTTTCAAAACCTGAAAGTCGCCCAGGAATCCCTGAAACTTGCGAAAGAACAGTCAGAAATCACCCGCAAAAAAGTGCAGGTCGGCACCCTTGCCCCGGTGGACCAGCTCCAGGCAGATGCCAACCTCGCCGACGCGGAACAGAAACTGGTTTCCGCGGAAAACCTGTTACTGGCAGCTCAGGACCAGCTGAAAAAAATTCTGAACCTGAAACGGGAAAATTGGAATGTAACATTCATACCCGAAGAAGACCCCTCCTTTCATATTCAGCATTTTAGTCCTGAAAAATGTGTGGATACCGCACTGAAAAACAACCCGACAATCAAAATGGCAAAACTCGACACAGAAGTTTCAAAACTGACAATGGACTTTCAGAAAAATAAGATGAAACCCACCGTAAACCTGTACGGAACCCTCTCATATGACGGAAACAACAAAGAAATTTTGAGAGACCCGGCGACAGGGGAACCCATTTACGACCAGTACGGCCGAATCCAGGTCTTCCCCGGTTCCTACCGCAACGCATTCAACGACATGACCAGCCTGAACCATCAGTCCTGGTCCGTGGGTTTCAATGTGAGTTTCCCCCTCCAGAACCGGGCGGCAAAAGCCGCTTACATGCGGGCAAAACTGGACAACAGCAGCAAAAACTTTCAATTGAAAAATGCCGTTATTCAAGTCACCAACAGCGTCCGGGACGCACTCCGGAACCTGAACGCCAGCCTCAGAAGCATTGACGCTGCAAAAAAAACCCGTGAATTAAGGGAAAAGAATCTGGAAATCGAAAAGAAAAAATTTATCAACGGAATGTCCACCAACTTTCTGGTATCCCAACGGGAAGATGAACTGGCACAGGCAAAAATTGCCGAACTAAACGCAAAAGTCTCCTATCAGAAATCTGTCGTACTTCTGAAAAAAGCGATGGGAACACTTCTGGAAGAGCGGCACATCAGATTTGAGGAACCGAAAAACAACTAACCCCCACAGGCGCTGTACCTCCAGCGTTTGCCATTCAGTTCGCCCGGCAGACAGGCGGACAAACCGAAAAGGCCGGCGGATATCCGCCGGCCTTTTTCATCTGCCTGCCAAAACAGAAAAGCTGATATCCGCTACTGCACTTCCCCCACATCACACCGGACAACCCGTGTCCCGGAAATTGCATATACCGGACAGCCCTTCAGCTTCATCCCCTTAAACGGCGTATTCCTCGAACGCGACTTAAACCGCTCGGGACGTATTACGACCTCACTACCGGTGGAGAAAACCGTAATATCGGCTTTGGCGCCGACCCGGAGGCGATCATCCTTCATTCCGATAATTTTCGCAGGATTGGTGGACATACACTCAACAATCCGCTTCAACGGCACATCATAACGGTGATACAGAACATCCAGAACAGCGGAAATCGCGGTCTCAAACCCGATAATCCCGAAAGCGCAAATATCAATCTCACAATTCTTATATTCATGGGGATGGGGAGCGTGGTCAGTGGCGATACAGTCAATCGTCCCGTCCTTGATCCCCTCAATCATGGACAGCCTGTCCGCTTCAACCCGGACAGGGGGTTTCATAACAAAATTCGTATCAAACTGTTCCAACCGGCTGTCATTGAAAAAAAGATGATGGGGCGTTACTTCCGTGGTCACACGGTCCCCCCTCTCCTTTGCCCGGCGGATCATGTCCAGGCTGTACGCGCTGGACAGATGGGACACATGAAGCCAGCCCCGGACATAGCGGTTGAGAATAATATCGCGGGCCACAACAATATCTTCCGCAACCGTCGGCATCCCCTTCAGGCCCAGCTTGGTGGACATAAACCCCTCATTCATCACCGCGCCCCGGGTCAACGTAACTTCTTCCGCATGCTCCATCACCGGAATCCCGAATAACTGGCAATATTCCAGAGCCTTCTTCATCAGCTCGGCAGTGGCAACCGGACTGCCGTCGTCACTGACCGCCACAATACCTTCGTGAACCATTTCCCCGATTGCGGCAAGCTCCCGGCCTTCCCTGCCTTTACTCACCGCGCCGACGGGACACACCTTCGCGTAACCGGCCCGGTGCGCCTTCTCCCGAACCAGCGAGACAATGGCGGCATTATCCATACACGGATTGGTGTTCGGCATAGCGGTAACAGTGGTAAACCCGCCATTCATCGCAGCCTTACACCCGCTCTCCATCGTTTCCGCCCGTTCATTGCCCGGCTCCCGCAGATGGGCGTGAATATCCACAAACCCCGGTGCAACAATCATATTTCCGGCATCAATAACCTTATCCGCCATGCTCTCATCAAGGTTTACATCAATCTTGTCCACCCTGCCGTCCACAATCAGGATATCCAGCACTTTATCAATACCGGAATCCGGATTTATAATATGTCCGTTTTTAATGAGTAAGTTCATTGATTTTCCCCCCTGCCAGCAGGTACAAAACCGCCATCCGAATCGAAATCCCGTTGCTGACCTGTTCCAGTATTACCGACCGTGCTCCGTCCGCCACCTCGGAATTAATTTCAACTCCCCGGTTAATGGGGCCGGGATGCATCACAATACTCTTCTCCTTCAATCGCTTCAACCTTTCCCTGCTCAACCCGTACAACATATTGAACTCCTCTAAAGAAGGGAAAAAACTCTCTTTCTGCCGTTCCTTTTGAATCCGGAGCATCATCACCACATCCGCGTCCTCAATCGCCTTGTCAAAATCCGTCTCCACCTTCACATTCAGCCCTTCAATCTCCCTTGGAATAAGCGTTGCGGGACCCGACAGCACCACATCATTTCCCATCTTCGTCAACAGAAAAATATTGGAGCGGGTTACACGTGAATGAGCAATATCCCCGGCAATCACAATTTTCAACCCCGTCAGCGTCCCCATCTTCTCCCGAATCGTAAACGCGTCAAGCAAAGCCTGAGTAGGATGTTCGTGGGGGCCGTCCCCGGCATTGGCAACCGAAGCATCAATGTTGTCTGCGAGGAACTTTGCCGAACCGGGAGAGGAATGGCGCATCACTACAATATGAGGCTCCATGGATTCAAGCGTTTTAATGGTATCGTAAAAAGACTCTCCTTTGGTCAACGAACTGGCGGAAGCCGAAAAATTCAGAATATCCGCCCCGAGGCGTTTTTCCGCAATCTCAAAAGAAGAACGCGTCCGGGTGGAATTCTCCATAAAAAGATTCAAAATCAGTTTCCCTCTGAGAGCGGGGAACTTTTTGTTATTACCGGCACAAAGCTCTTTAAAAATCTTCGCGCCGTCAAGAATCTGCTCGATTTCAACCTTGTCCAGGGGCTCAATCCCCAGAAGATTTTTATGCTTAACAGACATATCACTCCCCGTCCTTCTTCAAAAGCAGAACCTCATCCTGCCCGTCCTCTTCCACCACATGCACCTGCACCATCTCATCGGAAGACGTTGGAATATTCTTCCCCACCACATCCGCCCGAATCGGCAGCTCCCGGTGTCCCCTGTCCACCAGAACGGCCAGGCGGATATACCGGGGACGGCCGAAATCCAGAATCCCTTCAATCGCTGCCCGGACCGTCCGCCCGGTGTACAGCACATCATCCACCAGCACCACCTTCTTATTGGTAACCGGAAACGGAATCTCGGTCTCCTTCAAATACGCGTTGGCAACATTGGTAATCAAATCATCCCGGTACAGAGTAATATCCAGAAGCCCCACCGGCACCTTTGTTCCCTCCACCCCGGCAATGGTATCCGCAATCCGCCGGGCAATATGATCCCCCCGGGTCCGAATACCGACAAGGAGCAAATCTTTGCACCCTCCGGTCATCTCCAGAATTTCATGGGTCATCCGTTTAATCGTCCGCCCCATCGTTTCGGCATTCATCAAAACCTTCTCACTTGGCATACTCCCCCCTGTTGAAAAAAAAGACCGGACATCCCGGCCTTATGGTTAACTGAATTTTAATTTTGATTGTACGGGTAATGTGCATCCTTCACCTCTTTCCGGCATCACGGTACCGAATTAAAGAGCTAATCTATTGTGACGCACCCCCGGCATTTTCGCAAGAACTATTTTCCCGATATCAACACAAAAACAAAAATACACCGTTTACCCATCGGGTTCGGCGCAGGGCAGGAACAGGGATAAAACAAGAAAGGCCGGGGGAAAAACATTCCATACTGTTGTCCCTGACTTTGTCCCACTCTTCCGACTTCAACACCCCGACAGGTCACCCGCGTGGGATAATTTTCTTACATTCCATCGGATTTTAAAATTATTTCAGTTGAAATTGAAAAGCAAATTGGAGTATCCTGTCTGAAACTTAAAGGAATCGGGTCTCACACATGAAATTCGATTAAGCGTTTCAAATTGAAGGAGAAAATATTTATGACAATCCCAATGAAGGCAAAACGGGCAGCGAGAATTTTTCTGTTTGGAATCTGCACAGTACTCCTTACCGCATCTCCAAAAAACACAGCTCCGGCAGAATGGAACAGCGCAATGCTCCAGACACCGGCCGCAGCGGTTCTGGCAGCAGCCAACAGCGTTGCCGCAACCCCCGGTGATCATGTAAAAGGGCTTTTCCGGTTGAAGCACTATGAATTTGACAAAGCCGGCAGAATGAAAACCCGTTTCATCTGGATTTATCAGATTATGGATCAGACCGGAGTGGAAAACTGGGACAACACCGAGGTAAACTGGGAACCCTGGCATGAAAACCGTCCGGAAATTCACGTCCGGGTCATCAGCCCGGATGGGAAAGAACATATTCTGAAACAATCGAACATCATCGAAAACAGCAGCGGAAACGCCGATGTAAAAATGTACAGCGATAACAAAGTACTCCGGGCGCCGCTTCCCGCGCTTTCCATCGGCGCGGTAGTGCTGGAAGAAGTTACAACCTCGGAACACACGCCCCTCTTTGATGCCGGAACCGCTCACATCGTTTTCCTCACTGAGCCGGTTCACATGGAACACCTGCAGGTGGACATTTCCCTGCCGAAACGGAGCCCGTTCCAATACAAAGTATTCAAACTGGAAAACCTGAAACCGGCTGTCACGAAAAAAGACGGCATCATCACCTACTGTTTCGACCGCAAAAATGTGGCGGAAGACCCGGAAGTGGACAGCAATGTCCCCATTGACATTCCGGTTTATCCCTACATCGGTTTTTCCACCGGCAAATCCTGGAAAAAAATAGCGGCGCGTTACGGAGAAATAGTAGACAACGCCATCAAAGGTGCCCGGTTCCCCGATGAAATCATGAAACAGAAAACCGATTCTCCCAGGGAAACGGCTGTCCGCTTCCTGAAATGGATTGACAAAAAAGTCCGATACATCGGGCTGGAAATCGGCAAACGCTCCATTGTTCCCGCCGCCCCGGAAACAGTGCTGAAACAGGGCTACGGAGATTGCAAAGACAAGGCGTCATTGATGGTAGCAATGCTGCGCCAGGCGGGATTCAATGCCCACGTGGCACTGCTCCGGGTAAGTAAACGCCGGGACATCGACCCCGGCCTTCCCGGTTTCGGCCGGTTCAACCACGCGATTGTGGTAATCCGCGGAAAACCGGACATCTGGTTCGACGCCACTGTCCCCCTGAACCGCACCGGAATTCTCCCGGCGGGGGACCAGGGGCATTACGCCCTGATTGCCTGGAAAAAAACAAAGAAACCGGTTAAAACTCCCTTCTGCAAGCCGGAAGAAAACACCATGAACGACGTCCGGGAATACCGGTTTACCGACAAAAAATACATGGACGTAACCCAAACCGTCACCTATGCGGGAATTCAGGAAATCAACAGCCGGCTCCTGTTTCAGGACGCGAAACCGGATAAACTGAAAGAAGGGCTCCAATCCTACATCACAAGAAATTACCGCTTCGGAAAACTGAAAAAGTGGACCATTACTCCGGTAACCGACCTCTCCTCACCCTTTGTCATGACACTGGAAATCGAAGGCGCCGGCCGGGGCATCAGTCAGGGAACCTCCGCAGTGGTCGCACTGATGAAGGGCGAATTAATCAACAACCTCCCCGGTATACTGACCAAGGCGCCGGAAGAGAAAACCGAAAGCGGCAAACCGGAAAAGAAAAAAGAAAAGAAACGGAAATATCCCTACCGGCTGCCGGTTCCCTACGAAAGCAGCATTCATTACCACATCCTGCCGCCGGACGGATTTGTAGCGAGAAAAGTTCCGGAAAACAAAGCTGTTGAACTGGGCCCGATTACATTTTCCATGAACTTCAAAGCCGGGAAAGATGGAATACTGGACGCTGAAATGGCCATTGTTAATCACGGCGGAGAAGTTACACCGGAACAAATCAAAGAAATCCGGAAAAAAATCGCGGATTTAATGAAAAAACAGGCAGTCATCATCTACTTCGACCACAAGGGAGAACAGGAGCTGGCCAACGGAGAATACAAAAAAGCCCTGGAAAGTTTCAGAAAACTGGTCAAACGGCACCCCAACGAACCGATTCAGTACATCCGGCTGGCACGGGCGTACCTGAAAACCGGGTTGGGCACAGCAGCAAAGAAAACCATAAACCAGGCAATCAAACTGAACCCGAAAAATGCCAAAGCATGGGGGGCAAAAGGCTGGATTCTGCAGCATGACGAACTGGGCCGGCGCTTCGGCCACGGCTACGACCGTGCAGGCGCCATTGCCGCGTACAAAGAAGCCATCAAACTGGATCCCAAAGAATGGACCTATCCCGCCGATCTGGCAATTTTGCTTGAATACGACGAAAACGGGCGCCGCTACACCATTCCGAAAGACATGGAAGAGGCGCTGAACTACTACAAAATTGTCGCGGACAAACTGAACCACAAAGAAATGAAAAGCAATGTTCCCTACGACCTGATGTACCTTGGCAAATTCAAAGAACTAAAAACATACGCAGACAAAATTGATGACGAAAACACACGCAAAGGATACAAACTTCTTGCCACAGTGGGAATCAAAGGGGTAAAAGAAGCCATCAAAGAAGCAAGAGAAATTCAGCCGGTCTCCAAACGCCGGCAGATAATAATTCAGGTAGCAGGCAACCTGCTGAACCTCCGCCGCTATCAGGATGTTGCCGCGCTGTTCCGGGAAGCGGCGAAAGGCGCAGACAACGCAATGGACCTGGAAAGCCGTGCCGACCTCTTCAGCAAACTCCGCCCGTTTGAAAAACTGAAACTGAACCTGAAAAAACCGGAAGATGTATTCAGAAAATTTCTAATCGACATCTTCAACTCCCACGGATGGAACTTTCAGGCACTGAAATCCATCACCGCGCCGGAATTTTACAGCCACTACAAAGAAAGCGGCCACGCCAACAGCTTTAACCACTTTTACAGCCAGATCATTCCCGCTCCCTCCAACGGAAACGTCCGCCAGGACGTGGCATTGGATTTGATGCTCGGAACCATGAAATTCCGGGTGGAAAAAGACGGGGAAAAAAGCTGCCGCTTCACATTAAGCGGCGTAGGATACAAACAGATGGACACAAACATCTACATGAAAAAAACCGGAAAACAGTTTGTCATCATCGGCGACAGCGGATTCACCCCCCTCATCGGGAAAGAAATACTCCGGCTGGCCGATAAAGGCAAAACAAAAGCTGCGGAAAAATGGATGAAATGGATGTCCGACGAATTCCCCCAGATTCGGGACTCCGAAAGCGGCCTGCTCATGGGCAACCCTATCCATTACTTTCACAACGACAAACATCGGGACACCCTTTCCATCCGCATGGCGGCAGCTTCCCTCATGGATGAAACATGTTGCGCGAAAGACGGAACAGAAATTCTGGAATCCGGCAGGGGAAAATGGGGTGTCCCGGACGAACAGTACCTCATAGATGCGGCGTTGTGCAGAATGTACAACGCACTTCAGGAACCGGAAAAAATGCTGAAATCGGCGGAAGTTCTTGAAAAAGCGGCACCAAAATCCCCCTACACCGCAATACAGCACACCGGAGCGCTGATTATGCTGGGCCGGCCGCAGAAAGCCTATCAGGTCATTCGGCAGAAAGTAAACGCAGAACCGGACAACAACATTCTGGTCCGCCTGCTGATTCCCATCACCTCGGAAATACCCGGATTCAAAGATATGTGGCGCGAATTCCGCAAACTGGAAACAGAAAACCGCCTCAACGCCAACGACTACAACACCGTGGCGTGGGCATGCCTCTTCGGGGCCGGCCCGGTGGATGACGGGCTGAAATACGCAAGGACATCGGTAAAACTCTCCAACAGCAAAGAAGGCGGTTACCTCCACACACTGGCAGCCCTCTACGCCGAAGCCGGACGGTGCCGGGAAGCCCGGAACACACTGGACACCTGCATGAGCGCCGACGGCCTCATTCTGCCGGACGAAAACGACTGGTACGTTCTGGGGCGGATTGCCGAACAGTACGGAGAAACCGCCACCGCCATTGAAGCCTACAAAAAAGTCAAAGAACCGAAAGGGCTTGAAAACAAAACCCTGTCCACCTATGTACTGGCCCAAAAACGCCTGAAAATACTGGGGGCGGCAGCCAACCGGGTAAACTGACCCAAAACGCAAAAAAATAAAATGCCGCAAAACGGGGAAGCACTTCCGCTTCCCCGTTTTTTTGTTGTTCCTGAAAATCAAAGAGAGCACCCAAAAGCAAACAGCTTAAATCAAATACGGGAAGAATCCTTGACACCGGCAGTCACTGTCTGATTTAATTATATTAACTTAAAGAATGAAAGGGATAAATACCCCCCGGAAAACCGGAAAATTCCCGGTGGGAAATCAATGGAGAGAAACCGCCATGTGCAAA
Organism: Acidobacteriota bacterium; assembly: GCA_013152385.1. Lineage (GTDB taxonomy): Bacteria > Acidobacteriota > Holophagae > Thermotomaculales > Thermotomaculaceae > UM-FILTER-49-7. Next base: position 30,099 of record JAADGL010000058.1, read on the forward strand.
AAACTTCTGATTTTATTTTTTCCCCTGTTACTGACCCTTCATTCTGCCGCAGCCAATTGCTTTATCTTTGTTCATATTCCCGAATCACCCTGGAACACCACAATAACAGTCTGGAACACTGGAAACTGTACCGCCGATGCAGTCCTGAAAATCCGCAGCACTTCAGAGGCCTTTGAACATTCAATCAGTATTCCGGCAAACGGAAGAACCGTTCTGAAAAGCGGAACAGACTTTGAGCTCGGTGAATCGGGAGAATTGACCACCGAAAGTGACCGCCTGCAGGTGAAATTAAGTTACCAGTATAAAACCTCCCCTTCTGTTTCTGAATTTTTTATCGATGCCAATAAAAGCGGAAAAAAATTCCTTCTGCAAAACACAATTATGGACTGGACCGACTGGTTTGGCATGGCATTTTACAACCCCAACCCCTTTTCCGTAACACTGGCACTGCACGCATGGAAAGAAGGCACCAAAATCGCCGACAGTCAACTCTCCCTGCCCCCATTCCGCAAGCTGGTTGTCCTCTGGTCCGACATCTGGCCGGGCCTCACCCAGTCCGGCCTGGACACCGTCATTGCGGAAAGCAACGGTTTCATTTCCCCGCCAATCTCCATTACCGGAAACACTGCCCAGGACCGGCACGTTTTCTTTCAGGGAAGAATTCTGCAGGAACCGGATCTCAATTACAGAAAAGAAATGCGCCTCTTTGTTGAAAGAATCAGTGAAATCGGAAAAACAGCCGCCCCCGGTTTTTTCATCGTGCCCCAAAACGGCCAGGAACTTTTTACCGGCACCGGAGAACCTGACGGAACTGTGGAATCCCAATACCTGGCAGCAATAGACGCCACCGGAAAAGAAGACATGTTTTTCGGCTATTCAGGAGACGACATCGCAACCCCCGCAGACGTCCGCGCCTACTACACCGCCCTTCTCAACATTGGGAAAAGTGCCGGAGTGGAAACACTGGTCACCGATTACTGCTATACACAAAGCAAAGTGGATGAATCCTACCAACTGAACCAAGCCGCCGGATTCATTCCCTTTGCAGCTTCCGACAGAGACCTGGGCACCATTCCACCCTATCCTTCACACCCCATTGATGAAAACAACAATTCCATTGAAACTTTCAGCAGCGCAAAAAATTTTCTCTATCTGATCAACTCAGCCAACTTCGGAGACGCCCGCGCAAATTACCTCAACACACTGGACAATACAAACTACGACGTCCTGATTCTGGACCTGTTCTTTAACGACAATTCGCCGCTGACAGCTTCTGAAGTTCAACAACTGAAAACAAAACCCGGAGGCGGAAAAAGAATCGTACTGTGCTACATGAGTATCGGCGAAGCGGAAAACTACCGGTACTACTGGCAAACGGAATGGGCCACAACGCCCCCCTCCTGGCTCATGGCTGAAAATCCCAACTGGCCCGGAAACTACGCTGTCAAATACTGGGAAACTCCGTGGCTTGAAATCATTTTAAACCCCGGCACCGGTTACCTGAAAAAAATAATCGACGCGGGATTTGACGGTGTTTACTTAGACAAAATCGACACATTTGAATATTTTGAATAAAAATTCCGAGGCCCTTTCTTTTCAAGTCTTCCGCTCAAGCCCGCCTTCCGGTTGACAGAAAAGTTTTTTCATTGAACAATGGATTGAAAGGGAAATTCAACCGCATCGAGCCCATGCCGGAGAATTCCCGTTCACTGTGAAAAAATATAAAATTCTATTGACGAGGTGAAGAAATGAGTCATTACGATTGGTGGGAAAAATGGATGGACAGAAAGCACCGCTACGCGAAAACAGAACAGGTATTCATGGACGAAGGCCTGTTCAACGCAAAATCAGTGGGGACCGGGCTGCCGTCGATATATCAGCAAAGCACATTCAGTTTTCAGAACGTGGAAGACGGCCGCAGCCGCTTTCTCGGAGTATCCCCCTCCGGAGAAAAACCCTTCGCCCGAATCTACACAAGGCTGGGAAACCCCACAACCGAATACCTTGAAAAAATCATGTTCCAGCTGGAATGCCAGCACATCATTGACAACGCCCTGGCAGCGGACGAAAAAGAACCCACCATCGGCGTAATGGTCACCTCCTCCGGAATGGGCGCCATCAGCACCTGCATCATGAGCCTCCTTTCAAGCGGAGACGAAGTCATCGTAGGCACCGTCTACGGCTGCACTGACTCCCTCTTCCGCCACATGGACGAAAAATACGGAGTCAAAGCCCACTTCATTGATACCAGCAACCTGGAAAAAGTCGCCGAAACCCTGGAACAACACCCGAAAATCCGGGCAATCTACGTAGAAACACCGGAAAACCCCACCCTGAAACTCAACGACATCCGGGGCTTGTCCAAACTAACCGAACAACATGAAATCCCGCTGATTGCGGACAACACCTTCTGCTCCCCCTACCTCCAGCAGCCCTATCGCCTCGGTGCCGACATCGTCATTCACAGCATGACCAAATACGTCAACGGGCACTCCACCTCCGTTGCCGGCATCATGCTGGGCCCGTGGGACTTCATGCTCAACCACGCCTTCGTCTTCTACAAAGACCTCGGTGCCACCCCGTCCCCCTTCGACTCCTGGCTCAACGCCCAGAACGTACAGGACCTCGCCGTCCGCCAGAAACACCAGTGCACATCGGCTGAAAAAATCGCCCGCTTCCTCGACACCCACCCCATGGTATCCAAAACCATCTATCCATTTCTTGACAGCCATCCCCAGCACCAACTGGCAAAACGGCAGATGCGCATGGGCGGCGCCATGATCTCCTTCGAACTGAAAGGCGGATACGACGCCGCGGTCAAACTCATGAACTACTTTGCCCGTCACGACACCCCCATGGAACTTGCCGTCAGCCTCGGCTCCGTCATCACCTACATCCAGCACCCGGCATCCATGACCCACGGCGGCGTACCGGAAGACGAAAAAAAACGCATGGGCATCACCGAAGAACTGGTCCGCATCTCCGTAGGGCTGGAAGGCACCGACGTACTCATCAACGCACTGGAAAAAGGAATCCGGCTTGCCCACGCCTGACGACCCGGAACTTCAACTCGTTTTAAAACACCTTCGACAAACATCCCGGCCGCCTCTCCTCGTGGGAGGGGCGGTTCGGGACTGCCTCCTCAACAAAAAACCGAAAGACCTTGACTTCCTCATAACCGGAACCGAAATCAGCGAATTTGAAACCGCAATGGCCGAACTGGCAGACACACTGAACCTCAACACCATCCGCCCCGCCGCCTTCCCGGAAGTCATCCGCCTGGTCAACCGGGACATCAGCCTCGACTTCACCTTCATCTCACCGGAAACCGTCACCGAAAACCTGATGGAACGGGACTTCACCGTCAACGCCATGGCCATGAACCCCGCCGACGGCGAAATCATCGACCCGGCAGGGGGCAGAAACGACCTGAAACAGAAAAAACTCCGGTTTGTCCGGGAAAGCGCCTTTCAAAAAGACCCCGTCCGCGTCATCCGCCTCTTCCGCTTTCAGACAGAACTGGGATTCACACCGGACAAAACAACACTGAAACTGGCAAAAAAAGCCGCACCCCTGCTGAACAAACCCGCCGGAGAACGAATCCGGGAAGAACTCTACCGCATCCTTGCCAACGACAACGGCGCCGTCGCCGTCAAAGAAATGGCACACCCCATCCTCACCGAACTCTTTCCCTCCCTCTCCGCCATCCGCAGCATCCCCCAGAACGGCTACCACCATTTAGATGCCTTCGGCCACAGCCTTGCCGTCACCGAATGGACATTCCGCATCAAAAAACTGGCCGCCATCGCAAACATCCCGGAACCCGACATCTCCGACAAAGACAAAATCATCCTGCGCCTCGCCGCCCTCTTCCACGACACCGGCAAAGCCGACACACTGGCATGGAACGAAAACGGCATCACCACCTTCAAAAAACATCAAATCCACTCCGGCGAACACTTCCTTGCCGACATCGCCAGGCTCAACCCCTCAAAAAACCTCACCGAACGGGCCGCCGCCCTCATCCGCCGGCACATGCTCTTTCTCAACTTCATGCTCAACGGCTGGTCGGAAAACTCCTTCCGCAAACTCATCCGAAAAATGGGAAAAGACAGCCGGCTCCTGGCACTGCTGGCATTAGCCGACAAACTATCGGCAAACGGCCCGCTCTCCGCCGGCAGCGCGGACAAAATCGCCAAAATCATCGGAAAATTCATAAAATACTACGAAAAAGAAGCCGAAACCATCGAAAAACTCCCCAAACTGCTGTCCGGCAGAGAAATCATGGACACACTGGGCATCTCCTCCTCCCCGGAAGTGGGAAAAATCCTCAACGAAATCGCCGAAAAACAGCTTGCCGACCCCGCCTTCGGCCGGGAACAGGCACTGCAAATTCTGCAAACACACAAAAAAAACACACAGGAACACAAACCGTGAAAATCACCTTTCTCGGAACCGGAACCTCCATGGGCGTGCCCCTCATCAACTGCGGCTGCCCCGTCTGCACCTCCGCCGACCCCAAAGACAAACGAATGCGGGCATCCGTAAAAATCGAAACCGGCGGCAAAACCCTGCTCATTGACGCCTCCTCCGACTTCCGCCAACAGGCACTGCGGTTCGGCATCCCCACCATCGACGGCATCCTCCTCACCCACCCCCACGCCGACCACATCTTCGGGCTGGACGACACCCGCATCTACTCCCTGAGAGAAAAAAGAGCCATCCGAATCTTCGGCAGCGCATACACACTGAAAAACATCCGCCACATCTTCTCCTACGCCTTCGAAGACATCCGGGACGAACGCCTCATCAAACCCCTGTTTCAACTGAACCAACTGAAACAAAAACAGGAACTCTTCGGCTTAAACATCACCTGCCTGCGCCTCAACCACGGCGGCATGCCCGTCACCGGCTACCGCATCGGCAACTTCGCCTACCTCACCGACTTTGCCGAAATTGAAGAAAACGACATCGAGCTACTCTACGGCGTCACCCACCTCGTTGTCGGCGCCCTCCGCTACACCCCCAGCATCTCCCACCTCACCGTGGGCCAGGCTGTCCAACTCATTGAAAAAATCCAGCCGAAAGAAGCATGGCTCACCCACATGAGCCACGAAATCTCCCACAAAAAACTTGAAAACGAACTCCCCGCCCCCATCCACGCCGCCTGCGACGGCCTCTCCTTTCACTGCCCTGCCGGGAGGCCGTGAATTGTGATTTTGGGAAGTGATTAGTGTTGTTATAAACAGAGTC
>JAADGL010000039.1 GCA_013152385.1 Acidobacteriota bacterium
ATTCCGGGGGCGGTTTTAAACAGTTTTAAGGTTGTTGAAGGCAGTGATGTCGTGAAAACCACCTGCAAAATCAATTTGCAGAAAGCCGGCATTGAAGCAAAAGACGGCACCTTCATTATTCCGAACCTTGTGTATTGCGGCACGAAAAACCACTTTCGGCGGAAGAGACGGTTCCCGGTGAAATTATCAGAACTTCAAACACGGAAAATCCATGTGGTATTCCGGCTGTCGGAAGGGCTGAATATTATAAAAGCACCGAAAGACATTGAGCTGGACACGCCCTTTTTTCATTTGAGCCGCCATGTAAATGTAAAAGGCCAGGTTTTTACAATGGATATTGTTGCGGTCCGGAAAAAAGTCCGGATTCCGTTAACGGCGTACAAAGCCTTTCGAAAAGCTTACCGTCACTATATCCGGGAAATGAAGGCACCGCTGCTGGTTCGGTAAACTTACCGCACAGCGCAAATTTCATATCATTGCATTGATACGGGGGCCGGGGCAAATACAGCCTTTGCCCCCGTCATTTTGTCAGCATACGGGAAACACAAACGCCGTTTCGGCACAGAGATGTACTCATTTGGGCAAAGTCCAGGTACTCTTTTTTGACAGAATATTTCTTTTAGCCTCATAACTGATTAAATAACAATATGTTGCGCAAACATCTTTCCAAAACAACTTTTCCGCCAAATAAGGTATAATTCTTGCAGTGAAGATAGAGTTGATTTGAGGAAGGGGGTTTTCAGATGGAAGAAGGCGTTCGTATTATCAATGAACAGGTAAAAGAGCAAACAGCATTTCTGGACAGGCTGGTCAGTGAGGTTTCCCATGTGATTGTTGGTCAGAAGTACATGGTGGAACGCCTGCTGGTCGGATTGATTTCCGGCGGCCATATCCTGGTGGAAGGTGTTCCCGGCCTGGCCAAAACGCTGGCGGTCAGTACACTGTCAAAGGCGGTAAACGGCGAATTCAACCGAATTCAGTTTACGCCGGATCTGCTGCCGGCTGACATTGTCGGCACACAGATTTTCAATCCCAGGGAAGGAACATTCTCGTCCCGGAAGGGGCCGGTTTTTGCCAACCTGGTATTGGCGGACGAGGTGAACCGCGCCCCGGCAAAAGTCCAGAGCGCGCTTCTGGAAGCCATGCAGGAAAAACAGGTAACCATCGGGAACGAAACATATCCTCTCCCTGAATTGTTTCTGGTAATGGCAACTCAGAACCCCATTGAGCAGGAAGGGACATATCCTCTCCCGGAAGCTCAAATGGACCGTTTTATGCTGAAATTGAAAGTCGGCTATCCCAACCGAAATGAAGAAATGGAAATTCTGAACCGGTTTACTTCCGATTCGAACTATGAGGTCGCACAGGTATGCAGCCGTGAAGAGTTACTGGGGTTAAGAAAATTGATACCGGATGTATACATGGATGACCGGCTGAAAGAATACATTATCAGCCTGATTTTCTCCACCCGGGAACCGGAATCCTATCAGCTGGAAGATTTGAAATCCCTGATTGATTTCGGTGCGTCTCCCCGGGCCACCCTGTCTCTTGCCATTGCGGCCCGGGTTTATGCCATGATCCGGCGCCGGGGCTATGTCACACCGGAAGATATCAAAGCGGTGGCACCGGATGTTCTGCGCCATCGGATTATCCTGTCTTATGAAGCGGAGGCGGAGAATTTGAATTCCGACGATATTATCCGGATGATTTTCGACCGGGTTGATGTTCCCTGACGCCCGGCCCCGGCGATAACCCATTAGCGCGAAATCAGGAGGCACACGGGAATGCAGGCGGAAGAACTGTTGAAAGAGGTTCGAAGAATCAAAATTCGCACAAACCGGATTGTGGAAGAAGTGATTGGCGGAGAGTATCATTCCGCCTTCAAAGGCCGGGGACTGGAATTTTCAGAAGTTCGGGAGTATGTTGCCGAAGACGATATCCGTTCCATTGACTGGAATGTCACCGCCCGGATGGGCACCCCCTATGTAAAACGCTTTGTTGAAGAGCGGGAACTGACAATCCAGCTCCTTGTGGATCTGTCCGATTCAATGGATTTTGGTGCGGGAAAACGCCTGAAACGGGAGACCTGCGCAGAAATTTCCGGATTGCTGGGGTTTTCTGCGATTAAAAACAATGACAAAATCGGCCTGATCGGTTTTTCAGATAAAATCGAAGAGTATATTCCGCCCAGAAAAGGGGTTCGGACAGTACTCCGAATGGTCCGGGATCTTCTGGAAATCGAAACCGCCGGAGGGACTGATATTTCCGTTGCTCTGGAACATCTTCTTTCGGTTCAGCGCCGCCGGGCCGTTGTTTTTCTTATCTCTGATTTTCATGCGACAGGGTTTGAAAACATATTGAAAATGGCATCAATGAAATATGACCTGATCCCGGTATGGGTGGACAGCGGACTGGAATTGAACCCGCCCCGGGCAATGATTCCTCTGCTGCCGCTGGAAGGCGGCCGTCCCCGGACAGTAGATTTTTCCTCCCGCCGGATCCGTGAAATGTATATGCAGGCGGCAATGAAACACCGGGAACAGCTGAATACCGTCTTTTCAAAACTGGGGCTGGATTATATTTCGGTAACCGCCGGCACAGACATGTATCATTCGTTCCGCCGGTTTTTTGAAAAACGGAAAAGGAAGATGATCCGATGAAACGGCTATTGTCGCTCTGCACCCTGTTTCTGCTCTGCGGACTCGCCGCCGGGGCTTCTTTGAATCTGACGGTTAGCACGGATAAGTCCAACTGCCATGTCGGTGACCGGGTAACCATCTCCGCCCGGGCGGTGGTGCGGGAAGGAACAAAGGTAACTTTTAAACTGATTCAACCGAAACCGAAACAGGAAAAGGAAGAAGATATTGATGCAGACGTTCAGCCGGTTTGGGGAAAAGGAAAAACCAGTGATGAAAAACTGCCGGACGGTTATCACCTTTACCGCTACACTGTTACGGTCCATCCTTTTCAGCTGGGAACAATGGCGCTGGGGACAATCCGGGCGGCAGCCAACGGAGAGACGGTGGAAAAAAAGGTGCCGGACCTGGATGTGGTTTCCGTTTTTTCCGGAGGGAAAGAAAAGAAAAGCATCAACCCGCTGAAACCCCAGCTTGATATTAAGCCGGATTATTCCCATCTGATTCGGATAGCTGCCGCGGGAATCGGAGGGCTCCTTCTCCTCGCGGCATTGATTTTCCTTATCGTTAAACTGGTCAAGCGGTTCCGGAACCGGGATCAGATTGCAAAAGAAAAGAAAGTCCCGGACATTCCCCCCTGCGAAGAGGTGCGGGAGCTTCTGGGAAAACTTCTTGCAAGCCGATACCTGAAAGACGGGAGAATCAAAGAGTTCTATATAGAGCTTTCGGAAATCGGGAAACGTTTTCTGGGCCGCGCGTTTCAATTGGATTATTCAGTGGAAACCAGCGAAGAAATGCTGGATAACCTTGCGGGCCACACAAACCGGGAAGAAGACCGCTTAATCCGGGAATTTCTTGAAGCCTGCGACATGGTTAAATTCGCAAAAGTGATGCCGTCTCAGGGGGAAACCAACAGCCATGTGAATATGGTGTACAAACTGGCGGACATGATCTGCAAACGGCAGAAAACGGAAGCGGCGAAAGAAAAGGAGGAATCCAATGTTTCGCTTTGAGTCATGGCCGGTTCTCTTTTTGTTGATTCCGGCCGCCTTGCTGGCTTTTCTTTTTGTAAAACGGAACCGGGCCGGCCGGGAAGGGATTCGCTTTTCCGCGTTTCTGATGAACATGGTGCCGGTATCTCCCCGGGAACGGATTTTCCGCATTGTAAAATGGTTTCCTTTTCTGGCGCTGATTCTAATAATTGTCGCACTGGCAAGGCCGCAGCTGGGGAAACAATATGAAAAACAGGATGTAAAAGGCATTGACATTGTCCTGTGCCTGGATATTTCTTCTTCCATGAAAGCAATGGATTTAAAGCCCAGCCGTTTTCAGGTGGCGAAAGAAACGCTGCTCAATTTTGTGGACGGAAGGCCTTATGACCGGATGGCCTATATTCCCTTTGCCGCCTATGCCATTACAAGATGCCCGCTGACAACCGACCATAGAATGCTGAAACAGCTGATTGCCGATACAAAACTGGGAAGTATTGAAGACGGTACCGCAATCGGAATGGCGATTGCCACAGCAGTCAACCGGCTCAGAAAATCCAAAGCCAAATCCAAGGTTATTATTCTGGCAACCGACGGGATGAACAACCGGGGCAGCATTGACCCCCGTTCGGCGGCAGACCTTGCCCAGGCCATGGGAATCCGGATCTATGCTGTGGGCGTGGGAACCACCGGGTACGCGGACATGCCGCAGCCCGGCCCTTTCGGAACGGTGCGCACTGTAAAGGTTCCGGTTCAGATTGATGAAAACATGCTGAAAGACATTACATCCAAAACCGGCGGTGCTTATTTCCGTGCCACCAACGCGGAAAAATTAAAAGCCATCTACAATATTATTGATAAAATGGAAAAAACAAAAATTGAAGTCAAGAAGTTTGCCCTGTGGCGGGATGTGTATGAAAATATTCTCTGGGCTGCTTTAGGCCTGCTCCTTGGCTTCTTTTTTGTCCGTGAAATTTTATTGAGGGTGAAGCAATGAATTTTCAATACCCCGAACTGCTGTACGGACTGATTCTGATCCCTGTTCTGCTGGTAATTCTTCTGTTCAGGCACAATGCTGCGGAAAGTTTTTTTGAACAGACCGGGCTTTCCCGCGTTCGCCTTGCCCAGGCAAAAGACCGGCGGTTTTTCAGGTGGTTCTTTTTGCTTTTGGCCCTCGTTCTGCTGATTGTATCTCTGGCATCTCCCCGGTACGGAGTGGTATTGGAGCAGGGGAAACGAAAAGGCCGGGACATTTTTCTCGTGGTGGATGTTTCCAAATCCATGAATGCCCGGGACTTAAAACCTTCCCGGCTGGCCGTAACCAAAGAAATGGTTTATGATCTGCTTTCCCGGATGAAAAATGACCGGGTGGGAATCATTGTCTTTGCGGGAGACGCATTTATTCAATGCCCTCTGACAACGGACTATGAAGCGGTTGCCATGTTTATGGACGGGGTGGATACCGGAATAACATCCGCCGCAGGAACGGATCTGGGCCGGGCGCTTGAACTGGCTTCCAGGTCTTTTCAGGAAAATACCGGCGGGTACCGGACCGTGGTAGTCTTTTCCGACGGAGAAGATTTTGGAAATAATGTCACCGCAGCACTGAAAAAGCTGAAAGAAAACGGAGTTATTGTCTATACGGTCGGTGTCGGCTCCACCACCGGAGCACCGGTGCCGAAAATTAACCCGGACAACGGAATGATTGCCGGTTACATGCAGGATGAGAACGGGAAAACCGTCATCTCAAAACTCAATGCGAAAGAACTGGAAAAAATCGCAAAGCAGACCGGCGGTGCTTTTCTCCGGGCATCCGATACCCGCACAGCAACCATGTTAGCGGCAAAATTGGATAAACTTTCCCGCAGAAAGCTGGAAGAAAAAGGAATTGTCCGGTTGAAAAACCGTTACCAGCTGCCGCTCAGCGGCGCGGTCATTGCCCTTGCGGCATTTATTCTTCTTTGATGAAATGGAGATTGCCATGAGAAACAAATACGGAAAAACATATAATCCCCTAATGGCAAAAAATCAGAGCCGTTTACGGCTTCCGGTACTGTTAATTCTGGGATGCATTTTTTCCTCACTGCCTGTTACCGCGCAGATTCACCTTGCGGATCCGGGATATGTCCATAACCATAAAGCCAACAAACTATTCGAAAGCGGAAAATACCAGGCGGCACTCCAGGAATACATTCAGGCACTTTCCCGGCGGGACAATTCTCCGAAAATAAAATACAACATGGCAAACACTTTTTTGAAATCCGGCCGGATAAAAGACGCCATTAAGACATACAATGACTTGTTGAACAGTGCCCCGAAAGAATTAAAACCCCGGCTTTACTACAACACGGGGAATGCCCTTTATCAGGCCAAAAAATATAGAGACGCCGCCGGATTTTACCGGAAGGCGCTCCTCGCTGACCCCAAAGACCGATGGGCAAAAGAAAACTATGAAATGAGCCTGCGAAAAATCAGGGAACAGAAACAGAATCAGCAGCAGAAAAAGAAAAAGCAGAATGACAAAAAAAAGAAAAACAACAAAAAGCAGCAACCGAAACAGCAAAAACAGAATCAACAGAACATGAAAAAAGAACAGAAACAGCAAAAACAACAGCCGTCCGAACAGCAGAAAAAAATGGAAAGAGTCAAACGAATGCTGAAAGCATTGCGGGAACAGGAAAAACAGGACCGTAAGAAAAACGCCAGGAAGAAAGCGGCGCGGCCTGTTGAACGGAACGTGAAAGACTGGTAAACTGAAACATTGAAACGGAGTTGGAGGAAATCAGGAATGGCAAAGTTTCTTCTGCCTATTTTATTGATACTCGCATTGCCCCTTCGTGCCGCGGAGGTTACTGCCACTGTATCTGCCAACCCGGTGGGAACGGAAGACACCTTTCAACTGACCATTCAGGTGGACGGCTATGACGGCAAAGTCGAATTCCCCCAATCCTTTTCAATTCCCGGCTTTGATATTATTGCCGGCCCCTCTACCAGCGAATCCACCCAGATTATCAACTGGAAGGTCAGCCGCTCCATCAGTGAGGTATTTACCCTCTCTCCCCGGAAAACCGGAACATTCGAAATTCCATCCTTTACCGTCCGGGTGGGAAATAAAGAATACAGAACCCGGCCAATCTCCGTTGTCGTAAAACAGGGAAACCTTCTGTCCCGTTCACAACCCCGTTCCCGTTCACCCTTTGACATGTTTGATAATAATTTTTTCAATCCCCCCTCCGCCGCGCCGCGGCCTGTCCGTGCCGATTCTCTTTTTATCCGCTGTGAATTGAGCAAGCCCGTTGCGTATATCGGAGAAGCCGTAGTGGTAAGCTACCGGATTTTCAGCCGGGTATCCGTGGCACGGCTGGGGATTAAAGACCTACCCGATTTCACGGGATTTTTAACCGAAGATTTGGATCAAAATCATCTTGTGGATCGAAAAAAAATAATGATGAACGGCGTGCCCTATAACACAGCTGTAATTTTCAGAAAAATCGTATTCCCGACGAAAGCCGGTAAACTGCCGCTTCCGCAGCCGGTTTTCTCCATTCAAGTGGGCGATCCGTACTCTTTTTTCCCCGGCGAACCGATAATGCGTAAAAGTGAGCCGGCAACACTGACTGTCTATCCGCTGCCGTCACCGGAACCTGCCGGATTTTCAGGAGCCGTAGGGCAATTCAACCTGTCCGTTTCCGTTGACAAAAACCATGTGAAAATGGGGGACAGCATTACCGCAACGGTGACTGTATCCGGTGAAGGAGATTTTAACAACGTTTCTCTGATGTTCCCGGAAAACATTGACGGATTCCGGGTGTTCCGCCCCTCATCTCCCGATTTGAAACGCGACCCGAACAATCCCCTGCAGGGAACAAAGACATGGAAAGTGGTACTGGTTCCCCAGAAAACCGGCGACCTGCAGGTTCCGGCCACAAAACTGACATTCTTCAATCCGGTGACAAAAGAATATGTAACCCGGGAAACTTCACCCATCGGAATTACCGTGGAAAAAGGCAGCAACCTCCCTGCGGAAACCGGCCTGACCCCAACCGGTGGGAATGAGGTGGTGGCGGTGGGTAAAGACATCGACTACATTCGGACAGGCTCGGCACCGGACCGTTTTATTGATATTTCAGAACAGCAGTGGTACCGGCTCTCATTCGCAGGCATCCCTGTTTTCTTTATTCTTCTCGGTTTATTCCTGCGCTGGCGCGACCCGTCACGGAAAGACCCGGTGGCATACCGCCGAACCCATGCCGGAACCCTGTTTCGAAAACGGATACGGGAAGCAGCAAAACTATTGAAAAAAAACCGGGGACGGGAGTACTATCAGCAGTTATCCAAAGCATGCATCTCCTACTTCGCGGACAAATGGAACCGCTCTGTACTGGATTTGAAAATTGATGAAATTGCCAGAGAACTGGAAACGAAAAATGTGGACCCGGCACTAATCAAAGCAATTGTCGATGTTGTGGAATACTGCGATTTTGAAAGTTATACCCCCAGCAGCAATGCCCTGAACCGGGAAATTATGAAAGACGCGGAAGCCGCAATTCTGAAACTGGAGAAAGTACTATGAAAAAGTGGCTCTGTTTCCTGTTGATTCTGACAACATTCGTATCCGCAGCTTCAGACATTAGCACCCTCTACCGCCAAGGGGGAAAAGCCTACGCGGAAAAAAATTACGACAAAGCCATCCAACTCTATCAGCAGGCCGTCTCCAAACTGGAAGCAAAAGGAGAAAAAAGCTTTGACCTGCTGTACAATCTGGGCTGTGCGAATTTCCGGAAAGGGGATCTGGCATCCGCCCGCCTCTACTTTGAGCAGGCAAAACGCATTCGGCCGCTGGACTTTTCGGTGAACCGGAATCTGAAAATTCTGAAAAGCCGTTTAACCGACAAAATTAAAACCCCTGCCACCGGAATGCTTGAAAAAACATACCGGCACATCTACCAATCCATACCCTACCCGCTGCTCACCGGCCTTCTCCTCTTCTTCTGGGCGCTGGTATTCATCTTTACATCACTGCTGATTTCCGGACGATTTCCGAAAAAACCGCTCTATTACGGACTGGGAATCTCCATTGTTTTATTGTTACTGACATTCGGGTTGACAAATTCACGGGCCGGTGAACTCAGCCGCAGAGAAGCTGTCGTATTTCAACCGGAAGTGGAAGTGTTCAGTGAACCCACCACCGCATCATCGCTGTTGTTCCGGATTCATCCGGGCACACTGGTGCACATAGAAGGGGAAGATTCCGGATACATTCACATCGCCCTTCCGGACGGCATGAACGGCTGGGCAAGAAAACAATCCTTCAAAACAATCCAATAAGCGTAGTGACGCACTGCCCCTCCTTTGATCAGGGGTTCAATCCCCGGGCTGGGGCCCGGAATATCCACATCCGGTCCAATCCGTCACATCTCAAAACATGGAGAAAAACGGTAGTGTCAAGAATTTTTCGCACAGCTGAATTCAGCCCTTCGAAATCGGCAAATGCAGGCTGATTCCCATCGTGGATGGATACGAAACTCTGCTCAGAACCGGAAGCCAGAAAGAGAAAAGTTGGAACAAAACCACCTGCAAACTCTATCTGCGACACAAACGGCGGGC
>JAADGL010000025.1:0-30639 GCA_013152385.1 Acidobacteriota bacterium
CGGCTCCGAGCCCTCGACATGAAGAAACCGCTTTGGAGTTATCAACTGTGGTACTCTCATAGTAACTGGTACAGAAAATGGGGTAAGGTCATTTAAATGCAGTGCACCATAGCCAGACCGTTAGCGTTTATGCAAGTAAGGATGATGATATGAATGGATTTGATTACATATTGACAAAACAGATTTGTTGGGCAAATAGAAACAAAATAAGTCTTGTTGGCAGTAAAATTAAAAGAGGAAAACGAGCATATACTAAAACATTAGAAGAAAACCTATTTGAGCCATTGTTATCGGAAACTAAAATTGAGGTAGAAAAAGGTGACGGTGGAGAACTGAAAGGAAATGCTACTCGTTCTGCGAAAATGTGTGCAGTTCATTCTTCTTCTGCAATTGGGGTAAATGTCCTTCAATATTGGAGAAAAAGAAAAGTTTCAGATATTGCTTATGCTCTTGGGCTTTGCAGAAAAGATAATAAATCAGTACATAAAATTCGTTTTGAACAAAAATTTAGTATTAGCAATCAATTTAGATTTGCCCCAAATATTGATGCTGTGATTTTCAATAATGAAAATAATAGAATTAAAGTCTTTGCAATTGAGTGCAAATTTTCAGAACCATATTCTTCTCGTAACCATCCCGGATTAAACCAAAAATATTTAACTGAAATTTCCGAACAGTGGAAGGATATTCCTAATTTATTTAATTTCGCTAAAACAATTAGCCCGGTTGATAAATCCTTTCTTTATTTACATCCGGCTCAATTGATAAAGCACATTTTAGGACTAAAAAAGCAGTATGGGAAAAATGGATTTAGACTTTTGTATTTATGGTATGACGTTACAGGTATAGAAGGTTGTCATCACAAAGAAGAAATTGAAAAATTCACAGAAATTGCCAGACTTGATAGTATTAAATTTCGTTCAATAAGTTATCAAGAACTTATTGTAAAGATGAAGAATGAATTTTATAAAGGAAATGAAAAATATATTGATTATTTGTGTGATAGGTATTTATAAAAAACACAAAACAGGATTAAGTCCCAAAGTGCCGTAAAGCTACTTGCCATCATTATCCCCTTTGGTTGACTTGGGTAAAAGCCCCAGCCGCACTGACTTGAGCGTTTCAACCCCTGCCTTTCTTTCTTCTTTTTTGACCCCGGTCAATTTATTCCTTACAAAAATGGTTATATTTGGATTGTAGATTTGTACGGGAGGTGTCTATGGCACTGATTCAGATAGATGACAGTATTCTTTCCATTGTTGAGAAGTACCCGGAAACTCTTGATTTGTTTGTTGCAAACGGGTTTCCGCAGCTTGCGGACCGGAAGGTGCTGGAGAGTGCCGGGCGGTTTTTGAAGCTGGGAACGGCACTGGATAAGAAGGGGATTGACCGGGATACGTTTCTCCGGCTGCTGGAAGAACGGATTGAGGATGATATGGGGAAGGTGGATATTACTCTCCGGGAGGCGGAAGCCGGGAAGGGGGAGTTTCATTTTTCCGGAGCGCTTCCCTGTCCGGTGCGGCTGCCGCTTCTGGAGGCGTTTGACAGGGAGGTGCAGAGGTTTCAGGCGGATACCGGTAAGCGGGTGAGTTATGAGCTGGAGGCGGCGTCTTCCGGTGCCGGTTGGATGGCGGAGATGATTGAGAAGGCAAAGACGGCTTCGGATTTGCCGGATGTGTTTATTTCCGCAGGGTTTGAGACGTTTTTTGATAAGGACGGGTTCGGGCGGTTCCGGGACGCGGGGGTTTTTCATGACCCGCTGCCGATGAAGATGAATCCGGCGTTTGACGGTATCGGGCTGGCGGACCCCGGCGGCTGTTACGGGATGATCGGGGTGGTGCCGGCGGTGATGATGGTGAATCTCAATGAGCTGAATGATTTGCCGATGCCGGAGAGCTGGGAGGATATTCTGGAACCCCGGTTTGAGAAGCGGGTTTCGCTGCCGGTGGGGGATTTTGATTTGTTTAACGCGCTTCTGGTGTCGGTGTATGACCGGTTCGGCGATTCCGGGGTGGAGGCGATGGGGCGTTCGATGCTGTCTGCCATGCATCCGGCGGAGATGGTGAAGTCCGGCACGAACCGGAAGCCGCAGAAGCCGGTGGTTACGATTATGCCGTATTTTTTCACCCGGATGGCGGAGCGGACGAAGACGATGGAGGCAGTATGGCCGAAGGACGGGGCGATTGTCAGTCCGATTTTTATGCTGGCAAAGAAGGAGAGCGCGGAGGTGCTGAAACCGCTGCTGGCTTTTTTGAAGGGCAGGGAGGCAGGGGAGATTCTGTCCCACCGGGGCCTGTTTCCTTCTACGAATCCGGATGTGGTGAATCCGCTGCCTGAATCTGCGCCGTTTAACTGGATTGGCTGGGACTGGCTGGAAAGCCACGATGTGGCGGCTGTGATTGAACATGCTACCCGTTTGTTTCAAGAGGCGTCGGCCGGGGTGGCGCCATGAAGGTGGTGACGGTTTCCGGGCCCCCTTCTTCGGGGAAGACTGCGGTGATTTTGAAGGTGATTGACGCGTTGGTGGCAAACGGCACAGCGGTGGGGGTTGCCAAGTTTGACTGTCTTTCCACAGATGACGATAAGTTGTATGAAGCAAAGGGAATTCCGGTTCAAAAGGGGCTTTCCGGCGCCCTTTGCCCGGATCATTATTTTGTGAGCAATATTGAGGCGTGTTATCAGTGGGGGGAGAAGCAGGGGCTGGATATGCTGATTTCCGAGAGTGCCGGGCTCTGCAACCGCTGTTCCCCTCATATCAAGGATATTACGGCGGTCTGTGTGATTGATAATTTGAGCGGGGTGAATACCCCGAAGAAAGTCGGGCCGATGCTGAAATCGGCGGATATTGTGGTGATTACCAAGGGAGATATTGTTTCCCAGGCGGAACGGGAGGTTTTTGCTGCCAGAGTCCGGCAGGTGAATCCCCGTGCGGCGATTATGAATATCAACGGAATTACCGGCCAGGGGGCGGCGGAACTGGCGACTTTGTTTCAGGATGCCCACGATATTGATACGTTGAAGGGGCTTCGGCTCCGGTTTTCAATGCCTGCCGCCCTTTGTTCTTATTGTCTCGGTGAGACCCGTATCGGGGAAAGTTATCAGATGGGCAATGTCCGGCGGATGGATATTGCGGATGATACCGGGGGTGCGAAATGAGGGGGGCGGAGTTTTTGCAGGTGCCGCTTTCGGTTTTATTGAAGGAGCAGCCTTTTGTCCGGGATTTTTTTGAGGCGCAGGGGATTTTGCCGGAGGCGCCGGATTCCCGTACGGTGGAGAGGTTGATTCTGGATTTGCCGGAGGATGTGCTGGAAGACCTCGGCGTTGGCCGGAAGCAGTTGTCGGAGGATTTTGTTTCTTTCATGGAAGGGATGGCGGCGCTGGCCGGGGATGACGGAATCCGGGTCCGGTCTCTGACGGTTTTCGGCGGCTGTGACAAGGCAGGAAAGCCGGAAAATGTTCAATTAACCTTGAAGCCCGGTGATGTGGTGAGTATTGTGGGGCCCACGGGCTCAGGGAAGAGCCGGCTTTTGGCGGATATTGAGTGGATGGCGGACAATGATACTCCCACCGGCCGGAAGATTCTGATTAACGGCGAGGCCCCGGATAAGAGCTGGCGGTTTTCGCCGGAGCATAAACTGGTGGCGCAGTTGTCGCAGAATATGAATTTTGTGATGGATCTCTCCGCGAGGGAGTTTATTACGATGCACGCGGAAAGCCGGTTTATCCAGAATCCGGATGAGACGGTTAATCTGATTTTAAAAGAGGCAAATAAGCTTGCCGGGGAGTGTTTTGAGCCGGACGCACCCATTACGTCCCTTTCCGGGGGCCAGTCCCGGGCGCTGATGATTGCGGATACGGCGTTTTTGAGTCGTTCGCCTATTGTTTTGATTGACGAGATTGAAAATGCCGGAATTGACCGGAAGAAGGCGCTGGAGCTTCTGATCCGGGAAGAAAAGATTGTTCTGATGGCGACTCACGATCCGATTCTGGCGTTGATGGCGGACCGCAGGGTGGTGATTCGAAACGGGGGAATCCGGGATATTCTGGATACCAGTGAAGCGGAACGGGAAAATTTGACGGTGCTGGAAGAAATGGACCGGAAGTTACTGGAACTTCGGAACCGCCTTCGGAACGGCGGCCGGATTGAAGAGATAAATTAGGAGGAAAAATGCACGACGGATGCAGTGCCAGTTTTGATGACGGTGTACAGGTTTTGAATAAGGTGAGGGCAATGGGATTCAGTTTCCAGCCGATGCCGATGCCGCTGGAAATTGAATGCGGCAGCTGCGGCGCGAGGTTTGAGATGACGACGTTTGAGTTCGCCTGTCCCAACTGCGGGATGATTCACGCTGTGACCCCCTGTCATGCTTTTGACCCTGCCAATGTGAGTGTGACCGGGGTAAAGGAGAGCGGTACGGCGGAATAGCGGCACGGGGCAGGCAGGGCGTGATTTCGGGCCGGAGTGCGGAAAAACAATGGGCCGGAAATGGACAGCGGTACCCGGGAATGCTATTCTTTGAATGAAGATGTATGTGAAGGGGGGAAAGAT
This sequence comes from Acidobacteriota bacterium, assembly GCA_013152385.1. Taxonomy (GTDB): domain Bacteria; phylum Acidobacteriota; class Holophagae; order Thermotomaculales; family Thermotomaculaceae; genus UM-FILTER-49-7. The sequence continues at coordinate 4,550 of JAADGL010000025.1, forward strand.
GGCAGGTCCCGGTTTGGTGTCGAAGTTTGAAAATTGGGTGCGGGAAACCGGGAAGAAGGACAGGGAGAAGGTCGGTTTCCTCGAAGGTGTTGTCAGTATTGTTTTTAATGTGCTGATTGCTGCCGTAAAGTTTTTTTATGGGATTATGTTCCACAGTATCAGCCTGATTGCCGACGGGGTTCATTCGCTGTCGGATGTTCTTTCTTCTGTTGTGGTAATTGTCGGATTTAAGATTTCCGCCCGGCCGCCTGATGAGGATCACCCTTTCGGCCACGGGCGAATGGAGTTGATTGCCTCTGTTATTGTGGCAACGCTTCTTTTTGTGGTGGGGCTGGAATTTTTGAAGGATTCCATTTCAAAAATCCTGAATCCGGAAATTTCGCAGTTAAATACACTGGGGATTGTTGTGGTGGCTGCCACGCTTCTGGTGAAGGAGGGGTTGGCGCGGTTTTCTTTTTTTCTCGGGAAGACCATTGATTCAAGTGTGCTGATTGCGGATGGCCATCATCACCGGAGCGATGCCATTTCCACTGTTCTTGTGCTGATTTCCCTGGGTTTTGTCCATGCGGGGTGGCCACGGGCGGACGGAATCGGCGGATTGCTGGTTTCTATTTTTATTATGGCGACGGCAATCGGGCTGATCCGGGAGTCTGCCAGCCCGCTTCTGGGCCGGAACCCGGAACCGGAACTGGTGGATAAGGTAAAAAAAATCGCGTTGAGCCACGAGGGTGTTATCGGGGTTCATGATGTTGTTGTCCATGATTTCCGTTCCATTTATAACATTTCCCTTCATATTGAGGTGGAGCATACGATGAATTTATGCCACGCCCACGATATTTCCGATGCCATTGAACGGGATGTTCAGAAGTGCTGTCCCGGCTGGGCGATTGTTCACATTGACCCGGTGAACCGGACCCATCCGAGATACAATGATGTTTCGCAGGCGATTGAAAAGTTGAAAGGCAGTTATCCGGTTATGGAAACTGCCCACGATATCCGGATTGTGGGCTCGGATGACCATTTTAATATCGTTATGGATGTTAATTCTGAAAAAATTCCGGAGCGCCTTGCTGAACTTGAAGAAATCCGGCACAGCCTCAATGAACGGTTTCCGGAAGCGGGAATTGTGTTTAACATTGACCCGCCGGTTTTCGGGATAAAACATTAAATCACCGGAATTCTCTGTTTCTTCCCCGTTCCGGTGACGATTTTTTATCCATTTCATGTATAATGGAACAAAATCCCCGTTTTGATGGGAAAAAAGGAGTCAATATGCCAAACGAGCCGCATAATCATGACGAAGCGCATGAAAATGAATTGGAACAGGTTGTTGTCAATGAAGTAATCCGTGTACTTGAAAATATTTTTAAGGAACACAATGTTGAAGAATTGTTTGAGTTTTCGGACAAGGAGCTGGTGGAAGGGATGAAACGTTTTGTTCATCTCTATGAGAGCGATCGCTGGGCAGCCATGGCGGGGATGATGATGTCATCCATGGTTACAACAGATGTGTTTTTTCAGGTGATGGAACAGGAAGAGCTGGAGCCGGGTGAGGAATAGGCCGGAATTCAAATGGGCATCCCTTTGCAAACGGTTTTAATTGCTGCCGGGGCGCTGTTTATCGGCGGGCTGGCTGTTCTTGTGGTTTTTCTGCCCCGGATCCGCAGGCTGGACAGTGAGTTGCTTCGTCTTCACGAACAGTTGCGGGAGGAGTCCAACCGCCGGATTGCCGCGGAAACGAAAGCGGGCGAAGTGCCGAAACTGGAGGAGGAAATCGCCGGGTTAAAGGAAAAGCTGGATGCGTTTTCCGAAGCCAGCGCCCGCCGCCGGGAAGCGCTTTCCCGCCTTGAGACCGAACTTGAAAATGAGCGGAAAACTGCCGCGGAGAAATTGAAACTGCTGGAAGAAGCCGAGAAGAAACTTTCCGATTCTTTTCAGGCCCTTTCTTCCAAGGCGCTGGAATCCAATAACGAGAGTTTTCTCCGTCTTGCCAAGTCCGTGCTTGAAAGTGTGCAGAAAGAGGCCAGCGGTGACCTCGCGTTGAAGCAGAAAGAAATTCAAACCCTGGTGGAACCCCTTGCCGATTCGCTGAAACAGGTAAATCAGCAGATTTCAGAGCTTGAAAAAAAACGGGTTAGTGATTACAGCTCAATGGAAGCCTTTCTGGTTTCTTTAAGAGAAAGCCAGGAGCGGCTCCGGGGGGAGACGGCAAATCTGGTCACCGCACTGAGGAAACCGCAGGTTCGGGGGCGCTGGGGTGAAGTTCAGCTTAAAAATGTTGTGGAATTCGCGGGGATGGAAACTCACTGTGATTTTGTGGAACAGAGTTCCGTTGCCGGGGATGACGGGCTGTTAAGGCCGGATATGGTGGTGAATCTCCCCGGAAACAAGCAGATGGTGGTGGATTCAAAGGCGCCGCTGGATGCGTATCTGGAAGCTGTTGAAGCGAAAGACCGGGACGAAAAGAATAAGCATATGGCAAGACATGCGGCCCAGGTTCGGGAGCATATCAATAAACTGTCGGCAAAGCGGTACTGGAATCAATTTGAGAACACACCGGAATTTGTTGTGCTGTTTCTTCCGGGGGAAAATTTTTTCAGCGCGGCACTGGAACAGGACGCGGCAATTTTTGAGTATGCCATTGAAAGAAAGGTGCTGCTGGCAACGCCGACGACGCTGATTGCTCTGCTGAAATCGGCTTATTACGGGTGGAGGCAGGTGCGCCTGGAAGAAAATGCTCAAAAAATCAGTCAGCTGGGCAAGGAGCTTTATGACCGGATTCGAACCCTTGCCACACATTTTGTTTCCATGAAGAAATCACTGGATAAAACCGTGGAAAACTATAATAAGGCTGTCGGATCACTGGAAGGCCGCGTTCTGGTCACAGCACGGCGTTTTAAAGAGCTGGGCTCCACCACCGGGGCTGAAATTCCCGTACTGGAACCTGCAAGCACCATCAGCAGAGGGCTCAATGCACCGGATTCTCAAACGGAAAAAGATGAAAGTGAATTAAAAAATCAGGACTCTTCGGACAATATGCCGTGAACAGTACCGGAAGGCGTCGGCAGGCTTAATTTTACGTTTACTTCACTTCCGGGCATTTTATGGGAATTTTCATTGAGATGAACAGAAATGTAGTTGTCTGTCAGCACCCGGTCGGGGTAGATGAGAATTCCCTGGCGGATTGTGTCTGAAAAGTGCCGGGCAAACCGCATTTTTCTTATATCGGACAGTTTTTTCAACTCTTTTACCCGTTCTTTTTTTACAGCTTCCGTTATCTGTTCCGGCATAGACGCGGCGGCTGTCCGGCTTCGGGGGGAGAAGGGAAAAACATGGAGATAATCAAGGGGGCAATTCAGGATAAAACTGCGGCATTCTTCAAATTCTTTTTCTGTTTCGCCGGGAAAACCGGCAATTATGTCAGCTCCGATACAGGCATGGGGCAGGGCGTGTTTCAGTTTTTCCAGCACGGTCCGGTATTGTCCGGGTGTGTATCGGCGCTTCATCCGTTTCAAAACGGCACCGCTGCCGGATTGGAGGGGAATGTGAAAGTGGGGCTGGACCATTTCTGAACTTTTCAGATAATCAATCAGGGAATCCGGGATTTCATTGGAATCCAATGATGAGATTCGAATTTTGATACTGTTTTTTATATGTTTTTCAATAAATTGAAGTAAATCTATCAAGTTTTGCTTTGGACGCTGGTCTTTCCCCCAGGTTCCAAGGTGAATTCCGGTGAATACCCCCTCTCTGCGCCCTGCGGCAACGGCGGCATTGACCTGTTCCAGAATCCGTTCTTTTGGAATGCTTCGGCTGGGACCCCGGAAATACGGGACAATGCAGTATGAGCAATGGAGGTCGCAGCCGGTTTGAATGTGGATCAGGGGGCGGACATGTTTTTCCTGAATTTCGGGGAAAGGGGGGATGTTTGCCGCAAGTTCAGAAATCCCGAATTTGTCCGAACCTCTCAAAAAAACAGTGTCCGGAATTTCCTGTTTTTCCGTAAAACACCCGATGAAATATTTTCTGGCATCCGGATTGGCCCGGTGGATACGGCGGAGCCTGTAACGCGATTCTTTTTCCGCATTTCCGGTTACCGCGCAGGAGTTGATAACAATAATCTCCGCCAGTTCCGGAGTGTCGGTTTCTGCATAGCCCGCAGCATGAAACCCGTCCCGAATCCGTTCGGAATCCAGCTGGTTCAGTTTGCAGCCGTAGGTTTCAATATAGAAAAGTTTATTCATTCAAAAAAGTTTCAAGTTGTTTTTGCAGCCGTTTGGATTTTTCTTCCACCGAAGTTTTGAATCGGCTGCGGTACTTTTTCAATTTTTCTCTGATGCCGGTATCTCCCGCTGCGAGCAGTTCAAGGGCAAAAAGAGCCGCGTTTTTCGCACCGGATTTTCCGATTGCCATTGTTGCCACGGGTATTCCCCCCGGCATCTGCACAGTGGACAAAAGGGCATCCATTCCAGAAAGAGATGTCGCGTCAATGGGGACGCCAATTACCGGGAGAATGGTTTCGGCTGCAATTACCCCGGCGAGATGGGCTGCGGCGCCGGCACCGGCAATAATCGCCCTGATGCCGCGTTTCTCCGCGTTGCGGGCAAATTCCAGCGTGCGTTCCGTTGTCCGGTGAGCGGAAGATACCAGCATTTCAAAAGGAACATTAAATTCTTTAAAAACCCCGGCAGCTTCACGCATTACTTCAAAATCCGAATCGCTGCCCATTACAATGGAAATAACAGGAGATGTATTCATGATTTCCCCCCGGATCATACAATTTTACCGGATTTCCCGGACAAACAGATGGTACAGGTACAGGGGAACGATTTCAACCGATTCATTGCCGTATTGCATACTGTTTTGGAAAATTTCCGGATGCTTTTGACGAATTACCATTTCTGTGGTTAAATGTGAATGAGAGCTCATTCATTTTTGAACGGAAGGTTAAAATGAAATTGAAAAAGGAAGAAAAGAAAAACCAGATTATTCAGGCGGCAATTCGGACTTTTGCCAAAAACGGGTATTTTAACTCACGGGTTTCCGAGATTGCGAAAGAGGCAGGTGTCGCGGACGGAACCATTTACATTTATTTTAAAAGTAAAGATGAGATTCTTTCCGCGATTTTCGACGAGGCACTGGACAAGTTTGTGGCAGTGTCGGAAGAACGGCTGAAGAACATTAGCGATCCGATAGAACGCCTGGAAGCCATTGCGTTTCTCCACCTCCAGTATCTCGGGGCGAATCGGGATCTGGCAACGGTGTTCCAGATTGAATTCCGTCACAATATTGTTTTTATGGAGAAATTTACCCGCTCCAAGTTGAGAGATTATTTCCGCATCATCCGGGAAACGATTGAGTCGGGCCAGCAGAAAAAAGTTTTCCGGAAACTGGATCCGAAATTCGGCACAAAATTGTTTTTTGGCATGATAGATGAGATGGTTACCTCCTGGCTCCTTTCAAAAAAAGATTATCAGCTGGAAAAAGCGGCGAAATCTTTGACCCGTGCATTTGTGTTCGGACTTGCGGAATGCTGAAACTGTTAGTAGAATTGAATCAATATAATTAAACGGGAGGAGCGAATGAAGCCCCAGACAATTTGTGAGTTGTTTTTTCAGGCTGTGGAAAAAAAACAGAATGGTGCCCTTTTTATGTACAAAGAGGGGGGAAGTTACAAGTCAATTTCTGCTCTGGAAATGAAGGAAAGGGTGGAAAAAATTGGTAACGGGCTGATTTCACTGGGGCTTGAATTTGACGGAAAGGTCGGAATTTTATCTCACAACCGCTGGGAATGGGCTGCCGCAGATCTTGGCACAATCACTGCCGGAGCGGCAGACGTGACGATTTACCCGACATTGCTGCCGGATCAGGTGGAGTATATTCTGAAAGATTCGGAAGCGACGATGCTGTTTGTGGAAAATCTTACCCAGTATGAAAAGGTCAAAAAAATACGGAAGAACTGTAAAAAACTGAAATATATCATTGTAATGGATAATACGAAAACAGACGAAAAAGATTCGATGACCCTGGATGAATTAATGGAAAAGGGTGCTGAATACCGTGAAAAGAACGGAGCGGATGAATACCGCAAGCGGGCTGAAAGCCGGAAGGCGGACGACCTGTTGACGTTGATTTATACATCCGGAACAACCGGGAACCCGAAAGGGGTAATGCTTACCCACGGAAATCTCGCTTCAAACTGTATTGCCGCCGGAACAGCTGTTCTCGGAGAAGATTACTATGACGCAAACGATATTGCCCTTTCTTTTCTGCCCCTGAGCCATGTGCTGGAACGAATGGCGGGGTATTATCTGATACTTCTGCTGGGTGGCTGCATCGCCTACGCCGAAAGCATTGAAACGGTTCCCCAGAACATGGTGGAAGTAAAACCGACACTGATGGTTTCCGTTCCCCGTCTGTATGAAAAAATGTACGCGAGAATTATGGATATGGCATTGTCCGGCAGCGGTTTGAAAAAGAAAATCTTTTTCTGGGCGGTTTCCGTGGGCCAGGCCGCTTCTCCGGTCCTTGCGCGGAACGGACGGCCTTCCGGCGCCCTTGGTTTCAAGTACAAAATCGCGCACAAACTTGTGTTCAGCAAACTTCAGGAAAAAACCGGAGGAAGACTCAAATTTTTTATTTCCGGCGGCGCACCCCTGGGAAGGGAAATTGCCGAGTTTTTTCTCGCCGCTGACCTGAAAATCCTGGAGGGATACGGGCTGACGGAAACATCGCCTGTTATCACGGTAAATGTGCTGAAGTTGATTAAGCCGGGTACTGTCGGCCCCGCCATTCCCGGGGTAGAGGTCAAAATTGCGGAAGACGGTGAAATTCTCTGCAAGGGGCCCAATGTGATGAGAGGCTATTACAACCGCGAAGCGGACACAAAAGAGGTGCTGGAGCCGGACGGCTGGTTTCATACCGGCGATATCGGGCATCTGGATCAGGACAATTATCTCGTTATCACAGACCGGAAAAAGGAACTGATTGTCACTTCCGGGGGAAAGAATGTCGCTCCCGCGCCCATTGAAAACAGCTTAAAGGCAATTAAATATGTTTCTCAGGCAGTATTGATCGGTGACAAGAGAAAATTTATTTCCGCTTTGATTGTCCCGGACTTCGAGGCTCTTGAAAAATGGGCCGCCCGGAACGGGATTACATATTCATCCATCTCGGAACTTTTGAAAAACGATAAGGTTCTGGACCTCTATAACCGGAAAATCGAGAATGTGAATAAAGATCTTGCCCGCTACGAGCAGGTGAAGAAATTTACGCTGCTTGAAGAAGAAATGACCCTTGAGACCGGTGAATTGACACCGACCCTGAAAGTTAAACGCCGGATTGTCAATGAAAGACACAAGGATGTAATTGACAGGCTCTATGCTGAATGAACAGAGCTTTCAGGATTTGATCGGAAATACGATTATCAGGAAGGCTTTATTGTCCTTCCTGATAATCTTGTTCGCTTTTCTTATAAAAAGGATTGTATTATCCCGTGTCTTTTCCTTATTTGCTCGTGTGGCGTCTGCCACAAAAACCAAATCGGATGATTTTCTCATGGAAAAGCTCCCCGCTCCGGTGGGGGGGCTGATTCTTCTTACCGCTGTTTATCTCGCACTTTCACTGTTTCACAGGGAAATTGTTTCCCCCGTATTTTTTAAAGTATTAAAAAACACTTATCTTGTTGGGGTCGTATATTTCCTGGTGCGTTTGCTGTTTGTTTTGATTGAAGCATTTTTTGTGTTTATGACAGAGTGGTCTGACAGACGCAATTCACCGGTGGATGAACAACTTGCCATTGTCATCCGAAAATCATTGAAGGTATTAACAGCAGTTCTGGCTGTTCTCTTTTTAATCCAGAATCTTGGGTATTCGGTTTCCGGCCTGATCGCTTCATTGGGGCTTGGCGGCCTGACTGTCGCACTGGCGGCAAAGGATACGGTTTCCAATTTTTTCGGGTCCATAATCATTATGGTGGATTCTCCCTTCAAGGTGGGGGACTGGATCAAAACCGGCGGTGTGGAAGGGGTTGTGGAAGATATCGGTTTTCGCAGCACCAAGATTCGCACTTTTGAGAAATCATTGGTTTCGGTTCCGAATTTTGCCATTGCCAATCAGTCGGTTGAAAATTTTTCCGTTCGGGACCGGCGGCGGATTCGCTTTTCTCTCGGGGTTGAATACCGGACGCCGGTTGATAAACTTGAACACGTTCTGACATTAATCCGCCGGCTTATTGCGGAGAACAGTAAGATTCACAATGATTTTTACCTTGTAAACCTGAACAGGCTGGGGGACAGCGCCCTGGAGATCTTTGTCTACTGTTTTACCACGACCAGTGTGTGGAAGGATTATCTGGAGATTCAGGAAGGTTTGTACCTGGATATTCTCAAACTTCTGGAAACAGAAGGCGTTGGGGTGGCATTTCCTTCCCAGTCTATTTATGTTGAGAAACTCCCAGACGTAAACAATGAATCAAAAACAAGAGGAGATAAATTTCAATGAAAACGACGGTTAAATGGAAAGGTATGCGATTGTTTCAGGGAATGTCCGAGAGCGGGCATTCGATAATAATGGATGGCCCTGTGAAGTTCGGCGGCCAGGACGCGGGGCCCAGGCCGATGGAACTCCTGTTGCTGGGGTTGGGCGGATGTACTGCATATGACGTGGTTTCAATCCTTGAGAAAAAACGCCTGAATTTGACCGGGCTTGAAGTGGAGCTGGACGCCGACCGGGCCGATAGCCATCCGAAGGTGTACACGAAAATCCGGGTTCATTTCAGAATTTCCGGACAGGATATTCCGGAAAAGGCGGTACAACAGGCAATTGAATTGTCGGAAAACAAGTTCTGTTCCGCGTCTGCTATGCTGAAAGAAACGGCAAAAATTGAAATTACATACGAAATTCAAAACGAGGGAAATTAAATCCCGTTCCGATTAAAAAAACAGTGTTAACAGATTATCTTTTCGGTATAATTTGAATATTATTGCACCATTTTTCAGGCACGTTCTTTGCAATAGAAATTAGAAAATGTCCGAGTGGAGGGATTACATGAAATTTCGCATTAAAATGAGACTTGGTGTTCTCCTTTGTTTATTGTCCATTCTCTCAATATCCGCATTTTCGCTGAACCGCAGGTCTCGAATTGTCCGGATGCTCCGGCCGACGGACAGGCATTCGAAAAAAGATGCGGGAGAAAAGCATTTGTACTTTTCTCTGTTAAAGAACGGTTCGGATTATGTTTCTTATATCGGCCTGGTAAATATTGATACGGCTGCGGTGAATTTCACCATTCATATCATGGATCAGAGCGGAACGGAGGTCGTGGATTCTGTCACCGGGACATTAGACCCAATGGCTCGCTACTATGCTCCGGTCTCCACGGAGCAGCTTGACGGTGTTCTCTGGGGAGAGGTGGTATCCGACGGAAACCTTGCCGGTTATTTGAATCTTCTGGGCCGGGATGGGACCCGCTCCATGTTCGTCCGGGCGAGCGATACCCTTGAAAAACAGCTATACCTTCCACACATTGCCCCTGAGGTGAATTACTGGGACACCTACACCGCAATAATGAATGGAAACCGGGTAGACAGTGAAGCCAGCAACGTTTTTCTCAACTATATTTCAGGCACAAAGGCACTCAGTGGGCCGATCAAACCGCTGACTCAATATTGGTGTGAGTGGGCGACTGATGTTTTTCCGGGCGGTTTTCCCGCCGGGATGCCATTCTGGGGGAAAATCTGGAACAATGTGGCGGCCGATAAGTCAGATAACGTTCTTGCGGGGATGGAGCTTTTTGCCAGAAAGGGTAACGGGCCGGACGGCAATCCGATTCATCAGGAATGTGGTTTGGATTTATCTTCCGAGACTTCATCAACACTCTATTTCCCCCACATTGATGTGAACGGAAAATACTGGTGGACCGGAATTGCCATTGAGAATGTGTCAACAGGGCCTGCGACCGTCACGTTCCAGCCTTATGATGCAGGGGGAGCGGCATTGACGCCTGTCAGTTATGATATGACCGCATCCCAGAAGCTGGTGAAAGTTGTTCAGAGTTTCTGGACGGATCAGGGGCTTGATTTTCCGGCAGATACGGCCTGGATTGCGGTTTCTACAGTTGAAGGGCGCCTTATCGGTTATGAATTGTTCGGAACACTGGATGACGCCGGTTATCGCCTTCTTGCCGGCATCAATGCCCCTTCGGGCGGCGAGTTGAAACTTCTGTATCCGCATGTGGATTCCAGTGACGATTTCTGGACCGGCGTCGCGGCGGTAAATATCGGGACAGAAACGGCTTCCGTTACCGCCAGCGCGTATGATAATACCGGTAAATTGTTAAAAACAATTACAATTTCCGATAGCCTCGCACCGAACCAGAAAATTGTGAATACGGTGAAAGCATTTTTTACAAACGATAGCGATGACGGGCCACCTGCCGGGACAACGATGGTGGTGCTGGAAAGCACTCAGCCGATTGTGGGATTCGAGCTCTGGGGAAATTTAACTCCGGAGCAGGATTATATTTCCGGCATGCTGGCAACGCCTCTGCCGCCGGTTGTTTTCCGGGAGGGTTTTGAAAAAGACGACTATACCGGTCAGAACAATGTATGGCAGTTATGGCCGTTATCAGATAACCAGGATACCGGCCTGGGGTGGGATTTGGCCTCTCTGACAAGTTACGGACCGGACGGAACTTTTCTCAGTATGTACAAGCAGTCCGTCCCCTCGGGCTATGATTATATTGTCGGTTATTTCGGGGATAAAAACGTAAGAAATCACCAGATTCTTGTTTCTCCCCCGATTACACTTCCCGATAATGTTACGGAAGCCTCCTTCTATTCGCAATTCGGATGGCCGGAGTATGCCGAAGATTCGGATGCGTTTTACCTGACGGAGGATACGGTAATCGGGGAAGGGTGGAGTTTGGACAATGCAACTCCTCTCATTACCTTTACAAAAGATTATATTCAGAGCCTGACTCTTTCAAACGAGCCGGCGCTGGATAACTCCTTTACCCGCTGGAAAAAGGAGAGTGCGGATATTTCAGCATACGCGGGTAAAACGGTCCGGTTTATTTTTGAGATTAACTCCCTTTATGGCGAATCCTGGCAGGTGGACAGGTTCAGGATAAGATAGGAAAATGAATAGATTTAATTCCTTTTTGATTCGGATAATTCTTATTCTCGTTTTGGGAATAATGTCGGTTGTCCCGCTGAATGCAGGGGATATGTCTTCCCTTTTGCGGGTCAAAAAAGAAAACGATATTCGTTTTCTGATGCGGGATAAAAGCGGTTGTCCCACAGATATTATTTTCCGCCGTTCCAGGCAGTACAAAGGAAAACCCGTAGATGTTGCGAAGGCATTTCTCACTGATTACGGAAAAGACTTAAAGATTCCGTCCGATTCTTTTTCTCTTTGCCATTATGCGGAAAACGGGGATGAAACAATTATCTGGCTGCAGCAGTTTCATGAAGGCCTGCCGGTGTTTTACGGGCGGGCGTACTTTGTGATAAAAAACAATGCTGTGGAAATGTTCAGGGATAGTGTGGAAAGAATCAAAACAGGAACGGGAAACAAATCCCCGGTGCTGTCCCCCCTTAAACTGCCGAATATCGCTCTGGCAGAAATTTCGGATGTCTACACTGTAAAGGAGGGCCCGGACCTGGGGTATTTCAGAGAAAAACCGGCATATCGAATGGTCTTGACCGGTAGAAACAGGTGTTGGGAAGCATTTTTCAATGCTGAAACCGGAAAATTGATTTTTAAGCGGAATATGATTCATGAGAGTCATGACGGAACCGGTATGGTTTTTCATCCCAATCCGATTTCCACAACCGGAGATATTTCCATACCGGATAACAATGACGCGGATTCCGAGGTGCTGGATCAGGCGAGGATGCAGGTAACGTTGCATCTGCTGGATGACGCATCCGGAAAATTAAAGAATCAGTATGTTGACCTGACGGCACCGGGTATGGATTCCAGAGCTGTTCCCGGCTATACTCCCGGAATGGCACAGTCGGATACCGGTGAATTTAATTATACCCGGAATGATTTCCGTTTTGAGGAAGTCAACGCTTACTATTGGATTACAGAACTCAGCCGTTACATTTCCGGCACCCTGGGCTTTCCGGAACGGGTAAATTACAGTGTGCCGGTAAACGTGCATTATATGACGGATGACAATTCGTATTACATGGAAACGGACAGGGGCCTGCATTTCGGAGACGGCGGTGTGGACGACGCGGAAGATGTGGAGATTGTCCTCCACGAATTCGGGCATGCAATTCAGCACAATGCCATTCCCGGCCTTGGGCAGACATGGGACGCCGGTTCCCAGGATGAGGGCACCAGTGATTACATCGCAGCCACATTCAGCGGAGATACCCGCTATCCGGATACAATCGGGGAGTGGGATTCCATTTCTTATGACCCGAACCCCGATGACAATCCGCCCCGGCTTCGGCCGATTGTAACAGACCGGCACTATCCCGAAGATATGCAGGAACCCTATCCCTTGACGGGAAGTGCAAATATTCACTGGGATGGTGTAATCTGGTCGTCCACCCTGTGGCAGATCCGAAACCACATCGGGCGTGAACAGATGGATAGCATCTTGATGAAAGCACTGCCGACAATGACACCGGATTGCCATTATCCGACATCGGCAGCCCGGTTATTGAATGCCGGAATTTCTCTTTACGGGAATCAGTATCAGGACACTCTTCGCTATTTTTTTACTAAACGGGGAATTCTGGATAATAACTATATTGTAAATCCCCAGCCGGGAAATGAGCTTTTTCACCTGTATTTTCCCTTTGTTCGTGAAGATGAGGACATGATTTCTCATATCGGAATTGTGAATCCGGAGGCGGTGGATGTATCGTACACGATTCAGATAGTTGGTGATAACGGGGCACTTATCTACGGTGAATCAGGGGGAGTTGTTCCGGCAGAGGGGCGGGTGTGGATTTCACCGCTCAAGGCAAAACTACAGGCGCCCTGTTACGTATTGCTTTCTTCCGAGAAACAGCTTTTCGGTTATTCCGCTATGGTCAGCCGGAATCTTGACCGCTCTTCTTTTCTTCCGGCAGTAAATCACCTTTCAAATTCCCTTTTCATTCCTCATATTGCGCCTGAATCAGATTATTGGGATACAAAAACAAGTATTGTGAACGTGTCTGATCAAATTCCGCTGGTTTCATACCAAACACCGGGCGAAGATTCAATTTCCGTTGAAGGCCTCAATACAAAATACGGCGAAATATATTTGAACTGGCTTACGGATATTTATGATGGAGAATTTCCGGCCGGTTTTCCCGGGTGGGGAACCCTTACAGCCGATATGCCGGTTTTGGCCGGCGTAGAAACGTTCAGAAAGAAAGGGGATAACATTGAGCAGTTATCGGGGTTTTCTCTCTCGGATCAGACTGTCCAAACGCTTTATTTTCCCCATGTGGATGTTGAAAAGGGTTATTGGTGGACCGGTATTGCGATGGAGAATGTTTCTGATAACAGCTGTCAACTGACCTTGACCCCATACGATTCAGAAGGAAATCAGCTGGAATCCCTCACACTGGAACTTGCGGGGAAAAGTAAACTGGTAGACCTTGTACAGAACATATGGGAGAACAACGGAGCCACATTCCCGGCCGGCACCGCATGGATAAAAGCTGAAACGGAAAATGGCCGACTGGTCGGATTTGAGCTTTTCGGAACCCTGGAACAGAAGGGAGACCGGCTTCTTGCCGGCGTTCAGGGCGGTACGGTACCGTCAACCGATCTGATATTTCCCCATGTGACGGCAGACCCGGCTTACTGGACAGGCATTGCTTTTGTAAATACTGCAGAATCTCCCTGTTCCGTTACAATTGATGCGTTGAATGACAGCGGTGATATTCTCATGAGCCTGCCACTTGAAAATCCGCTGAATCCCAATGGAAAATATGTATCGGTTGCGGCAGATATTTTCCCGGGAGGGCTTCCCGAAGGAACAACACAAATTCGGGTTCATGGGGATCAGACAATGGTGGGGTTCGAGTTATGGGGTAACCTGAACCCAAGACAGGATTATATTTCAGGAATGGCTGCTTTCAGTTCAAGCCATTGACAGAAAAATTGGAAAAAATCAGACAAAATGGGGGGACGGAAAGTCCCCCTATTTTCTTCTGAGATGGCAGATAAATTATTATTCTTTCAATCCCATTTTTCTGAAAAGTACCATTGCCGGACACCAGTTGGTGAAGGCGGACTGCAGGAGATTCAAGCCGACAAATCCGTTTAAAATATACCAGTAAGGACTGACAAAATAACCGAGGAGAACGGAAATAATTACCACAATTCCGGCGATTGCCCGGAGTGCCTGATTTACAGTCATGTTATGAATCCCTCCTGTTTTCTATTATTTGTTCTACATGGTGTTTGTGGAACATGAAATATAGCAATGGAATTACAAACAATGTCAGGATGGTGGAAAGAATCACACCGAAAATTAATGAAACCGCAAGGCCCTGGAAAATCGGATCCATAATAATGACAAAGCCGTCCACAATCAAAGCGGCAGCCGTCAATACGATGGGCCGAAACCGGATAATCCCGGCTTCAATCACAGCTTCTTTCAGTGATGCGCCTTCCAGCAGGCGGAGTTCTGTGAAGTCAACCAGTAGAATGGAGTTTCGCACAATAATTCCCGATAATGCGATGAATCCGATCATGGATGTCGCGGTGAAAAACGTATGGGTAATCCAATGTCCCGGAACAATTCCAACCAATGTGAGCGGAATCGGCGCCATGATTACAAAAGGTGTCAGGAAGGAACGGAACCAGCCCACAACAAGAAAATAGATCAGTACCATCACAGCTGCGAAGGCAATACCCATGTCCCGGAATACTTCATAGGTGATTTGCCATTCTCCGTCCCATTTCACCTGGTATTTCTTGTCAATAAACGGCTCATTGGTGAACCGCTGATGCAATGAGTATCCCTCCGGTAATTTCAATTTTGCAATCTTCTTTTTCATTTTCAATATCGCATAAATCGGACTTTCTTCCCGTCCTGAGACTTCTCCGGTAACATATACAACCGGGAGAAGATTTTTGTGATAAATCCATTTCGGGTCAATTGTCCGTTTTACTTTGACCAGTTCGGAAAGGGGTACCATGGCACCGTTGGCCGCATGAACGTATACATCTTTCAGGTCCCGTGCCGACGAACGATCCGCCCGGGAAAGTCTTAATTTTATGCATACATCTTCTTTTTCACGGGGAAGGTCAGCCTGCCCGACCCGCATCCCGTATTCGGCCACAGCCAGTGTTTTGGCAATTTGTTCCACGGAAATACCGTTGGCAGCCGCTTTTACGGCATCGGGAATGAATGTGATTTTCTGCTGGTCGTCCTGGACATACCAGTCTACATCGGTTACCCCTTCGGTGGTGTTGAAGATATGCTTAATCTGTTTTGCAATTTCAATCTGACGTTTGTAACTGGGCCCGTAAATTTCTGCCAGCAGGGTGGAAAGAACGGGCGGGCCGGGCGGAATTTCTGTGATTTTCACATTGGCATCATGTTGTTTCGCAATTTCATGAATCCGCGGCCGCATCAATTTCGCCAGTTCATGGCTCTGGCGGGTCCGCTGATGTTTCGGAACAAAATTCACCTGGATATCCGCCACATTCTGGCCTTTTCTCATAAAATAATGGCGGACAAGGCCGTTAAAGTTAAATGGCGCGGATGTTCCGGCATAAATCTGAAAATCACTGACTTCGGGGACTGTTCTGAGATAAGCACCAATGTCTCTTGCTGTTGCGCTTGTTTGTTCCAGGGTGCTTCCTTCCGGCATATCAATAATGACCTGCAATTCCGATTTGTTGTCATAGGGGAGCATTTTTACAATCGCATGTTTGGTAACAAACAGGGCGATGGAGCCGAAAAGAAGAATGACGACTGTTGCCAGAAAAGCCCATCTTCTGGACGGGCGGTCAATCATAGCCTGCATGAATTTTTTGTATTTTCTGTACATCCAGCCGCTGGTTTCACCGCCCTCCGGTTCTTCCTTTTCATGCTGTTCGTTTTTCATTAAATGATATGCCAGCCACGGGGTGATGGTAAATGCGACAAAAAGGGAAAAAATCATTGCAGCAGAAGCATTGACGGGAATCGGCCGCATATATGGCCCCATCATACCGGAAACAAATGCCAGAGGCATCAGGGCCGCAATAACGGTAAAAGTGGCGAGAATGGTTGGATTCCCAACTTCATCCACAGCTTTTGCCGCAATCTGGAGCAATTTCCCTTTTCCATGATGGAGAACAAAGTGGCGGTGAATGTTCTCTACAACAACAATGGCATCATCCACCAGAATTCCAATGGCAAAAATCAGAGCGAATAAAGATACCCGGTTCAATGTATATCCGAAAAAATAACTGGCAAATAATGTCAGGGACAATGTTACGGGAACCGCAATAAAAAGGGTAATCGCCTCTTTGATTCCCAGAGTAAAGCCGATAAAAATCGTTACAGCAACCGTAGCGATGAGGATATGCAGAATCAGCTCGTTGGATTTGTCCTGGGCGGTTTCTCCGTAGTCCCGGGTAATGGCGGTATGCACATCGGCCGGAATAATGTATCCCTTGGATTCTTTTACCATTCGTTTTACCGCTGCCGCGATGTCCACCGAATTGCTCCCCTTTCTTTTTGCGATGGAAATTGTTACGGCAGGGGAGAGGTAGGATTTATAGTTGTCGATTCCGTCTTTCAATGCGCTGGGGCCGGCTCCGAAAAAGACATAATTCGTGGGGTCGGTGGGGCCGTCTTTGATTTTTGCCACATCTTTCAGAAAAACGGGTTTGTGCATGTATACGCCAACCACAACGTTTTCCAGGTCCGTGATTGAACGGATAAACTGTCCCGCCTGAACAACATAAGAACGGTTGTTGTTCTGAAACTGTCCGGCGGGAAGCTGCCAGTGGCGCTTCATCAGCATATTGGCAATCTGAAGAGGGGAAATGTTCTTCATTCTCATTTTCACCGGATCCGGAATTACCTGAAGTGTCCGCGGCTCACCGCCGATGACTTTTATTGTGGAAACATTGTGAATCCGGTTGATTTTATTTGCCAGCTCAACACCGATCCGTCTCAAGTCGTACGAGGTGTAGTCGTCACTGTAAAGGGTTACCGCAACCTGAGGCACATCGTCAATGGATTTCTGCCGAATCAGGGGGAATGAGACCCCTTTGGGAATGGCGTCATAGTTGGATTGAAGTTTATCCATCACTTTGACAAGACTGGTTTCGGCGTTTTCTCCAACATAGAACCGGACTGTAACCAGGGAAAAATTTGAACCGGATGTACTGTATACATATTCTACGCCGGGGATGTCCCACATCAGACGTTCCACCGGCTCCGTAACTTTCGATTCAACCTGCGCGGGATCTGCCCCGGGATACTGCACCATAACATCAATCATCGGAACCACAATTTGAGGTTCTTCTTCCCTGGGCGTAATCAGAACAGCAAAAACGCCCAGAAGCAGGGATGCCACAAGGAGAAGCGGCGTCAGTTTGGAGTTGATAAAATAATGGGCAATGGACCCGGACAGGCCGAGTTTTTCCTCTCGCATCAGATTTCCTCCAGTTTTATACCGTCCGAAAGCTTTGAAATTGAAGTGGTGGCCACGTGCTCACCGCCATTCAGCCCGGAGGTAACCTCAACTTTGTCCCCATATTTTTTACCGGTACGGATAATCCGCATTTCCGCCCGTCCGTTTTTGCCTTTGAGAAACACTACGGAGAGTTCGCCCCGGCGGGCAATCCAGCTCTCCGGAATGAGAATTCGTTTTTTGCGGATTCCCGGGAAAAACGCCTGC
Organism: Acidobacteriota bacterium; assembly: GCA_013152385.1. Taxonomy (GTDB): domain Bacteria; phylum Acidobacteriota; class Holophagae; order Thermotomaculales; family Thermotomaculaceae; genus UM-FILTER-49-7. Next base: position 22,414 of record JAADGL010000025.1, read on the forward strand.
CCGTACATTCCTGCACGAAGCCCTTTGGTTGTGGAAAGATGAATGTATACGGCAACAGTGTGGGTCATAAAGTCAGAACCTCCGCCGATTTCCGCAATGGTTCCGGTCAGGTTCCCGTCAAAATTATCCAATTTGACCGGAACTTTTTCTCCCTGTTTTACGTACCGTGCGTCGGATTCGCTGACACGGCATTCAAATTGCATGTCGGCGGGGTCAATGATACGGAACAGCGGCCGGCCCGGAGCGGCAAAATCTCCCACATTGATCATTCTCTCAATGATAACCGCATCAAAAGGGGCCCGGACAGATGCATATTTAAGGTATGCTTTTGCTTCTTTCACTGCTCCGGAAGCCATTTCGACCGCACCTCTGGCACTGTCATACTGATATTTCATCTGTTCCAGCTCCACTTTGGAAGCGGCTTTCCGTTTGTACAATTCCTGAAACCGGTGATAGTTATTCTCCGCGATTGTCAACGCGGCCTCAGCCTGGGCCAGGGCGCCTTTTGCCTGCTGGAGTTTGGAATTGATATCGGAACTGTCAATCTCAAGAAGGGATTGGCCTTTTTTTACCGTTTCTCCGGCTTTAACACGGATTGCGATAACCGTTCCCATTGATTTTGCGGAAATATATGCGTCTTTTCTGGATGTAATCTGCCCCGGCCCGGATACCGGTACCGGTAAACTTTCCGCCTGTACTGTCTGAATACGGGTTCGAACCGGCGGTAATTGTTTCATTTCCCCCAGTTCGTTACGGGAGCATCCCGAAGCCAGAAGTAAAACGGCAATTCCACCCATAAATAAAAAGCGTCTCATGGTTCCCCCTTACTGATTTTGTCCAATCATATATTTCAGGTTTTCTTTTGCTTTCAACCAGTCAAACAGCGCGTGGAGCCGGTTCGTTTCAGCCTGCTGCAAAGCCGTATCGGCATCCAGGAGATCTGTGGTTTTTTCCACACCTTTTTTGTACCGTTCTTCCCGGAGTTTAACATTTTCCCTGGCTTGTTTTGAGGAGAGAAGGGCGACTTTATACCGCTGTTCCGCTTCCTGAAGCCGGAACAGCGCCTGTTTAATCTGAAGCCGGATTCCGTTTTCCATCTGGCTTAAAAAGTTTTTGTAGGATCTGTAAAGCGATTTTGCCCGCCGGACCTTTGCGTGTGTCCGTTTTCCGTTAAAAAGGTTGAATTTTGCCACAGCCATGAGTTTAAATGAGTCTCCGTTGAAATTTCCGAAAGATGAATCGTTGTAGTTCAGTTGCCCGACCAGGAAAACTTTGGGCTTATATCCGGATTCTTCCATTCCGATTTTTTCTTTTGCCGCTCCGACTTTTAACTGCATTTCCTCAAGGTCGGGACGGTTTTTAAGCCCGGTTTCAAGAAGTTTGTTCAGATCATGAGAAACCGGCTGAAAAGTGAACGTATCCGTGAGTTCGTAACGGATACTCTGGTCCACTCCCATTACATTGTCGAGGTAGGCAAGGGCAAGACGTGCATTGTTTTTGGCAGTAATCTGAAGCTGTTTCATCTGGCCCAGCGCCACTTTTGCCTGGAGCAGGTCCGCTTCCATGATGAACCCTGTATCAAAATAAGCCTGAGCTGAGTCCACGTGTTTCTGAACAGTGGCGACGACCGAATCCATCAGTTTTACATAGCGTTGTGCCAACAGAACATTCAAATACGCTTTGGCTGTCTGAAACGCCACATCCTGACGTGCCCGGTTCAGTTTTTTGTCGGATGCCGCGGCCATTTTCTCACCGGCCCGGATGCCGTGTTTAATTTTCCCGCCCATGTAAACAGGTTGTGAAATCTGCAATTGCGTCACATAATCGTTAATAGGGGACGGATGGTTGGCATCTGTCATGGAAAAGTCCGCCAACGAGAATTTTTCCTGGTTCAGCTGAAGGCCGAACACGTCCGCCGGAGAATTGGTTCTGATATAGATTTCATTCAGATCCACCTGCGGCAGGCGGTAGCCCTTCGCTTCTTCCCGGTAGGTTTGGCCGGCATCCCTTTCGGATTTAACCGCCTGAAGATAGGGACTGTGTTCAAACGCAATCGCAATCGCTTTTTTCAGAGTCAGGGATTGAACAGCAGGAATTGGAGGTTCTGCGGAAGCGTTTACGAACAGGAAACAGGCGATGACCGGAAAAAGAAAATTTTTTATTCTGCTTTGCATACATAATCCTCCGTGATCTACAATCATGTGTCATAGGTTGGATGCGTTCCGACCTGAACCGTTACAGAAAATAATAACACAAAATTGTACCGTGAAAAAAATTTCACAGGATGTAATGGGATATGCTAAAATCATCTATAAGATATTATTTAACTGAGGTGAAAAATGCAAAGAGTACGCCTTTATTTTTTGGATAAATCAATTATTGACGGTTACATTGAAGGAACGGCAAGCGGGGAAATCCGATTGATTGATTTGTTGAACAGTGCTGCAAATAAGCGCAGATTCGGGGAAGCGGAATGCATTACGATAACAAATGGTGTGCAGATGATTTTTCAGAAAAACAATGTGCCGCTGGACGAAGAAACCGAACAGTTGGAATTTCTGAATGATTCCGACGCGAATGAAGGGCGGGAAGTTCCCCAGGACTTCGTTCTGGACGAGAATCTCGCCCTTTCCAAAACCATTAACCTGGAAGGGAAAATTTATACCGTAAATACGATGCAGCTCGTTTTTGCCCACAGCCTGTCGGAATTCAAAGGCGTTCAGAATGAGCGGGCCAGAGCGATGAAGACCGGAACGGCTTTTGACATTAACGTGGTGACCATGAACAATTACCTTTGTTCCGGGAAAGTACGGGTTCCCGCCATTAATCGGGAATTGCCCAAGACCATGTCTTTGGGTAAACAATTTGTTGTTTTAAGTAACGTTCGGATGAGTTATGTGCCTTCACGAAAAAACCTCTACCGCTTCCATGATCATTTGATTGTAAATACACAATTGATTAAAGCCTACTACTGACCTATAATCAGCCCGACAGTATAAGGAGGTGCTGAAATGCCATTCATTGAAGACATTATTGCCCGTGAAATCCTCGATTCCAGAGGAAATCCGACCATCGAAGTGGAAGTTTATCTCGAATCCGGAATCATGGGCCGTGCGGCAGTCCCCTCCGGGGCATCGACCGGAGAACGGGAGGCACTGGAACTCAGAGACGGGGATCCGGAACGATATGGTGGAAAAGGCGTATTGAAAGCGGTTCAGAATGTAAATGAAATCATCGCGGACGAACTTGTCGGCCTGGACGTTCGGGAGCAGATACTAATTGATGAACTCATGATTGAGATGGACGGGACTGAAAACAAAGGAAAACTGGGAGCCAATGCGATTCTCGGTGTGTCCATGGCGGTACTCCGCGCCGCAGCAGCCTACAGTGAGCTTCCGGTTTACCAGTACCTCGGCGGTGCATGTGCGCGGGATATCCCGGTTCCAATGATGAATGTATTGAATGGCGGTGTCCACGCGGATAACCGGGTGGATATTCAGGAATTCATGATTGTTCCCGCCGGAGCTCCCACATTCCGGGAGGCACTTCGTTACGGAGCGGAAGTGTTTCATACCCTTAAATCCATTTTGAAGGATAAAGGCTATCGAACTTCGGTTGGGGATGAAGGCGGATTTGCGCCCGATTTGAAATCCAATGAAGAGGCACTGGAACTGATTGTTTCCGCCATTGAAAAAGCGGGTTACCAACCGGGAAAAGATGTTTACCTCGCTATGGATCCGGCCTCAAGTGAATTCTACCGGGACGGGAAATATATACTTTCTTCCACCGGCGATGAGCTGGATTCCAGTGCCATGATCAGTGTGTATGAAAAGTGGATTGAAAAATATCCCATCGTAATGCTTGAAGACGGCCTGGCAGAGAGTGATTGGGATGGATGGAAAGAACTGACGGAACGGCTTGGTAACAAAGTTCAGCTCACCGGAGATGATATTTTTGTTACCAACACCAAAATTTTCAGAGAAGGAATTGACAAAGGAATTGCCAACGCCATTCTCATCAAACTCAATCAGATCGGAACAGTGACCGAGACGGTTGAAGCGGTAAAAATGGCGTATCGTGCCGGTTACGGTGCTGTTGTGTCCCATCGTTCCGGCGAAACGGAAGACCCCATCATTGCAGATCTTGCGGTGGCGCTGGGAACACGCCAGATTAAAACCGGTTCCGCATCCAGAACAGACCGGCTGGCAAAATACAATCAGCTTCTTCGCATAGAGGAAGAGCTGGAAGACGGCGCGTTGTTCGCCGGAACCACTCCGTTCGACAAATATCTGTAAGGAGAACGAATGCGCCGTAAAAAAGCCAACAGAACTCGAAATTTTATTATTTTAACCGGATTGCTTATCTGTTATCTGTTGGTATGGGGCGCAATCATCTACAGTATGTCAGATGGATATAAAACATACATTTCTTTAAAGCAGAGACGACAGAAACTTGTGAAAGAGGAATTGGCCCTGAAAGAACACATGGATGAAATTCGAAAGAAAACAGAAATGCGCAGGGCCGATTCCCCTTTCTTTGTTGAAATGATTGCGAGAGAAAAATTGAAGATGGCGAAGAAAGGTGAGGTTATCATCAAAGTGGTGAAAGATGACAAAGCCGCGAATTAACATCCCGACCTACCTGACCTTGTTCAGGATATTTCTTGTACCCATTCTTGTTGTAGTCATGCTGACTCGTTTTGAAGGAAAAGAATGGATGGGGGTGGGAATATTCTGGCTTGCATCCATCACTGATTTTTTTGACGGTTACATTGCCAGGAAAAAAAAGCAGGTTACCAGCCTCGGAAAACTGCTGGACCCGATTGCCGACAAGCTCCTGATTTCCGCTGCCTTCATCTCACTGGTTGAGATGAAACTCGCCCCCGCCTGGATGGTGGTGATCATTGTCGGACGGGAGTTTGCGGTTTCCGGGCTTCGCCAGGTGGCATTGGCGTATAAAATTGTCATTCAGGCCTCCATGCTGGGTAAATTCAAGATGGTTTTTCAGGTTATTGCCATTTCCCTGCTTATCCTCGGCGAAAAATTTCATTTTCTCTGGGTACCGGGAATCGTTTTTCTGTGGATTGTGCTGGTGTTGGCGATTGGCTCCAGTATTGACTATTTCATTAAATTCTGGAGTCAGACCGGGGATGTCCTCCTTGTCCCACAGGAATCGGATGAATCAGAGGGGAATAATGAAACATAGAAGAAAACTGAAAACTATTTTTTTCACCGGGATTCTGGTCATAACTCCCGCATTGGTCAGTCTGCTGGTGATTTATTATATATTTGATAAAATTGACGGAATTCTCAGCCCTATAATCCATCGTTCCCTTGCGCTTTACGCACCTGAGCTGTCAATTCCGGGACCGTTAATCAGTATTGTTTCTGTTTTCTTGATTGTATTAATTATTTTCATTGTGGGTTTATTTGCGGGGAATTATATCGGCAAAAAAGTCTTTTCTCTGCTGGATGCCCTTCTTTCGAAAACACCCATTGTAAAAGGAGTGTATCTTGCGGTAAAGCAATTTATGAACGCTTTTAAAATAAGCAGCTCCGAGCGGTTTCATAAGGTTGTCGCACTGGAATACCCGAAAGACGGAATGTGGGTAATCGGCTTTGTGACGTCCGATGTCGGGCCGTCAAAGACTTCTGTTATCACACAGAATAAAGAGCCTTTACTCAATGTGTTCATTCCCACTACACCGAACCCGACATCCGGTTATCTCGTCATGGTATCCCCGGAAAAGGTGCGCGAATTGGACATGACAATTGAGCAGGGTGTGAAATTTGTTGTTTCCGCCGGAGTGGTTCAGCATGACAGGCGGCCGGATGAAAAATGATAGGTGCGTAAAACAGCACCTGATCTTCATCTATGTAATCTGACGCAGGAATCCGATTGTGATAGATAACGGGGAGTTTAACCTGCGCAGATGTCCGGCCGGGGCCAGTACGCAGACGGAACAAAATCTTCTTTTCCATTCAAAATGCGGCGCAATTCGTCGGCCCGGGCCACCAGCGTAGATGCTCCGATTCCCAGCCCGATTGCCACAGAACTGATGATCATCACCACCGGGAAAATAAAGCCCATGGCTCCCAGTTCATTTGTGCCCAGCTTTGCCACAAACCAGGTGTCCACGAGATTAAAGGCAATGGCGGCAAAAAGGCCGAAAGTCATATAAGTAGTCAGCCGGGCAAGTGTCCGGCCGATGGGGCCAACAGTCAGTTCATTCTCATGATGATTTTCCGTCTTCACTTTATTTATACGCACACTTCATCTGAAAATTGATTCATGGTATCCGGAAAATGCTGACGAATCTCTACCGGCTGCCGTATGGAGGGGTTTTGTGTATCCGGCACCTGTTTGTTTCCGTTTGATAGATTTCATGTTTGTTCCTTCCTGTTTTTCTAAGCCATTATAAAATTTATTTTGGCTACCTGCCTGATTTTCAGGGCCCGGTATAGTTCTCAATGCTATTGCATTGAACCGTCCCCTGTATTAAACTCTACGGGTTATGGAAAGAAGGAAGAAGCAACTTGTAAAACGCATTGGGATTTTCGATTCAGGGGCAGGGGGATTAACTGTCCTGAAAGAACTGAAAGCGTCAATTTCAGGGGTAAAGTATTATTACCTCGGAGATACGGCCAGACTTCCTTATGGGACCAAATCCAGTGAAACCATTATCCGCTACACAAAACAGAATGCGGCTTTTCTGATAGGAAAAAAGATTGATGTGCTGATTGTCGCATGCAACACGGCCTCTGCGTATGCGATTCCCGAACTGCGGAAGTTCGCCGCGGATATTCCGGTCACAGGGGTCATTCATCCCGGAGCAAAACGGGCCGCGAAAATGACAGAGAACGGGAAAATCGGAATTATCGGAACCCGGGCGACAATTTCGTCCGGGAAATATCAGAAGGAGTTAAAGGAACTGGACCCTGATTTCCGTGTGTTTACCAATCCCGCGCCGCTTCTGGTTCCCCTTGTGGAGGAGGGGATGGTGACTGGAGAAGTGACGGAAAAATTGATTTCCATGTATCTTGAACCTCTTTTGAGAAAAAGGATTGATACACTTATCCTGGGGTGTACACACTATCCTTTGTTGAAACAAACGATACACGAGATGTATCCGGGCATTATGCTTGTGGACTCTGCGGAGCCAATCCGGGATATTCTGCTGGCCGGCTATGAGTTTCCCTCCGGAAACGGCAAAACGGAAATCTATGTAACCGATTATCCGGAAGGATTCGGTTTATTGAGCCATCGTTTTCTCGAAGGGAATTTTGATAAGATTGAGCATATTGACTTACAAAAATTATGGAAGGCATCCAATGGTACGAAAATCAAGAAGACAAAATGATGAATTGAGAAAAATTGAGATTATACCCGGATTCCAGGTGTTTCCCGCCGGGTCCGTATTGATTTCATTCGGCCGTACCCGGGTTATCTGCAGTGCGACAATTGAAGAAAAAGTCCCCCCGTTTCTTAAAGACCAGGGGCTGGGCTGGGTTACAGCCGAATATTCAATGCTTCCGGCCGCCACGGGGTCCAGAAACAAACGGGAATCGGTGAAAGGAAAGCAGCAGGGCAGAAGCGTGGAAATTCAGCGCCTCATCGGCCGTTCGCTCCGGGCGGTTGTGGACAGGCAAATCCTTGGAGAACGCTCCATTCTGATTGACTGTGATGTTATTCAGGCGGACGGCGGTACCCGGACAGCCTCCATCACCGGTGCGTTTGTAGCGCTTTCCTTTGCCGTGAACCGTTTGCTGCGGGAGCGGGCAATTCAGCAGACTCCGATAATGAGTCAGGTGGCGGCGGTTTCCGTTGGAATTGTCAACGGTGAAATCCTCCTTGATCTGGATTATTCGGAAGATTCCAACGCGGATGTGGATATGAATATTGTTGCCACTTCGGAGGGCACTTTGATTGAAGTTCAGGGAACGGCCGAGGGCGCTGCGTTTTCAAGATCTGATATGGACAGAATGCTGGATATGGGACTCAATGGAATCAACCGGCTGATGGAATTTCAGCGTCAAATTCTGGAATCGTGAAAACCGTTGTATTTGCCACAGGAAACAAAAATAAAATCATTGAATTGCATAACATCCTTCATGGTATTGTTCATGTAAAACCTCTGTCTGAAACAGGAATCAAGGCTGATTTTGAGGAAACCGGTTCGACTTTTCTCGAAAACAGTATTCAGAAAGCCGTTTATTATTCTGAAAA
>JAADGL010000025.1:30712-110120 GCA_013152385.1 Acidobacteriota bacterium
GAGCCGGGTATCTATTCCGCCCGCTATTTTGACGAAGCAATGCCTTACAGTGAACGCTGTTCCCGGATTCTGGAGAAACTGTCGGGATTTCCGAATCCGAAACAGCGCACGGCCCGGTTCCGCTGTGCAGCCACATGCGCCATGCGCGGTGAGATTATTGCCTCGGGAGAAGGTGCCGCGGAAGGCCGTATTGCGTTACGCGCAGCAGGGCAGGGCGGCTTCGGTTATGACCCGATTTTTTATTATCCTCCCTTTCACCGGACATTTGCAGAATTAACACCGGAAGAGAAAAACCGCATCAGCCACCGGAAAAAAGCCTTTGAAATTTTAGCCGGACAGATCCTGCTTCGTCTGGCAGCAAACTGATTTTTCAACAGAATCACATATTTCTACGATATTCTCCCCCCACATCAAAGAGAGAAAATGTGATTTGCCCGAGTGAACAATAGTTGACACAATCCATCAGGTAATCAAATATATTTTCTCCGGAGCCGGCAATTTCAGTTAATTTTTTCAGTTTTTCCGCCCCGATATCCCGGTTCCGTTCATGAAACAGTTCCAGATTGTGAATCTGACGCTGTTTTTCTTCTTCTGTGGAACGGATAAGTTCGGTGGGTTCCTTTTCCAGCCCTGCAAGGTGCGCCGGGCGTTCAAACGTATTTACGCCGATAATCGGCAGTTCACCGGTGAATTTTAAACGTTCATAGTGCATGGATTCTTCCTGAATTTTGCTTCTCTGGTACATACTCTCCATTGCGCCGGTCACGCCGCCCCGTTCGGAAATCCGTTGAAATTCCAACAGTACGGCTTCTTCCACCAGATTTGTCAATGTTTCAATGATAAATGAGCCCTGTAACGGGTTTTCATTTTTGGTCATCCCGAATTCACGATTGATAATCATCTGAATTGCCAGTGCCCGGCGGACCGATTCTTCCGTCGGAGTGGTAATGGCTTCGTCGTATGCGTTTGTATGAAGAGAGTTACAGTTGTCATAAATTGCGGTCAGCGCCTGCAATGTTGTGCGAATGTCGTTAAAATCAATTTCCTGTGCGTGAAGAGACCGGCCGGAGGTCTGAATATGGTATTTCAGTTTCTGGCTCCGCTCATTGGCACCGTAGCGGTATTTCATTGCCACAGACCAGATTCTTCTCGCCACCCGGCCGATAACGGAATATTCCGGGTCCAGCCCGTTGGAAAAGAAGAAGGAGAGATTGGGCGCAAAAGTGTCAATTTTCATTCCCCGTGACAAATAGTATTCCACATATGTGAATCCGTTTGCCAGAGTAAATGCGAGCTGTGTGATTGGATTTGCACCCGCCTCCGCGATATGATATCCGGAAATACTGACCGAATAGTAATTCCGGACCTGATTCCGGATAAAATAGTCCTGAATATCGCCCATCATTTTCATGGCAAAGTCGGTGGAAAAGATGCAGGTGTTCTGCGCCTGGTCTTCTTTCAGGATATCAGCCTGAACCGTTCCCCGGACAGACTTTATGGTGTCGGCTTTGATTTTATCGTACACTTCCCGGCCGATCAGTTCATAACCGGGAATCCCGAGGGTGAAAAGGCCGAAAGCCCGCTCTCCTTCCAGGGGTATTTCCGAGCTGTAAACAGGGGGAACAACCCCTTTTGCCTTGAAATAAGCTTCTCTGGTTTTGGCAGCCTGTTTCAGTTTTCCTTCTTTTCTGAGATAGTGTTCCACCTGCTGATCGACTGCCGTGTTAAAAAACATCGCCAGGAGCATGGGGGCCGGGCCGTTGATGGTCATGGATACGGATGTTTTGGGGTCACAGAGATTGAATCCGCAATACAGTTTTTTCATGTCGTCAACAGTGGCAATGGAAACTCCGGCATTTCCGATTTTCCCGTAAATATCCGGGCGGATAGCAGGGTCATAACCATAGAGAGTTACCGAATCAAAAGCAGTGGAAAGCCGGGCAGCATTCTGTCCGGAAGCAAGGTAATGAAACCGTTTATTGGTTCGTTCGGGACAGCCTTCACCGGCAAACATCCGGGTCGGGTCTTCTTCTTTCCGTTTGAAGGGAAATACACCTGCGGTAAACGGAAACATTCCCGGAACATTTTCCTTTGATTTCCATGTCAGAATATCCCCCCAGTCCCGGTATGAGGGCAGGGAAATCCGGGGAATTTTCAAACCTGAAAGAGACTCGGTATACAGATGGTTCGTAATTTCCCGATCCCGGATTTTTGTCACCAGTTTTTCCTGTCGGTAAAGGGAGCGGAAGTGGTCCCATTCCTGAAGTTCCCGAAGCAGAGCCGGGTCAATCTTGCTTTTAATTCTTGAAATTGCGGTTTTCAAATCTTCCAGTGTTTTTTCCGCCGGGTGAAAGTGAGCCAGTTTAACGATGGATTTTCCGTCACTTACCTTTGTATCGGCAATATTGCCTGCCGTATCAAAATGTTCCGGTTGCTGAAGAGAAGTGAGGGCAGTTTCCAATGCCTGAAGCCGGGAAGCCAGAGCAGCCTGTTCTTTTACCCGGTGATGATATCTTGCCTGATTATCGGCAATCTCACTTAAATATCGAACCCTTTCCGGTGGGATAATGCTGTAGCTGCGGGGGTAAGAAAAAGAAAGTTCTTCCGCAACCGGAAACGAGGTTCCCACTTTGCTGTTGACGATTTTCATCAGGTGCCGGAAAAAGGAATCCACCCCCTCATCGTGGAACCGGCTGGCAATTGTGGGGAAAACCGGAAGTTCTTCGTCAGGTGCATCCCATAGTCCGTGGGCGCGCCGGTACTGCTTGCGGATATCCCGCAGGGCATCTGCAGAGCCTTTCCGGTCAAATTTGTTCAGTACAATGGCGTCGGCATAATCAATCATATCGATTTTTTCAAGCTGGGTGGCGGCGCCGTAATCGGAGGTCATTACATAAACATGGACATCGGAAATATCCACCACTTCGGTGTCACTCTGGCCGATACCGGAGGTTTCCACAATAATCAGGTCGGTGCCGGCAATTTTTAAAATGTCACAAGCCTGGTGAACAGCAGTGGATATGGATTTATTGCTGCCTCTCGTTGCCATGGAACGCATGTAAATATCGGGGTGGGGCAGGGTGTTCATCCGAATCCGGTCGCCGAGGAGCGCTCCGCCGCTTTTTCGTTTTGTCGGATCAATGGATATAATTGCGATTTTCATCTCCGGATACCCAGCGACAAAACGGCGGAGCAGTTCATCCAGCAGGGAAGATTTTCCTGCGCCTCCGGTTCCGGTAACTCCGATAACCGGTACGGTTTTTACTGTGTGTTCCGAAAGCGCTTTGGCAAGAATTCCATTTAAGGTGTTGTCTCCTCCTGAATTTCGAAGGCTTTCCCCCTCAATAATTGAAATCGCTCTGGAAATTGCCGCTTTTTCTCCTTTTCTTGTCCGCCGGATCAGTTCTTCATTGAAATCTTCTGCCGGGTTTTCCTCATGAAACAGCGGGAAGTTACTCTGTTCCATCATATAGCGTACCATCCCTTCCAGTCCCATTTTCTTTCCGTCCGCGGGGGAAAATATCTTTGTTATACCGGAGGCTTCCAGTTCTTTGATTTCGTCCGGAACAATAACACCGCCACCGCCGCCGAAAATCTTCACATGGTTCAGGCCGGCCTCGTCAAGGCGCTGACGACAGTATTTGAAGTATTCCATATGTCCGCCTTGATAGGATGAGATGGACACACCGTGTACGTCTTCTTCCAGTGCGGTCTGCACCACCTCATCAACCCCCCGGTTGTGACCGAGATGCACCACTTCCGCCCCCTGAGCCTGCAAAATCCGGCGGATAATGTTTATGGACACGTCATGACCGTCATACAAACTTGCCGCTGTAACAAAGCGTATTTTCCTGCTCAAAACTTCCTCCCGTAGCGCTGCTTTTTCACATATTTTCATTATAGCGGAAGTTTTGCGCTGTCTCATGTTGAAAGTAAGAAAAATTAATCAAAATCATGGAGAATTTATGGATTTCTACCCGAATCTGCTTCTTTCCGGCAGAGCATCTGTAAAAAGCTCCGAATCGCTCCCTCCCGGTTGACAGAAATAGACAATTTTGTAACAATTCCATGTAAAGTGATCGTTGAGAGGTATTGATGAGTATTTATTTTCTTCCCTTTGAAAAAGAGTTGGCCGGTATCTACAACAAACTGGAAACCGCACTGGCTTTTGATAAAATTGATGAGGCCAATCAGCTTGAAGATAAAATTAACCGGTTGAGAGAGAATATTTACAGTAATCTGGATGAATGGCAGGTGGCACAGGTGGCCCGTCACCCGAATCGCCCGTACACCATTGATTACATTGAGGGGCTGATTGAAGATTTCACAGAACTGCACGGAGACCGCAATTTTGCCGATGATCCGGCAATTGTCGGCGGAATCGGACGTTTTCATGGTAAAACCGTCTGTGTGATCGGGCACCAGAAGGGACACGATACAAAAGAAAAAATTGCCCGGAATTTCGGGATGCCCCGCCCGGAAGGATACCGGAAAGCCCTTCGCCTGATGAAGCTGGCTGAAAAGTTTTCCATCCCGATTATTACCCTGGTGGACACACCGGGGGCGTATCCCGGAATTGATGCGGAAGAACGGGGACAGGCTGAGGCTATTGCCAGGAACTTGCGGGAGATGGCTACATTGGAAGTTCCGGTTATCACCGTGATCATCGGGGAAGGGGGGAGCGGCGGAGCTCTGGGAATTGCGGTGGCAAACCGGGTACTGATGCTCCAGTACTCCATTTATTCGGTGATTTCACCGGAGGGGTGTGCTTCAATTCTCTGGAAAGATGCGGCAAAGGCGGAAGAGGCTGCCAAGGCACTGAAATTTACAGCGGGACCATTAAAAGAATTCGGCATCGTTGACGAGATTATACCGGAACCGGTGGGTGGTGCCCATGCCAACCCGAAGGAAATCATCCGGACAACCGGAGAATATTTACACAGGCAACTGGAAGAGTTAAACCATTTAAAAATCAAAGAACTGCAGGAACAAAGATATAGAAAATTCAGGCAGATCGGTAAAATTATTAAAGTTGAACAGAATGTATAAATGGTCTCTGAAAAAGTTTGATCCCGAATTGGTTTCCAAGCTTACGACAGAAAAAAAAATTCCTGAATTCATTGCAAAATTACTGGTTATCCGTGGGATTGACAGCCCGGAAAAAGTAGACCGCTTTTTTAACGGCACCATGGAAAATCTTCATGATCCCTTTTTGATGAATGGAATGGAAGAGGCTGTTACCCGGATTCTTGATGCGGTTAAACAACATGAAAAGATTATGATTTACGGAGATTATGATGTGGATGGAATCTCTGCTATCGTAATTTTGAAACAATTTTTAACAGAAGCAGGCGGAGATGTTTCCTATACCTTGCCCAACCGCTTCAAAGACGGCTATGGCGTAAAAGTAGAAAAACTTCTTGAGGAGAGAAAAACCTTTCCTTTTAAACTTGTGATAACGGTGGATTGCGGAATTAAGGCTGTTGAAGAAGTAAATGAACTTGCTGCAAAGGGGATTGATGTTATTATTACCGACCATCATGAACCGGATCGGGAACTCCCGAAAAAAGCGGTGGCGATATTAAATCCGAAAGTTCCGGGAAGTGGATTTGAAACCGAACCGCTGGCCGGAGTAGGGGTTGTCTTTAAGCTTGTGCAGGCTTTGTCAATACGTACTTCTCTTGAAGAGTCGTTGGATTTTGCTTTAAAAATAGTTTCCATCGGTACGGTTGCCGATTTGGTTCCATTGCTGAGTGAGAACCGTATTCTCGTCAAAGAAGGGTTGAAAGCAATTCAAAAAACAACAACAAGAGGGTTGGAAGCGATGATAGAGAGCTGTAACATTGACCGCTCAAACATGGCTTCCGTGGATATAAGCTACAAAATTGCTCCGAGAATAAACGCCCTGGGAAGGCTGGGAGATGCCAGCAACGCAATTGAAATGTTTACGACAAATACGGAAACCGATGCCCGGGAGTATGCCAAATACATGAACCGAAAAAATGCGGAACGGCAACGGCTGGAAAAGACCCTTGAAACAATGGTTATGCATCAGATCGAACAGGAAGATATGGAGAATACCCGTTTTTTACTTCTCTCCGGGACAGACTGGCACAAAGGGGTAATCGGAATTGTGGCCTCCAAAATTCAAAAAAGACATTATCGTCCCGTTGGGATCGTCAGTATTGAGGGTGATATGGCATTCGGATCAATCAGAAGTATTGACGGAATCAACATTATTGATGTTCTGGAGAATTTTGAATCCCTGCTGACCAGCTATGGCGGTCATCAGCAGGCTGCCGGCATTACTCTGAAAAAAGAGAATTTGGATAGCTTGAAGACAGGTGTGAATGAATATTTGTTCAATCATTTCCCGGATGAGTTCTTTACACCGAAAATTGAGATTGACTGTGAAGTGGAATTCAGCCTGATTGATGATGCTTTTTATGAACAGCTGAAGCAAGTAGAGCCTTTTGGTATCGGGAATCCCCAACCGGTATTTCTTGTGAGAGATGTGATTATTGAAACAGAACCTGAACTGATTAACAACCGCCATATAAAATTTGAAGCCAGTGACGGCCTGCACCGCTTTGAAGTAATCGGATACAATAAATCTCATCTTGCGGAGAAAATCCAGAAGTTTGATTCAGCCGATATTGTTTTCAGTGTCGAAAAGGTCAGATGGAATCATCGAATGTATTTTCAATTGAATCTTGTTGATTTGAGACGGAGATGAATAGAATACGAAAAATTCAATTTTTTCTGCTCCTTGCGATGCTTTTTTTGATTGCTGTTGTTATTTTGAATTTTGATCGCGGAAAGCAGAAAATCGTCACAGAAAAAACAGCCGAGAAAGAAATCAATAAAGCTCGAAATTTGGAAGCCGGCAGTACGAAAATGGAAAGTGGCGTTCATGTACTCTATCGAAACGGGGTGCCCTTTGCAACTGTACATTTCAAAGAAGCGGTTCAGAAAAAGAATCAGCTTCATCTGACTTCTCCGGTGGTGAAGATGTCAGGTTCCCCTGAAAAACTGATCTCGGATTCTGCCGATTTGAAGAATGATATCATTGTATTAAATGGAAAAATTTCCCTGTTGTCGCCGGAAAACAGGATATCCGTGTCATTGACACCTCCCGCGATATTCAAAAACGGAATCCTGACAGGGGGAAACAGTTTCAGCTTAAAATTAAACGGCGGTGTCTTCAGCGGAACCAACTACACCCTGAAAGTTCATGAAGGCAGACTATTGGGAAAGGAAAATGTGAAATTCATCAACGATAAAAAGAACTTTTGTATTCGTTCAATGAGAGGTGTTGCCGACCTGAAAGCGAAGACGCTGGCCTTTGTCCGGGATGTACGAATAACAGAAGAAAACGGATCCGGAAATGTCACTTTGTCCGACGCTGCTTATTGGGACACACCTTCAAGATGCATGTTTCTCTCGGGAAAAGGAAAGTTACAATTGTCGTCCGGAGCCGCAATCTTTTTTGCGGAAGCAGTTCTCCGTAAAAACGGAAATAAATGGGACGGCAATTTCCCAAGCCCCCTGAATCTTAAAGAAAATGGCCGCATTCTATATCTTCCGAATGCGGTATTGCGCGGCGGCGACCTGCATTTCCCATGGTCGATTCTCAGATCCGGAAATATTCTGATGACCTCGGCGCAGGGGAATTTCAATCTTCAGAATTCTGCCTACAATGCAAAATCTCCTGTTTTCAGAAAAAAAAACCTGAATGCATCAGGGAGAATACTTCTGGGGAAAATTTCAGATGGAAAGGCGGAAATTCAATGGCCCTTTCTTTCCAACCCGGGTATTGGGTGGATTTACGGAAGGAAGGGGGAAATTACATCACTGCGCCGGTTTTTCATAAACGGGAATATAACCGGCAGAATTCACAGCCGGATTTTCACAGCTGATCGTGCAAAAACTTCGAAGGGGACAATTGTACTTGAAAACAGCACAATCTGGGATGAGGACACCCGCTCGTTTTCCTGTGCGAACCGGTTTGTCATTCGTGGCAAACAGTTTTCGGCAGATGGAAATTATCGGATGAAACAATTGCAGGGGCACGGTACCGCTCCGTTGAAACTTTCCGCTTCAACCGCAACAGGGGCGGTAAACAGCCCCATTCATCTCCAGGGAAAAGTTCACGCCGAAATTGATAAATTATCAATTTCCGCCTCGGAATCGTATGTTTATGAATGGGGTGCCGTGTTTTTTCATTCTGTTTTTTCAGGAAAGCAGATCAAACAGGGGAAAGCTGATTTTCTGATAATTTTAAAGAAAGACCATTCCGCCCGGATGCTGGGAAATGCGGAAGTAACTGATCTGAAAGGGAACCGTATCCAGGGGCATAAATTGACTTTATCTACAATTACCGGTAGAATTTCCGTGTACAGCGGTAAAAAGAAAGTAAGGATAAAACTGGCACTATGAAGCATTTTCTGAAAACAGAACATCTGAGTAAAAGCTACGGCGGAAAAGCTGTTGTGAATGACGTTTCTCTTGAAATTGAGTCGGGAAAGATAGTTGGGCTTCTGGGGCCGAACGGAGCCGGAAAAAGTACGACATTTTATATGATTGCCGGAATCATTGCTCCTGATGAAGGTACTGTCATTCTTGACGAAAAAGAACTCACCAATGAACCGATGTACATGAGAGCCAGAAACGGAATCGGTTATCTCCCCCAGGAACCTTCCATTTTCCGGGGCCTCACCGCAAGACAAAATATTCAGGCGGTTTTGGAACTCTTGAATTTGAATGAAAAAGAACTCCGGAAAAAGCTGGAAAATTTGCTGGAAGAGTTCGGATTGAAACGTGTGGAGAATACCAGAGGTTCTCTTCTCTCCGGAGGAGAGCGCCGCCGGGTGGAAATTGCCAGAGCACTTGCCGCAAATCCGCTTTTTATTCTTCTGGACGAACCTTTTGCCGGTATTGACCCGATTACTATCAATGAATTGCAGGAAAATATCCTGAAACTGAAGAAGAAAGGGATCGGGATTATCATCACCGATCATAATATTCAGGAAACCTTGCGAATTACGGACAACGCCTATATATTATCAAGGGGCAGGGTTCTGAAAGAAGGAACTCCTGCCGAAATTGCTGAAGACCCGTTAATTCGGGAAATTTACCTTGGAAAGGAGTTTATACTGAACTGATGGGTCTTTTTGAGCAGAAATTAAATCTGAAATTAACGCAGAAACTCACCCTTACACCCGCATTGCAACAGGCGATTAAACTTCTGCAGATGACGGTTCCGGAACTCCAGAACGAAATACGTGAAGAACTGGTTTCCAACCCACTTCTTGAGGATGTTTCAATCTCGGACAGTGTCGGAGAGCAAACCGCACCGGAACAGATTGAGAAACCGGAAGATGATTTCCATTCGGATGAGCTAAATCTGGATGATTATTTCAGAAATGCGGTTGACGAGCAATATATCCCATCCTCAAGGTCGTTGAAAAACCTATCCGAGAATAATGAATTTTCATATGAAAATTATGTTTCAAAACCCATTTCTCTTTATGAACACCTGGAATGGCAATTGCAGATGAACCCCATGGACAACAAAACACTTGAAACAGCCAAAAGTCTGCTTCGTTACCTGGATGAAGACGGCTATTTAAAAACGCCTCCGGGAACGGATGACCGAAATGCCTGGTTTGCCTCGGAACTGGAAAGTGACATTGAGACCGTTGACCGTGCCATTCGGGTTATTCAGGAGCTGGACCCTTCAGGAGTCGGAGCCTCTACTTTGCAGGAATGTCTGATTTTGCAGGCACGCCAACTTGGCTTTGAGGCCGACGAAGTCCTGAACCGCCTGATCTCCGATCATCTTCAGGATATCGGGGACCAGAGAAACGAACGCATCTGCAGGGATTTGGGGCTGACTGAAGACGAACTTTCCGTTTATGTCGCTTTTATACGGAAACTGGAACCGAAGCCCGGCCGAAAATTCAATACTTCACATCCTCAATATATTGTACCGGATGTTTTTGTTTACAAGGTCGGTGATGATTACCAGATTCAATTGAATGATGACGGCTTACCGCATCTTCGAATCAACCGGAACTATTCCGCAATTGTTAGTAATAAAGGGAAATTAAATGCTGAACAGCAGGCAACGAAGCGTTATGTGAAAGAAAAACTGAAATCCGCGATCTGGATTATCCGCAGTATTCAAAACCGGCAGCATACGATTTTGAAAGTTGCCAGGAGCATTGTTTCCCGGCAGCGGGAATTCCTTGATTTCGGAATTGAAAAAATGAAGCCCCTGACTTTAAGGGAAGTGGCCGAAGATATCGGTATGCACGAGTCCACTGTGGCACGGGTGGTCAAAAACAAATACATGCATACTCCGAGGGGCCTGTTTGAATTCCGATTCTTTTTCAGCGCGCGGATATCTTCCGTCAGTGGAGATGATGTTTCATCCCTTGCAGTCAAAGAAAAAATCAGAAAAATCGTGGAAACAGAGAGTCATTTGAAACCCTACAGCGATTCCGGAATCGCAAATATATTGAAAGCGCATGGTATTGATATTGCGAGGCGGACAATTGCCAAGTACAGGGAAGAACTTGGCATCGCCTCTTCATCGGAACGAAAAAAAATCTATAGGAGGAATTCATGAACATTGAATTTACCGGCCGAGGCACAGATGTAACTGACGCGTTGAAGCAATACACAATGGATAAAATGAAAAAGATTTCCCGTTTTGTGGACAACATTCTGGATGTTTCCGTCACATTTTCCGTTGAGAAACACCGGCATACCGCGGAAATCATCGTAAAAGCGGGTGGAGACAAGATCGTGGCAAAAGAAACCACAAACGATATGTACAACTCCATTGGCGGAGCATTGGATAAAATTGAGCGTCAGGCAAAAAAATTGAAAACACGGATTTCAAGAAAACGGAAAGACTCTCTTTTGCCGGAAGGCGAAGAAAGGATTGAAGAATACTCCGGCCTGGAAAACGGGACAAAAATCATCCCTCTTTCTTTGACCCGTTTTAAACCGATGACTGTCCAGGAAGCGGCTCTTGAAATTGAAAACGGACCCAATCCGTTTGTAATTTTCAGAAATCATGAAGAAGGAGAAGCACTGACAGTTCTGTTTCGACAAGATGACAACACAATGGGAATTGTCTCTCTCCAGTAAGCAGACCGGAGGAGAATATGGCACACACGCTTCTTTGTCTCCGGGACTATGTCCCGGACGGAAACATTTTTGAGCTGAAGGAAACAACAAAAACAGAGGTTTTGCGGGAGATAACAGACCGGGCAAATTCTCTTTCAATATTACCCGATGAATCGGCGGCAACGGATGTGTTTAACCAGCTGTTAAAACGGGAACAGTTGGGAAGTACAGGCATTGTTAATGGAATTGCTATCCCTCACTGCAAAACCGACCGGATTCAGCCGGAAATGACAATTCTCATCGGCTATTCATTAAGTGGAATTGAATTTGACGCCCATGACGGCAACCCCGTATTTCTCGTATTCACCGTACTGACACGAAAAAAATCCGGAACCATTCATCTGGCTGCCCTTGCGGCGATTTCCAGGATGATCAGTAAATATGGTTTGGCGACAAATATTCAGGATTATCTGAATCCGGAATCTCTTCGCCGAATTATTGACGAATGTGAGTATGAAATCTGAATTGACGCTGCAGGCGCTTTTGCATCCGGGGTTGAATTTCCCACTTGAAGAGATTCCGTTTCGAAAACTTACGGACGCGGCAGAGCCGGATAAAATTTCGCTTGCAAGTCCTGTCGAAATCTTCAGATTCCGCCGTGTTGTTGAAAAAAGAATGGAGGAAAACTTATCCGGTACGATTATAATTATGGTTCCGGAAGACTGCGACCGGGTTCTCAATCCGGATTTTAATCCGGATTCCATTGCAAAAATGCTGAAAAATTCTCAGATCGGCTGTATTTTTATTGCCGGGAACTGCCCTGTTTCTCAAAAATGGACAGCCGCGTGTCAACAGGCGGGATTACCATTGTTCAGCACGGACATGAATGATAGAATACTTACAGACTTGTTGCTGGAGTCATTTCATCTGTTGACGGCGGCCACCCGAACAATCCATGGAAACATGATGGATTTGTTTGGGGTGGGCATATTGATTCTCGGACGCAGCGGTATCGGAAAAAGTGAATGCTGCCTGGATTTGATCATGAAAGGCCACCGGCTGGTAGCAGATGACAGCACCTTGTTGTACAAAAATCGGCAAGGTGGTATTACTGCGACAGCTTCCAAAAATTTTGCCGGAGGCTGGATGGAAATCAGGGGTGTGGGAATTATTGATGTGGACATATTGTTCGGTATCTCGGCACTCCGAAAGAAAAAGGATTTGCATTTGGTTGTAGAATTGATGAGTTGGTCGGATTGGGAAGATGAAATGAAAAAACAGGGCAGGGGGCGCCTTTCTCCAAAAGATCTTGGCCGTTTCCTTGAGAGAGAATTGAAAAATTCCGAAAATCCGATGGAAAGGGATCTGGTGAAATCGTATTTTGGAATTGATATTCCTCTGGTCCAGATTCCGGTCGGGCCGGGCAGGAGCATTGCCAACCTGATCGAAGTTGCAGCAAGAAAACAAATGCTGGAGTTTTCCAGATCCCGATTCAGGCCGGAACCGGCTGCCGGGAATTGAGAGGGTAAAATGATTGGAATCATGATTGTAACCCATGGAAGTTTGGCTGATGAAATAATGAAAACTTGTTTCAAAATTATTGGAGAGCGGGACAATGTCGGAGCATATTCAATTCAATGGGATGATGACCCCGGTGTCGCCACACGAAAAATAGAAAAAATCTTGAGAAGACTGGACAAAGGCGACGGGGTTCTGGTGCTGACCGATATGTTCGGAGGAACCCCCACGAACATTATGATTTCTCTATCAAAGAAATTCACTGTTGAAATTGTAACCGGTGTAAACCTGCCAATGTTAATTAAAGCTGTAACAACAATGGGCTCTTTCAATGATTTGTCGGATTTTGCCGAAAAGGTCAAACAGCAGGGACAGAAAAACATCTATAAAGTCAGTGATATTCTGTCAATGAAAAGGGTATAGCATGCTTGAGAAGAAATTAAAATTGTTAAACAAGCTTGGCCTCCATGCACGTGCAGCCGCAAAACTGGTTCAATTGGGAGAATCATTTAAATCGGAAATAAAAATTTCAAAAGATAATGTGGAAGCAAACGGAAAAAGTATATTAAGTGTTCTTCTTCTTGCTGCTCCGGTTGGAACAGAACTTATTTTTAAAATTAACGGCCCTGATGAACAGGAAGCAATGGCAGCCATCCGTTCGCTAATCGAAAGAAAATTTGATGAGGGAGAATAGGCTTTGACTCCCCAAATCTTATTGCGCGGAACCGGCGTTTTCCCGGATGTCGGTGTCGGCAGGGTGGTTTTATTGAACAACAGCCAGGTTATTCGGGAACTGATCCCGTTTTACTGTGTGTTGGAAGAAGAAGTTCATGACGAAGTCGAACGTTTTCTGAAAGCTGTGGAAACAACAAAACAGGAAATCGAAGAACTGAAAACTTCAATGGCTGAGAAATTGTCCGCAAGCCACTTGGCGATTTTCGATGCTCATCTCTTGGTTCTGGATGATTCCATGCTGATGAACAGAACCATTGACCATATCAAAAAACACAAACATAATGCGGAACATGCATTTCATACCATCATGAATGAACTGCTGAAGCAGTTTTCGGGATTGGAAGATGCCTATCTTAAAGAAAAAAGTGAAGACTTGCATGATATCTCCAGCAGAGTCATTCACAATCTCATGCACAAGGATAAACTGAAAGAGATTGATACCATCGTCATTACCGAGCCTACCGTCCTTGTGGCACAAGTAATTCATCCGTCTGATCTCAAACTTCTTTCCAATCCGAATGTAGTTGGAATTGCCACAGACCTTGGCGGAAAAACCACACATACGGCCATTATTGCCAAAGCGCTGGAATTGCCTGCTGTGGTGGGACTCCATGATGTGACGACCCGAGTAACAGACGGAGAAATAATTGTCGTGGATGGTGCGGAAGGCCAAGTGCTGCTCTCCCCTTCCGAAGAAGAGGCCCGATTCTATCGGCGTAAACACGAAATGCGCCTTCAACTGATGGATGAGCTCAAGTCTTTATCTGAATTGCAATCCATAACCACCGATGGAACAGCTGTTCGTTTACTGGCAAATATTGAACTGGAAGAAGAGAGTGAGAAAGCTCAATTTTTTAATGCGGATGGAATTGGGCTATACCGCTCCGAATTTATTTTTTTAACCGTTGCGCCTTCTCTTCCCACAGAGGAACAGCACTTTTCCGTTTACAAAAGATTAATTAAAGAAATTAAAGGTGAAATTGTAATCCGGACTCTCGATTTGGGAGGAGAAAAATTTTTTCACGAAGTTCTGGAAACATTTTCACAGCAAAACCCTGTTCTTGGACTTCGGGCAGTTCGCTTCTGTATGAAAAGAAAAGATATTTTCCGAACGCAATTGAGGGCGATTCTCCGGGCTTCCGCGTTGTCCGACAGGGTCCGTCTGATGTTTCCCCTGATCAGCGGGGTGGACGAACTTAAATCCGTACTGCAATTTTTGAATACGGTTAAAAATGAACTGGATAAAGAGAAAATCGACTATAACCATAATTTGAAAACCGGCATTATGATTGAAGTCCCCGCGGCAGCGGCAATCCCTGATCTTCTGGCAGAATATGTTGATTTTTTCAGTATCGGAACCAATGATTTAATTCAATATTTTTTAGCCATTGACCGTACAAATGATGAAGTCAACTATCTATATCAACCTCTTCACCCCGGATTAATTCGGACACTTCGGGATATTTTTCGTATCGGAAAAGAACGTAGCGTCAAAGTTTCTGTCTGTGGTGAAATGGCTGGAAACCCGAGATTTACATTGCTTTTGCTGGGTTTGGGACTGCGGGAATTCAGCATGACTCCGTCTTCAATCCCTGTTATCAAGAAAATTGTAAACTCTGTCAGCCTGGCAAGCTGCGAGGCCCTTGTGACAGAAGTTCTGAGCATGGAGGCTTCAAAGGAAATCGAAGCATTTGTTACGGAAAAGAATCGGGAAATAATACCCGAATTCGATAGAATTCTGAAAAGCCTGTTTTAGATTTATTCAATAAAAGTTTTAAGGTACTATGTCCTTGTGTCATTACAAGCTGCTCAGGCAATAAAATTGTGTCGGGAGAATTTGTTGAGATGATAAAGTTTAAAATAGAAACCTGGGGCTGTCAAATGAACGAATATGACAGCCAGAAAATGGCCGGTATTTTGAAAAAAGCCGGATACATTGAAACACAATCGGAAAAAGATGCTGAAATCATTATCCTGAACACCTGCAGTGTGCGGGAAAAGGCTGTACATAAAATTCATTCCCGTCTGGGGGTATTAAAGAAACGCTTCAAAGGAGAAAAAATTCTCGGCGTCTGCGGTTGTGTTGCTTCGCAGGAGGGCAGGGCGCTACTGGAAAAAGTACCATATCTGCAATTTGTACTGGGTACCCGAAGCACACACTTAATTTCCAAAGCTGTTGAGCAGGCACAAAACGGGATGAGATTTCTGGATGCAGATGACCACGAAAGCGAAATGGATCACCCCGTCACATTTGCCGAACGGTCCGGACAGACAAAAGCGTACATATCCATCATTGAAGGCTGTGATAATTTCTGCACCTATTGCGTTGTCCCTTACACACGGGGGAGGGAGCACTCCAGGCCACTGCAGACGATTCTTGATGAGGTTCGGGATGTCGTACAAAACAAAAACATCCATGAAATCGAACTTCTGGGACAGAATGTAAACTCATACAACTATCGGGGAACACGTTTCCCGGATTTGTTGGAAGCCGTTTCGGCTGAACCCGGCGTTCAGCGGCTCAGATTCTTAACCTCCCACCCCAAGGATTTCAGTGAGCGTCTGGTACGGGTAATTGCAGCCAACAGCAATATTTGCAGAACAATTCACTTGCCGATGCAATCCGGTTCCGATGTGATACTCAGAAAAATGGGCAGAAAATATACCAGGGCAGAATATCTCGAAAAAATTGAAATGATTCGGGAAATTTTACCGGAAAACTGGCTTTCATCTGATTTTATTGTCGGCTTTCCGGGAGAAAGCGAAAAGGATTTTATGGAAACCATGGATGTGATTCGATCGGTAAAATACGACAACCTCTTTTCCTTTAAATACTCTCCCCGGCCGGGGACAGCCGCATTGAAGCTGAAAGAACCTGCTGTCCTGAACTCTGCCGCTTCCAGACGGCTGTCCATTCTCCAGCATACCCAGGAACAAATACAACTGAACAAACACCTGCGTATGATCAATCGGATTTTCCCCGTGCTGGTGGAAAGCGTCAGTAAGAAAAATCCTGATTTCTTAACCGGACGGACCGAAGGAAATCATGTGGTTCATTTTAAAGCGGGAAGAGGAGCTCAACTTATAGGTAGAATTGTGAATGTAGAAATCAAATCAGTCACAATGGCCAGCCTGAAAGGGGTATTGATTTAGTTTTGCCATTCGAAAATTTTACAGGCCGACAGAAACTTTTTTGACATTTTTATAAGAGGGCTTATATTGTGAATTGAGCAAAGTTCCATGGAGGTTTCAATTGTTTGTGGAAATTGAATTGAAAGATGTAATTGATACACCGCTTTCGGATGCACCTTTCCTGATACTGAAAGAAAAAAAAGGGAACCGCTGCTGTACAATTCACATCGGATTTATGGAAGCACAAAATATTGTAAATCAATTTGAGGGAATTTGTCCTCCCCGTCCGATGCCCCACGATCTGATTCTGGACATGCTTGAAAAAGCAGGTGCCCGCATGAAAGCCGTCCATATTGTCAAGGAACAGGCGCATACTTACTTTGCAACCGTTCAAATTGAGAACATCAACGGCAATATCGAAAGAGTTGACGCACGTCCTTCAGATGCAATTACCCTTGCATTGAAGAATAATTGCCCGATTTTCATCAAAGAAGAACTGTTTTCAAGAAGCAAAAACAATCGCAAACAAAACGAATCTACACTTGAGCAAATATTAAATCCAATTCTAATGAAAGGACGTACACATTCGAGACGGAAACACAGCTGAGTTGTTTCATTTTTCCGGCACAAAAAAACGGAGATGCATTACTCTGAAATACAATCTCCGTTTCAATTGTTTTTGAATCAGCATCTGTAAATTACGCTCTGGAACGGAACTCCTTCATAAACTCAACAAGTTTTTCAACACCTTCAACAGGAAAGGCATTGTAAATAGATGCCCGAATACCACCGACACTCCGATGTCCTTTCAGCCCGAGCATATTTATTTCTCCCGCCTCCTGTACGAAACGTTGCTCAAGTTCCCTGTCCGGAAGGCTGAAAGTAACATTCATCAAAGATCTGGAATTCTTATCCGTTACCGTACCTGTGTAAAAATCACTCATCTCATCAATGGCACCATATAAAAGCCCGGCCTTTTTCCGGTTTTCCGCTTCAATGGCACCCAGGCCGCCGGACTCAATAATCCATTTAAGAACCAGATGAACAACATAAATTGAGAAAACCGTGGGCGTATTGAACAGTGAATCTTTATCCGTATGCGTTTTATACCGGAGAAGGGTAGGGGTGGATTCGGATGCGCGCTGAACAAGCTCATCTTTAAGAATTACAATCGTTGTGCCGGACGGCCCCATATTTTTCTGAGCGCCTGCGTAAATCAAATCAAAATCCGTGAAATTTAATCGTCTGCACAACATATCCGAGGACATATCCGCCACCAGAGGAATACCGCTCTTCTTTTGTGGAAAGTGGTGAAATTCAGTGCCGAAAATCGTATTGTTTGTTGTGATGTGAAGATAACTTGCATCATCATTTACCGGTAATTCACGGGGAATATAAGAAAAATTGGTATCTTCCGAGGATGCAACAACCCGGGTTTCTCCGAGAAGTTTGGATTCTTTAATGGCTTTCTTTGACCATGCTCCGGTATTTACATAATCAGCAGGTCTTCCATCCAGCATAAGATTCAGCGGAATCATATGAAATTGAAGGCTGGCGCCGCCCTGAAGGAAGAGAACATGATAATCATCGCTTAGCCCCATGATTTCCTTTAAATCTTTCTGGGCTTCCTTAATAACATTATCAAAATCTTTTGCCCGATGACTGATTTCAAGAATAGACAATCCCAGTCCGTTAAAGTCCAATGCAGCCTGAGAGGCCTTTTTCACTACACTGTACGGGAGTGTGGCCGGGCCCGCATAAAAATTGTAAACTCGGTGAGTCATTGCGACCTCCTGAAACAGAATTGAATAAACTGCGCAAATTGATTGTAGCAGAAACAGTTGTCAAAAGAATACTGATTTTTAATTTTCATTTTTTGAAAATCCGGGTTTCGGAACAGCCGCCATGCGCAAGTTTACATAATGTATATTATCGGAAGTTAATAAATCGGGATTTCTTTTAGCGAAACAGATTCCCTTTTGTTAGAATGGTTTTCGTATGAAGAAATATGATATATATTTGTTTAAAAAGCTTTTTCTGGCATTTATCGGTGGTTTGTTCATTTATACCGTCTTGTTTCTAATCCAGAACCTGTTTGTACTTTCTGAAATAATTGTTGAGAAAAAAGCTCCGATTCAATTGTCACTTCTTTTTATCTCCACTTTTTTCCCCAAAATAATTGCGATGACATTTCCATTCGCCATTTTGTTCGCAGCATTGTTCATTGGTACCCAGTCTGCGTCAAACAGCGAGCTGGTGGCAGTAACTGCCACCGGAGTCAGCCCGGCAAGGCAGCTAAGGCCCTATTGGTGGTTTTCGGGAATTATTGCCGTATGCTATGTTCTCTTATTGTTTCAGATTGTACCTGTCTCAAAAACAGAAAGAAATGCTGTTTTCAACAGAATCAGTCGCCTCTCCGTCACCAGCACATTTCTGCCTGGAAAATTTACGGCCATCGGAGAAAATACTTACCTGATGGCAAATAACAAAACCGAGAACGGTTTGCTGAAAAGTGTAGTTCTATTTAAAGAAATAGGCAGAAAAGAACACGTCCTTTACTCAATTGAAACAGCTGAAGAAGCTTTTTTCCCCAAAGCGAATGCAAATGAAAAAACCCTTACATTAGTAATGAGAAAAGGACATGCATACATTCTCGGAGGGAAAAAACAGGGAACTTCCACATTAAGCTATGAAGAAAAGACCGTCACAATAAATGCGGAAGGCTTTGCCTCCGCCCCCGCGTCCGATTCTGTTCAATTCTTGAATCAACTGCCATGGTCTCAATTCAGTCGGAAACTTTTTGCAGGTTCCCATAAGGCCTGGGTGCTGTTTTTTAAACGGTTGCTTCTTTTGCTATTTGTGCTTCTGGCCCCCACCCTCGCCTATTGCATGTCTTTTGATCTGGCCCGCGGAGAAGGAAAATCCGGAGCTTTTGTGGCAAGCTTCGGAATTGCTTTTGTCTTTCTGATTGTCACGAAACTTTTCGAAGGGCTTTCTCTGAGTCACTTCCCGACAGTTTCGGTATCAGTCCCACTTATCACATTCATTTTCTTACTGTTAGTGTATAAATATTATGTAAAAACAGCCCGGCTGGAGCGAGTGGGCAAAAAAAGAAAGGGGACCTTATCGAAAGGATTAATTAAGTTGGCTAAACAACTGATAAAGAAAATAAACATAATATCAAATGCGGTCGATTACAGCAAGGGAGAAACGCTGACCGGCTATATCAGATTGCAATTTATAAGAATATTTTTAAGTACAATGATTGCAATGGAAGGAATTTATATATTAAGTATCGCATTGGTTAATTTACCTAAATTCATGAATAAAAATGCAAATATTTCACAAATATTTAATTTTCTTGCTTTTTCTTTGCCCCCTACCCTCCCCTATGTGCTTCCGTTCTCATTTGTGATTGCCGCAATGTTTCATTTTTCATGGATGGATTCAAAAAGCGAACTTGTGGCAATCAAATCCCTGGGAATTAGTGTGTTCAAGGTTGCGGCGCCTGTTCTGCGACTCGCCCTGATTCTGTCGGTTTTGATGATTTTCGTGAACACCTATCTCTCTCCCGTTTTTCTGGGGAAAGCGCGCGCCAGCCGTCCTCAGGCAATTTCAAGAGAAAATCGGGGAAAGACAACCGCTTCCGGAAACTTAAATCAACTGATTCGAAGCTCAACGGATCCTCTTTTAACTTATTACTATGAAAATTATGGACAAACAGAACATTTTCCCGTAGAGCTTTCCCGGCTTCTTGCTTTTAGACTTGCTCCGAATTCTCATTCTGTACAATGGGCCTTTTCTGCGGAACGTGTGGATTTTTCCAAAGAAGGCATCATCCATGCTCATGGAATAAAACGATTTAATTTTTCTTATGATGAGAGAGTGAGAACTGCCGAACCTTCTTTTTTTATCCCGGACAATGCTTCATTTTTCAAATTGCATCGGCCGGAGGCGGATGAAATGACATCTTACCAGTTAAGGCAGTATATCAGTGAGCAGAAGAAAATCGGGATTCACCCTTACCGGTATATTACAAGTTACTACAATCGCTTTGCATCTTCGTTTTCACCACTTATTCTGCTTCTGGTGGGATTGCCGTTCGTTTTTATGGGAAAGGGCGGAAGAAAAAAGAATCCTGCCGCAGGAATTGCCGCCGGTATCGTCCTCGTGGTTGTGTATTACGCTTTTGCCTCACTTTTCCACAGCTTCGGTTCAGCACATTATCTGCCGCCTTTCCTTGCCGCATGGATGATAAATCTTCTTTTCCTTCTCGGCGGTCTTTTTCTGTTTACCGAGGTACAGACATAATAATCCCAATATTCCTTTGAGGGTGTTGTCATGTCAAAACTGTTATGCCGCAAAAAGACCGGCAGGAAAGAAATTACTTCCTCTCCAGCCGGCACCGTAAAACTGTGTAGTAATTTGTTACTGAAAACGCCGCTTCAACCGGCTCACAGAGGCCACAAAAGGTTCATTGTTATCTTCATAAAATACCTGAGGCAGGTTGTTTAATGCCGTCATGGCTTCCTGATTTGAATTGTACAGGCCGAAACAGACAATTACGCAATCCGAATCTCCATAACGGAAAGGAACAAGATATAGCCTGCCCCCACCCTTCAAGAGATGGATTGCCTGTTCGATTGTTTCCGGTTTGCATGCAATTTCCAGTTGAAGGGTGACGGTTTTCTCTCCGGCGGCGTTAAAAACCTTTTTTGCCATGGCAAGGTTCAACGCATATCTGTCATACAAGGATTTTTCCGCTGTTATGGATTCTGTTGTGGGTTGTGATTGTTTTTTTACTGTCCGGACGGTATTCGTATTCTTTCGGACAGCTTCTTTTCTCTGTGCGGAAACCTTATCCCCGGTTAATTGAGGTTTCACTGCTACCGGATTTGTTTTCCCTGGCTGCAGCGATTTTTTTTCCGTAGATTTTATTTTAGCAGGCAAAGTCTCATTTTTTTCTTTTGTTCTCATGGGTGCATGTGTAATCGTTTTCTGTTGCAAGCCGGCTGTTTCCGCCGCTTTTGATACTTCTTTTGTTTTCTTTGCCTCTATTTTCGCTTTGTCATTTTTTTCCGGAACAACCGTATTGTTTACTGATGAAGATTGCCCCGCCTCATTGCCGGTCAGTTCGGATTTTTCTTTTATTGAAACAGTGGAGGGTGCTTTTTCCAGTGAATTGATTGAGGTTGTGGTTACATCTTCTTCTCCTGATATGGCTTTGGTAACCTGAATGGGTTTTGTAGACATTATTTTTGTATTTTTCTGTTGGGGAAGCCAAAATTGGTAATAGTACATTGTTCCCGCAAATAGAATAACTGAAATAATAATGAGAGAAACCAGAAGCCATTTTCCTCCGCCGCCGCTGCTGGCGTTAATCACCTCTTCCTCGCTGAAGGATTCACTGTCTTCAAGCTGTTCAACAACGGTTGCATCACCGTCGGAAGCCTGATGGCCGCTCTCAGATGGTATCTGCTCTTCTGATCTTTCCAGCCTTCGAGTTTCCTGTTCCATTTCAGGAGATTCTTCATCCTGGTCCATAATAACGGAGTCAATATCCTGCTCTGTCAGAGCAAAGTCCCCCCGAAGGTTCTGAAATTCCGTTTTTTCAGAATTCTCTTCCGTTTCCGCATCAGATTCAAATTCCAGGGCATTTCCGGATTGGAGTTCCTTCTCAGCTGATTCTTCTTCATAGGATAATTCATCTTCCTGAAGCTTAAATTCAACAAATACATCTTCACTCTTTTCCCGGGGTTCGGTACGTTCCTTCGGTTCTGAAAACTCAATTTCAGGTTTAAAATCACCGGCAAGATCAAGCTTCTCGGTGGGTTCTTCTTCCCGGTCAAGAGGAGAGTTGTCATCTTTTTTGGGAAAAGGCAACTGATCCTGTTCAAGACGTTCGGTCGGTTCCTCTTCGGGTGCTGTTTCTGCCGGAGCAGCCGATGTATCACCCAGCTGAACAAATGCCTCTTCAGCCAGTTCAAGATCTTCATCCGGTTCGTCCTGAATTTCAAAAATATCTTCACTTGCCGGCAAAGAGGTCTCCGGCATTTTTTCCTCAATCAATGTAAGGAATTTGAGAGCATAGAGGAGTTTAAACACTTTAAAGTCTTCCAGTGTTGTCATATCGGTTAATTCGGACAGAGAGCGTTTGCCGTCGATGGCTTCGGCGACTTCCAGCAAATCCGGGTTGGTAATCAGCCGGGTTTTTCCTTCTTCAAACAGGAGTGTCTTTTTGTAGACAGTGTCGGGTTGCTGAATCTTTTCCGCAATCCATTCACGGTCCTGAAACATTATAATGGAATCAAAAATCACCTTCATTGTATTGAGCGGCAAATTGATAACACCGTCGGGAAGCGGCCCTTCAGAAAACAGGAAGTCTCCCTGTTTCAAAACGATAATTGAATGGATGATGCTGATCACCTGAACTTTAACAGCCCAGATCAGTTCCTTATGGGTAATAAAGCCCATGTTTACAAGATTTCGGCCCAGCGATATGTTTTTATCCATCTGGCGCAAGGCAGCGTCCAGCTGTTCCTGAGTCAATTTTTTATATTTTATGAGAATGTTGATCAGTTTGTCTTTTTCCCCGTTGGAGGATGCATAGACAATATTTCCTTCTGAAAAATAAACGGTTTTCACCACAGAATCGGGGAAATAAACTTTCAGTACCCCTGTCCTGGCATTGGAATAAACATCATAAAAAAACCGGTGCATTTCGTAGTTTTCAAAATAATCACGCTTGGCTTGATCCATTGCCACACTCCTTGCATATATCCTTTACATCAATATACACGAAATCGGTTCAAAAGTGTAAGAAAAAAAACAGAACTTGTCCTTTCGTAACATCATAGCGTCATTACGATTAAAACAGTAAACTGTCGAAACAATGAGACAGTCCGATTTGTCAGTCTGTTTTTGCTTTTCTTCTTTTGATACCGACGGTCAATTTGTCAAGCAATTGGATCACAAGGTCAATATCATCCTTTTCCGCAAGATCCAGCTGGGATACAACTTGTTTGATTTTCAATTTTTTCGGAGTATCAATGCGGTCCAGAATTTTGTAGATTCCGGTATCATCCAAATCACCGGGTTCATCAAAAAACCAGCGCATGGGGATTTGAAAAGTTTCACTTATTCTCCTCAATAAGCGAAGGGTGTAATTTTGACGATAACTTTCCGCCTGCGCGATTGTGTTGATGTTAATACCGAGGATGTCTGCGAATTCTCGCTGGGTTAAACCCTTGGACTTCCGTAATTCCTTGATCTTGTCTGTCAGTGCCGTGTCACAATATCCTTTTCTCATATTACAAGTATTACAGATTTCGGAACGAATTGCAAGAGAAAATATGTTTTTTCTAATATAACCCTTTCCCCGGCAGAATAAGTGTACTATTTTAATACAAAAAAAGAAAATTCAGACAATAGGTGAGATGTAAATTCTCCAATGGAGGCGCCTGTGGAATCCATAATCAGATTTGATGCTGATATATATGCAGGAGTCCTTGTACGCAGCATCTTTCTGAATGATTCTGTTGAGAAAAGCGGCCGGCCTCTGTGGGTGGAACACCTTTTTTCAATAACTTCCGGCGGTTGATAGAGCCAGACGGTAAACGCGGACTTTTGCAATTCTCTTGTGATTTCCGGGGTGCAGACAGCTCCCCCTCCAAGGGCAATAACTCTTTTTCTACCGGAGAGTGCTTTCAATGTCTGCTCTGTCTCCAGTTTTCTGAATTCTCTTTCTCCGTTTTCAATAAACATCTTTTCAATGCTTTTGCCGGCTTTGTTTTCACACATCTTGTCTGTGTCAAAAAAATCCCAGCCCAGCCCGGCTGCCAGGGCACGGCCAATGGTTGATTTTCCCGCCCCCATGAAACCGGTCAATGCAATAATGCCGGGGGCAGGCCTCATCACTGTATTCAGGCGATTTCGAATCACAGCAAAATCGGGAAACAGTTTTGACGGTTCATTCCCCGTAAAAGCGCAGAATGATTTCCAGCCCTGGTGCACCAGCCAATGGAGGCCGTCCAGCCGCTTTGCCTGTCCGAAATAAGAGCTGTCGGGAGAGATTCTGTAGTTTGCGTCCAGTACCAGCTGGTGACTATGGAGCTCCAGTTTCAGCCCCGGAGGATAAGCGGGAATTGTCCAAATCAGGATATCAAAACCGGACAAAGCAGATGAAATTTCCTTCAACGGATGGAAAGGAACCGAGAACAGGCGGGAAACAGTATGTCCCCTGCCGGGATTTCTGTTGGTTATGTGTACCGATGCCCCCGCTTTTTTCAGTGAAAACACGGCTGCTCTGGCCGATCCGCCAGCCCCGGCAACAAGAACGGTTTTCCCCATGAGAGTCATTGTCCTGCCGGAAATGAGTGGTTGCAACACACCGGAACAATCGGTATTGCTTCCGGTGAGAATTTTCCCGGCCCCATTGAGGGTTACGGTGTTTACCGCCCCGATTCCACGGGCATCTGGTGTCAGGGAAGATAATTGGGGAATAATTGACTCTTTATAGGGCTTTGTAACATTAAATCCGCAAACATTAAGCTCTTTCAGCATTGCCAGGAGCCCGGACAGCTGATAACCGCCGGCCCGAATGTATGAGCCGCCTGTTATTCCCGTTTCATCTGCGAAAGCACGGAACAGTTCAGGGCTCAAAGAATGGGAAACCGGATGCCCGATAACGGCAAAGAAATCAGTTTTCATGAAGCAATTCCTTCAGATTGTCGATAATATCACGCATTTTTGAATACGGCAGCTGGCCGGGCGCTGTGTTTGATTGTGCGTCCGGATAGGCAAAGGTAAACGGGCTTCCGGATAATGGTGCCAATATGCGGCTGATTCTACCGGCTTCTCCCATGCCGATGACAATCAAATTCTGACATTCGGAGCAAAGTGAAAGCAGCGTGCAGTTGTCTTGCGGATTTCTGACCATGCACGCGATTTTAACCAAATCGGCGTGCCGTTTCCTGGCTGTTTCATAAATTTTCATCAAACCCGACATCTCCGGTGTTTCTTCGTAGTTGTGGTATGAAACAATTAGTTTTGAGGCAGACTGCCTGATATTTTTTTCCATTTTCTTCAATAATTCATCTTCGGCATCAATCTCGATATCAACAAAATCGGCGCCATTGCGCAATGCGTTTTCCAGCATCAGGATGCGCCGGTCCTCCATGCCGGGAACCGGACGGCAGGTTGCGATGCATTGCTTTGCAATTGAAAAAAGTTCTGTACTCTCTTTAAGCGAGACCGGAAGCCTGTCCAGCCTGAATTCGACAAAAGGATATCCGGCAGCCAGCGCCGCAGCTGTTTCCGCCGTCACATCGGCAATACTAACGCAAATCATGCAGGAAACTCTCCAGTTGCCGGATTGGAACAAACTTCCGGACTGCATTTCCGATACCGGCCAGCAGAATCACCTCAATTCGGTCTTTGTTTTTCTTCTTGTCGTGCCAGAGGGCGGCCAAAAGGGATTCCGGCGAAACCGGGTTTTGGACCGGAAGCCTGTACCGGGACAGAAGCCGGATGATACGTTCGGTTTCATTTTGTGTCAAAATGCCCATTTTTTCAGACAGGCGCCCTGCCAGCACCATGCCCGCAGCCACGGATTCGCCATGGGACAAACCGCTGACAGCTTCGATGGCATGGCCGAAGGTGTGGCCGAAATTCAGCAGCTTCCGTTCGCCGGCTTCCTTCTCATCCTGAATGACAATATCCAATTTAATTGAGATTGATTTTTCAATCAGAGCGGCACATTCAGGTTCCGCCGATTTAAATTTATTCAGGAATCCATCAAAAGATTCCAGCTGTTCAAACAGAAGTGTGTCCCGGATAGCGGCATGTTTGATTATTTCGGCAATCCCGTTTCGGATTTCTCTATCCGGCAGTGTCTGCAGGAAATGATAGTCCAGAACCAGATTTTCAGGATGTGAAAACGTGCCGATCAGGTTTTTGAATCCTTTGAAATTTACACCGCATTTTCCGCCGATTGCAGCATCCACCTGTCCGAGCAGTGTAGTGGGAACAAGCGCGAACGGCATTCCGCGCATATAGGTAGAGGTTGCAAAAGCCGCCGTGTCGGTTGTAATTCCGCCGCCGACACACCATACAAATGTGTTCCGGTCTGCGTTCAGTTCGGTAAACCGTTTATAAATGAAATTGACGGTTTCCATTGTTTTCTGTTTTTCATCGGCAGTGATTGGGATGGCAGGTATCCGGGGAAGGCGGTGCCGGTGAAGCTGCAAAACGCTTTTGTCCACAATCATCAGCTGCTGTTTCCCGGATTCGAAATTTAGGTTTTCAATTTCCGCACAGAAATGGATTTTTGTTTTGTGCAGTTTCCATGAAATGATTTTTTCTCTCATTCGCCCTTCCCTCTCCGGATTTCCCGAACTCCCGAAATCAAAATCACAGTGAATGCTATCATATTCGTGTCATTCCATGTGCGATTAACTGAATGCGGTTCGGAGAAATTAACTGATTGACAATGGAATTGCCGTGACATATATTAGGTTGGATATTGATTTAGGAGGGTAAACATGGCTCATTACATTGATGATGAATGCATTTCATGTGGTGCATGCGCGGCAGAGTGTCCGGTTGAAGCAATCAGCGAAGGTGATGATAAGTACATAATTGACGCTGATGTATGCACAGATTGCGGGTCCTGCGTAGAAGTGTGCCCCACCAGTGCGATTCATGCTCCGGAAGAATAAGCAGACCTTATAGACCAGAAAAAGGAGGCTTTCGCCTCCTTTTTTTTATGAATCGGAAATTTCTTCCAATAAAGAAAGAATTTTCAACCGGATTGTTTTCATCGGAAATGCGCCGATAATTTCCGCCACAGGCTTTCCCCGATGCAGAAACAACAGAGTAGGCACGGAAAACAGACTGAACCGGCCCATTAAATCGGGATTATCCACAACATTCAATTTAAAAAAAGTCACCTGATCTGAAAACTCTGTTTTCAGTTTTTCCAATACCGGTTCCAGGGTTTTACAGGGGGCGCAATTTTCCGAGTAACAATCCACCAGAACCA
Source organism: Acidobacteriota bacterium (assembly GCA_013152385.1). Lineage (GTDB taxonomy): Bacteria > Acidobacteriota > Holophagae > Thermotomaculales > Thermotomaculaceae > UM-FILTER-49-7. Next base: position 58,278 of record JAADGL010000025.1, read on the forward strand.
GCCCTGCCGCCCCGGAAACAAGTTCATCAAACGTTTTGTCAGTTAATTCCAGCATCTTTTTTTGCCTCGTTAAACAATTTCAGAAAAGGCGACGGTTTTAGAAAACCGGAAAACCGTTTCAGTTCTTTTCCGTTTTTATTCAGGATAATCACGGTGGGCAGGCCTCTTACGCCGTATTTTTGCTGCAATTCGGACCCGGATTTTGAAGTTTGCGTAAAATCAAGTTTTATCATAACCCCCTCCGCCGTCAATACCTTTTTTACCTCTTTATTTGACCACGTGGTTTCATCCAGTTCCTTGCAGGCAGCACACCAGTCCGCGTAAAAATCCAGGACAACCAGGCGATTGCCCGTAACGGCGGCGCTGAAACCATTTGATATCTGTTTTTGATATTCGGGAATTGTTTTCGTCCGAAGCTGCGTTCCGGCAATGAAAGCTATCAGAAAAATAACAAGAAAAGCGATACCGGTTTTACCGTTTACCCATTTCTTTCTGAACAGCATGAAAAGGAAAGGCAAAAGCCCCAGTGCGGCAATAATGTAAAGAACGCTGCTTTGGAGAAGCGGTTTTAAAAACCACAGCGCTACACCAATAAAAACAATACCGAAAATCCCCTTTACCCAAAGCATCCAGTTGCCGGACTTCGGCAAGGCGCTTAACAGGCCGGTAAAAGTTCCGATAAGAATAAACAGCATCCCCATTCCAAGGGCAAATACGAACATGTACAGAAAACCGAGGAAAGGAGACCCCGTTTTAGCAATCCAGGTGAGCAGCACCACAACTATTGGCCCCACGCAGGGAGCGGCAAGAACACCGGTGGCCATTCCCACAAGGTATGCCCCCAGCAGCCCTTTCCGTTTCACCTGCAGTTTTGAGTTGAATTTTGAAGGGAGCTGAATTTCATAGTACCCGAACATTGAAAGCCCCATGGCAATAAAAATCAATGAAATCGGGATGATAAACCCCGGTTTCTGCGCAATGGAACCAAATGCCATATGACTTTCCGCAGAAAGAACGCCAAGCACCGAATAGGTTGTGGCAATACCCAGCACCAGAAAAATCGACAGAATAAATCCTTTCAATTTTTTGTCATCGGACCGGGCCCCGATAAAAGCAACAGTAAGGGGAATCACCGGATATACACAGGGGGTCAGGCTGGCACCGATACCGCCGAGAAAAATAATCAGAAGAGCCAATAACATACTTGAATTCAGTGCATTGCTGAGCCGCTGTTCCAGCGTGAGTTTTCCTGAATTGACATTTATTTTCAGTTCTTTCTGCACAGTTACGGGGGGGAAACACATGGCGTTTTCTCCGTCAGAACAGGCCTGATACGTGACTTTGAACGGAATATTCTTCATTTCCCGGTTTGCAATGATTGTTAATGAAACAGGGATTTCCCCGCTGAGCACTTCCCCGATGATGTTTTTTTTACCTTCCGGAAGTACGGTTTTTACTACGGTAAAGTCGTTTTTTACCGATTCTACCGAAAAAAGTTCTTTTGTAATATGATATCCGTCCGGCACCGAAACCAGCAGTTTCAGTTGAAATTCTTCGTTGGTACGTACTGTTCCGGGCGCAGAAATCACTTTAACCGTAATGTCTGTCCGGGGATTAAAATCGCCTGTGCCGAAAGACGGGGCGCCGGGGAGCCCCTGACTGAATACCAGTGTAGCAAAGGGCAGCAGAAACAGCAGGAAAACTCGTTTAATCATGGGATTCCTCCATATATTCAATAATTACATCAACAATATGTTTTACCGGAACATGTATTCCGTTTCGTTTCAGACTGTCTGACAATTGAAGTATACACCCCGGGCATGAGGTGACCAGGACTTCCTCCTTTATACCGGTTTCGGCAAAGGATTGTTTTATCATCTCCGCTTTTTTGTCGCCGATTCCCCGGGACAATTCACCTTCAAAAACAGAAAAGCTCCCGCCGAATCCGCAGCAGAAATCGGCACCTTCCATTTCACCGAAATCGGAAATCTCTTTCAGAATGTCTTCCGGCTGGTCTTTGACATGCTGATGTTTCATCAAATGGCAGGGGTGATGAAACCGGGTAACAGGACGCTTCTTGTCACTTTTCAATTGAAAATGCGCATCCAGTACATCTACGAGAAGTTCATTTATATCCAGTATTTCAACCGGAAGTTCATAATTATTTTTAAGGGCTGATCCGCAGGTGGCGCAGGCTGTGACAATATATTTTATTTTATCTTTAAATGCCGAAAAAGTCTGATTATTGTGAGACATTAACTGCTCAAATGTTTTGGTATCGCCTGCAGTCAGATGGGGAAATCCGCAGCATTTCTGCCCAAAATCCAGAAAAACACCGACTCCCAGCCGATTCAGCAGAGTTACAAGATTTTTCGCAGTTTCAGTATACAAATACCGCATGGCACAACCGGGGAAATAAAGTACGTCAAAACGGTACCGGCCCAGAGGCGGGGAAAAAGGAGGAAGCAGTGAATCCAAAGATTTACCGGGTTTGGGAATGTGGCGCTTAATCAGCGGAAGTTTGTATTGAAGCCCACTGTCTCCCGGCAATAACCGTCCCAGCCCGGCGGCAGCGGATATCCCTCTCTTCCCCGATATCAGTTTTAATGCAATCTTTTTTGACAGGGAAATCTGTCCGTCCCGCAGCGCCTTCGCCCGGGCGTTTTCAATTATCTGCAGAAAAGGAACGTCTCTCGGGCAAACAAATTCGCAGCTGCCGCAGGTCACACATTGATTCAAAAAATCCAGTGTTTCCTCGGAAAAACGGGTATTTCCCCGATACAGCGCCTGTAAAATGGAAATTTTCCCCCGGGCAACGCCGCCTTCTTCTCCGGTAACCCGGAAGACAGGGCACATTGTCCTGCACGTACCACATTTTACGCACAGGTCCAGCTGGCGGTCATCATCTTTCATGACTTTTTCTGAATCATGGCCGCAAAAAAGCCATCAAGATATTTGTCCGGGAAAATACGCAGAGTATTTTCCCGGGTCAGAAAAGATTGAAAATTTTCTTTTACCCGTTCAGCGGCAAAGGAAAAAGGATGAAGCAGCCTGGCTCCGCTTTCCCCGGCAACAAAATTTAAGACCACATCTTCCCCCTCCTCTCTTTCAAGAGAACAAGTTGAATAGACCAGAATTCCACCGGGTTTCAGCAGTTGAAAAGCATTTGTGATCATTCGATTTTGAAGTTTTGCCCTTCCCTGGATTTCACCGGGTTTTCGAATCCATTTCAGCTCGGGATGGCCGGAAATCGTACCGGTTCCGGTACAGGGCGCATCCAGTAAAATTCCGTCAAAAGATTCCTTCCGAAATGCCGGACTCAAAAAATCACTTTGAACGGAAAATGGCACCGGTACGGCAAGGTCTTTGCTGTTTTCCAGCACTTTTTGCAGGCGTTTATCGGAAATATCATTGAAGATGACGTTTTTAATACTGTCAAAGCTTTGTAGAATGAACCCCTTCCCACCCGGAGACGCGGCGGCATCCAGCACCCATTCCCCTGAAAAATTCCGCAGCAGTTCAGCCACGAGCTGGGAAGATTCATTCATAACATAGCAGCTTCCGGCCCGCATCAGATAAATAGGCACATTGGCCTCAAAAGAGTTGTCAAGATGCGGTGTCGGGTGAAAGCGGTAGTTCGAACCAAAGGAATCAAGGCCGTTAAAACAGCGGAATACCACTGGTTTACGGAAATTCAGAGCTTTCATGATTTGAACCGCCCGTTCCCGGCCGTAATCCGCGGCCCATTTCATTCCGAGCCAATAGGGAAAAGAAAGATTATGTTCGACAAATTCCCGGAAGTTTTCCGGGGAAGGAAATGTCAGCGTGTCTTTTTCACGTGAAAGCTTTTTTAATACGGCATTGATAAACCCGCTTTTTTTCCTGTTTCCCTGAAAAGCCTGTTTTGCGATGGTAACGGTTTCATTTATTATGGCATAATCAGGTGTACGCGTTAAAAAAAGAATCTGGTAAGCCGCACTGGACAATAAAAGCCAGATTTCCGGCTCTGTCCGTTTCCGGTCGGCATAACGACTCAGAACATAATCCAAGCGCCCCTTGAAACGGCAGGTTCCATAGACAATTTCGACCACAAGCCGGCGGTCCCGTTCATCCCGGACATTCTCAAACAGAAAAGGGTAATTATCGGTAATCAGTTTGCGCTCATTAAAAACTTTTTTCAGAATATGCCAGGCAATCCCGCGGGGGTTCATATCAACCTCTTTGTTGTATTCTTATCGATTCATTCTATAATATGTTATTACACTCTATCCCTTTTCTCACAGCCATCCGGCTTCCCCTGGATTTTAACACAGTTTTACTCCGGCTTAAGATAATGTAAAGTGTCTTTTATACCGGTTTCTCACCGAAGGCATAATTTACCCGTTCCGTGCCAGGGCACCGACACCGGACCTGAAACGCCCTTTCAGGCGAATAACCGTCCCGGAACGGCCGAAATCCAGCGAATCCCCCCCGAAATCCACAATATTCTCCACCGTAACGGTTTCACGGGTGTAGGGGCTGTCGCATAATTCTATTTTATCTCCGGGGTAAACAGGGTTTTTTAATTTCAGTAGCAGTCCGCCGTCATATTCCCCGACAATTTCACCGATAAAGGCATAGGGATTCAATATACGACATTCGGCAACATTGTAATCATCCGAGCCCGGTTTTCCTTTAAAAAAGTTTGTTGTAAAACCTCGGTTACTTACCCGTGCCAATTCGGTTACAAGTTCCGGGGCAATTTTTCTGAATGCCGCAGTTCCTTTTTCTTTCAATATGTCCAGCCCCTTCCGGTAGACATCCACTGAAATTGCAACATAATGGGCCGATTTCATCCGTCCTTCGATTTTGAGAGAATCCACACCGGAAGAAACAAGTTCAGGCAGCAGAGGAAGCGCGCATAAATCCTTTGAATTAAAAATGTAGGTTCCGCTTGAGCCTTCCTCTATCGGGAAAAACTCGCCTTTCCGCTCCGCCTCTTCCAGTACCCGGTATTTCCAGCGGCAGCTCTGGGCGCATTCTCCCCTGTTTGCATCTCTTCCGGACATGTACAGGGAAAGAAAGCAACGCCCGGAATATGAAATGCAGAGCGCTCCGTGAATAAAAACTTCCAGTTCAATGTTACTGTTCTGAACCAATTCAGAAATTTCATCAAGGGAAAGTTCCCTTGCCAGTACAATTCGGCTGATCCCGGCGTCAGCCCAGAAACGCACAGAATCACTGTTCATTGTATTGGCCTGTGTACTGAGATGAAGTTTCAATTCCGGTGCTTCCCGTTTCAACAATGCGACCATTCCGGGATCCGCAATAATTATGCCGTCCGGCCCAATTTTCCGAACCAGAGGTATGATTGTTTTTATTTCTTTAATATCAGAAGATAATGGAAACATATTCAAGGTAAGGTAGACCTTTTTTGAAAGGGCGTGAGCGTAGCGGACCGCTTCTTCGAATTCTTCAACCGTAAAATTTTCCGCGAAATTTCTCAAAGAAAATTGTTTCAGTCCGAGATAGACAGCATCCGCGCCGAAATGGAAGGCGGTTTCCATTTTATCAAAGTTTCCGGCCGGTGCCAGAAGTTCGGGAATCTTCATTGCCGGTGTTTTTTCCTACGCCAATATTGAATTTGATAGCGCCGGACATTTTTCAAATGTTCACTGTAGTGACTGGCAAACACATGGGTTCCGTCATTCCGGGAAACAAAATAAAGATAATCGGTCCGGGCAGGATGAAATACCGCATAGAGCGAAGCTTCGCCGGGGTTTGCGATGGGGCCAGGCGGCAAGCCCCGGTGCACATATGTATTGTATGGATCTTCCATTGAAATATCCGCTTTGCGAATGTTTCCATCCCATCTCCCCTCCCGCATCAGGGAATAAATGATTGTCGGATCGCAATCCAGTTTCATATGAATTTTCAGCCGGTTTAAAAAAACAGATGCAACCAGGGGCCGTTCCCCTTCCCTGCCGGTTTCTTTTTCAATGAGAGATGCGAGAATCAGCCGTTCAAACGGGGTTAAGTTCCCGGACGCCGAAACACCTGCAGAGGCTTTGTGAAAATGTCCGATAAACTGTTGGATCATCTGATACAGGATTTCGCGTTCAGTTGCATGTTGGGAAAAGAAATAAGTATCCGGAAAAAGAAACCCCTCCAATGTCACGGCCCCGCTGAATCCGGGAGGAACCAGTCCGTCCGGATTACTGAAGAGTCGAAGATACTTTTTTTCCTCTCCAAGGCCTTTTGAAACAAGAATCCGGAACATCTCGTGGCAGGTCAGCCCCTCGGGGAAAGTTACCCGGACCAGCCGGTCCCGGCCGGTGGTCAGTTCCATAATGATTTGATACAGGGTCATTTTCCCGTCAAAACGGTAAAATCCGGCCTTAATCCTTTTCTCGACATGAAAAATACGGGTTCCGAGTTTGAAAAAATCCTTAGACTTAATGACCTGATTCTCATATAAAATTTCTGATATCCGGCCGATACTTTCGCCTTTTTTTACCGGAATTGTTGCGGAAACCGGATATTCTTTAAAAAAAATATAGATAAAAAGCGTTCCCAGAATCATGACAAGGGTAATCAACAGGGTGATGCAAGCAAAAAAACGTATTTTCATGGTAATTCCAATACCTCAGTTCTCATCATTGATTTTCAGAATTGCCATAAACGCATCCTGCGGAATCTGTACCCTTCCCACTGCTTTCATCCTTTTTTTGCCGGCTTTCTGCTTTTCCAGCAATTTGCGTTTACGGGTAATATCGCCCCCGTAACATTTGGCGAGAACGTTTTTCCGCATCGCTTTCACTGTTGTCCGGGCGATAATCCGCCGGCCGATGGCAGCCTGTATCGCAACTTCATACATTTGTCTCGGGATCAACTCTTTCATCTTCCGGGTCAGGGCCTGAGCCCGCTGAAAAGATTTGTCCTGATGCACAATCACGGAAAGCGCATCAATGGGATCGCCATTCACCAGAATATCCAATTTCACCAGTTTTGACTCCCGCATGCCACAGATGGTGTAATCGAAAGAAGCATAACCTTTTGACATTGACTTTAATTTGTCGTAAAAATCCAACACAATTTCATTTAACGGCAATTCATATTCAATCAAAACCCGGTCTTCGGAAACATATTCCAGCCGTTTCTGAATCCCCCGGCGTTCTTCACAGAGTTTCAGAATGTTTCCGACAAAATCGGAGCGGGTAACAATCGTTGCGGTAACAATCGGCTCTTCAATTTTACGGATGTACTGGGGCTCCGGCACCTTTGACGGGTTTGATATAAACTGTACGGTACCATCGGTCAATTCCAGTTTGTACTCAACCCCCGGAGCCGTGGAAATCAGTTCAAGGCCGTATTCCCGTTCCAAACGTTCCTGGGTGATTTCCATATGAAGAAGGCCGAGAAAACCGCACCGAAACCCGAATCCAAGCGCGTCTGAGGTTTCCGGTTCATAAACAAAAGCGGAATCATTCAGACGGAGTTTTTCAACAGCGTCCCGCAAGTCTTCGTACTGCGCGTTGTCTGTGGGAAAAAAAGAAGAGAAAACAACCGGTTTCATTTCCTGAAACCCCGGCAACGCCTTTCCGGTCTCCCTGCCCACTTCAGTGATCGTGTCTCCGATTTTCGAATCCTGAATTGTTTTGATTCCGGCAACAATATAACCGACTTCACCGGCAGACAAGGTGGATTTCGATGTCATTTTCGGTGTAAAAACCCCCACTTCATCCACGTCAAATGTTTTTTCACTGGCCATCAGACGAATTTTCATCTTTGGAGTGATTGTTCCTTCAAAAATTCTGGCCAGAATGATGACACCGCGGTAAGAATCAAACCATGAATCAAAGATAAGGGCGGATAGCGGGGCATCCGGATCCCCGGCCGGAGCGGGAAAGACGGAAACCATCTGTTCCAGAACCTCATCTATGCCTTCTCCGGTCTTTGCCGATACCAGACATGCACTGTCCGTATCCAGCCCGATTACCTGTTCAATCTGGTTCAGAATCCGTTCCGGTTCCGCAGAGGGGAGATCAATTTTATTCAGGACAGGAAGAATTTCAAGGTCATTCTCTATCGCCAGATAAGTGTTTGCCAGGGTTTGGGCTTCAACGCCCTGGGACGCGTCCACAACAAGCAGCGCCCCCTCGCAGGCTTTGAGGCTTCGGGACACTTCATAGGAAAAATCCACGTGTCCCGGAGTATCAATAAGATTAAAAATGTATTCTTCTCCGTCTTTAGAATGATACTTTACCGTAACCGCATGTGCCTTGATGGTAATTCCCCGTTCTCTCTCCAGATCCATATCATCCAGAATCTGAGCTTTCATATCCCGCCGGTTAACCGCTTCCGTTTTTTCTAGAATCCGATCCGCAAGGGTGGATTTTCCGTGGTCGATATGTGCAATAATCGAAAAATTGCGTATATGTGAAATTGACATTCAAATCCTCCGTCTTCAGAGGCAAACTATAGCAGAAAGAAGAGAAGCGGTCAATGAAAAGGCAACCCCAATTCAATTCTAACTACAACAGGCTTCAGATACATATTACCTTTCCGGCCGATTGAAACGGCCTTTTTCCGATTCTTTCGGGCATTCAGTGCATCTGCAGCTTCTGATAGGCAATCCTGAATCTCATGTTGCTGTTCATGGTGGACGGCGAAATGCCGTGTTCACCGGCTTTACGAATAACTTTTTTTGCTTCGCCGTATGCCTTTAAATCCACAAGTGTGGCAACGAGCCATGCATAGCCGTCTTTGTTCCCGGGCTGAAGAATTGTGGCCCGGTAAAAGTGAACGGCAGCCGGAATTTTGTTGCTCTGGGACAATGCCATCCGTCCCATATTCATTTCCCGATTAAACATACCCCTTCTCTGGGCAAACGGCATATTGGCAACACGTTTCTTAAATCGGGCAATTCGCTCCCCGTAAGCGGAAAAAATTCCATTTAATGCCAGAACCCGGCGCCCCTGTCCTTCTTTTTTGAAGACAGTTTCAGCAGTCGGATAAGTTCCGGAATGTGTTTCCGGCTTTGATTTCGGTACCGTTTTCTTTTCCGGTTGCGTTTTCGGAACAATTGAGGATCTTTTTGCCTGCACTGTTTTCTTTAAAACCGGCTCCAATTTTTGCGTCCGCGGAGGTTCGGTGCGGGCCGTTTGAACAGGTTTTGAATTTTCAGCCTGTTCCGTCTCTGTTCCCCGGCCGGCTTGACGCAAAGTGTTTTCGTTTTCCGTGTTCTGACTGTTTTTCGTATCCGTTCCCACAGTGTTTTCTTTGTGCCGGGAAATTTTGGAAAGAGAGTCGTCAACGGGCGGAACCACTTTATTTTCATACTGATTCACATGCTGAATTGTTTTCCGGGGCCGGATAAATCGTTTATACCCCCAGAATCCGGCAACTCCCAGGACTGCTGCAAAGAGCAGCAACACCAGTAAAATTACCGGAATATTCTTTTTTCTCCGCGGAACGGAAACCGGAGTCGACGGAGGAATGGGAGGAATTCCGACAGCCGTTTGATCCGGCGCCCCTGTATCTGTTTCAATCAGAACCGTTGGAGCCTCACCATCTCCTTCAAGAAACTGTATCTCCTGACGCAGAAGCCCGGAAACCTCTCCGCAGGTTCTGAATCGTTTTTCCGGATCCGGATTCATCATTTTCTGCACAATTTTTTTCAACACCGTAGGAGTGCCCGGAAGCTCCAGAGTGTTCACATTGAAAGAAATAATCTGATAAATCACATTGGTAAGATTATCTCCTCCAAATGGTTTTTTTCCTGTCAGCATCTGGTAAAAAACCACCCCGGCGGAAAACTGGTCACTCCTCGGGTCCAGGGGTTTTCCCTGCACCTGCTCGGGAGACATATAAGACAGGGTACCCACAACCAGCCCGGTACGGGTAAAATCGGAATCCTGTTTCTTTGCAATGCCGAAATCCATAATTTTTACAGTACCGTCAGGTAATATCCGTATGTTTCCGGGTTTAATATCCCGATGGATGACCTCTTTTAAGTGAGCAAAATGCAGGGCATCGCATAACTGCGCCATGATGGAAAGTTTTTCTTTCAGAGATTCGGGTTCTCCCTTTTTAACCAGCCGGGTAAGATCCTGGCCTTCCACATATTCCATCGCAATGTATGGGGTGTCCCCTTCCATTCCCATCTCGTAAATTGTAACAATATTCGGATGCTGCATCGCGCCGGCAGACCGGGCCTCCCGCAAGAACCGCTGCTTCTGCTCTTCTTCTTCAAATGCTTCAGCATTCATGGTTTTGATGGCAACAGAACGCTCAATGACAGGATCGTAGCCGAGATAAACAATCCCCATTGCACCCCGGCCGAGCTCAGACCTGATTTCATATTTCCCGATCTTATTCATTATTTGCCTTTTCAATTGCTAAATCGAAGCTCAATATCCCCGATCTGAATATTATCCCCATTTTGAACAAGGCGTTCTGAAACCCGCTGGCCGTTAACCAGTATGCCGCCCGGAGTATTGTAATCGTAAATTGTAAATCCATCGGGACCGAAAGTGATCTGGGCATGCTTTTCCGCAATGGAAGGGTCAGACATAACGATATCGTTTTCTTTAGCGCTTCCGATATTGGTAACACCCATTTTCAATCGAAATTCCGTACCCTCCTGTTCTCCCGAAACAATTGTCAATGTTGGAGGACGGAACAATAACGTACTGCCCTGCTGAACTTCCTCTCCCAGGTCCAGAATTGTTTTCTCAGTATCACCCGTCACAGCATTGCGGGGGGGAGGTGGAGGCATAAGTTCGGCATCCGGAACATCTTCACTCAGGGTTGAGGGAGGGACAGGGGAGCTGGTTTCTTCCTGAATATCATCGGGAACCGCATCAGGCAGTCCGGCTTCTTTCGACTGAGATAAAAGCGGTGACGGCATATCCTGCTCTCCCACTTCCGCAGCCAGGACTTTGTTCACTTTTTCCAGTTCGGATTTCAGTTTGTTCAATCGGTCAAATTTGTCCTCGTTCTCTTTTTCCAATGCCTCAATTTTTGAAGCGGCCTTTTTCTGGCTGAATTCACCAAGCTCTGCTCGGACAGAAATCTCTTCTTTTTCAACCATATAAGCCTTAAGGTCTTCTTCAACTTCACTGACAGATTCTATGAGTTCTGCTTTTTTTAACCTTAACTGGTCGTAAAGCGGGCCTAATTCCATATTCAAGGTATCCAGTTTTTGCTGATAATCCCCCATGATCCGCGCAAAGACAACTTCCGATACCGTATCGGCCTTCTCGGTCAATTTCTCGATTCGCTCCAGCAGTACGGTCTGCTGCTTCTGAAGGCCGTTTATGTCTTTTGTCAATTTCCCGAGAACTTCGAAATCCATGGTACTTCCTCCCGATTTCTTGTTGCTGTTATCTATAGTATAGCAACTACTCTTCTTTTTTCCACTTAAATTTCCCTTTTTCACAAAGTCCGGATGAATGCATAACATTTTCAGGGGAAGGACAACAGCCTGTCTCACGGTCAATTATTGGAAAGGATAAAAATACAAATTTGAAAGGAATGAAAATCCTGGTAGGGCATAGGGGAATTGAACCCCTGTTTCCGGCGTGAGAGGCCGGCGTCCTAACCCCTAGACGAATGCCCCATAAAAAAATGGCTGGGAGACAGGGAGTCGAACCCCGATAACCAGATCCAGAGCCTGGCGTCTTGCCATTAGACGATCTCCCAACCGGTCTTGTGCATTATAGCCACACCTTCATACAAAATCAAGAACTTTTGATGAAAAAAACCGAGCATGGGAAACAAAAGCTTCGGTATAACCGAAACAGGCCTGTGGTAGAATATCGAACTGACATTGAATGTGTGAGAGAAAGGAGAAGTGAATGACAAAAACTGTTCATGACGATTCGGCAAAACCGAAAGATTTTATTCGCAGTATCATAGACCATGACCTGGAGACCGGTAAATACGGCGGCCGTGTCCATACGCGGTTTCCACCGGAACCCAACGGCTATCTGCATATCGGACACGCGAAAGCCATCTGCCTCAGCTTCGGGATTGCGGAAGAATATCCCGGCGGAAAATGCAACCTTCGCTTTGATGATACGAATCCCGCAAAGGAAGAAGATGAATATGTAAAATCCATAATTGAAGACGTATCCTGGCTGGGATTCAGTTGGGAAGACCGGCTTTTTTATGCATCGGATTATTTTGAACAGATGCTGGAATACGCTTTTCAGCTGATTAAAAAAGGGAAAGCCTACGTTTGTGACCTGTCCGCCTCAGAAATGGTGGAATACCGGGGCACATTGACAGAGCCGGGGAAAGAAAGCCCGTACCGGAACCGTTCCATTGAAGAAAACCTGGACTTATTTCAACGGATGTGCGACGGAGAGTTTCCGGACGGTTCCAGAACACTGCGGGCAAAAATAGATATGGCACATCCGAATCTGAATATGCGGGATCCTGTTATGTACCGCATCCTCCATGCCCATCATCATCGGGCCGGAGACAAATGGTGTGTGTATCCCATGTACGACTGGGCCCACGGGCTGGAAGATTCAATTGAGCGGATTACCCATTCCCTCTGTACCCTTGAATTTGAAGCGCACCGCCCCCTTTATGACTGGTTTCTGATTGAATTGGGTGTGTACCGTCCCCAGCAGATTGAATTCGCGAGATTAAACCTCAGCTACACAATCATGAGCAAACGCAAACTCCTTCAATTGGTGGAAGAAAAAATTGTAGATGGCTGGGATGACCCGAGAATGCCTACAATTTCCGGTTTGAGGCGCCGGGGCTATACACCGCAATCCATTCGTGATTTCTGTGACCGGATCGGGATTGCAAAACGGGAAAGCACGGTGGATGTGGCATTACTGGAACATTGCCTCCGGGAAGATTTGAATAAACGGGCAAATCGTGTAATGGCGGTTTTGAATCCACTGAAAATTGTGGTAACAAACTACCCGGAAGGAAAAGTTGAAATGATGGAAGCGGAAAACAATCCGGAAGACCCGGCAGCCGGAAAACGGGAAATTCCCTTTACCCGTGAAATCTATATTGAAAAAAGTGATTTCCGGGAAGACGCCCCGAAAAAGTATTTCCGGCTCGCTCCCGGAAAAGAAGTCCGGCTGAAACATGCGTATTACATCACCTGTGAAAAAGTAATCCGGGACGAAACCGGGGAAATTACGGAACTTCGCTGTACCTATGACCCGAAAAGCAGAGGCGGATGGACCGATGACGGACGGAAAGTACGGGGAACACTGCATTGGGTATCGGCCACAGAAGGGATTTCAGCTGAGATTCGTCTTTTCGACAAACTTTTTTTGAAGGAAAATCCGGAAGATACGGCGGAAGGGGAAACCTTCCTCTCAAATCTCAATCCGGACTCCGTCGTAACACTGGGAAATTGCATTGTAGAACCTTCCCTTGGAAACGCAAAATCCGGTATTCCCTACCAGTTTTTAAGGACAGGTTATTTTTGTCTCGATGAAAAACTCAGCAGACCCGGCAAACCCGTTTTTAATCGTTCTGTTTCGCTTCGGGATTCCTGGGCAAAGCTGGAAAAGAAGCTTTCCGGTTCTTAATTTAGCGGTTTAATCGGAAAATACCCGGGGCCGGGATTTATTCCCGGCCCTTTTTTGTCTGAATAAAGCGAACGGCATTTTCAATACGCCGGACACATTCATCCCGGCCGATGAGTACAATGGTTTCAAAAATCCCCGGGCTTGCCGTACTGCCGGTCAGTGCCAGCCGAAGGGGGTGAATAAACCGGGCGGCCTTTTCCCCTTCCCTTTCCGCCATTGCCCGGAGACGGGTTTCCAGTTCCTTTTCGATAAAAGGCTCACAGGATTGAATCAAATCTGCGTCCGCTTCCAGAATTTTTACCGTATTTTCAGGGGAAAAATGCTTTCGGACCCCTTTTTCATCATATGCTTGCGGTTGTTTGAAGAAAAACACCCCGGCATCCCACAATTCAACGGTGGTTTTGACTCTGGGCCGCAATAAATTTGCAATTCGGATAATGCGCTCCGACATCTCAATATTCACACCTTTATTTCTATACAGTTCAATAAAAATATCCACCAGCTCATTATCCGGCAGAGCGGCAATATATCGGCTATTGAGCCAGAGCGCTTTTTCAAAGTCAAAAACCGCTGCATTTCCGGAAATCCGTTCAATGGAAAATTCGCGGACCAGTTCTTCCATTCCCATTATTTCCCTGTCGTCACCGGGATTCCAGCCAAGGAGCGCAATAAAATTCGTCAACGCTTCCGGAAGAAACCCCATACGCCTGTACTCTTCCACAGATGTCGCTCCGTGGCGTTTACTCAACCGCTTCTTGTCCGGCCCGAGAATCAGCGGAATATGGGCAAATTCAGGGGCCGGAATCCCCAGCGCCCGGTATAGAAAAATCTGTTTCGGCGTATTGGACAGGTGGTCATCCCCCCGAATCACATGTGTAATCCCCATGTCATAGTCGTCCGCAACCACTGTCAAGTGATAAATCGGGGAACCGTCCGAACGGACAATAATAAAGTCCTCAAATTCTTTTGAATCGAACCGCATGTCCCCCCGGACCATATCCTTGAATTGAACAACCGTCTCCGGAATTTTCAACCGGACCACAAAAGATTTCCCGGCATTTATATTTTCATTGATTTCATCTTCTGAGAGAGAGGCGCACTTTCGATCGTATTTCCAACCCGGGTCAGTGCCCCGTCTTGCTTCAATTTCCTCACGGGTACAGAAACAACGGTAGGCTTTGCCGGTTGCCAACAATTTTTCAACCGCGTCCCGGTAGTACTCTGTTCTTTCCGACTGAAAAATAATTTCTCCGTCCGGTTTCAGCCCCAGCCACGCCATAGCAGACAGAATCTGATCGGTGAACTCCTGCCTGGAACGGTTCTTGTCCGTATCTTCTATCCGCAACCGGAACATCCCGCTGTGGTGTCTGGCAAACAGATAATTAAACAAAGCTGTCCTTGCGCCTCCGATATGAAGAAACCCTGTCGGGCTGGGTGCGAACCGTACAACAATTTTTTCCAATGCTAAACCCCTTCAATATTCAGAATTTCAGATTACGGCCGGTGCGGCCGTCTTCATCCGATTGTATTCTAACCTTATTTACATGACAGGTAAACCACGCTGTCTTTTCCTGTCTGTACAGCCTCATGATGTGTATAATAGGCCCTGAACAGGAGGTGCACATTGATCTATGGCATTTCAACACACATTGTCGCAGGAGAACCTCTCACCGGCGAACACCTGGACCGTATCGCAGATGCCGGTTTTGATACCATTGAACTGTTTGCCAATTCCAGGCAGATCGATTTTAACAATCCCGCCGTACTCCGGGAAATTACCGGAGCCATCAACCGGAACCAATTATACGTCAACTCTGTTCATACCCCATTTTATGCGTCCATTGAAGAATTATACAGGGGGCGGTTTCTGGACATCAGCTCAAGCGATGAAGCACTGCGAAAACAATCCGTGGAAGAAATTATCAAATCTCTGGTGCTGGCTTCCTATATTGATGTAGACTATTTTATTCTCCACTTTCCCGGAACGGAAAATTCAGACACTTTAATGAAAAGCATTGACCGGCTCCACACCGTTTCCGAACAGCTCAAAACAAAGTTATGTTTCGAAAATGTCCCCGGGAAAACCACAGGCATTCCGGATATTGTTCATTTTCTCGAAGAAAAAAAAATTCCATTCGGAGTCTGTTTCGACATCGGACACAGCCGCATTGCCGGACGCATGTTAAAGGATATTGAAGAATTCGGCGTGCATTTTTACACCGCGCACATCCACGATAATGACGGCAGCCGCGACCTCCACCAGATTCCCTTTGAAGGCGGTATCCCCTGGGAAAAAGTGATGTCAGCTTTTCGGAAGGTAGATTATAAATGGGGATTTATGATGGAGATTAAACGTCCGGGAGATACAGAACTTGAACCTGTTCTTGAAAAAATATACAGGACAGTGGCAAAATTTGAACAGCTGGAAGGGACAGCAGATTCATGAAAATTATCGTGGCCGAATCCGCCGGATTCTGCTGGGGAGTCCGGCGGGCAATGGAAAAAACGCTGCATCTTGCAGGCTCAGCTGAAAAGCACGAAATTCACACCCTCGGCCCGCTGATTCACAACACACAGGTGGTGGAGTTTCTTTCTTCAAGAGGCGTAAAAGAAATTCATTCGCCGGATGAAGCAGGGAAAGAAACCGTCATCATCCGGGCCCACGGCACCACACCTGAAACCCTTGATACATTGAGAAAAAGCGGAGCCCGAATTGCAAATGCAACCTGTCCAAGGGTTGGCAGAGTTCAGGCGCTGATCAAAGGGCATCTTGCAAAGGGATATGAAATTATTATCATCGGTGATCCGGGGCATGCGGAAGTAAAAAGCCTCATGGGATATGCACAGGGAAAAGCACACTTGATCCAAACGCCTGATCAGGCCGGAAATCTCGCCCCTCTTCAAAAGGCAATTGTTGTGTCGCAAACCACCTTTGACAAAAAAATTTTCAACGACATCACGGAACAACTGCGGAAAAAGGTGGAAGAGTTGGAAGTATTCTGCACTATCTGTGATTCCACCGCCAAAAGGCAGGATGAAGTAAAAAAACTGGCATTGAAAGCGGACTGCATGGTAATTGTCGGCGGACACCACAGCGCAAACACAACCAGGCTGGCTGAAATCTCCGCACGTTACTGTAAAAATGTTTATCATATTGAAACGGCATCGGACCTATCGGATATTGACATAAACCCATACCAGACAATCGGAGTATCCGCCGGAGCATCCACCCCCAACTGGATAATTAACAGCGTGGTTCAGACACTGCGATTCAAAAACAAGGAAAAATCATTATCCTTTCGCCTCTTCGGATGGATGATTTACGGAGGAATCTTCCGGGCTCTCGCAGCCTTTCTGCTCTGCCTTGGAATCCTGAATATATTTCAGCTGCCCCTTTCATGGAAATTCCCCCTGATTGCGTTCTGCTATCTTTTTTCCGTCACAAATCTCAATGGAATTGTCAGCGGGCAAACCCTCCTTTTCAGTGATCCGACCCGATACAATTTTCTCCAGCAACGGCGGAAACAACTGATTATTTTTTCAATTGCTTCAATCTTTTTTGTTTTGGCTCTGGGCCTGTCCCTGTCCATCTGGGGCTTTGTTATGCTTATTTTTGCCGTACTCCTCGGGGTTTTATATCGGATCCGAATTGGTTTTGCCGGAAAACCGTTTCGAATCTTCGATATTCCCGGTTCCAAAAATCTATTTCACGGACTTGCCTGGTCCATTGTTATTGCAATTATCCCACTTCTCGAAAATGGTGTCCGCTCATGGCACTCTTTCATTACGGGGCCGGGACTTGTCTTCATGATTGTCTTTTCCGGAACTGTACTTTTCGACTTTAAAGATTATCAGGGAGATCAGTTTGCAGGAAAAGAAACTTTACCGATTCTTCTTGGCCGAAAACGTGCGGCTCGCATTGTATTTCGCAGCGTTGTGGTTTTGGGCTGCATTTTTACCGGAATTGCCCTTCTTGCCGGTTCTGTGAAGACCGGAACGGTGCTGATGCTGTCTTTTATTTACATACTTCTGGTTTTCCACCGTTACGCAAACAAAAGTACAATTCCTTCCGACGGACGGTTTGAGTTTATTGTGGACGGACTTGCTTTGGCACCATGGCTGATCTCTCTGTTCATTTCTCTTCTTCTCCGGGCATAAAAAAGGAGGCCGAAGCCTCCCGTTTTAACAAATTAAAAATAACGAAATTATTTTGGCGTTTCTTCTTTTGCCGGTGCCGGTGCCTCTTGCTCCATACCGAAGATGATTGACTCCACCCGATCCAGCCCCTGTCTAACCTCAACATCTTTTTTCTTCAATAAGTTTGTTTCGATTTCATCAAAAACCGGTGTCAGTTCCGCAAGTTTTTTGCAGCCGGCTTTGTTCAGAAAATCCTTGAAAGCGGCAAGCTTGTCTTTTGCGTTTCCAAAATTGCTTTCAGCCACTTCCATACGGATGTCCTGAAGTTCCAACTTAATCTCAATGCCGCGCTTTTCAGTTGAAAGTGTTTCGATTTTTTTGTTTAAATCTGCAATTTTCTGCGTCATTGCCTGTTCTTTTTTGCTGAATTCCGTTTTTACACTTCTCATTGCCATTAAATGTGCGCCGAGAAGCACGATCAGAATGATAACGAACAGGATTCCAATTGCTTTCGTTGAACCTCTTTCCATTTTTTGTCTCCTTTTTAAAAAATTAAGGGGTTAATGCCAGATCAAGGTCAAGGCCGAGATTTTCCGTATTGACTTGCTTAAATTCTTCGTAACATTCCAGAAATATTTTTACCACAAACGGGTCAAACTGACGGCCGGAAAAATCCTGAATCTCCCGATAAGCACGGTCGGGAGGAAGGCCCTCGCGATACGGACGGGAACTTGTCATGGCATCGTATGTGTCCGCCACCGCCATCATTCTGGATTCCAATGGAATTTCCTCCCCTTTCAGGCCGTCCGGATAACCATTGCCATCAAACCATTCATGATGATGACGAATAACCGGGCTTAACTTGAATCCATACAAATTCTTCACAATTTCCGCCCCAATTACCGGATGACGGTCCATAATTGCTTTTTCCTCAACAGTGAGTTTCCCCGGCTTGTTCAAAATAGTTTCCGGAACACCGATCTTTCCGATGTCGTGGAGAATACACGCAACGCTTAAGGCAAAAAGCCGATCCGAATCCGAAATGACTTTTCTCGCCAAAATCATCGTATACCGCTCCACCCGCTCGCAATGACCTTTTGTATAAGCATCCTTGGCTTCAATGGTGTAGGCATGTGTACGAACAGAAGACAGAAACATCTTCCGCATCTCGTCTTCATGATGCTGTACAAGGAAATTATTGTATAGAATCACTTCCAGTTCCGAAAGCAAAAGTCCGAAAGTATTATCGTCAATGATAAACCCGCTGTCGCCCGGGAAACCGAGATAGACCATTCCAAAAATCCGCTCCCGTTTGATTTCAATGGCAATATGCCCTTTGTCTCCGGGAAAAAGATGCTCGTTCAGCTCAAGCATACCGTCTTCGTCGCGTTTGATTTCGTTTACTGAAAATACACTTTTTTCCGGTAATCCGGGCGCGCAGCTTTCAGTATTCAGACGAAAGAGTTTCAACTCATCGTCATAAGGCAGAAAAGCAAAACTGGAAGCATGAAAAGCTGAAAAACAATATTCCCGAATATGCCGCATTTTTTCATTCAATTCCAATGTTTCCCGGGTTTTTCGCGCCATAATCTGAAGTTGAATCAATTGAGTATTCAACCGGCGCAGATCCGTCGTGCGCGCTTCTACCTCCGCTTCAAGATTCTTCCGGTAATTCTCTTTTTCAACAAGAAAAATATGTTTTTCCAATGCCCGGCCAACTGTTAAATAAATCGTGTCCAGTTTAAACGGCTTGGAAATAAAATCATATGCGCCTACCCGAAGAGATTCCACCGCTGCCTGAGTGTCCGCATAACCGGTTACAATCACCGGCACTACAAAGGGATATTTTACCGCCACTTGCCGGATCAGCTCTATTCCGCCCATTTCCGGCATGTTGATGTCGGCGATAAGAACAGAATAAACATCATCGCCTACTTTTTCCATCAGTTTGAGAGCTTCTTTTCCATTCCCGGCAGTATCTACTTCAAACCCCCGGGATTCCAGAATATCCTGGAGGACTTCGCAGAATTCGGCTTCATCGTCCACAACCAGAATGCGCTTATTTTCTGCCATTAATTTTGTCCTCTTCCCGAAGAATTTCCGCAGTTTCTCCGGGAATTTTCCAATTATTCCATTTCATCCGTCATACTCTCTATATATTCAATCAGTGCGCGGTGGTCATTTTCATAAATATTTACAAAATGAACACCGATTTCAAACCCGCCATTGTCAGCAGATTCGACCCGCACAACCTCGGCCACGGTAATTAATGCATGTTTCTCATTGTCTTCTCTGCGCTTAAAATTACGAATGTAACCACCCCAGCCGGGAACCATTGCCTGGATTTTCAAAAGAGTGCCGGTCTCATAAGGAACCTTACTTTCAAAAAGCATTCCTCCGCCCCCGAGATCTCTGTAACAACTGACATTCTGAATCGGTTCATCCTGGTAAGAAAGCACTTGGACTTTCAAAGAGGCACTTTTGGAAAGCCGTTTAAATTTTCTCCTCTCCTTTCCCTTTGCCATCTTTAATCACTCCTGTTTTTGTGAGTTCAGATTAGCAAACAACCCGACAAGTGTCAAGAAAGCTTCGGTCTTTGCCGGTCCAAATTTGACTTTTTTTTCTGGTGATTAGAATCTTGCTCCTTGCCAGACAGGCACACCGGAGTATAATGACCTCTTGGGAGGTGGCATGCAGTCACTATACGCATATCTGAAACGTTTTAAAATCGGCAACACGACTTTCTTTCTCGTAATTGCAGCACTGGTAGGCCTGCTTGCAGGTATCGGAAATATTATTTTTGTGGAAGCGGTTGAACATTCGCAATGGTTCTTTTTTGATGTAATCGGCAAAAATCTCCTGCATCTGCAGCAGGGAGACTGGCACCGTTTTTTAATCATTCTCCTCCCTGTACTCGGAGCAATTCTACTGATTCCGCTGGCAAAGCTTTTCCCCGGACTGGTAAGCGGATATGGATTTCCAAAATTCCTGGCTGAAGTGCATTTAAAAATGGCCAGAATCAATCCTCTTCGCCTGATTGCCAACACTCTTGGTGCCGCCATTACAATCGGTTCCGGTGGTTCGGCCGGCCGGGAAGGCCCCATCGGACAGATCGGCGGCACAATCGGTTCCGTTGTCGCCAAATGGCTGAAACTATCGACAAAACGCACTCAGGTTCTGGTCGGGTGTGGTGCGGCGGGAGGAATTGCCGCAACTTTCAATGCCCCTATTGCCGGGGTCCTTTTTGCAGAAGAAATTGTTTTTCTCGGTGAAATGAAATTAAACACATTTTCACTCTTTGTTATTTCTTCCGTTGTTGCCACCGCTGTTTCAAGAACGTATTACGGCGCAGAATCCATCTTTCATGCCCCCAATTACATTATCGGCGGTCCGACGGAATTTGTGCTTTATGCGATTCTTGGAGTTTTAATTGGCGCCCTCGGTGCTTTGTACAAACGCAGTTATTACACCACATGGACATTTTTCCAGTCACTGGAAATACCAAAACCTCTAAAACCTGTTATCGGTGCGCTTCTTGTCGGAATCCTCGGCATTTTTATGCGGGACGTTCTAAGTGACGGATATGATGTCATTCGAGGCCTCATTAACGGGAACCTGATGGATTACAGCCTGATTTTTCTTGGATTTCTTGTGTTTGGAAAGATTTTGGCCACTTCTTTGACACTGGGTTCCGGCGGAGCGGGAGGCATGTTTGCCCCATCTCTTTTTGTAGGTGCCGCACTCGGGGCTTTCTCGGGAAAACTGTTTTCAATCCTTTTTCCCGCAATGCATATTTCACCCGGTGCATATGCCGTTGTTGCCATGGGCGCTTTCCTCTCGGCGACAACGCATGCCCCACTGATGTCCATCTTCCTATTAACTGAAATTACGGGAAATTATTCGGTTATGCTGCCGATCATGATTGCTTCAATTATCGGAACAACTGTATCACAAAAGCTCTTTCATGATTCAATTGATACCCACTATTTTACGTTAAAGAAAATCCCCATCAAACATGCGCTTGAAACTGCTGCTCTGCATGGATATAGAGTACGTGATATTATGGACCCGAAACCTGCCAGTATCTATGAAGGCGCATCCCTCCAGGCGTTTGTGGACGGTTTAAATACGCATCAATTGACAAATCTTCCCGTAGTAAACGACGAAAACGTTGTGGTCGGAACGCTCTCCATCAGCGATGTAAAATCATTTCTGTTTCATGACAATCTGTGGCGGCTGCTTGTCGTATCCGACATCATGCGGGAAGACTTTACTTATCTTACAGAATCGGAAGATGTCCTTTCGGCTCAGGAAAAATTTGATTTCCTTGATATCGAAGATCTTCCCGTACTGGACGAAAACCGAAAGCTGAAAGGAATGTTAACACTGAACCGGCTGACCCGGTTTGTTCGGAAGAAAACACTGGAAGACCGCTCCTACGAAGCATCCATTTCCGAATTATAGAATTTCAATTACCCGGAAAACAGGTTATCGGGGAGAAATCAATTCCTGAAATATTTCATTTGAAACGAGCATACCTTCACGGGATAGAGAAATTCCATCCTGATCCTGAATTACATAATGGGGAAATTTTTCGGCTAACCAGCCGAAACGGCCAAATAAATCAATATGATATCGTTCTTTAAACTCACGCTGTTTTGCACCCCGGCGCAATCGAAGTGACAACATCACCATTTCACTGACAAAAGCGTTCCGGGTATAGTGTTCCCTGCCCTCTCTGAATTCACCTTTCATAAACCGATTCAGCCCGCTTCGGTCCCATATCCGGTATGGGTATAGAAAAGAATGGGCAGACGGCCCCAGCCCGATATAGGAATTTCCCGTCCAGTAATGAAGATTATGAACAGACTCCATTCCCGCCCTTGCAAAATTTGAGATTTCATACTGTGACAACCCCGCCTCTTCCAGCAAAACACACACGTCCATATATAAATCGGCGGTATGGTCTTCTCCGGCTGCAAGCTTCCTGTTTTTTTCCCCATCCAGCATGTACAGAGAAAGATGGGACAATGCCGCCAATGGCAGAGAACCCAGAATTATATCGGCAGATGTTTTTTCCCCTTCAATTCCGATGATCAGATCGCATGAAACATTGTTAAAAACAGACCGCGCCTGTTTGACGGCCTCTTCCGCTTTTTCTGCGGTATGGGAACGTCCGAGTTTTTGAAGAATTTTATCA
The DNA here is from genome assembly GCA_013152385.1 of Acidobacteriota bacterium. GTDB lineage: Bacteria > Acidobacteriota > Holophagae > Thermotomaculales > Thermotomaculaceae > UM-FILTER-49-7. The sequence goes on from JAADGL010000025.1 coordinate 81,165, forward strand.
TCTGTTGACTGTACACCGATACTGATTCGGTTCACACCCACAGATTTTAGAGACTTTAAATAATCAGTTGAAATATCTTCGGGATTCAGTTCCACAGTAATTTCCGAGATTGTGTTCTTTTGCAACATGCCGGAAAGGATATCAAGTACCCGGGCAAAAAAAGACGCCGGCATTAAACTGGGGGTGCCACCTCCAAAATAAACCGTGTTAAATGCAATCGGAACCGGTAGCTGAAAAGAACGGAAATGTCGAATCAATGCCTCGGCATATTCCTGCGGCCCGGGAACAGTGCCGCCGGTTACACTGTAAAAGGAACAATAGCGGCATCTGGAACGGCAAAACGGTACATGAACATAGATGCCTCCGTTCATTTTTGAACCCGGGCAACTTTTTGAATCTCCCGCAATTCCAAAAGCTGTGAATAAATATTCACCGGAATCAACGGCAGCTCTTCCGTGTGAATTCTGTAAGACAACACTTTATACCGGATTTCGGCTGATACAGGAAAGGAAATGCCCCGAACATGCCTCAACACTCCTGAAAATCGCTGCGTCCGTCGCTGCAACCCCGGAACAAAAACAATCAAATGGAAAAGCAGAAAGAGGAAAAGAGTACCGAAAAAAGCATTCAGTCTTGACAGCGGATGCTTAAAAAAAAGAGGCAATAGAAAAGTCAGAAAAAAAAGCGCCACCAGGACAGCGGTTCTGCGGGTCTTAAAAAGATAGCGGTCAAAAAGTTTATTAACACTGTCCGCACCCGAATGACGCAGAACAAGCCTCGTCAGTTCAGCGTTCAACATCTCCGCCTGTTTCCCCGATGGAATCACTTCAACACAGGTTCTGTACCGTTTTGGAACCTTCTCAAGTGAATCCACCAGAACCAGTCTCCCCTGGTCATCTTCATACCGCAGCACATCAGAAGAAAAAACAGTGCGGTACGAAAACAGAAACACAAAAAGAAACGGGATATATAAAAAATATTTCGGTTTCATGTCAGTCAACCTGTTGAATTGTCACCGTCATTACCGTTGATTTTCAGGTTTCGAATCACATGTACCGCTTCAAACGCGGTTTTACCATAACCGTCCGCTCCGATTTCTTCTGCAAACCGGCGGGTGACCACCGCACCTCCAACCAGAACGGGAAGGCCGGGCATCTCGGTTTTCAACCGGAGAATGGTCTTCTCCATTGAAGCAAGACTGGTGGTCATCAAAGCGGAAAGCCCGACAGCCCCGGCTTTTTTTGCACGCGCGATTTCCACAATTTCATCCGGACTTCTGTCCACTCCACCGTCCTCCGCCGGAATTCCAAATCCCTGAAGCACCGACATCACAATGTTTTTCCCAATATCATGAATATCATTCTGGACCGTAAACAAGAGTACGGGCTGCTCTGTTTGACCCTTTTTCCGTGAAGGCACGCCTCCGCTTTTAAGGTTTTTCAACAGCTTTTTCATTGTTTCACCGGCTACAATCAATTGCGGAAGATAAAGTTTCTTTTCTTCAAATGCCTCGCCAATTGCTTCCATTTTCGGTGAAACAACTTTTTCAAGAAAAACATACGGTGAATCAAATTGCTTCCTGTTTTGTTCCAGGATATCCAGAATCGCATCCGGATCCGCAGAAAGAAGCGCCCCCCCCACTTCAGGAAACGGTTCTGAAAATGTAATTTTCTCACCTTCCTCCCGAATCAGAGGCTCCCCGTGAAACAATGCGTTTCCAAGGCGGATAGCGGCACAGATATTGGGGTCACTGGTATCGGCAATTGCGGCGGAAAGACCGTTTTCTGTCAATTGCCCGAGCAAAAATGCGTTCATCCGGCTGCGGTCAGCCAGTCCATGGGAAAAATTAGAGAGTCCGATTATGGTTTTATAAGCCGTTTTCTCCACAATTTTCCGGACCATATTAAACTGATCCACTCCGGTCGCAAGGGACAAGGCAAGGGGGTCCACAAGGATCTCTTCCGCCGGAATACCATAACGGCTACGCAAACGCTCCAAAATCTCAAGGGCCTCCAGCCGCTGCTCGTAACTCTTGGGCAGGCGGTTTCCCGTCATCAACAGGGCTACGATTTTTCCCCGGTGACGATGATACAGCTCAGCCATCCGGGAAAACCGTTTTTCTGTCAGGTCGGTTGAATTATAAATCGGCTTTCCAACCGTAAAACGGGCGGCGGCGTCCATCAGGTCGGGATACAGGGTGTCAATGGAAAGAATCGGTGCATACTCTCCCCGCTCAATGGAAAGCAGCGTTTCCTGCCAGACCGAGGGGCTTTTTACAGCAATAGGGTCCAGATTAATGTCCACCGCATCGGTATACCCGGTAGAAAACTGACGCTCCAGTTCCCCTTTGACCGCAGACTCCGAATCATTCCGAAACCGCCTCAGGAATGTACGGTTGCCGGATAAATTCAACCGTTCGCCAACGGCACAGAACGGCTGGCTGCGAAAATCATAAAGCCGCCTGCCGGAACTGATAACATCGGGAATGTCCCGTTTTACGGCAGAAAGACGGCGCCCCGGGATTCCATCAACCGCAGTGCGCAAAGAAGCTGTATACTCCGGTGTTGACCCGCAGCAGGTTCCGACAATCCGAACGCCAAGTTCCAGCGCCCGGGGAAGCAGTTCCAGCATTTCGCCCCTGACGTCCGGATAAACGGCGGTTTGGCCCTGAATCTGCGGAAGCCCCGCATTGGGGGCCATTGAAAGAAAACCGTCCGAAAATCGGCTGAGTTCAGCAACATGGCCCAGAATTCCCGACGGGCCGGTAGAACAGTTTACACCTATCACGTCCGCATGGAGAGAATGCAACATTACCGCGGCATTGGCGGCGGGAGAACCGCTCAGGGTCAAACTTCCGTCTTGAAAAGTAAACTGGCAAATCAGCGGAATGTCAGTTGAAACCATACGGACGGCATGAATTGCAATACTCATTTCCAGCAAATCGGAGAAAGTTTCAAACAGTATCCCGTCAATACCGCATGACAATGCCTGTTCCGCCGCCATGCGATAAGTCGTGGTGATGGCTTCCGCCTCTTCCGGGGTATAGCCCCACATGCCGGGTGTCATCGGCCCGAAACTGGCAATTTTAATCAAATTCCGGACAGATTCAACATCTTTAAGAATCCGGACACCTGCCCGAATCAGGGAAAGGCCCTGTTCACGTTCCAGTTTCCCCTTGAAAATCGAATGAAATATTCCGAATGTGTTGGACTTGACAATGTCGGCTCCGGCATCCGCATATTTCTGATGCGTTGCTTTCACGATATCCGGTTTCCGTATATTCAGCTCTTCAATGGCAAATCCGTCCGCGTGTGGGGACAGAAACGTGCCATAGGCGCCATCCATGACCAGAATCTCTTCTTTGAGCAGGTTGTGAAATGATTTTCGGCTGGAGACAGTCATTTGCGGTCCGGCAGTCGGAATTTTGCGATTTCAGTTGATAACGAGGAAAGTTCGGCGGAAAAATCGTCCACAACAGCCCTCAGCGTATCGGATTTCGAACGAATTTTCTCAGAGTTCTCTTCAATTGTCCGAATCAACCGGACAATATCCTCAACCGCTTCCTTAACTTTCTCCGACGCACTTTTTGCATCGCCCGATAAATCACGAATAGATTCGGATGCAGCCGCGATCTGATTTGCGCCCACTGTCTGCTCCTGTGCCGCAACCATTACCTGCCCGGCCATTTCCTTCATTTCATCAGATGTTTCCATAGACTTTTCCGTTACTGTCACCTGTTCATTCAGGACGTCTTCTGTCTTTGCCAAAAGCAGTTTCAGCATCCGGGTTCCGTCCAGTAATGTGCCCACCCGGCTCTTTTCCTGTCCGGCGTCATCCAGCATAAATTGTATCCGGCCGGATTCTTCCCGGAGCCTCTCTACCCCGTCAAGCTGGATGGAAAGTATTTTTTTTAATATCCCCTTTGCCCGCCTGAATTCGATTCCCGCACCCTTTGTGCCTTCCTCAAGGTTTGAAAGTTGATGAATTGTATTGTTTACAATTGTCCGAATCTCTCCCGTGGAATCCCCGGTTCGTTCAGCCAACTCCTTGATTTCATCGGCGATTACACCAAATCCGGAGTCAAGGGAATCATTTCGTGCGGCAAGAATTGCCGCATTCAATGCCAGAATACCCGCCTGGTCAATAAAATCGTCCATTATGCGCGCAATGGACTCAATCCTGGCAATTTCTTTACCGAGAACAATCCGGGAATCCTGATAATCTGCATACATTGCGGATAATTTGTCAAGATGAGTTTCAATTTCTCCGAAACCCTGATGAATCCCCCCTGCGGCATCCAGCTGTTTCTCGATTTCAAAATGAACTTCTCCCAACTCTGAAATTCTTTTCCCAAACGAATCATGAAGCTGTGAAACACTTCCCTCAATCTGTTCCACCATTCCAAAAGCTGTTTTGAGTTCGGAAGAAAAAGATTTCAGCGAAGATGTGTTTTCCCGCACATTTCCGGCAATCATGTCAGCGAGTCCGACCAGTTTCCCCATCGAATTTTTTACCTCGCTTATTGATGCGGCAAATTCAATTGCAGTGCTGGAAGTTCTCTCTGAAATCAAAAATAGTTCAGAAATTGCTTTTTGAAGATTGTCCGCAAATCCCTCCACAAAACTGACCGCATCCCCTGCATTTCTCACCAGCGGCCGCTGGCCGCCGGCCAATTCCTGAAGAAAATGACTGACTTCTTCCACCACACGGATATTCAGGTTCAACAAACGGGCATGCTCACGAATATCTCCGATTACTTTACCGGCATTGTTCTTGACAACAATCAGCTTCTGATACAAATTCCAGAACTCGTCAGTCGCATACAATCTTTCCGCATCACCGAGGTTTCCATCCGCCATCTCATCCGTAATTCTGTTAATGACCGATAATGTTCCTTTAAATTCCTTATTTACCTGAAAAACAACAATAATCCCGACACCAAGGAGCATCACCAGCAGAACAATTCCCCCCTTGGCAACCACCCCGGAAATAACTTTTGAACGCAATTTTGCCCTATCGGTTCGGAACACCAGCGTTCCGATTCCCACATCTTTTTTTACAATCACCCAATTCTTTCCCTCATGGGCAGGAACAATCATCTTTTGTTTCGATCCCGGAGATCCGGACATCAAAACAAGCTCCGAACCAATCAATTTCGGAAACTCCCTGATGATGGCCCGGGCATGTTCCGGGGATTCCCGGGTTTCAGGGTTTGCCTGAATCCGATAGGCAATTTCATCCAATTGAAGTTTGCCAAATTCCTTCAATTGGCCTTCCAGCATGGAATTAAATGAATTTACACTTCCAATCAGGGTAAAAAAGATTGCAAGTAAAAAAAGATAAAACACCGCCAGCGCACTTTTGTTCAAGCTGGACATCCGGTAGAAATTCAATCCGGAAAGTGCATTTTCAGGAAAAGTCGAGAGATAGCGCCGGATCGTGGACATCAGCAAACGCCGGACAACAATTGTGTCCACAAGCCAGGTTACCGGTGCCATCCCTACGAAAGTAATCAACGCCAAAAGGCCCATCAACCTGGAAATCCCAGGTGTATTTATACTGAAATAATAGGCAAAGCCCCCGGCAACCGCCCACAAAATCACAATGGTAAAAATTCCACTGGTTGCGGCGGAAAGAAGTTGTTTTAATTTATAAATCCTGGATTGCAGATCCATCTCGGAAAACCGGTCCTGCGGCATCCATGCTTTTTTCAGCTTTAAATAGAAAAAAACCAGATGCAATACATAAAAAGGAAAAAGCAGAACCGTTCCTCTGATTATAAAATGGATGAGATTTTCCCATTGTATTACATCAAGATAGAACAAAATCAATGCGGCGGCAAAACCGGAAACGAGATTCACCAGAAAATCATTGATAACTACCCTTAAATAGAGATTTTGAAATTGAAATAACTTATTTTGTTTCATACCGCTTTATATCTTACCAGAAATCCGGAATTGTTGTAAATGCGGTAATCCATTTGCTTCCGTAACGCCTCTCCTTCCACAGGTGTAAATGAAGCAGTTCCGGCACGTCAAGGGGGAAGCCGTGTTCGACAAAGAAAATCAGATTTTCCGGTTTTTTCCGGTCAAAAGCGGAAAAAACCTGTCTGTAGAGCCTTTGATCCCGGTATGGCGGATCAAAATAAACAATCATCCGTCCGCGCTCCGGCTTTTCCCTGAAAGTAGAGAGAAAACGGAGAACATCACTTTCAATAATCCGAATAATACCCGAACCGGAAAGAAATTCAGTATTTCGTTCCACAAGACGGCAAGCCTCCCGGCTTTTATCAACAAATAAAACCCGGCTGGCCCCCCGGCTCATTGCTTCCGCCCCCATAATTCCGGTTCCGCAGCAGAGGTCAAGAAACAGGGAGCCTGAAACCTCTCCCTGAAGGATATTAAAAACCGCCTGCCGGATTTTATCGGTAGTCGGCCGTATTTCAAGGCCGGACGGGACTTTCAGCCAACGGCCGCGGAATTCACCGCCGGATATGCGTATTCTTCCCGTATCTGTCTCCTTTTACATTTTTCGGTCATACAATAATAAACATTCAAATTTATCTTACCAGCGGATCAGTGCACTTCCCCAGGTAAACCCGGCACCAAAAGATGCAATGACAACCAGATCTCCTTTTTTCAGCCGCCCGCTCTCCACCGCTTCGTCCAGACAGGTGGGAATGGTGGCAGCAGTGGTATTCCCGAATTTATGGATATTGATCATTACTTTTTCTCTTGGGAGTTTCATTCGTTTGGCAACAGACTCAATAATTCGAATATTGGCCTGGTGGGGGACAAAAAGATCCACATCTTCAAGTGAAAATCCATTCTTTTCTACAATCTCAACAGCTACATCCGCCATTTTTGTTACCGCATGTTTGAAAACTTCCCTTCCCTCCTGATGAACCGTGTGAAGATTCTTTGCAACCGTTTCGGCAGAAGTCGGATTCAAAGAGCCGCCCCCTGCCATATAGAGATATTTCCCGCCGCTTCCGTCCACATGCTGAATGGTATCCAGCATACCTTCATCCGGGCCGGCCGGTTCAAGAAGAACGGCACCTGCCCCGTCACCGAAAAGGACACATGTATTTCGATCATTCATGTCCAGAAAAGAAGTGCAAACGTCGGCACCCACGACCAGGACCCGGTCATAGCGGCCGCTTTCGACCAGCATTACCCCTGTGGTATATGAAAATACAAACCCGCAGCACCCCGCGGATACATCGAAACCATAGGCATTCTTTGCCCCCAGCTTGTCTTGGAGAAGACAGGCACTTGAAGGGTACATCATGTCAGGAGTTACCGTTCCAAATACGATTGCATCAATTTCATCCGCGCTTATTCCCCGTTTTTTCAGCAGCTTTCGACAAGCCTCAAGAGCCAAATCCGATGATGCCACTCCCTTTTCCACATAGTGGCGTTCACTGATTCCCGTGCGGGTCTTAATCCATTCATCAGACGTATCGAGATACCCTTCAAAAAAACTATTGGGGATTACTTTCGGCGGGAAATAACTGCCTGTGGCGGTAACAACTGCATGTCTCTTTTCCATTATTCTCCTCCAGAAAATTAAATCTTTGATTCCACAAAGGTATTCCATCCAAAACAAGATGGGCATTTCCACAAAAATTCAGATGACTTATACCGGCAATCCACGCACATGAACGGTGCGTTAAACACCATAATCTTATCCGTCTGAATAGCATATTCTTTCAGATATTCCTGTTTTTTCGGATATTGCATGAGGAATTTCCATATCTCCTGATGAACCAGCAATACATGGGGCATACTCTGCATTGCCTTAATCAGTTCGGGAAATGCCGCATCGGGACGGTCCTGCTGAATGTAATAACGGGAAAGATGCAGCCGGGTACGCCAGTCATCGGCATTGCGGTTTAAAAGTGAATGACACAGTTCCTCAAATTGCCCCGGAGAAATCCGGAGATACAAATTCATTCCGAGAAACGCTTTGTCCGGAACCTGACGGAATAATTCTTCAAGATGCTTCCGGGCAAGGCCGATCTTGTCCCCTTTCTCCACAGAAAGTTTTGCCAGATTCAAGTATGCGGGGTATACTTTGGCGTTTAATTTCAGCGCTTTCCTGAAATTTGTCTCCGCTTTTGAGAATTCTCCTTCTTTCGCAGCCTGTTCACCCAGTTCATTGTAGATAAACGCTACTTCCATCCGGTATTTTTCTTCATTGAGGATTTTTCCTTTTGCCATCACATCCATTAAACTCAACAGCTTTTCATAATCCCCCACCTGCTTACAGAGGTGCGCATAACGCCGGAGAAGGCCGGAGTCCCCCGGATTCAGGTTAAAGGCATCCCGATAAGTTCGTACCGCCCTCTCCAACATGCCTGCAAGCCGAAAATCCTCGGCAAGGGAGGATAGCGCCCAGCCCTTAAATTTATTTTCGAGATTCGGCCGGTGCAACACTGATTTATGGACTTTAATGGCTTCCGCAATATAACCTTTTTCCCGGAGAACATTCCCGAAAATTACGTAAATTTCTTTTTTCTCGGAATCCGCTTCCATGATGGATGCGAGAATATTTTCCACACCTGCGGTCTCACCTGACTGCAGAGAATCAATCAGTTTTACTGCCTGAACATAAAAATTGGCGGATTCGCTGCCGTTTTTCACATCCCCGGCCCTGCCGTGGAGTAAAAAAAGAAGAAGCAGAACGATAAGAACAAAAAACAGTAATATAATCGGCAGCATTTCAGGAAGCCCCGTTTCCCCCGTTGGATTCGGAATCAATGAACTCTTTTACCGCAATATTCCGGTGTGTGTCCAATTCCTTTTTCAATGTGGACAGTTCTGCGTCTTTTGCCCTGCATTCTTTTTTTCGCTGCATAAGCTCTCCGAGAATAACCAGCACTCCGAGGAAAAAACCGCCGGCCATTGAAAAGAAAATGACCACAAAGAGCGGAATTTCCTTGAAAACATCGTCTGTACCGTAAAAATACCGGAAATCCACACTTTGATAAACATTAAGGGTGAATAACACAAATAAAACGATGAAAAGAATTGTCCAGAATGAAATTTTAACGTACTTCATGTGTTCCTCCAAAATGAGTCAGCACTTTTTCCCACTCTCCACGGGAACGAATCAGTAACTCTACCAGTTCTCTGAACGCCCCTTTCCCGCCGGAATGCGTGGTAACAAAGTCCACTTCATTCCGGACATCTTCCGGTGCTTCCGGTACGGTTGCGGAAAATGCAGCGTAGCGAAGTATAGGCAAATCCACAAGGTCATCACCAATGGCCGCAGTTTCCTCCCGTGACACCTGCAATGTATCACAGATTTCACGAACCCGGGCCATTTTATCTGTTATGCCGTCCAGACAAAAATCAACCCCCAGCTCTGCCCCGCGTCTGCGAAGGGCTGGTGACGCTTTCGCAGAGACAAAAGCCACACGAATTCCGGCGTATTGCGCCATCTTCACAGCCAAACCATCCCGAACATGAAATGCTTTCAAATGACTCCTCATTTCCGGCGCGTAGTATAATTTCCCATCTGTCAGCACGCCATCCACATCTGAAACAATGAGGCGTATCTTTTTCATTCTTAGAATAGTTTGGTTTTCCATAAGTCATGCAGATGAATCAGGCCAAGCAATTCATCTTCTCCATTCACCACAGCCAGTGAAGTAATGCGGTGTGTCTCCATCGCATGGAGCGCCTCCACCCCCAGTTTATCCGGCGAAATGCATTTCGGGGATCGAACCATGCAATCCGAAGCCGGTTGAAGCAGAAGATCAGAACCTTTTTCTTCGAGAAGACGCCTCAAATCCCCATCTGAAATTACACCGAGAAGTTTAGCATTTTCCACGACCAGAGCAATTCCCAGCCGTTTACTGGACATCACATAAATCACATCCTGCATCCTGTCAACCGGTGACACCACAGGCAGTTCATCTCCCTTGTGCATCAATGCACTTACCAGAAGAAGTTTCCTGCCCAGTTTTCCACCGGGATGACGGGCGGCAAAGTCTTCCGGAGTAAATGATTTTACAGCCAGCAGCACCATGGCAATGGCATCACCCATGGCAAGGGTTGCCGTTGTGGAAGATGTCGGCGCAAGCCCCAGGGGGCAGGCTTCCTTCTCCACATTCAGCTTCAGTGTAACATCACTATGAGTTCCCAGGGTGGAATCCGGATTTGCAGTCATTGCCACAATGGGAACTCCGATTCTTCTGATAAACTCTATTAACCGTACAATTTCCTCAGTCTCACCGGAATTGGAAACCGCAATTACAGAATCCCCCTCCACAATCATTCCGAGATCCCCGTGAATGGCTTCAGCAGGATGCACAAAAAAAGAAGGGGTTCCGGTGGATGCCATTGTTGCGGCAATTTTCCGGCAGATAAGCCCGGATTTTCCCATCCCGGTAACAATCACCCGCCCCTTCGTGTTTTTCAGAATCTCAATTGCCTGTTCGAAATTTTTCCCAAGGCATTTAACCTGGTCCGAAACGGTTTTAGCCTCAAGTTCAAGGACTTCCCGGGCGATTTCAATCCATTTCGACATCGGCACCAGCCCTCCAGATGTTCAGCAATTTTCGCAGAAGATTGGAAAACTGCTCCAGCGGATAGAGATTCGGGCCGTCGGAAAGTGCCTCCTCCGGATGTTCATGCACCTCAAAAAAGAACCCGCTCACCCCGAGGCCGGCGGCAGCTTTGGCCAAAGCCGGAATAAACTCCCGCTGCCCTCCGGTGGCGTCACCGAGCCCTCCCGGCAGTTGCACCGAATGCGTCGCATCAAACATGACCGGATACCCGAATGCCGACATTACCGGAAAAGATTTGAAATCCACCACAAGGTTGTTATACCCGAAGGAAGACCCCCGTTCCGTCAGAATGATTTTCCGATTTCCGGTGGATTCAATTTTTTTTACCGCATTTTTCATGTCCCAGGGCGCAAGAAACTGGCCTTTTTTCACATTCACAATTTTCCCGGTTTCTCCGGCGGCAACCAGCATATCCGTCTGCCTGCACAAAAATGCAGGAATCTGGAGAATATCCGCGACGCCGGCAACAACCTCGGCCTGAGACGGCAAGTGGAAATCCGTTAAAATCGGCACATCCAGCTCTTCCTTTACACGCCGGAGGATATCAAGACCTTTCCCCAGCCCGGGGCCGCGGTAACTTTCAATGGAAGAGCGGTTTGCTTTGTCAAAAGAAGCCTTGAAAACGAAGGGGATGTCCAACACCTCGGTAATACTCTTTAATCTTGAAGCGATACTATAAACAATCTCCTCCGTTTCAATGACACAGGGGCCCGAAACCAGAAAAAAACTCTGCCCCCCCTCTGAAATTCGGTTATAAAGCTTCTGTGTATCGTCACTCATTTGTTTTTCTCCGTCCGGTGTCTGTAGGATGCCCGGATAAAATCTACAAATAATGGCTGTGGCTTCAGTGGTTTAGACTTAAATTCGGGATGAAATTGACAACCGAGATACCAGGGATGATTGTCCAGCTCCACAATTTCAACAAATTTACCGTCAGGGGAAATACCGGTAAATTTTAACCCGGCTTCCTCCAGCTGTCCCCGATAAGCCATATTGAACTCATACCGATGCCTGTGACGTTCCTGAATGTTTTTTTCGCGATATGCCTTGAATGCGAAAGAATCCCTGCTCTGAATTGTACACGCATAAGCACCGAGGCGCATATTCCCCCCCATTTCTTCAACATCCAGCAACTCTCTCAACTTATAGATAATGCGATGGGGCGGTTTTTCGTCAAACTCAGTGGAATTGGCATCTGCCAATCCGGCCACATTCCGGGCAAATTCTATTGTCGCCAGCTGCATACCCAGGCAAATCCCGAAAAACGGAATTTTATTTACCCTTGCATACTCAATCGCCAGCAGCATTCCCTCAATTCCCCGGCCGCCGAATCCTCCCGGAATCAAAACACCGTCCACTTCGTTTAACAGTGCAAGGCTGGATTCGTCTTTCTCAAACATCGAAGAATCAAACCATCGGAGTTTTACCCGAAGTCCGTTGGCAAAACCCGCATGGGCAAGCGCTTCATTCAACGACTTGTAAGAATCCGCGTATTCCACATATTTTCCTACAATGCCGATTTCAACTTCATCGGTGGGGTTTTCAATCTTCGTCCGCAGTTCCTTCCATTTTTTCAGTCCTCTGCCCTGCTTTCTTAATGCAAGATAGCGGCAGATCGCATTGTCCAGCCCCTGCTGCTCAAACATAATGGGAACAAAATAAATGTTCGTAACATCCCTGGCCTCGAAAACCGATTCCCTTCTCACATTGCAGAAAAGGGCAATTTTATCCTTAATGCTCTCCGGCAATTCACGTTCCGTCCGGCAGAGAATAATATCCGGTTGAATTCCGATCTCCCTCAGTTGTTTAACACTATGCTGAGTCGGCTTACTCTTCAATTCTCCGGCCGCTTTGATATAGGGAACATACGTTAAATGAATGTACAAAACCTCATCCCGGGCATGTTCCAGGCCGAACTGCCGGATTGCTTCCAGAAACGGAAGAGATTCGATATCACCCACAGTACCGCCGATTTCAGCAATTAAAACATCCACATCATCCGCAATCCTCTTTATACTGTGTTTAATTTCATCCGTCACATGTGGAATCACCTGCACTGTTTTTCCGAGATAATCCCCCCGGCGTTCTTTTGTCAGTACAGAGTTGTAAATCTTCCCTGCTGTCTGATTGTGAAACTTTGTCGAATGAGAAGATGTAAACCGTTCATAATGACCGAGATCCAAATCCGTCTCCGTACCGTCATCCGCCACATAGACTTCCCCGTGCTGGAACGGGCTCATTGTTCCGGGATCCACATTGAGATAAGGGTCAAATTTTTGAAGTGTTACCTTATACCCCCGATCCTCCAGCAGCGCGCCGATGGAGGCGGCGGCAATCCCCTTCCCCAGCGACGAAAGAACCCCCCCCGTCACAAAAATAAACTTCGTCATTCAATATCTCCCAATAAGGCTTTCAGTTGAAGATAATCTTCATTTGTGTCAATACCAATTCCGGAATAATCCGTCTGCTCGACATGAATCCGGACGCCGTTTTCCAATGCCCGCAATTGCTCCAGCCCTTCAATTTTCTCCAGCATACCTTCCTTCATCCGGGCAAAAGCCAGAAGAAATTCCCGTTTATAACCATAAATTCCCACGTGTTTAAACCAGTGGCCCATCTCATCATTCTTTACATCGAACTTAAGGTTCATTCCCGGACTTTTGCGAAACGGAATCGGGCTGCGGGAAAAATAAATTGCGTTTCCGTTACCGTCGGATACCACCTTGACCACATTGGGGTTAAAAAGCTCCCGTTTATCCATAATCCGGGCCATCACCGTGGACATCTGCAACTTTGAATCCCTCTGAAAAGGCCGAATCAATGCATCAATCACTTTGTTTGTGATCAGCGGCTCATCACCCTGCACATTCACAATCACATCTGCATCCAGCCCCTCGGCAACCTCCGCAATCCGGTCGGTACCGGAACGGTGTTCCGTGGAGGTCATAACCGCTTTTCCGCCGAAAGAAATCACATGATCAAAAATCCGGCTGTCATCTGTTGCCACCACAACATCTTCCAATAAAGAAGATGACCGTGTCCGTTCATAAACCATCTGAATAATAGTCTGATCCTTAATCTTTAATAACGGCTTTCCTGCAAGCCTTGAGGACTCATATCGGGCGGGTATGATTGCATTTACCTTCATGTAGATAGAGTTTACTCTAAACTCTATCCCGTTGCAAGCGGAAAGGCGGAAGAATAACTTTAAGAACCACTGTCACCAGGGGAAAATCGTGAGAAAACGCGAACCCTGCACCGACGGGAAAAACCGCCGGGAAAACCTAAGCCTTTCCGGCCTCCCGGATTGTTTTCAGTAATTCCTGCAAATCGGGGGGAAAGGGGCGTTTACAGGTGATTTCTTCTCCGGTAACCGGATGAACAAAGCTCAAAAGTGCGGAATGAAGCGCGTGACGGGGGAATTCCCGGACATATTTCCTCAAAACCGGGTCTTCCACCCCTTTCCAGCGGGTGGCACCGTAAAGTTTATCCCCGACAATGGGATGGCCCTCATGGGTCAGATGAACCCGAATCTGATGCGTCCGGCCCGTTTCCAGGCTGAGATTTAAAACAGAAAACATGCCGGTTTCCTCCATAACTTTGAACCGGGTAACCGCATTCCGCCCGTCCCTGCGCACCGCCATCTTTTTCCTGTCGGAAGCGGAACGCCCGATGGGGCGGTCAATCACTCCGGTCTCATCCCGGAACCGTCCGTAACAGATTGCTTTGTAAATTTTCACCACCTTTCTCTCCCGGAACATATCTGAAAGCCGGCGGTGAATACTGTCTGTTTTCGCCACCACAAGAAGGCCGCTGGTTTCCCTGTCCAGCCGGTGAACAATCCCCGCCCGGTCTGATCCCGCTTCGGTGGAAAGAGAATCGAAATGAAACCGCAGCCCCTCCACAAGGGTCGCATCCTTCACCGTAGGCGCCCGATGTACCGCGATTCCCGCCGGTTTGTTCACCACCGCAAGAAACTCGTCTTCAAAAGCGATATCCAGATTCATATCCACCGGGGGAAAATCATCCGATGATTTTTCTTCCGGCCGGTCCACCGCCACAGCATCCGCTTCTTTGAGCATCCATCCGGATTTTTGAACCACTTCCCCATTCACTTCCACCCGGCCGTCCCGTATCCAGCGGGTAATCCGGGAACGGGAAACATCACCGGGAAAACAGTATTGAAGAAAACGGTCCAGCCTTTCCGGTACTGTACTCTCAAAAACAAAAGAATACTTCATGAAGCCCGGTGCCTCCGGGAAAGCCGATAGAGCATGACAATTGCCGCAAAAAACAGAATCGCACTGATAAACTGGGATGTCGAAAGAATGTGAAAAACAAAACCCCTGTCCGCATCTCCCCGGAAAAACTCAATCCCGAAACGAAACGCGCTGTAAATCAGCACATACAGCCAGATCATCTGCCCCTGAAATTTCCGGCGGGGCCAGAAATAGAACCGCAGCACAAGAAAAATAATGAAAAGAGAAATGGAACTCATCAATTGAGTCGGATAAATAGGCGTGTTCAATGGAACACCGACAATGGAATGTGCAAATTTACTGTGAAACTCCACAGCAATCGGCAGCCCGCATGCCTTCCCGTAACAGCAGCCGGCAGAAAAACAGCCCAGACGGCCAATGGCATGGCCCAGTGCGATATGGGGCGCCGCCACATCCGCCACCCGGTAAAAAGACAGTTTATACCTGTGAAACAGCCACGCGGCAGTCAGCATTCCGCCGATAAGGCCGCCATAAAACACTCCGCCGGAACGAAGAACCTGGACCAATTCTATCGGATGTGCAACATAATAATGAAAATCCACAAGCACAAGTAGAAGTTTGGAACCCAGTACGCCGCCAATCACCGTATAGATAATCAGATTGGCAGTCTGTTCCTTCTCTTCCTTGGAAAATCCGGTCTTTGCCGCAAGACGGAGCGTCAGATAGAGCCCGAGAATAACACCGGTGGTAACCAGTACACCGTAGGTGGGAATGTAAAAACTGCCGATTTGAATCAATTTTGGAAACATTTCAACTCCGTTTTCTCAGGCTGGCAAGAAAATAACCGATAATGCCGATGGTAATGGCACTGTCGGCAATATTGAAAGCCGGCCAATGATGTGCGTTTACATAAAAATCCAGAAAATCCGTAACATAGCCGTGGAGAAAACGCTCTCCCTGATTTCCGATAACACCGCCCATCAGAAGGCCGAGGCAGACAATGGCAAAGCGGTGAGACGAATACTCATTGTAAAGCAGATACAGAAGCAGAAACAGCCCCAACAGCGAAGCAAAAGCGAAAAACCAGGTATTGAATGATGTCGCTTTCCCCTGATTCATCAAACCGAAAGCGGAACCGAAATTCCGGACATGAACCAGGTTGAAAAACTTCGCAATCACCGGCCGGCCCGCTCCATAAGTAAAATGAGAATGAATCAGGTATTTGGAACCCCAGTCCGAAAGCGTGACAATTACAGCAATAATAAATGCATTTGTCTTTCTTTCAAAACCAATCTCACTCATTTCGTCTCCACAACAGATGCGCAGCGGGGGCACAATCCGTTTTCATCCAACCTGTCAAAATTCCAGCACCGTTCACACTTTTCACCGGATGCCTGGCCCACTTCCGCCCTGATTTCATTCCCTTCATTTTCAACAATTTCAACCTGTGAAACAATGAGATAGCGGTTCAATTCCGTTGTCAGGTTCCCAAGCTTTGCAACCCGGTCCGGGTTCAGAAACAACTTGACCGCCGCATTCAGCGGATGGCCGATGATTTTCTCCTGTCTCGCTTCTTCCAGCTTTTTCAATACCACATCACGGATTTCAGAAACCGTCTTAAATGCGCTTTTCAGCGAATCATCAATGGAAAAATCCGGTTCCTCAAAATTACTGAGGTGAATACATTCCTCTTTTCCCTGAAACTGCGGTACAAACTGCCAGATTTCATCCGCCGTAAAACTCAAAACCGGCGCAATCAGCTTCGACAATACCCGGATAATATGAAACAGGGCTGTCTGCGCGGATCTCCGCTCCCAGCTTCCGGCCGGATAACAGTACATCCTGTCCTTCAAGGCATCAAGATAGAAATTGCTCATCTCCACCGTGCAGAACTGAAGAACCGTATGATACATCAGATGAAATTCAAAATCATCAAACGCCTTGATAACACGGCGGTTCAGCACTGTCAGCCGGCTCAATGCCCAACGGTCAAACGCGTGCATCTCATCAAAAGGGACCGAATCGGTTTCCGGATTAAAATCATAGAGATTGCTCAGCATAAACCGGGCTGTATTGCGGATTTTCCGGTACGTTTCCGCACTCCTCTTCACAATTTCAGAAGAAATTCTCACATCGTCTCTATAATCCAGCTGGGAAACCCACAACCTCAGAATCTCCGCACCGTAGCGGTTGACAATATCCTGAGGCGCCACAACATTGCCTCTGGATTTCGACATCTTATTTCCATTGCCGTCCAGGACAAAACCATGTGTAATCACCGTATTGTAAGGCCGCCTCCCCCGATTCGCCACCGCAGTCAGCAGGGAAGAATGGAACCATCCCCGATACTGGTCCGACCCCTCAATATAAATATCCGCAGGCCAGGGCAAATCCTCCCGTTTTCCGAGAACAGCGGCGTGGCTGATACCCGAATCAATCCAGACATCCAGAATATCGGTTTCCTTACGGAATTCCCCTCCGCCGCATTTGGAACAAACGGCATTTTCCGGCAGAAACCGGCTCACATCACTTTCAAACCACGCGGCGGCACCTTCCTTTTCCGCAACCGCAGCCGCCTTTTCAAACATCTCCGGTGATTGAAACACCTCACCACAATTTTTACAGTATGCCACCGTAATGGGGACTCCCCACTTCCGCTGACGGGAAATACACCAGTCCGGCCTTCCGGCAATCATATTGTGAATCCGCTCTTCACCCCAGGCGGGAATCCAGTTCACTTCCTTGATTTCTTCAAGAGCTTTATTTCGCAATTCATTCGCGTCAATAGAGATAAACCACTGCTCCGTGCCCCTGAAAATTACCGGGTTTTTGCAGCGCCAGCAATGGGGATAAGAATGCTTCACATCCTCCTCTTTCAGCAGGCAATTGCGGCTTTTCAGAATCTCAATCACATCCTTATTTGCGCTGAAAACATGGGAACCTTCAAGTTCAAGAAAATCGGAAGTAAAACACCCTCTGCCATCCACAGGCACCAGAACATCCAGGCCGTAAACCTGTCCGATAATGTAATCATCCATACCGTGGCCGGGAGCGGTATGGACACAACCGGTACCCTGCTCCAGGGTCACGTGTTCCCCGACCATAATCAGTGATTTCCGGTCAATAAAAGGATGGCGGCAGGACCAACGGTCCATTTCCTTACCCTTCATCGTTTTCAACAGCTCCATGGACTCAATCCCGCAGTTCTTCTGAAAATTCTCCGCAAGCTCTGTCGCCACAACATAAACATCACCGCCCGGAACCCTGTAAAAGCCGTAAGTGAATCTCGGATGGAGGGAAACCCCGAGATTCGCGGGCAGCGTCCACGGAGTCGTGGTCCAGATAACCACAGAAATATCGCCGTCCACCCCTTCAACCGGGGTTTCCAGCGGAAACTTCACATAAATAGACGGAGAAATATGCTCATCATACTCCACCTCCGCCTCCGCCAGCGCCGTTTCGCAGGAAGCACACCAGTGAACCGGCTTCAGGCCCTTGTACACATAACCGTTTTCAAACAGGCGGCCAAGCTGCCGGATAATCTCCGCTTCATACTTCGGATCCATGGTCAGATACGGATTATCCCATTCCCCGAGAATACCGAGGCGGACAAAATCCTCCTTCTGCTTCTCCACAAAAGAAGCGGCATATGCCCGGCAGGCATCATGAATCTCCCGGACACTCAGCTCCCGCTTATCAATCTTCTTCTTTCTGAACTGTTCATCCACCTTCAGCTCAATGGGCAGGCCGTGGCAGTCCCAGCCGGGGCGGTAAGCGGTATTAAACCCCTTCATTGTCCGGGACTTCACAATAATATCTTTCAAAATCTTGTTTAAGGCATGGCCGATGTGTATGTTTCCGTTGGCATAGGGCGGCCCGTCATGGAGACAGACAACCGGGCTTTCTTTCCTGCTCTCACGGATTTTTCCGTAAAGATTTTCCTCATTCCACCTTTTCAGCATTTCCGGTTCGCGCTTCGGCAGATTCGCCCGCATGGGAAACTCCGTGCCTGGCAAATTCAGCGTATTCCGGTAATCTTTTTTCTCAGACATACAACAACCTCCACGTCGTCCTTAAACAAAGCAGAATTGTATCACAAGGCAGCATCGGATTCACACAGTTCCTGCGTCAACTCCACATCTGTCCGTCCTCGCTCCCCACCGGGCTCCTGCCCACCGAAACAATTATGAGAATCGTCTGTAAGTTGCATTCATAAGATGTATAATAATATTAAAATTGAAACAAGGGGGAGGCATGAAAAAAGTCCTCATATTATTTGTAATCGTTTTACTTTCGGTGGTTGCCTTCAGCCACACGACCCCTGCAAAATATCAGAAATTATGGAAGAAAGTAGAAAAACTCGAACAAAAAGGAAAACTGAAACGCTCTGAAAAACGAGTGGACAAAATATACAACAGGGCGCTGAAAGATAAAAATGCCCCCCAGATTGTCCGTGCCATTCTTTACAAAACAAGATACATTTCTTACCGGGAAAAATATATATATGAAGACACCATCCCTTTCCTGGAAAAACAAGTAAAAATCCAGCCCTTCCCTGTAAAAAACATATTGCACTCGTATCTTGGGGGAATTTATCAAATGCTGTCCCAAAACGTCATCAGTAACGTAAGTATAAAATTTAAACCGGGAAACTCAAAATTTCCATCTCTTTATTTCCTTTCAGAGAAAGATTCGCACAAAAAGATACTCAGCCACTTCAAAGCCTCACTTTTGCAGGCAGACAGGCTTCGGCACATCAGCCTGGATGGATATGGAGAACTTATTTCCGGTGAAGCGAACACGGATCTTCTCCCATTGAGAAATTTATATGACCTTCTGGCCATACGGACACTGCGATACATCAACAGCACATCATTTAACGAGAAAGGCGTTGACCCTTACAAGCTTACCGACGAAATGCTGTTACCTGTAAATCAGTTCCTGAAATCAAAATTGCCGATAATCCAATCGATTCCGGAGCTGAAAACTTCGGCTGATTATTTCAGGAAATTGTTACGGGAATCTCTCAGGACAAATGATTATGAAATGTTCTTCTTTATCGACATTATGCGGATTACTTCCTACTTTGACAGAGCGAAAGAATTTGAGGGAGAATGGGGCTCCTGGGAGCAGTACTATTCATATGCGGAAGCAAAAGAAACAGATGCGCTGAAATCTTTATTAAACAATACGAATATCGGAAATCAATATCCCGCTGTTGCTTTATTGCTTGCCGATAGATACAACTGTTATGGAAACGAATACAGCCCTTCACACGATGAGAAATACCGATTTTATAAAAAGAAAGCCGTTGAATTATGCCGGAATGCTATTAAAAAATTTCCCCACTCCCCATATGCCCCGCTGAACAAGGCGCTGATCGGCCTTATTCAATCCCCCGGTCTGACGGTTACCCTGGACAGGTATTTCCCTCCCCATTCACCTGCCAAAGCCATTGTCACTTTCCAGAACATTACCGACTTATACGTGAAAATAATTCAAACAGACAAATTCCCGAAATGTTCCATTTATTCAGACCTCACTGAAAACGAAAAGAAAATTGTAAACACTACCCCCCCTGTAAAACAATGGGAAGTAAAACTCCCGAATACGGATTTTCAGGAACACACTACAGAAATCACCATTCCCGGGCTTCCTGTTGGCTGTTACTTCCTTCTTATGTCAAACACCCCTGATTTCAATGAAAAACATGGTGGAATCCTGCTGAAAAAAATCAAAATCACCCCGGTCGGCGTTATGTTTGAAAAAACAGACAAACAGCACCTTCAGTGTAGAATAGTTGACAGAACATCAGGAAAAGGAATTCCCAATG
This sequence comes from Acidobacteriota bacterium, assembly GCA_013152385.1. GTDB lineage: Bacteria > Acidobacteriota > Holophagae > Thermotomaculales > Thermotomaculaceae > UM-FILTER-49-7. The sequence goes on from JAADGL010000025.1 coordinate 101,794, forward strand.
TCCGGGTCGTTCTCAGCAATTACATTCCGCATTGGAGGGAAAAGAAGGAAAAATCTGACAATATAACAATTGAAAAACGTTCAAACCAGGATGGCCGGGCCATTTTTTCATATCCCTACAATAGTGCAAAAATTGAAGTTTTTTATAAGGGGGCGAAATATGAGTTTCACAAAGAATCCTTCATACCGAAGAACAAGAAAAAATTCGTACAAACGAACATTCTGCTTGACAGGGCAATATACCGGCCGGGACAAACGGTTTACTTCAAAGGCATAACATATGAAACAGATGCAAAAGGAAGCAGAGCTCTGGCCAATAAAGATGTGACGTATTCATGTTTCAGTTCCGACGGGAAAGAAATCGGAAAAATATCACTCAAAACAAATGATTTTGGATCCGCAACAGGTTCTTTCAAAATTCCTCCGGATACCATGACTGGGCAGGCTTCTATTTCAAACAACCTCCACGGCAGAAAAAGGTTTTCAATAGAAGAATACAAACGGCCCAAATATGAGATTGTTTTTGACGATCCGCCCCACCCTCTCAACCCAAATGCTGAAGTAACGGTAAGCGGAACAGTAAGAATGCTTTCCGGAGAAGCAGTCAGTGACGCTGAAGTCAGTTATTCCATTGACCTTAATGCCTATTTCAAATGCGCCGAATTCTGGGATGATTGGGGAGATTCCATCGGAACGATAAAAAAAGGAAAAACAGTAACCGACAGTAAAGGAAAATTCAAATTATCATTTCAATTGAAGAAACCGGCCCAACTGCCGGATGACTACCTCAGAGGCTATGTCGTTAATGTGAAAGCCACAACAGAAGACGGAGAAACGCTGGAGGGCGATGAAGAAGTGAGAGTTGCGGACATTTCAAAAGTCATCTCCACGGATTTCCCGGAAAATATCAACATATTAAAACACCGGCCCTTCACTGTATCAATCCATGATCTGTACGGGAACCCGGAATCACAGGCAATTTCAGTTTCTATCCACAAACTGAAAATGCCCGGACAAGTGGTAATGAAGAGGCAATTTACAATAAAACCGGATGTGCGGCCGATTGAGGAAAAAATCGATCACAAGGGGCTGTCCGAAAAAGAAATCTCTTGGGACAAATATAACCCTTCAACGTGGAAAATTGAAAAAACCGTTTACCGGCAACGCTTCACCTGCAATGGGAAAACCCGACTCCCCCACCTGAACACCGGCAGCTGGGCACCCGGTGAGTACAGAGTGGATATTGAACTGAACGACCCCACCGGCAAGAAACAGAAAAAGAGTAAATATCTCAAGGTGTTCAATCCGAAATCGACAATCTGCCCCGTCGCATCGGTTCTTTGGGCGAATTTCCCCCCATACGTACCCAAAGAAAAGAAACTCACTGTTTATGTCGCCAGCGCTGCGCAGAATACGGACGTATTACTTCAGCTTGTCGGGCCTGACAGAGTCCTGAAAGAACAACACATTGACCTGTCAAATGAATTGAAAAAGGTATCAATTCCTCTTCCTGAAAATACGGAAAGCCCGGTAGTCGTCAGAATATCCACCGTAAAATTCAACCGCTATTTCGAAAAACACAGGGAAATATCCCTGAAACCGGTGGCAAAAACACTCTCACTGAAAATTTCCAGCAGGAAAAAAGTCCTTGCGCCCGGGGAAAGCGGAAGCAGTATCATTCAGTTAAAAACAGGCAAAAAACCGGAACCGGACGGTGAATTGACCGTAACGCTGTATGATGCCTCCCTTGATTTTTTTGATTACCATTCATTTTCTTTTTTTCCGGCAGTTTACGACCCTTTTTTCCCCGAAGTATTTATCCAGGATTCCCTGCAGAAAGACCACTGGGACTTCGAGATGAAAAGCTATTGGGATGCTCCGGTCAACAACAGGGGAAGGGATGAAGATGAACTTGCCAGAAGCCCGTTTTACAGCCTTAAAGACCCGCTCAAGTGGTATGGTGTCTATCACACCTACTATCTTGACATCAAAAAAGTAAAAGTTGATCAATCAACCGGAGAAACCATCCTTGTATACGTCCCCTCCGAACTGAACTCACCCGGCATTGAAGGGGTTGTGACAGATGAAAGCGGCACACCGCTTCCGGATGTCACCGTAACACTGAAAAATATTTCCAATCAAACCATGCTCCGAATTGCCACAAACCAAAACGGCAAATTCGGTTTCGGCACGCTTCCCCCGGGAAAGTATACGTGCGTCTTTTACCTGCCGGGGTTTCAGCCTCTTTCACGAAGCAATCTGGTTGTTACAAGCGGAATTATAACAAAATTAAAGGTAAAATTGGCCGCCGCAAAGATTCAGGAATCCATTATCGTCACTGCGGAAGCCCCTCCTGTTGAAAATGAAAATGACACAGAAACAGGAACAATACCTGAACCTGATGAAAAGCCGAAACCCCGCTGCAACATCATGTTCAGAAAAAACTTCAAAGAAACCGCCCTGTTTGTCCCGATTCTCAAACCGGATAAGAATGGAACAGCAAAAATCCGATACAAAATGCCGGACTCCATCACACGTTGGCACATGCAGGCCTTTGCCCACACCAGAGACATGCAGACAGCGTCCGCAGAAACATCCCTGGTTACAAAAAAGAACATCATGGTAATCCCGAACTTCCCAAGGTTTTTCAGAAGCGGCGATACCATTGTTGTAAAAGCGAATGTATTCAACACATCAGGTAAAGCATTTAACGGCCAAATCAATCTGAAACTGTTTGCCCCGGACAGTAAAAAAACAGTCAATCTGCACTTCGGCCTTGCTCATGCAAACCGGCATTGTACAACCGACGCATACGGACATTCGACATTTCAATGGAAATTACAGATTCCCCGCGGACTCAAATCGATCCGGTATCAAATCTCGGTTAAAGGGGATCTGGGAAATGACGGACAAGAGGGGGTAATCCCGGTTTTACCCTCAAAGGTTCAAATACAGGATTCCATACCTTTTACCATGTCATACAACCGGAAAAAGACAATTTCCGTTGAAAAAATATTGAATGCCCCGCAAAACAAGTCCATTGAGCTGAAAAAAATGACTATTGAAATTGACAATGACCCGACCCGGATTGTGATAAATTCGCTTCCTTACCTCATGAAATTTCCACATGAATGCAGTGAGCAGCTCTTTTCCAGATATTTTGCGAATACCGTTGCTGAAAATCTACTCAAAACCTCTCCTGAACTGATAAAACTTATCTCAGCTTATGAAAATAACGGGGAAAAAGATACAAATTCATCAAAAATGCCTGAAAACTGGAAAAAAACCATGAGCCGGAACCGGGAAAACCTCAAAACACTCCTTTCTCTGTATCAAAAAAACAGCTTACTGGAAAAAAACAAAAAAGTGCTTGAGCAGTTAGAAGAAAGACAGAGTAAAGAAGGAGGATGGCCATGGTTTCCCGGAATGGAACAATCCGTCTACATCACACAATACATTATCAGCGGCTTCGGTATGCTGAAAAAAACGGGAATGATTGACCCACAGGAAACGGCAGTACAAAAAATGATCCGCAACGCCGTTCTGTTTACCGATAAAGAAACGGTAAATGAATTCAGCAAGTCATTGAAAAACAAAAAAGCCCTTCATCTGACCGAATCCATAATCCAATACCTTTACGCCAGGAGTTTTTTCTACAAAGACATCAAACCGGGCCCCGGAACAGGTGCAGTGATTGATGCCTACTTAAACCTTGGTGAAAAGGAATGGATTAATCAACTCCCGATGATGAAAGGAATGCTTGCAATATCTCTTTACCGATTCGGCAAAAAATCCGCAGCCAGAGGAATTCTCCGATTTCTCAAAAACACCGCGGTGATGAGCAATGAAAAAGGAATGTACTGGACAGCCTTTAACCGTGGATTTTACTGGTATGGGTCTGAAATTGATAACGCCTGCATTATGCTTGAAGCATTTCAGGAAATCGGAAAAGACCGGAAAGCCGTCGAATTGCTGAAACTTTTCATTCTGAGACACAAGAAAACCTCAGCCTGGTCAAACACCAGAAGCACCACCCTTGCCTGCTATGCCCTCTTGAACTCCGGCAGAAAAAAGAATCCGGCACCGCCTGAGGTCAAAGTAAAAACAGGCAGCCATATATTCCGCATTAAAGGAATACCGGATCCGTTACAATCCGACAGCATCTCGTTCACAGACAAAGAAATTGTTCCTGCCCTGGGAAAAATTACAATCGAAAAAAGCGGCAACCGCCCCATTCTGGGAGCCGTATATCTGGATACACTGGAAAACCTGAATAAAATCAAAGCCTCTGACAGGGGGCTGTCTGTCAGCAAAACACTCATGATAGTCCCGGCACATGCGCCCCGCTCCAAAGCTGTGCCATTAACAGCATCCACAAAATTGCACCCGGGAGACAAAATCATGGTCTACCTGTACATCAACGCGGAAAATGATTTTACCTATGTGCACCTGAAAGATATGCGGCCATCCGGCTTTGAACCGGTTTCAGTCCATTCATCTCACAAATGGGAAAACGGGCTCTCCTACTTTGAAAGCATCAGAGACGACTCTGTGGACATATTCTTCAGTCAAATTCCGAAAGGAGAACATCTGATAACATATCAATTAATCGCGGTTAACCCGGGAAAATTCAACACTGGAATTGCCAGAATACAATGCATGTACGCACCCGAATACAAAGGCTACTCCGGCACCGGAACCGTCCGGGTATCCGGAATTCAATCAAACACGGCCCCCACGCCTTCATCTTCTGTTGAGGCGGTACAAATGCAATAAGCCCGAAACAATACTTGACTTTTTACCGTATCAGCAAGAGGATTGAGAGAGAATTACAGACAAAGAGGGGTACATGATTGAAGTAAAAGGCCTGAGTAAGCGTTTCGGTGATATTCATGCGGTTCGGGAAATCTCATTTTCAGTTAAAGAAGGCGAAATCTTCGGATTTCTGGGGCCAAACGGCGCCGGCAAAACCACCTCCATTCACATGATGTGCGGACTGCTGACACCGGATTCAGGAACAATCATCATCAACGGGAAAGAACTCCGGCCGAACAGTACCGCCCTGCGCCGTGAAATCGGGTTTGTGCCGCAGGAAACCGCACTCTACCCGGAACTGTCCGCAGTGGAAAACCTTCGGTTCTGGGGTGGGCTCTACGGCCTGAAAGGGGACAAACTCAACCAACGCATTGATGAAGTGCTCCATCTCGTAGAATTAAGCAGCCGGGCCCATGACAGAGTCGAAACCTATTCCGGCGGTATGCAGAAACGGGTCAACCTTGCCGCAGGCATACTCCACAACCCCGGCCTGATTTTCATGGACGAACCCACCGCAGGCGTAGACCCGCAGGGCCGTTTCGCAATTCTAAACATAGTCAGAGAACTGGCGGCATCCGGAAAAGCCATCATCTACACCACACACTACATGGACGAAGCCCAGAAACTCTGTGACCGGATTGCCGTAATGGACTTTGGTGAAATCCTCGGCATGGGCAGCTTTGAACAACTGAGAGACCAGGTGGGAAAAGGCTTCCAGATATTCGCCAAAGGAGACTTTGACGGCCCGAAACTGGCACATCAGCTCAAAAATGACTTCAAAGGAGAAATCCTTCACTCCGGCCGGGGGCTGCTGGCAGTCGTAGTGGCAGACGCGGCGGAATTGGGCCGCTTTGTTGCCGCCATGAAGGCACACGGAGTAAACGCAGATGACCTGAAAATCAAGGAAACCGACCTTGAAACCGTTTTTCTGAAGCTTACCGGCCGGGAATTGAGGGACTGACATGCTGAAGGTATTGCTGAAGAAGGATTTCCGCCGCCTTGCCAAAGACCCCCTCTCGCTGCTCTTTCTTCTGGCCCTGCCCCTTGTCATCACACTGATTGCCCGATCTGTCTTTTCCCCCTCCGCAGCCGCTCAATTTACGGTTCCCCTTGCTGTGGTGGACCAGGACAACACCCCCCTTTCCGAATTCATAACAAGCACCCTGAGCAACGAAAAAATGGCATCTCTTTTTGAAGTCCGGAATATCCCGCTGAAAGAAGCAAAACAGGAACTCCACGACAATGAACTGGCCGGGATATTTGTGATTCCCAAAGGATTCACCGATCAGTTTGTCAATCAGAAACCGGCCGCGTTGAAACTGACCACCAACCCTTCCAGAGTCATTTCCACCGGCATTCTTCAAAGTACATTTGAAATTCTCACAAACCTGCTGGACGGCATCCGGGAACTCTTTCCGGAACAAATCGCGGTGTTATCACAAAAAAACACCCTGGATATGGAAACCGTCTTCGAACTTGGCCGTTCGGCAATGGACAAAATTTTGAAAGAAAAAGATCTTCTTAAATTCCCTGTTACATTTGAAAAAGAAAAAGGCAGGAAAAAAGAAAGCGGCTCACCCCAAAACGGAATCATTCTCGCCTTCCTTCCGGGAATCGCCTTCATGTCCATACTCTTTGTACTCTCCGCCGTGTTCAAACGTCAATCCGAAGAACTGGAAAACGGAATGATCAACCGCATCCTCGTGAGCCCCGCCACCTTGAACCAGCTTCTGTCCGCCACACTGCTCTACTCCCTGGCAATGGTCTTTCTTATTCAAATCGTACTGTGGCTCATCTCCATTCCCCTCTTTCACCTTCAGATTTTTCACGGCTTTCTGCTTCTCAAAGGAATTGTGTACATGTCCCTCCTCGCCACACTCCTGAACGCCGTACTTTACAGCCTCCCCATGAAACTCCGCACCATTGAAGCCTTTTCATCCATTGTAATCATCACAGTCTGCCTGTTAAGCGGGCTTCTGGTCTCCCCCCTCATCATGCCCGGAGGGCTGAGAGAAATGGTGTCAAGCTCCCCGTTCTATGCACCGGTTGAAATCATCACCCGGGCCTTCACCGGGGGAAACTTCCCGCTCATCACTTCAAGCGACGCCATCTTCACCGGCAGCATTCTTATTCTGCTCTTTTTGTCACTTCTGCTTTTCCGATCCAAAATCAACCGTCACCGCGCGGGCACAGTGTGAGGTAAAAATGAAAATACTACTTGCATTTCACATAAAAAACTTCCTGAAAGCAAAAGAAACCATGATCTGGGTCATTGTCATGCCACTGGTGTTCGCCGTATTTTTCGGGCTCGTATTCCGCAGCTCCGGCGGAAACCACACCGAAGGCCTGATATCCATCCTGAACCACGACAGCGGCCCCATCGGAGAAGAACTTGTCAACTTCATGAAGAAAAAAAACTTCGATGTCCGAAATGCCGTCGTCCCGAATGCCGCCGCCACCATTGAAATCCCGGAAACCTTCTCCTCCGGTTACCTGAGCGGTGCCTCGCCTGAAATCCGGGTTACCTTCCCTGCAAAAGGGGGCAATAACCATCAGGCACAGGTGAAAGTCTATCTTGCCCAGTTTACCCTGCAAATGATCAAAAGCGCCATCTGGATACGGGAACACAAGCTGAACCCGGACGACTTTCACGCCGTCTTCTCCCGGCCGTCCAAAATAAGCCTGAAAGAAACAGCAGGAGAAAGAAAACAGATTCCCTCCGGCTTCTCTCTGAGCTTCCCCGGAAACCTCATCATGTTCGTCATGATGAACATCCTCATCTACGGCGGAATCTCCCTGCGTCAGGACATGGAAAGCGGCATCACCCGGCGCACACTTGTGGCTCCAATCAGCAAAAGCGGATTTATCACCGCGTCCATACTCTTTCGTACAATCATCGGCGTCTTTCAGGCACTGATCATCCTCATTGCCGGCCAGCTCTTCTTCCACGTCAACTACCTGACAACTTCAATCTGGCTTCTGCCCCTCATCACCCTCTTTTCACTTGCCATCGCTTCCCTGTCCATGCTCCTTGCCACCACCGTACGGAACCCCGACAGAATCGCCACCGCCGCCATCATCCTGACCCTTCCCCTGGCCGCCCTGGGCGGCTGCTGGTGGCCGCTGGAAATCGTACCGAAACTCTGGCAGAAAATCGCCTGGTACCTCCCCACCGGCAACATCCGGGACGTATTCTCCAAACTCTTCATCCACGAAATCGCATTCAGAGACATCGCCCCCAACGCCGCCTACCTCATCGTACTCTCCGTCATCCTGACCGTGGCCGCCGTCCACCGCCTGAAACAAAACATGACATAAGAAAACAGGAGTAGGCACAAAGTTTTGTTGCTGAATGAAAACTGAATTAAGTAGCCACCAATACCGAAGAACTGAAATCAAATGCGCGGAAAATTCGGCACTACTGACCTTACCCCATTTTCTGTACCAGTTACTATGAGAGTACCACAGTTGATAACTCCAAAGCGGTTTCTTCATGTCGAGGGCTCGGAGCCG
>JAADGL010000042.1 GCA_013152385.1 Acidobacteriota bacterium
GCCAAAACCACACAATCTCACAGGCAAACCCAAGCATCCTGAACGCAGGAAAAACTGCCACTGCCGATGATATTCTGAATTCAGCAAAACAGCAGGGGGTTCATCACATCACATTCACCTACACAGAACCGACCGTTTTTTATGAACTGATGCTGGAAACAGCCAGACTGGCAAAGCAGAACAGCCTGACCTGCTCTGTGGTATCCAACGGATTTATCAACCCTGAGCCGCTGGCCGGGCTTCTGCCGTTCATTTCCGCTGCAAATATTGATTTAAAATTTTCATCAGACAAGCTCTATCAATCAATTGCCGGAGGCCGGGCAAAACCCGTAATCGAAAGTATCCGTACACTCTATGACTCCGGCATCATAACCGAGGTTACCACCCTGATTATTCCCGGCCTCAATGACGGAAAAGACGAATTCCTGAAAATTGCCCGGTCAATTATGGAAATCTCGCCGGAAATTCCCTGGCACATCAGTGCATTTTATCCCACTTACAAAATGACAGACCGGCCGCCCACTCCCCCGGACACCCTGACCCGGCTGAGACAAACAGCCCTGAATGCCGGAATGCGGCACGTCTACACCGGAAACATCACGGACCCGGAAGGAAATACAACTTTCTGCCCCGAGTGCCACAGCGAATTGATCCGGCGCCACCGGCTGTCCTTCCATTCCAGCCGACTGAAAAACGGGCATTGCCCCAATTGCGGCACGAAAATTTACGGAAAATTTCCGGCAGGTATATTAAATAGATAGTTTCTTTTTTCTTTTTCCGGCCTTCAACCTTCAGCCCGGCTTTCAGCTCTTTCGTTTAAGAATTTCCTTCCGGATCCGCTCTTTTGCCTCATCGGATAAACATTCGGTCCCCGAAATGGTATTCGCTTTCGGCGCTGCAGGCCCGGATCCCAACATTTCCCGTATCGCAAAGAGCTGACGGCGATATCGATTACAGAATCGACAAAAAAGAATATGGAACCGAATCCGGACTTTATCCCGCCATGAAATCGGATAATCCATGGATTCCGATATTTTTTCCGTAATCACATCGCAGGGGGCACTCAGCCGGTCAATCAACGGCATCATAATTTTCATTAAAACTCCGGATTTCCTTTTCAATTGATCACTCCTTCCCCGGCAACGCATTAAACCAATTCAGATCCAGACATTTACGAAGTTGTGCCCTGGCCCGGTGCAACATCACCCACAGGTTAGACGTGGAAATGGAAAATTCCTTACAAATCTCCTCACTTCTCCATCCTTCCATTTCCCGGACAGTAAAAACGACAGCAAGTGAACGGGGCAGATATTCAAGACAACGCAACAACACATCATTGAAATCCTTATTTTCCAGAAATCGCTGTGGGTTTTTGCCCCAATCCGACGGTGCAGCACCCGGTTTCCAGTGGCCTTTCTCTTTCCCTTCCGATTGAAAATCCGCCGCTTCTTCAACAGTATAAAACTCCGGAAAATTGGTTATTCTCGCATTTTTCCGATAATGGTCAACAATTTTGCGTTTCAGAATTCCCGTAAGCCAGGTTCTCTCGGAACTTCGCCCCTCAAAACTTGCAGTGGATTTCAGTGCGGCAAGAAAAGTTTCCTGAACCATATCTTCCGCAAGATGGGTATTGTGAATTCTCAACAATGCGAAACGGTACAGATAATCACCATGATTATCCACCCAATGTTCCGGATCGGTGAGTAAGCTGTCTCTGTCCCGGACACTTTTTATTTTCTGACTTTCAGTTTCTGGTTCAGACGTGCTCAATACACCGCTCCCTTTAGATTAATCCTGCTGTGTTCCCTGTACACACAATCACACAAATGGTTCTTTTTCTCAAGTGATTATTGATTCCCCGGGCAATATGCAGGATGATAAAAGGGGAAACCGGAATCCGGTTTCCCCTTTTATTATCAAAGAAATTGATCTTTTTTACAAAGATCAACTTCCATCAAGCAGTTTGAAGAATTAATCATCTCCCCCAGGGCCGTTGTGGCACTGATAACAGGAAACCCCGCTGGTGCCTCCCCGGTAATCCGCACCGTGGCACCGTGCACAGGACGCGTAGCCATTATTTTCCACATAATCACCGTGGCTCTTTTCCCAGCCGTCAGGATGCGGACTCGCGGTATGAGGGTTGCTTCCGGTCCGCCCGTCTGTATGACAGACAGAACAGTTTCCCAGCGCACCCGGCTTCCCCTGCAGAAGGATGTTCTGCTCATTATCCCCGGCATACCCGGATGCGAGAATGGCGTGGGTGGAACCATGACAGGACTCACAGTACATACCGCCATGGCCGGTAGACATTCTGTAAAGCTGTCCCGCAGGTGTTCCATATTCATGGCAATCTCCGCAATTCGGCTCATCCAGCCACGGCCTCCGGGAACCGTTGCCCACATCCGCCATGGTTCCGTGACAGTCCGTACATTCTTGACCTGCCTGAAACATGGCACCTCTCAGGCATTGGGTAGAGGGTCCGGGATGGCAATTATAACAGCCGTCGATACCGGCCGGAACTTTATCTTTGTGTTTCCTGTGAATAACATGAGAAAGGTCGTCCTGATTTCCAGTTGTTCCCAAAGCGTTGGACGAATGGCAGGAAGCACATAAGACCGGGCGATTGTCCATCAAATGTGTCCCTTCCTCTCTGTCATGAAGGCTGAGTATGTTGGTTCTATAGAAACCTGTGGCAATTCCTTTCACACCATTATCCTCATGGCAGTTAGAACAGTGCATCTCATTTGACACCGGTACAATCGTTCGTGTCTGAGCCAGAATATTTCCGGAGGCATCTTTCGCCGTCACAACGGCAGTCTGATAATAGTTAACCGTTCCGTCGTCGTTAAATTGGGTTAATGGAATACCTTCCGCTATGAAATGATCGGATGCTCTGTCCATTACATCCTCAAGACGTTTTCCTTTCAATCCCACATCCTGAGCCAATTGAAATCCGAAAAGCTTGTCCGCATAATTCCAGAAATTGGTTTTCCCAACTGAGGTGGTATTATTTTCAAAAGAATAACTGACCGTCACGCCATCTGTAACAATCTCGGGGCTTGCACCCCTTCGAACCACCTGGGCCCAGAGAACATTGTAGGGGGGCAGAATAGAAAAAGTGGAAAAATCGTCATCATAGCAATGCATACCGAGATCATTCCACGCAATTACCACATAGGCGCTTGCCGGGTCCCCGCCGCCGGTTCCCCAGGGGACTTCCGTTGCAGGTTCCGCTTCCGTAAACAACAGTTTTTTATTCTGAATACCGGAAATATTCAATCCAGCCAATGAAACCGGTGCGGATGCATACACTCGAACGCATTGATCCCATGGAAAATCAGGGCCGAACGCATTTCCGTCGTTCAGTACAAATGCCATCCGGCTGTGGCCGGGAACATCACGGCTGAAAGATCCCAAAACACGCACACTGCCGTCCACCGCCGAAAACCGAACAGTTGCGGATTGATCCGAGGTATTGACAAGAGCAAGGCCTTTCCACGTCAGGGCCCGGTTGTAGGTCCCGAAATTGAATGCCAGTATCGGTGCCGTCACCTCAGTCAATCTGAATTCGGCAACACCGCCGTCTATCCGGTTCCGGTAAACCACACGAAAAGAAAGTGTCGCTCCGTCAGAAACCCGGATCATACCGGTCACGCTGTCAGGAAAACGGCTGTCGAACAGATTAATCTCACTGTATCCGAATCCCGGAAGCGGGAAATTGTCCGTAAAAACAGATCTTCCCGCTTCATTGAACAGCTCCAGAACAAAACTTGCCTCATTTCCCTGAAGATTATCCACAATGAGCAGACAGTCCCATGTGCTTCTTTCCGTGGGAATGTGTGGCAGCACATAGTTTTTTCCGACAGATTGCCCAGCCTGAACCAAACTCCACGGTGCCCCGGCAAACTGCATGAGTACAACTGCTGCAAACACGTACAATTTCGTTTTCATCTTTCCTCCTTGTTGTATCCACCCATCCACTCCCCTCACATGATGGGGAAATTATCAGCCGGTATCAAGGCCCATCCCTGACGATTATTAATAATATATGCATATGCTTATAGAACACAACGTTCTTTTCCCGGTTTATGACGATACGTGATCCGGCTCACCATAATAATTCCCATTACTGAAAATATCCGGAGTCCTGAATTGGACTGCAGATAAGCTCACATCCCACAATGAACAGCCTTCGGCTGAAAGACAGAACTACCGGTTTGCAGGACATTTAGCCAAACTCCGCACTCATCCTCTTCCCCCACTGTAACCTGCAACACAAAGAAAATTATAGTCATTGACAAAATTTACAAAAAAGTTATATTATAAGTAATATTTATTCTCGATAGGAGAGAACTCATGAAACGTGCGGCTTTAATTCCGGTTTTATTCATGTTCGGAATTTTGGGAATGTCCCAGGATTATTATCTTATTAATCACATCGCGGAAGAGGGTTGGTCCACTACCATCACTGTATACAATGACGGGTTGTCGGACCGCAACATTATCCTTCACTATCGGTCACATCCAGGAGAACCGGAAACCACCTTCGGTGATCTCACAATCCCTGCCAATGAATCCGTTGCTTTTGACAATACATTGTTCGGGTATGACGGTGTGGCAAAAGTTGAAACAGAGCCGGATGCCCCGGTCCGGGTCAAACTCTCTTACCGCTACGGCGATTCACATTCACTGGCAGAGTTCATTCTACCAAAGACAACTCCGACAGGCACATCTCCAAGGCAATGGGTCATTCCCAACCCCGGCCTGTCTCATATGGACTGGCTGGGGTTCGCCATTGCCAATTTTAACACGGACAATGCCAGGGTTACTCTGGAAGCGTACAAAAACGGAGATCTGGTAGGAACAAGTGGCATTGACCTTATTCCGGACAGCAAATACGTAGATATCAGTTCAGGTTTCTTCCCGGGGCTGAATTATCCGGATATGGACATGGTGATTATAAAATCCGACATTGTGATTCCGCCGCCGGTCGCGATTATCGGCAATACCGCACAAGACCGGCACCTGTTCTTCCTCGGCTCTGCTTACGCCGCAGGTATATTTGTTTTTCCCCAAACCTATACGATTCCTCATGTAGCAGAATCCAAATGGCACACCATAGTTACCGCCATCAACACCGGAGACACGGAGGAAACAATGACATTGAACAGCTGGGAAAGCAACGGAATCACAGACCGGGCAGGCGTAACATTTGCCGTACCGGCACGGGGCTCCCTCACACTGGCTGCAGGGACAGACTTTGGCCATGAAGGAACAGCATCTGTCACCGTCAATTCATCGGTGCGGGTCAAACTCAGTTATCAATACCAGGATTCCGAATCCATCAGCGATTTCATGCTGACAGCTGACACCGGGAAAGAGTGGATTCTGCCAAATTCCACCCACGCTTGGTTCCAGTGGCTCGGAATCGCTGTAGCCAATCCCAATGAGTTTGAAACTGCCATCGCCATTGACGCATACAACAACGGAATCCTGCTCGGTACATTCGCCAAAAAACTTGCCCCACATACCAAATTTGTAGACCTTTCCGGCAATATCTGGCCCGGAGTGGATTATACCGGCATTGACATGGTCCTGGTCCGATCCGATCAGCCGGTCACCGCACCCATTTCCATCACCGGAAACACGGCACAGGACCGGCATGTGTTCTTCCGAGGCTCCAAGTTGAACCGGGAAACCGAATCCGGAGTATCAGACCCCGCATTCGACGCTTACCTGCTGGCGAATTTCGATACAAATAATGACGGCGTAATCTCAGTCGCGGAACGGGACCTGGTAACTGAAATTGACACATCCGTCAACAACCCATGGCATGGGAAAATAAAAGACATCACCGGCATCACCAACTTCAAAAATCTGGATACTCTGATCTGTCAAAACGAAAACCTCAGCTGGTTGCCGAACATGCCCGGCATGTCGCACCTGCGTGTTCTGAAAGCACCGAACAATCGTATCGTTCGTATAGATAGCTTTGATCCACTGGAGGGCATGTTCCACCTTTACCTGGACAACAACCAGCTGGAGACCATTCCAGATGTCTCCGCCATGACAGCTCTGCAAACGCTCTGGATCAAGTATAATCATCTAAGTGAAATCCCCGGTATTTCCACACTCACCGGGCTGAAATTCTTGATGATTGATGGAAACCGATTCACAACGCTACCGGACCTGACAGCGTCGGCGGCCAGCATCACCAATCTCCGTTTTTCGTCCAATCAGATTGACAGTATCTATAATTTATCGACACTTCCCCATTTGCAGGCCCTGGACTGCAGTTATAACAATCTTTCATCCCTTCCGGGGCTTTCGTCGCTCAGCGATCTGAATTTTTTTGTTTGCAGTTTCAATCAGATTACTTCTCTGAACGCACTGTCTTCCATGACACACCTCACCTGGATCGGATGCAGTGGCAATCCCCTCATGTCCCTGCCGGATCTTTCCGGAAATACGCAGTTGGCCTACCTGTGGTGTGAAAACATGAACATTTCAAGTATACCGGGGCTGCCCGCTTTCTCCCACATGAAGTGGCTGTACTGCGATAATACCGACATCAGTGATCTGTCGGGCATTTCCGGTTTCACCGAGTTGGAAAACCTTGATGCCCGGAACACGCTGATCACATCCCTGCCGGATATGTCCGCTCTCACCCAGTTGAAATACCTGTACGTGCATGATTGTCTCTTAACCGACATCCCGGACATTACCCACAGCACACAGCTCGTAGAGTTCAAATGTTCCGGCAATTATTTCGGGAACGATGATTGCAGCCGGATCCATGCGATTTCCGCTATGGGGATCCCGGCCTTCATATACAACCCGCAACACGACGGCAGCACGCTGACCTGCCCGTAACGGAATATGCGATTTTCCCTGCCCGGCCCAATCCCGGCAGGGAAAAATCGCTCAGTTTTTCACGGCATAAGTATAAATGCACTGTTCTTTTCAACCCATCACAACTCACAAATTATAAGTCAGTAATGCTATACTGTTTCGGGAGAAGACGGAGGGCAACAATGCTGCAAACATGCTCATTTTTACAGCAAAACGGAATTTTGTATCGGGAAAACCACCCGATTCGAAGCCATACGGCATACAAAGTCGGGGGCAACGCAAAACTGGCGGTGTTTCCCGATTCCCTTCCACAGTTTCACTCCGTCATCGGCTGGTGCCGTTCCCGGAAACTGCCGTTTTTTCTCATCGGCGGCGGCGCAAACATCATCGTTTCGGATGACGGGCTCCCCGGAGTTACCATCTTTACAGAACAACTGAACCGGTTATTCCTGAAAAACGGGAAAATCATTGCCCAATGCGGCGTTTCCATGGAATCGCTTGCCCTTTTTGCCGCCGGACACGGCATCAGCGGTTTTGAATTTCTCTATGACATTCCCGGATCCGTGGGTGGTGCCCTGGTGATGAACGCCGGAAATAACGACGGCGAAATGAAAAACATTACCTGCTTTGTTCAAGCCGCTGCCGCGACGAACCGGCTTGTTACACTGAATCAGCACCAATGCAAATTCAGCTACCGCACCAGCCGGTTCAAAAAAGAAAAACTGGTGGTGCTGCAAGCGGCATTCAATGCCTCGAACCGGAAATCGGGAAAGATAATCCGTTCCGAAATGAATCGCATAAAAAACCAGCGCCGCCGGAAATTTCCCATAGAATTCCCCAACGGCGGCAGTGTGTTCAAACGCCCTCCCGGCGGCTATGCCGGACGCCTTATCGAAACCGCGGGCTGCGGCGGACTGCGGGTGGGAGATGCGCAGGTATCTGAAAAACATCGGGGATTTATTATAAACACGGGCAATGCCACTGCTGCCGATATTCGCGGGCTCATTGCCCTTGTACAAAAGAGGGTCAAAGAAACTCACGGCATTTTACTGGAACGGGAACAGATTTTTCTGCCGGAAGACATGGAGAAATGAAATGTATGAATCCCTCGCATCGGTTTATGAAGAAATTTTTTCGCTGAATCCTGAGGCTCTTGCCTTTATTCAAAAACAGTTGCCCCCGCCGGGCAGAGATACTACCGTTCTTGATATCGGCTGCGCCACCGGAGAACTGTGCCGCCGGCTTTCGGCACTGGGCTACTCTGTCACAGGAGCGGAACCGGACAGGGAAATGCTTGCACTGGCAAAAAAACGCTCCCATGGAAAAATCCCCTTTTATCCCATCGGCATGGAGGATACCGGAACACATTTCCCGGAAAATTCCTTCACCGCCGTTCTCTGCCTCGGCAACACCCTGGCGCATCTGCAAAACCCGAACGCAGTTCAGAGCTTTTTCAATGACGTAAAATCCCTTCTTTCGCCGGGCGGCCGGTTTGTTTTTCAGATTGTGAACTTTGACAGACTTTCACCGGAGCATTTGCCGGAATTCCCGGTAATTGAACGAAATAACATCCGGTTTATCCGAAAATATGAATGGACAGAGAATGGCGGTGCAATCCGTTTCATCACAACACTTGAAAATAAATCCGGCGGCACCAGGCAGACCGGAGAATGCCGTCTCTTCCCCGCAAAACAGAAACAACTGTCCGGCGCATTGACAAAAGCCGGATTCTCCGGCCAGAGCTGGTTTGGAAATTACAAAGGCGATCCATTTTTGCCAGACAGCCCCGCTACTATCTGCGTAGCGGAAACCGCGGAGAGATAAAAAAGGCCGGCTGTTTAGAGCCGGCCTGTTCCGTATTTCAAAACAATCAGAATTTATTTTTTCCCGGTTAACGCGGTCATATAGGTTCTGGCATTGTCACCGCTTACCACGAGGCCCAGTACCGGCACACCGGAACTGTAACGGATATAATCTCCGTCCTCAACAACCGCACTGTCAAACAACTGGCTTACAACTGCCGTAAACCGGCATTTTGCGCCGATATTCTCCGTCTTTTCCGCTTTCACATCTCCGTCTTTGTTCACCAGCTGAATCGTAACCACCGCCTCATTGTTCCCCGGGTTGGTGATTCCGATACCGGTCCAGAGGCCCTCGCCGTTCAAAACTTCCGGCAGATACCCCTCCGTTGTGGCAACCGAAGGCAGGCCGAACCCACAGATGGCGGAATCGGCAGTTCCGTAAATTTCGATTCCGGCAATATCCCGATCCGATTGAATCACGCCCCAATCCACCTGTCCGTAGAGGTCGGGGAAAATGTCCTCAACGGTTTCTTTAATCTTCCCGGATGCCGGGATTGTAAGGGACTTTGAACCCTTCAGCTCGCCGTCTTTGGTATACACACTGACTGTAACCGTTGCCGGGGATGCCTGATCCAGATTCACCAGAGCAAATCCGGTCCAGAAAATATTGGTTTCCTCCGGAATATGCGGAAGAAACAGGGTTGTCCCTCCAAAAGCAGGTAATTCAACAGCCGCACCATCTGTACCGTTATGAACAAACATTTCAAATCCATTTAAACTGTTTGTCTGGGACTGGAAAGGATTGCTGGACACGGTTTGCACCGTACCCACACCACAGTTTTCACCTCCGGATTGAGGCAGAAAAGATTCCAGGTCAATAAAATTCCCCTGTTTATTCAACTGGCTTTCATGGTCGGTACCGGCAACCCGGATATTAATCGTACCCGGTTGTAAATCCTCAAGAAACATCATGGTATCCCAATAATCCGATTCCTCCGCAATATGAGGAATCGACAAACTTCCATGATACAGCGAAGAAAGATAAGCTGTCATTTTTCCGTTTTCCATGGACAAAGACGCATAAACCAGGGGACAGCGGTCCGCCTTGGTAATCACATCGGTACAATTCCCGGGAATATCTTCATTCCCGTTCAGTACCAGCCGCCCGTATGCCGGAATCTCTTTTGAAGTTGTACTCAAAACACTGCCGTCCGCGGCCAGATACTGAATCGTCAAATTCATATCTGTGTCATTTGTATTGATAAAATTGGTATCCATCCCGGTAAAGGAAATCCCCTTTTGGGAAACAGCCACAACACTGGGAATCACCACCGGAACACTTTCCGGTTTGATAATGGTAATTTTCGCATCCCGCCCCCGGTCATCTTTCAAAGTTGCCGTTGCCGTTTCGCCCTCATCATCCACAACGGTAACTTTTACCGTATACACGCCTTCCTGCCGGAAGGTATAATTCAATACAGGCGCACAGCCGAGAATCTTCTCCGTTTCACTGCCCTGAATTTCCCAGATATACTGCAGAATCTTTCCGCCGTCCGGATCATCGGCTTCACAGTGAAACTCCACCGCTGTCGGAGCAACAACAGAAATTGTTCTGGTTTCCGCAAGGGAAATCTCCGGATTCAGGGAAGTGGAAAACTTCGCCTTGATACTGTGGGACGCATTGACATTCAAAAAGGAATAGGTAGAAACTCTTCCGACAGATTGGCCGTCCACCTGAACATCATTGATAAAATACCCTTCATCCGGCGTAATGGTAAAAGACTGGTCTGTTCCATGCTCCACCTGAATATCTCCGGACGGGTCAATGGAACCGCCCTCAGAAACCGCTGTGGCAGTGATGGTATAAAATTCCTGATTCACTTCAAACTGCACTTCAATCGTATGATTTGCCTGAATGTTGTGAAACGTGTATACAGTCACAACCCCCACACTGGAGCCGTCAACCTTTACATCCTTAATGTGATACCCATCATCCGCATGAAAAGTATACGTTTTGTCCGCACCGGCGGAAGCAAGAGAATTTCCATCCGGTGAAATGGATCCGCCTTCATTGGCGCTTGCCGTAATGGTGTATACCGTATCTGTAAAATAAACAGTAGCCTGTCCTCCGCTGCTGTAACTGAAACTCACCGGTGTATCATAACTGGTGTAATCTTTCCCCGAAGCAATAAAATGTACCGCGTAAGTATTGATTGTTCCGGAGTCCCCGTGATCCAGATCCCCATCCGAATTGTAATTCATATGCAAAACAACCGAATCGCAGGTTCCGGGATCAATATCCGTCAGGTCCACCGCAATCGCATTCGTCGGAAAAGGATGATAGTCATAATCATCCTGATTCACATAAAAATGCAGGATCTCAAAACTTTCCCCGTTTGAACCTGTAAATTCCGGAACCATCTGCCTTGAATAGCGCTGGACCACCGAAAAAAGAGCGTAAGAATCCGGTTGGTAATCGTTCCGGTCATCCACCCAATAGGCATACCCGCCGGAAAGGTCGGTTCCATATTTAATTGCCTCATAGGAAATCCAGTAAAAGCCATTATCTCCCCAGCCGGTCCCCCATGAATTCACCACCCTGAAAGCACCGGTTCCATCCGGGGTTACAATCGTATCGTCGTATCCGACAATACACTGGGCATGGCCGCCCCGATTCGAACCGGTTTCATCCGCAAGGGCATAAATATTGTTATAATCCGAAATATTGTCATAATTTCCGTAAACAGCAATTCCAAAGGTTACCAGATGGCCATTCAGCAGAAGTTGTTTCACCTGATCCAGGGCCGCATCGTCCACCAGTTTGAGATAATTCATCGCGTATCCGGTCGGTGCCTCCGTCCGCTTATACATCGCATTTTTAAAAGCATCGGTAGACGGCCAGGTTGTATAATCACTGCTGTCATATGGCATTTCCGTGAGAGAAGCACAGCCAAAATCATCCAGCACCCGGAAAGCATCTTCAAAATATGCGCCGTTGTCCCCTTCCGCATGAACGAGATTATAAATAAATGCCGGACTGCATATATTATCGGTATTCTGCAACTCTGCCGCAGTTGTCCGGTTATGTTCCTTATTTTCCTGATAAGTCTTGTAATAATAGCCGACCGCCCATGCAGTGCAGGACCCCTGTGCGCCCTGATTGTCCACCGGGGGAAGATACTGGCTATTGTCACAGGATGTCGCCTTATATCGGCTGTAATCAATCGCCTTTGCTGCGGGAAAAACTCTCAGCACCCGTCTGGCTTGAGGGTCTGTTTCCGGATTTCTGAAAATCAATCCGGTCTGGTGTGCATTCTTCTCCGAAAGAATAAAAGAACCATTGCTCTGCTTACTCTGGGAAAAGCCCAGACAAGTAATCAAACTAAAAAAAACTAAGGTAAAAATAATCCGTTTCATCAAACCCCTCCCCGGATTCTTTATCAGGAAATAATACCACTTTGCACAAACAAAGTTAACGGACGGAAGTGACTTGAATCACAAACATCAAAATCCCCGAAAAATCTTCCGCACACCGTCCGAACACCCGGTTCCAGCCGCCGCATTTAAACGTCAATATGAAACCCATTCGCCGGCACCGCATGTCAAAAAAGATGAAAGAAATCATACAATTGGCCACTTTGTGATTTTATCAGCCGGCAGTGGACACCGTATACAGTACCGTTAAATTCCAGCTCCATCCTGAAGTTTTGCAGTACGAAACTCTCCCTGCGAAATCCTGGAATTCGGTGCGACATCCCGGGTCACCCATAAATTCCCGCCGATAACACTTCCTGAGCCGACAGTGACACGGCCCAGTACCGTAGCCCCGGCATAAATCGTCACATTGTCTCCGATAATCGGGTGGCGGGCAATACCTTTGACCGGTTTTCCATCCTTATCCAGCGGAAAACTCTTGGCCCCCAGTGTCACCCCCTGATACAAACGGACATGGTGCCCGATAACACAGGTCTCTCCCACCACCACCCCGGTACCGTGGTCAATAAAAAAATGATCCCCGATATCCGCTCCCGGGTGAATATCAATTCCGGTCTGGGCATGTGCCATCTCCGAGATAATCCGGGGAATCAGCGGAACCCCCATTCTGTAAAGTTCGTGAGCGATGCGATGATGTGTCAAGGCCCGAAGGCTGGGATAACAGAAAATCGTTTCTCCCACAGCCTTTGCCGCCGGGTCCCCCTGATATGCCGCCAGTGCATCTGTGGCAAGAAGACGGCGAATCTCCGGCAATCGGGAAATAAGCTCCAGCGTCAACGTCTGTGAATCCTTCAAACATCCGCCGCAGACCGTATCCGTATCATCCTGACAGGGAAAACAAAACCCCCGGTGAATCTGTTCGTTTAAAAGCCGAACCACCTTATCCACATTGGCACCGATATAATACCGAATCGTATCCGGTGTCACCTCCGAATGGGCAAAATAACCGGGAAACAGAATACGTTTCAGGTACGTCATAATCTCTTCCAGAGCATCAATGGACGGCATGGACACACCCTGCTTCGCAGACCGGTACACAGCTTGATAGCTTTCCATCGTACTCAACTCTTCCACCACCCGGTGAACAATTTTTTCAGCCATCTCCGCCTCCCCGCACTACCAATTTTATTCAAAAATGATTATATCATTATCAATTCCGAAAAAATCCCCCCTCCGGCCAGACTCACAGGAAAACAAAACCCGGCTGCCCGATCCCATAAATCAATTTTATCCCTTTTCACAATTCACCGGAACAAAGTCATGAAAAAAGGGGGAAATGATTTCCCCCTTCTCAACAATTCAATTAATTTTTATACTCAGTTTCCGGTGGTTACCGGAACCGATTCAGTTTTCTTTTTTTGACAGAAATGTCTTTTTTACAATGTCAACAAAGATGGTGAGGGCACCGAGAATTATCAGGGAATCCGGCAGAATCCGGAACCACATCCAGCCTTTTACCGCTTCCACGGTTTCCCTCGCACGGGCGGCATGGTAACCCAGTTTGTAGGCAATTTCCGTCTGATGGAATCCGATTATCAGTGTGGGAAGGGAGAAGAGGACGATTCCGATTGTTACCAGCCAGAAACCGATTTTGCTGAATTTGTCATCCCATACCCTGCCCTCCGTTGCCGCTTTTGAACGGGCCACAATGTAGATGAAGGCAATGGAGATGTAGCCGAAAGCACCCAGCAGTGCCACATGGCCGTGAGGCATGATCAGGTAAGTGCCGTGTGAGTAGTAGTTGACAATGGGCAGGTTTGCAATCATTCCAAGGAAACCGGCACCGTACCAGTTGAGGAAGGCGGAACCGGTCAGCCACATGAAGGGAACGGTGAAGATGAATGCTTTCCCTTTTTGTTTTGTGTCTTTATATTCTTTCCAGGCTTCTATCATCAGGATAACCAGCGGAACAGGTTCCATTGCGGAGAATGCGCCGCCGATTGCGACCCAGTATTCGTCCAGCCCCTGCCACCAGTAGTGATGCCCCACACCGAGTATTCCGGACATCATAATCAGAACAAGTTCAAAGAGCATGACCTTTTCAGCGGTTTTCCGCGGAACCAGCCCCAGCAGGACAGCAAGATAAGCCAGTACGCCGGCTGCGAAAAGTTCAAAGGTCAGTTCCACCCAGAGGTGAACCACCCACCAGCGGTAGTAGTCATCCACGGTAAAGTTGGGCATGATTTTCTGAACCGGCATCATGCCGGCGATGTAGAGGGTGGCGATTCCAAATGCCGACCAGATGATAGTTCCCACCATTACGTTGTTTTCTTTGGCTTTCCGGATGGTGCTGAATACCATCAAAAACCAGAGTACCAGGCCCACGACAAGGCCGATATCCCAGACCCGGCCAAGGTTCAGGTACTCACGGCCCTCATTGCCCAGCCAGAACCAGGCATCACGGAGATGCCCCGTCGCCCCGGCGTAAATGCCGAAGATGCCACCGGCCGCCACAATGACCAGCGCCAGCCACAGCACGTCCACCAGCCAGGGAAAGCGCAGGTCTTTTTTCGCCACTAAAGGCGCAATGAACATGCCACCCACCAGCCAGCCGACGGCAACCCAGATAATTGCAATGTTAATATGAAGCGCCCGCATGACATTAAACGGAATGATGCTTTGACTTAAAATAAAGTTCTTTGCTGGTTCCGTGTAAATGTGCGCGATGTAGCCGCCGAGAATGACCTGCAGGAGAAAAAATAATGACACTACAGGAAGGTATTTGAAGAGTTTTTTCTGGGAAGGAAAGAGGGAGTCCAGAACCAGAGGTTCTTCCAATACATCATCTTTATTCTTTTTGATGAAATATTCGTACATCAGATAGAGGATAAGGATGGTCATGGTCCAGAGGAGCAGGACCTCCATCAGTGACCAGAACAGACTGGACCAGCCGACATTCTGATCAATCAGAGGTTCGGACGGCCAGTTATTGCTCCAGGTTCTGTCGGTTCCCGGCCGTTTTGTTGTCGCGACCAACTGGCCCCAGTCAAAAAATACAGCAATTTTTTTCGCTTCTTCCGGCCGAATGACACCGCCCGGCCATGCAAGCTTTTTATCTCCGTTAACCAGAAAATTCGTCCAGTAATCCACAGTCCCGCGGAAAGCAGCGGTTGATGCGGGGGAATAGCGAACCAGTTTTTTGTTCAGTTCCGTTTTGTCCAGATCCGCTTTTACCATTTCTTTGACCGCACCCCGTTGAACATCGGTCAGTTCATCAGCTGTCACACCGAATTTTTCATGGGCATAAGCATTATAGAGCGCCAGAATCCGGCGATGCATGGTTTCTTCGGTAAAATCAGGGCCCAGATATGCGCCCATTCCCAGCATCGTGCCGTAATCCATCAGGTCAAATTCCTGAAAATAACCTTTTCCCTTCACCACATCGTCGTAGGTGTACAGGGTGGAGCCGTCCGCCGCCACTACTTTCTGCGGAATCGGGGGGACTTCCCTGACCAGGTTGGCGGTAAACCCGATCAATGCCACAACCATCACAATGGCAAACGCCCAGAATGCCGTGTACAGCCCCTTTTTACTCATTAACTTGTCCAACCAGGATTGTTCCATTGAGACCTCCTAAAATCATCGCTCTTTCCGGATCGCATCGAAAATACGGCCGGTTCTCCCGTTAATTTCGACACGTGTCCGAATTACATCTGATAAATAATGCCTGAATTCTATCAGAAAAACTTGATTCTTGTCAAATATGTAATGTTTTTATCGAAATTAGAGGAAAAAGGAAACAGAAAACTTCGTTTTAATGTTCTCACCCAAATCCGGTACAATGGGTAGAATCCGGGAGGTGGGGGCATGGAGAAATGGAAACAGTTGCTCAGTGACGCCGGATTATTGTATGCAGCTGCAATCTGGGGAGCTACTTTTTTTATGGTAAAAGGAGTACTCCGCCACGTCACGCCGTTGGCGCTCCTGGGGTATCGTTTTCTCATCGCAGCCGCATTGATGGTAATTCTTCTCATTTTTTTGAAAAAAAATCCTTTTACAGAATGGAAAAAGGGATTAGTTCTGGGATTTTTTCTCTGGACAATCTATGTTCCGCAGACCATCGGGCTGAAATTTACCACTGCATCAAATTCCGGCTTTATCACAGGACTCTTCATTGTATTTGTCCCGATCTTTTCATTTATTTTTCTGAAAAAGGTCCCGTCCAAAATGAAATTACTTTCGGTCGCCCTTGCTGTTTCCGGCTTGTTTGTACTGACCGGCGGCCTTCACGATGCCAATTTCGGTGATTTCCTGACGCTTTTTGCCGCAATGGGATATGCTGTTCATATTCTCATTGCCGATCATTACATGAAGGGCGGTGCCGACCCCTTTACGCTAAATTTCCAGCAGATGCTGGTTGTGGGGCTCCTCAGCGTTATCGCAGGAATTGCCACCGGGTCCACGTTGGCCTGCAACTGGAAGGCTGCTCTGGGGATAATTGTATTTCTTGCCGTTTTTCCCACAGTCAGCGCCTTTGTCATCCAGCTTGTGGCACAACGGCACACAAGCCCGGTAAAAGTGGCAATTATTTTTTCCATGGAACCTGTTTTTGCCGCTCTTTTTGCCTGGACCCTCGGGCAGGAAAAACTCATTCCCTATCAAGCCCTCGGGGGGCTTCTGATTGTCGCCGCCATGGTGTTGTCCGAAATACCAATCGGCCACAGACCGGAAGATAAACTTCATCCGGAAAACGCACCACACTGAAAACAACCGGAAAAACTCCACTACATTATTATATTTCCATCCTGTTTTCTATTCGTTACAAGGAAAATCCCCGCAATTATGATTGATTTAAAAAAAATTGCTTTTTATGTTGTGAATTGAATCACAAGAGTCTACAATGGGGGCGTTCAAAATCAGGGATGCCTGACCGATTTGAACATGGAGGCCGCTTTCGATAAGATGAAAGTTGAAATCAATCAGGCAGGTGCCGGCTGTTTCCGTCAGAAACACCCCGTACCGGAAGGATTTGGAGGTTTGTTCATGATTCGGAAAATTAATCATATCGGCATTGCGGTATCTTCCCTTGAGAGTCAGATTCCCTTTTACCGGGATGTGCTGAAACTCGCTTTTCTCGGTGAAGAAACCGTTTCCGCCCAAAAGGTCAAGATCGCCATGTTTCAGTGCGGAGAAGTAAAAATTGAGCTGCTGGAACCCATCGGCCCGGACAGCCCCATCGGCACTTTCCTTGAAAAGAAGGGGCCGGGGATTCACCACATTGCCTATGAAACGGATTCGATTGAAGAGGAAATCGCTTCCATGGAAGAAACGGGAATCCGTCTCATTGACAGTAAACCGCGAACCGGTGCCCACGGAACAAAGATTGCGTTTGTACACCCGGCATCGTCGGGGAAAATTCTCACAGAACTCTGCGAACCCGGAGGGAAAAAGAAATGAGTCGGCAACGGAAGCTGCTCGAATTGAAAGAACTGAGCGAAAAAGCCCTTGTGGGCGGCGGATTGAAGGCTGTCGAAAAACAGCACGCGAAGGGAAAGCTGACGGCACGGGAACGAATCGCCCTGCTTTTAGACCCGAAAAGCTTTGAGGAAGTGGACGCGCTGCGCACCCATGAATGCCATGAATTCGGCATGGAGAAAAAAAAGTATCTCGGAGACGGCGTGGTCACCGGGTACGGCAGTATTTTCGGACGGCTGGTTTTTGTTTACGCATTTGACTTTACGGTTTTCGGAGGCTCGCTCTCCAAAACCGCCGGTGAAAAAATAGCCAAGATTCAGGATATGGCCATGAAGGTAGGTGCCCCCATCATCGGAATCAATGATTCGGGAGGCGCAAGAATTCAGGAAGGAGTAGATTCTCTGGCCGCTTATACCGGAATCTTTCTGCGTAACGTTACTGCATCCGGTGTCATCCCGCAGCTATCTGCTGTGGTCGGCCCGGCAGCCGGCGGCGCCGTTTACTCCCCTGCCCTGACGGATTTCGTATTCATGGTGAAACATTCCGCCCACATGTTTTTAACCGGGCCCAAGATTGTGAAAACTGTCACCCATGAGGATGTTACAGCTGAGGAACTCGGGGGGGCAAGGATGCACGCGTCCAAAAGCGGAATCACTCATCTCACTTTTGACGATGAGCAGTCGCTCTTTGCCGCCATGCGGGAGATGTTCGCCTATATCCCCCAGAATAATATGGAAGAGCCGCCGGCAATGGAAACGGGAGACCCCGCAAACCGCCTGGAAGAAGAACTGAATTATATTGTTCCGGAAAATCCCGGAAAACCCTATGACATGAGAAAAGTACTGAAAATGGTACTGGACAATGGCATCTTTTTTGAAATCCAACCGGTTTTCGCCCCCAATATTCTCATCGGGTTCGGACGCCTTAACGGAAAACCGGTTGGAATTGTTGCCAATCAACCTAAACACCTTGCCGGCGTACTGGACATTAACGCATCTGTCAAAGGTGCACGTTTTATCCGGTTCTGCGATGCTTTCAATATTCCCATTCTCACATTCGAAGATGTTCCGGGCTTCATGCCGGGTACGGCACAGGAATTCGGCGGGGTTATCCGCCACGGCGCCAAACTGCTCTATGCCTATGCCGAGGCAACGGTACCCAAGCTCACTGTTGTCACCCGGAAGGCATACGGCGGTGCCTACTGCGTAATGAACTCCAAACAGCTCCGCGGAGATATGATTTTCGCCTGGCCCTGTGCTGAAATCGCAGTCATGGGCTCGGAAGGCGCGTGCGAAATCATTTTTTCAAAGGAAATCCGGGAAGCCGAAAATCCGGCCGAAAAACTCCGTGAAAAAAATGAAGAATACCGGAAACGTTTTGCAACCCCCTATGTGGCCGCATCCAAAGGTTTTATTGATGAGGTTATTGAACCCCGGATGACCCGGTATAAACTCATCAAAGCACTTGAAATGCTCCGGAATAAACGGGACGAAAACCCGCCGAAGAAACACGGAAACATTCCGTTGTAGGATGGCACCATGTGGGAAAATATCACTCAAAATAACGGGTGGGCAATCTCCGCAGGGGGATTGCTCATTGTGTTCGGCGGCCTGATTCTCATCGCCTGCGTTATTCTCCTGTTCAACCGAATTCTGGAATTTGTTGAAAAAAGGAGTGTCAAGCCCGAAAAAATGGAAACAGAACCGCCTGTCCGAACAACTGAACTCCCTGAAACGTTTACCGAACCGGTTCCCGAAGAAGATCAAATCGCCATTGCCGCGCTGATTGAGCTGTACCGGAGAGTTCATTTTGATGCCATTCAAAGTGAAATTACGTTTGTCCACGGCAACGACGCACAGAACGCCTGGCGTCTCGGTTTCAAATACGGACAACGAAAAAGCAGTTGAGGAATGAAATGAAAGAAGTAAAATTCGATATCAACGGAAAAGAATATACTGTGGAAATCAATGAATTCGGCGCCTACGAGGCTGCCCTGACTGTCAACGGCCGAAGCTACCGGGTCGGCTTGAAAGATCTTGGGATTGAATCCGTCTCCGACATCAAACCGCAGCCGGCAAACCGGACAACTCCGGCAAGCCCCGGTACAGGGCAGGTGCTGTTTTCGGAAGCACCCATCGAAAACCCGCGATCAGCAGGGCCGGTCACTCACAAGCCGGCATCTGTCGTCAATGCGTCTTCCATTGTGGCACCGCTTCCCGGCCTGATCCTGAAAATCATGGTTAAAGTCGGAGAGGTTGTCAAGTCCGGCCAGGAAGTAATGGTTATGGAAGCCATGAAAATGGAAAATGAAATTCAGTCTCACATCAACGGTACTGTCCGGGAAATCAAGGTTAAAGAGGGCGATTCCATCAGTGAAGGGGATGTTCTCATCGTACTGGAATAGGAGAAAACAATGGAAATTCTGATAAAGGCACTTGGAACGACCGGATTTGCCAGCCTGACATGGGGCAACAGTATCATGATTTTTGTGGGCTGTGTCGCCGTTTACCTGGCAATTGTAAAAAAATTCGAACCGCTTCTCCTTCTGCCCATCGGGTTCGGCGTCATTGTCGGCAACATGCCCTACATGGCCGGACTTCCCATCGGAGTCTATGACAAAGGAAGTGTATTCAGCCTGATTTACTATGGCGTTACATCCGGCGTGTTTCCGCCGCTTATTTTCCTCGGAATCGGGGCACTTACCGACTTCTCCACCCTCATCTCCAGCCCGAAATCCATGCTCCTCGGAGCGGCAGCTCAAGTCGGCATTTTCGGCACTTACATCGGCGCTCTTCTTATTGGATTCACCAGCCGGGAAGCCGCCTCCATCGGTATTATCGGAGGCGCAGACGGCCCGACGTCAATCTTTCTGTCTTCTCAGCTTGCACCACAGCTTCTCGGCCCCATTGCCATCGCCGCGTATTCCTACATGGCACTGGTTCCGGTAATTCAGCCCCCCATCATGAAACTTCTGACCACAGAAAAAGAAAGAAAAATCAGGATGAAACCGCCAAGACGGGTCAGCAGGCGGGAAAAAATTCTTTTTCCCATCATCGCTTTCATGGTCTCCGCTCTCATTGCACCGGGCTCCATTACCCTGGTCGGCATGCTCATGCTGGGTAATCTCCTGAAAGAATCCGGTGTCACCGACCGCCTGGCAAAAACAGCTTCCTCGTCCGTTCTGGACACCTGTACCATTCTGCTTGCATTCGCGGTGGGCGCCAGCACTCAGGCATCTCAGTTTCTCAATGCGCGGTCAGTCGGAATCTTCGGGCTGGGACTTCTTTCTTTTGCCATCGCCACCGCGGGGGGCCTGCTGTTCGCAAAACTGATGAACCTGTTCCTGAAAGAAAAAATCAACCCCCTCATCGGTGCGGCCGGAGTATCTGCGGTACCGGATTCCGCCAGAGTGGTTCATCAGTTCGGGCGGAAATACGATAAAGACAACCACCTGCTGATGCACGCCATGGCCCCCAACGTCGCAGGCGTTATCGGCTCCGCCATTGCGGCAGGCGTTTTTATTGCAATATTCCATCATTAAATTTACAGCTGATGAAAAGAAACAGGGAAATCAGAGTCACAGAGCCGGAATAGCAAAATATACACTTGACGCACCGGCAAAAACATTACAGGAGAATACCTTCCGGATTTACTGGAAATTCGGGACAGCTTTCTGCCCCACAGGCAATAAAAATTTATTTTTCGGAGATACGGATGCCGAAAGCCCTGAAAACTGGATTTTCCGCAATGATTCTGGCATAATAAACGAAAATACGGAACAGGGGAGAAAGCAATGGCTTATGTTGTGGAAGTTACCCATTCGGATACAGGTGAAAAGAAATTTATTCCCATAAAAGCTCGGATGCTCTTCATCGGACGGACAACTGCCAATGATGTTGCTCTGAATGATGCGACAGTTTCCTCCCGTCACGCGCGGGTACGGATCAATGAAGATAAAATTGAGCTGGAAGACCTGAAAAGTGCCAACGGTGTATATGTAAACGGGGAAAAAATCACCCGTACCGCCATCCTGAAAAAAGGGGATGCATTCAAAATCGGCCCGTACATCCTGAAAATCCTTGAACAGAATGCCGAAACAATTGAGGCTGAAAAAATCGCAGAAGCCCGGCGACAGGAGAAAAGCGAAGAAGCCGAATACCGCTATGACCCCTTTGCATTTGTCAAACCATTCCTGGAACCCATCAATGAATTCCTTGAGGCAGATGGAATTTCAGAAATTATGATCAATGGGCACGACAAAATTTACGTGGAAAAAGGCGGAAAAATTGTCAAAACAGATAAACAGTTCTCCAGCGAAAAAGCACTGCTGGCCGCAATAAAAAACATCGGACGAACCCTGGGAAAAGAACTGAACGAACAATCACCGAGACTGGACGCAAGATTGGATGACGGTTCCCGTGTGGCTGCCGTCATTCCCCCCTGTGCCATGACCGGAACCTATGTTTCCATCCGAAAATTCTCAAAGAAAGCCCTTGGGATTCAGGATTTGATCAATTTCGGAGCCATTACCGAACAGGCGGTCCGTTTCATGAAACTCGTTGTGGTAATGAAAAAAAATATTCTGGTTTCCGGCGGGACCGGTTCCGGTAAAACCACCCTGCTCAACATTATCTCCACCCTCATCCCCCACGACGAACGCATCCTCGTTATTGAAGACACGGCGGAACTCCAGCTTCAGCAGGAACACTGCCTGAGAATGGAAGCCAAACCGGCGGATAAAAAGGGCCGGGGAGAAGTCACCATCCGGGATCTGCTTCACTCCACCCTGCGGATGCGGCCCGACCGCATTATCATCGGTGAAATCCGGGGCGGCGAGGCTTTTGACCTGCTCCAGGCCATGAACACCGGCCACGGCGGCTCCATGTCCACCATTCATGCCAACTCTCCGGTGGATGCCCTCTCCCGGCTGGAAAACACCACACTGCAGAGCGGAATCGAACTGCCGCTTAAAGCTATCCGGGATCAAATTTCTTCCGCAATCAATATTGTGGTCCAAACCTCCCGTTTTGAAGACGGTTCCCGTAAAATCAGCCATATCAATGAAGTACTGGGCCTGAAAGAAGATATGAGCTACCAGGTTCAGACTATTTATAAATTTGAACGTGCAGGGAAAAGCAAAGACGGGAAAGTACTGGGACACCTGACCTACACCGGGAATATCCCCACCTTCCTGGACGAAGCTATCAAGGCTGATTTTGTAAAAAGCGCGGAAGAACTTTTTAAAGAATAACAGGGACAGACACCCTCGGGAGTTGACAATGCCGGCCCCATTACAAAAAAGAGATATCGCTTCGGCTCTCTTTGAGTACAACTCATAATATTTCTCTTTCTGCTGCCGTTGCCGAAATAACACAAAAATCGCCTTCCATTCATCACTGCTTAACTTTTTTACAAATATACTATTTTTACCAATAATCCCTTGCAAATACGGGGAAACAGGCTATAATTTGAAGTGATACCAAATCAAGGAGGTATATCATGAAAAAGCAGAAGGGGTTCACACTAATTGAACTGGTAATGGTCATTGTATTAATCGGCATCCTCGCTGCAGTTGCAATGCCCAAGTATGTGAACATGCAGAAAGAGGCAAAAAGTGCCGCCGCCAAAGGCGTAATCGGAACAATTCGCTCTGCAGTCGCCATTCAGTACGCAAAAAATGCACTGGCCGGCTCTCCTACATTCCCCACTGTGGCCGAACTGACCGCCACAGACAACACATCTATTTTCGCAGAACGGAAAATGCCGGATTCTCCTGTTGACAAAGGCGGAAATCTGAATGATGTCCTTAGCACAACAGACGACCCGATCACAGACACAACCTGCACAGAAGCAACTGCTTATGTGTATAATCCGGGTTCAGGTGAAATCCGTTTTAACAACAAAGACACAGATCCCATCACAGGGAAACAGTGGAACCAATTCTGAGTACAAAATTCTGAGTGGTTCAGTTCAATTCGCAGAACAATGAAATTCTAATAAAGGTCGTTTATTTCGGCCCCGGTCTCTCCGGAAAAACAACAAATCTCAGAGTTCTGCACAAGCTGATAAATCAGGAAACACATACGGAACTGTTCTCCGTGGATACCATGGAGGACAGAACCCTTTTTTTCGACCTGATGCCGGTTCAATTGCCGGTATCAGGTCGTACTCTAAAATTTCAGGTCTATACTGTTCCCGGACAAGTTCATTATGACTCCACACGGAGAATTATTCTTTCCGGAGCCGACGGGGTGGTTTTTGTTGCCGACAGCCAGACGGATAAAATGTCCGAAAATGTCGAATCTTTAAATAACCTCCACAAAAACCTTAACGCAAACCGCCTGAACATCAAAACCATCCCACTGGTGTTCCAGTTTAATAAACGGGACCTCGAAAATATCACGCCTCTGCAGTTGATGAATCAACGGCTGAATTTTCGGGATGGCCCCACATTCCCCGCAGTGGCAATAAGCGGAGACGGGGTGATGGAAACATTCCGGCAGATTGTTCAAGATTCTACAACACACATCATTGAGAAATATCAACTTGTACGGGATCCGTTGGAAAAAGGAAAAATCCTTTCGGAACTGGAATCTCTCCTGCCGAATCAGGTGCTCGAAGAAACAATATCTTCCGGCGAAATGGAAAACAAACCGGCAGCCACAACCTTAAATTACCTGGGAAATGAAGGAGAAGTAACCGGACAGGAGGTACTTGAAAAAGCGGTTCTGGCGGTTGAGGACTCGGCACAGCTCATTACCGAGGTGAAAAAACTCAATGCGGAATTGGAAGAAAAAAATAGAAAACTACATACATTGCTGGAAGAAAACCGCTATATCCGGAAATTTCTCGAAGCCCTTTTTCACCATGCAGGCCTGCCGATTATCACTTTCAGCCCCCGGGGACTTATTACCAACTGGAACCGTGCGGCGGAAAAAACCTTCGGCTATTCTAAAGCCGAAGCTAAAAAACTTTATTTTTCCGAGCTGGTATCCGAACATTCCATTCTGGATCTTCAAACCCTGATCTCACTGATCACTTCTAAAAAACAAACACTGACCACCCCGCTCATCATGGTCCCCTCTTCGGGAAAAACCATCCGCCTGTCCTGTGTTCTTTCTCCAATTACCGGTGAAAAAGGGCAACTTATCAACATTGCGGCCATCCTTTCACCGGTCAGGGAAGGCACGAGTCAGGGCTGAAAACCGAAACACCGGTCAGCTTTATTCCTCATTACTCAATTTTTTTTGATTTTATCCAGCCTGAAAAGAAATGGTGTGCCCAGAGGGACTCGAACCCCCAACCTTTTGGTTCGTAGCCAAACGCTCTATCCGGTTGAGCTATGGGCACATCCGCGGTACAGTGTACAGAGCCCCACCTTTCTTGTCAAGCACGAAGATGCTTTTTCTAAAAAACATCGGGAATCTCTTGAAAAACAGAAGGCTCTGGGATAGGATGCCGAAGAGCTTCCGGGCAAAGGTTCTTCTCCGGAACTTAATTCATTCAAACGGACGGAAAATGGAAAAAGTTTTGAAAAGAATTCTGGTCATTGCCGCAGGGGGCGGATTGGGGGCTATTCTTCGTTATCTGCTGTCTGAAGCCGTTTACAGAATCAGCGGCCCCACCTTTCCCTGGGGAACGCTCACTGTAAATCTGGTGGGGTGCTATTTAATCGGCCTGGCATGGCAGTATTCCGAAATGTTTCTGGTAAGCAGCGGAATTCGGATCTTCATTTTAACCGGCGTTCTCGGAGCATTCACCACATTCTCCACTTTTTCCCTGGAAACACTGACTCTTTTGAGAGACGGTGAAATTAAAATGGCCGTTTCAAACCAAATTCTCAGTGTCGCATTCGGGTTGATACTGGTAATCGCAGGCACACTGACAGTTCGGTATATTCACGGAATTCTGCACTGAGGAGGTCGCAATGTTTCTTCCGAAAGAAGGGCTGTTACTCCGGATTTTTGTTGGGGAAGATGATTCAACAAATCACAAAACTTTATATGAGGCAATTGTACTGAAAGCACGGGAATTAAATATTGCCGGTGCTACGGTCCTCAGGGGTGGAATGGGATTCGGTGCATCCAGCCGGATTCATACTTCCAAAATTCTCCGATTGTCCGAGGACCTGCCGGTTGTTATTGAAATTGTGGATACAGAAGAAAAAATCAATTTGCTGCTTCCCTATCTGGATGAGGTGATTAAAGGCGGTATGGTCACACTGGAAAAAGTAAAAATTCTGAAATATCTTCCGGATTCGTCCCGTTAAAAAGTTTGGGAGAATTAACTTCCTTTGTTATAATGAAATCGGTTTTTGATAATTCTGAGTTCGGGCCCATAGCTCAGCTGGCAGAGCCCCCGGCTCATAACCGGATGGTCCCAGGTTCGATCCCTGGTGGGCCCACCATAAAGGTGGTTACGTTGATTGAGAAAAGATTGAAAACAATCACATGGATCTGATAAAGGTGTTCTAACAATAGAACACCTTTTTTCATTAGAGGAGGTGGCTTTGAAAAATGTGTTAAGAAATCTGCTGCATTATCAGGATTTGCTCTTGAAAATCAGACAGTTGGAGCATGAACTGACAACCTATCCCGAATCCATTGAAAAGCTGGGGCGCGAGTTGAAACAGCACCGAATTGCTGTTGCCCGTGCTGAAGAGCAGCTTTCGGAAAACAGTAAACAGAAAGAACGGAAAGAAGAATATCTTGTTTTATGCAAAGATAATCTTGAAAAATTTGAACAGGACCTCATGGAAGTTACAAACCAGAAAGAATATTCGGCTGTCCTGAAAGAAATTGACAGTACAAAACGTGAGATACAGGAAACCGAGACTACCATTATCACAATTATGGAAAGTTCAAAAGAACTGGAAATCGAATATGAAAAACTGAAAAACACCATGATTCAGCTCGAATCCACACATAACGAAGCCGTTTCAGGATTCCAGGAGAATAACCAGGAAAAAATCGCAGAAAAGAAGAAGCTGGAAAAGGAAAAGCGTGCCCTTGAGAAAGACATTCCGGCTCCCTATATGAGAAAATTCAACCAGATTGCTGCCAAACGTTCCGGAATCGCCGTTTCCACGGTTTCGGGAGAATGTTGCTCCGCATGCAACATGAAAATACGGCCGCAAATGGTCAATAATATGCAGCGAAATCCAAATGAGCTTTTTATTTGTGATAACTGCCAGCGAATACTTGTCCTGCCGGAACCTGATGACAACGACAGCTGAACGCCTTTTCGATTTAAAACAGAAGATACGGGAAACCGCACTTTCCTACGGCCGTGTTCCGGATTCGATCCACCTTGTCGCAGTATCCAAGCGAAAGCCGGTTTCAGATGTGCAATCCGCCGCAAAGGCGGGACAAATTATTTTTGGAGAAAATCATGTTCAGGAGGCAGCGGAAAAACAGGCACAATGTAAAAACCTGAATATAAGCTGGCACATGATCGGCCACCTCCAAAGAAATAAAGCCCGGGCAGCCGCAGGTATTTTTGATGTGATTCATTCCATTGACAGTGTTGAACTTGCTGAGAAACTGAACTTGGAACTTGAAAAAAAAATCCGGAAAATATCCTGTTTCATCCAAATAAAACTATCCCCTGAAGAAACCAAAACCGGTATCTCTCCGGACAAACTGACTCCCCTTGTAGAACGAATCCTGAACTTGAATCATCTGAACCTTATCGGCCTCATGGGAATCCCTCCATACACACCGAATCCCGAAGATTCTGCTCCCTATTTCAGAAAACTCCGCCAAATTCGAGACAATCTGAACCGGGAAATTCTCCATTCCAGCCCGATTCATGAACTCTCCATGGGCATGAGTCATGATTTCAGGGTTGCCATTCGGGAAGGTGCAACGTATATTCGTATTGGAACACTGTTATTCGGGGAGAGAAGTTATGATAATCGCAAATAACTTTCTTTTTGCATTGGGCACTGTACTGGGCTACGTGCTGGAGCTCTACATCTGGATTGTAATTATTCGGTCACTCCTTACATGGGTCAATGCGGACCCGAGAAATCCTCTGGTACAATTTCTTGTGGTACTTGTGGATCCGGTTACACGAAAAATCAGGCGTGCAATGCCGTTTCTCAGAATGGGAATGGTGGACATTTCCCCGCTGGTTTTGATTTTTTTCCTGTTTTTCCTGAAAATTTTTGTTGTCCGAACCCTGATTCAGCTTTCAATGTAAGGAGGCCTCATGCGTTTTACTCCCATGGATATTACCAACCGTACCTTTTCCCGATCTTTCCGTGGATACGATACCGAGGAAGTAAAAAACTTCTTGCAGCTGGTATCTGAAGATTTGGAAGCCCTCATCGCAGAGCAGAGTGAACAGAAAAAGGAACTGGAACATCTGAAAGAATCTCTGTCTGACCTCCGGGAACGGGAAAGAATTCTGAAAGACACAATGCTCCTTGCTCAGGAAACCAAAGAAGAAATTCAGAAAAACGCCATGAAAGAAGCGGAAATTATCGTCCGGGAAAGTGAACTTCAAGCGGAACGGATTATCGCCACCGCACATAATCGGGCAGCCGGCATTCAGCAGGAAATTGATGATCTGATCCGGAACCGAAGTCAGCTTGTCAGAGAATTGAACGGGCTGATTCAAAAAACCGAATCATTTCTGGAAACACTGAAACAGCCGGACATTGACCAGTCTCAGCACGAGGACTGAGTGTGTGCCCATGAAGATCAGAATTACAAATATCCGTGAAATTGTCACCCCGGTTTCCAGGGATGTAGCCCGGGGCCCGGGCATGAACCAGTTGACAATTTATACAGATTCCGACCTTGTCCTCTCAAACGAAAGAATAGATTCTATTATTCCCCGAAACGACTTCATAGAAGGCATTGAGCATACAATTGATGCCGGAAATTCCATAGTGCTCCCGGCATTCGCAGATCCCCATACCCACCTGGTATTCGGCGGGACAAGAGAAGACGAGTTTAATCTCCGCATCAAAGGCAGAAAATATATGGAGATCGCGGCAATGGGCGGCGGAATCAATTCAACTGTCAGGGAAACAAGAAAAGCAAGTGAAGAGCAGCTTTTTGAAAATGCTGTAAAAAACATCCGGGACATGATTGCCCACGGTACCGCAAGCTTTGAGATTAAGAGCGGTTATGGACTTGAAACTCAGACAGAACTGAAACAGCTCCGGGTAATCCGTCGGTTGCAGGAAACACAGCCGGTGGATATCAAAGCGACGTTCCTCGGCGCACACGAAATTCCCCCTGAGTTTTCCAATAACAAAGAAGGATATGTTTCTTTACTCTGCAAAGAAATGCTCCCGGCAGTAAAGGAACAGGGAATTGCGGAATACTGTGATATTTTCTGCGAAACCGGTGTATTTGATATCGAAGAATCCCATAAAATTCTCAATACGGCAGCAGAACTCGGATTCAAATTGCGTATCCATGCGGATGAAATCACCCCCATCGGAGGCGCAGAACTTGCTGCCGAACTGGGTGCAGTCAGTGCAGATCATCTGGTTTACATTTCCGATACCGGCATAAAACGAATGGTAGAAGCGGGAACAGTGTTTACCATGCTGCCCGGAACCACATTCTTTCTCATGTCAGACAAATATGCTCCGGCAAGAAAAATCCTTGAATCCGGCGGAATTCTGGCCCTCAGTACGGATTTCAACCCCGGATCTTCTTATACCCATTCCATGCCCATGGTGATTACCATTGCCTGCCTGAAGATGGGCCTGACGATTGAAGAAGGAATCAATGCCGCAACCATTAACGGAGCATATTCCCTGGGGCTCCAGGATATCACCGGTTCCATTCATCCGGGAAAACAGGCGGATTTAATCTTTCTGAAGGCTCCGTCCTACAAATTTCTCGTCTATAATTTTGGTGTCAATCGGATTGGCGCGGTAATGAAAAAAGGGGAATTTATTTATCAAAAATCCTGATTTCAAATTTGTCGCCCAGCTTTAATTTATGTTTTTTGACCACACCCGGATTCACTTCAACTACATATTTCGCCAGATTCATACTCCCGTAACTGGGACAGTCCGGCTGATCGCAGGGAGGGACATTTTCCACAAAATACACAATTTTTTTGTCTGCTGAAAGCCAGATAATGTCCAAATGAATGAAACAGTTCTTCATCCAGAATGTGTATGGCCCCGGCTGTTTATAAATAAACAGCATTCCGGTTTCCGGCGGCAGTGAATGACGAAACATCAATCCCCGTGCCCATTGTTCCGGTGTTGTGGCCAGTTCCACCGTAAAAACGGTGTGATCCGGTAGAATCACCGCTCCGAATTGAGGTTTTTCCTTTGCGAAAACGAAAAATGAAACAACAAACAGTAAAATAACAATCAATATCTTTTTCATAACGAACTCAATATAATTCGGCTTTCCAGTTTAATAAAGGAATGTTTACATCCCCAGCTGTTACAAATCACAACAGCTTCCCTGTATTGGCAATCCGGCTTCAAATAAATTGCAATAAACATACCGTGCCGGCAATAACAGGGAGCCACCGCTTCAAAAGACGCCCCGCAAACCGGGCAGAAAACATCAAGCAATTCCCCTTCCGGAATCTGATCTCCCCCCATTACACGGGGGTCTCCCTGAATTGGGCTCAGATACAGATCTGTCTCCCCGGTTGTCGATCGGACTCTCAGATGAATGGTCGCCAGATCATCAATACACGGATTCTCCTCACTGACCAGGGGATGCCCGTTACAACAGAATGCGGATACGACAATACGCCGTCCGTTATCATCTTTCAGGATTCCAAAGGCCTGCTGTGTCATCTCATCTCCATTTCCAAATTAGTTATAAAGCTCCGAAACTCTCCCGATCTGCGCCCTTTCTCCCATAATAATCAACGTATCCCCCGCCTGCATCCGATAATCAGAATCCGGATTAAACAACACTTTCCCGCTTCTGTGGCGAACAGCCAGTATCAGAGCGCCTGTTTTGCGTTTCAAATTAATGCCGCTGATGCTGACTCCGATTATCTCTTCGTTCTGATCCACCGCAATCTCTCCAACTTCCAGAAACAAATTACGGGCCGGTGTCATAATGTCCACAAGATTCACAAGATTCGGCTGAATCAGAACCGTTGCCATCCTCCTGGCACTGATCTCATGCATGCAAACCACATCATCGGCTCCTGCACGCCTCAATTTCCCAACACTCCCGCCGGCAATTGCTCTGGACACAACCCGAACAGCGGGGTTCAGGGTTTTGGCACTGAGAGCCAGGAAAACATTGTCCGCATCATTGGACAGACAGGCGACAACCGCATCCGCCCGTTCAATTCCAGCATCCAGCAACACCTGATCTTCAGTCGCATCTCCGGTAAGCAAAACAACTTCTTCCGGCTGAACAATCACTTCCCTGTCCACTACAACAATCTGTTTCCCGTTCTGCATCAGAATTGCCGCCACATCCCGGCCCATACGCCCATATCCACAGACAATGATGTGATGTTTCATTCTGGAAATGGCTTTCTCCATTTTTCTCCCCCTGATGATTTGCTGCAATTTCCCTTCAATGAAAAATGAGGTGATCCGGGTGAAAGAATACCCGATCAGCCCGACACCGACCACAATCAAAACCATTGTAAATACACGGCCGGCTCCTGATAGTGGGAACACTTCACGAAACCCCACCGTTGAAATGGTAATCACCGTCATGTATGCACTGTCCAGAAAAGACGCGTGCTCAATCAGGTGATAACCAAACGTTCCAACAGTAAGAAGGGCAAAGAGCAGCGCAAGCAGACGAAAAAGGTGCCGGATTCGCATAATCAATTAAAAGTTGTAAACAATCTTGGAAACCTCCGGGTTCATGCTGATCTTTTTCTTCATAAAGAGAAAATTAATCTCCACCTCGTAATGAGCGGAAATCTCCACATTCTTTCCCCGTTTGATAATTTTAAAACTATCGGGGGTAACCGGAAGGCCGAGATCCATCCCTTTTTTGGCCAGATTCTTTTTCATTGATGCCATGTGGCCGCGAAACTGATTGTACGACGCTGCCATCTCTTCCATTCCCCCCATTCCCTGCTTCAATTGAAGGTTGTTGTACATCAGCGGAATAACCTGAAAACCGATGATAACTACATATATTACAAGCAGGATATACAAAATACAGCCGAGACGGCTTTCACCCTTTTGTTTCTCCATCATCCAACAGCCTCCTTTCTTTCAATGGTTTTGCAAGAACTTCTTTTATATTCTGCACCAATTGATCCCGTTCGTCAATGCCGTAAGCGGAAGGGGCAATGATAGAATGGACGACCAGTTCAATGGTTTTTCCCGGATTTATCAGCCCCAGCCCTTTTACATGAACCTCATCCGCATTGATAATCGTAACAGGGAGCAACGGAACTCCATACTGAATTGCAGTTACCGCCGGGCCCTTTTTCATTTTGTGTTTCAAAAAATCCCGGTTCCGGACCCGGGTACCGGTAAGGGCCATGATATAGGGATAACGGTTAAACATTTTTGCGGCCCGATTGATGGAACGAATGGCACGTTTTGTATTTTTTCGGTCAATGGGGACAAAACCGAAAAAATATATTATCCACCCAAAGAACGGATAATACATCAGCTCTTTTTTCATTATCGCCCGGTAAATTCTGGGAAGGCCTGCCATCAGGGCATAAATGTCAAAATCACTTTGATGGTTAAATACAATGATATAAGGCGGTTTTTTCGGAACATTGTCCCAGCCTGACCATTTCA
Source organism: Acidobacteriota bacterium (assembly GCA_013152385.1). GTDB lineage: Bacteria > Acidobacteriota > Holophagae > Thermotomaculales > Thermotomaculaceae > UM-FILTER-49-7. The sequence goes on from JAADGL010000042.1 coordinate 32,296, forward strand.
GTTTCACATTGGCAGAGAGCAGACAGCTTCTTGCCCAGATCCGTGCGAAAAAATCCACAATACGATCTTTAAACGGAAACAGAACAATAGTCAACACGGACAATATTGCCAGAATCAGCAGCGTGGAACAAAAAAGCACAATACGGTAGGAAAGTGTCCAAAATGTACGCCTGATCAAAAAACCATCTCCCGGTTCACGGATTGCATACCACACTGTTCCCAACTTGAACATTCTTCCCTTGGCCTATTAATGGCGGTGGAGGTTTCCGTGCATAATTTTTAAAGATTCATTCAAACGCTGATCTGCCGGCATACTGGTTAACCTCTGATTCATATCCTCATCATCCTCGGCCAGCAACAGCTCCGTCATGTACCTGAGAATAGATTCATGGAAAACCCCTTCCCTTGTATAAAGATCGGCTTTCCTGCGGAGAACACGGGCAGACTCCACACAACTTCGGGGGAGCGGCGGCAGGTGGCCCAGAAATTCTCCGTCTCTGGAATTCTCCACCGGCAGATACAGTGTCCGCGCAATTTCAAGAGATTCCCCGGGATGAGATAAACCCCACTGGGCCGCCATTGTTATCCCGGAAAGAATCAAATGAATCAGTGCGCTGCCGTCTGCCGTTCTCAATTCAACAGTCTGACGGCTTTTTCCGGGAACGGCATCCTCTTCATCGGCAGGATTAAGATTGGCAGCCAAGTCATGAACGGTCTGCCATCCAAGGGGAACACGAATCATAGCTGTTCGGTTCAAATCACTCCAACAGACCCGTGTCGGTGCCTCCTGACCCGGTACAAGCCGGAGATAGGCGGAAGAAACGGTGTTACCGAATGCGGTCAGAGAATCGGCATAATGACAAATACCGCCAATCAGCTGCCGGGCAGCCTCGGATAATTCCCCCTTGTCACCAACCATCACATTCTTATCACCTTCTCTCAACATCATATGGAAATGAAATCCGTTTCCGGCCACCCCCTCTTCAAGTTTGGGGGCAAAGGTTGCAATGCAGCCGTGTTTCTGTGCCACATTGCGAACAATCCATTTTGCAATCACCAAATCGTCTGCCATATCAGATACCGGTGCCGGCAGAAACTCAATCTCCCACTGCTCTCCGAACCTGCCGTCAATCTCCGGAATATTACTCGCCAGATTCCGGATTACCCCCACCTCACTGTGAGCATACTTCACCGAACCGGTTATCCGGGAAATGTGCCGAACCATCTCTTCCACAATAGCGCCGTGCTTTACAAACGGCCCGGTCGCATGATAACCGGACTGCATCGGCAGCGGATAATGATCTCCGTCTTCCGTCTCCGGGCGGTAAAGCAGAAAAAACTCAAGCTCTCCCAGAGCGTGAAGCGAAAGCCCGGTTGAAGACCGCAGCAACTCCGATGCCCGGTGAAGAATACTGCCCGGTGCAAAATCCGCCAGTTTTCCTTCCCGGTCAAAAAAACGGCACATCATTCCAAGAGTGTTTTCGCTGAACGGATTGAGAAAAGCTGTCCGATACAAGGGAACCACGTACAAATCAGAACACGCGGTGTCCACCAACCCTTTAAACAGGGAAGAACCATCCGCCCGCTCCCCATCAGCCAATAGTTGAAGAACCTGAGATCTGCTCTGAACCGGAAGCCGAAGCTCTTTCAACTTGCCGTCAATTCCCGTATAATGAAACGAGAGCAGTTCAATTCCCATCTCTTCAATTACCCGGAGAATATCTCCCCGGGTGAAGTCATTTCGCTCTTTGTCCAAAAACAGTTCAAGGGGATTTTCAAGACCGAACGGCCTGCCCATTTACGCCTCCTGCAACAGTTGTCCTCCCATTATGCCAGATTTGTCAGCCCTTGCAACTGCAAAGGGTTCCGCTTCCCTCTTCTTCGCATGCCGGCATATGACTCCGGAAAAATGACAACTGGTCAGATTCTGATCACAGCCAACAGAAACTGGTGAATTGATCTGGTCTTCCATCCTGCCCGAATTTAATATATACATCTATTTTCTATAAATTATATTTTTTTAATTTCTGGCACAAAACTGGGATCAAAATAGAGTGAGTTAAAAAGAATTAAGGAAGCAATATGAATATTGTCATCGTTGATAATGAACAAACCATTCTCAGAAGTCTTGAAATTTTGCTGAAACCGAAAACAGATGAGATTCACTGTTTTTTAAACCCGAAAGAAGCTCTTGAATACATAAAAACTCACGGATACACAATTGATATTCTTCTTGCCGATTATTTCATGCCTGACATGAACGGACTGGAACTGATCCGGAAAGGAACCCCTTTCCTGAACCCGGAAACCGTGAAAGTAATTATCTCAGGCCATGTGGAACTCATTCCGGACGCACTGAATAACCAGTGGCCTGTTGATCATCTGCTCTCCAAACCTTTTGATCTTGCCCGATTATTTTCTTTACTGCCCTCCGGGGCCCGGACAAAAATATCCGGTTCAACATAACAAATAAGAAACAGGGAGGTGAACATCGAAAATTATTCAAAATTGAAGTAATCCGGATATATGAACCGATAAAAATTTAAAGGAGCAACAAATGAAAAAAAGACTGTTTTCCATAATGGGTGGAATCGTACTATCTGGAATCATGGTTTTTGCCGGTGGAGCCCAAACCATCTGCCCCATCTGCAAAAGCCCTGTAAACAAAAACCTCCACGTAGATTACAAAGGAAAACGTATCTATTTCGGCTGCGGAGGATGCCCCGAAAAATTCATGAAAAACCCGGACAAATTTATGGCGGAAATGAAAGCAGACGGAATAAAACTCGCTCCGTCACCTACTGAAAATAACTCTGCCGCCCATTCCGGAAAAATGAAACACCATGGGCAGCAGGCCTCCCGGGCAGAGTTAACTCGCCGGATCCAGCCCAAGTGTCCATACAGCGGAAAAAGCATTGACCATTCCGTTTACACAGACGTTTCAGGAAAACGAGTCTATTTCTGTGGAAATGGCTGCAAAACAAATTTTCTGAAGAACCCGAAAAAAAATCTCATCAGATTTGAGAAAAAGGGAATGAAGTTCCAACAGACTCCACATAAATGATTTTCCTCTCTCATCTTCTATAAAAAAGGCGGCATTTCAGCCGCCTTTTTCCTTTCACATTCCGAAAATTAACGGTAAATACTTTCCACCCATACCACACGGCCATTGGGATACACAACTTTTACCCGGCTTCCCCTCCTGCTTTTCACAACACAGCGCCGTCCGTTTATAATGATTACATGACCCGGGCGAACAGCCCGGGGGACAACAAGTACACGCCTGCCGGACACGACCCGGTAATGAACAGTCACCGCAGGTACCGGAACCACCGCACGGGCCCGTACCACACAGCTGGTATTTACCGGAACGAGAATCAAACCGGTCATAATCAAAACACTTAATAAAGATTTCATGCTGCACCTCCTGTTATCGCTTCATGACAGTGCCATGGCTCTATTATCAGGTGCAACCTCCGTACCGGATTTCCTGTCCCCGACGTGACCTGCGTCATATTTTTTATATTGTTACATTCCACTTACATTATTTTCTGAAAAACAAATTTACGAAGTTCGGATTGGACTCATGACAGCCAAATTCCAAAAGGGTTTCCCTTTTATTTTTTCAATATTACATTAAGGTGATTAAGATGAAGAGGATAGTTGTTCAAGGCCCGGATAATCGTGTCCGCTTCATCGCGGAAGGCAACGAGATATTCCCTGCCTTTTACCGCAACTGTCAGCTTTCCGCCTGAAAGAGCAACCGGAATCCCCCACTCACAAACCGGTTCCGGAATCGTCCGCCTCCATACCAGTTTAACAAACTCCAGAGGCGGACATCCCCATTTCAACAGCAGTTCCGGTGAAATTGTCTTGAAATATTTATTTGTCAGGTTCAATGCCAACTACCCTGTTTTTGCCCTCTTGTTTCGCTTTGTACATCATCGAATCCACCGCCGCCAGCATTTCCTGAAACGAATTGAAATTTCCATTTTTCAGGGTTACGACACCAAAACTCGCCGTAACTGAAAGTGATGTCGCCCCATATTCAAACTTGTGACGGAAAAGTGCTTCCCGCAGAATCTCGGTTTTTTTCATTGCAGCCGGATAGTCCGTATTTTTCATTAAAATTACCATTTCCTCTCCGCCGTAACGGGAAAAAAAGTCAATTTCACGAATCTTTCTTTTTACGATAAATACAACATCCTTCAGAACGATATCACCGCAGGTGTGGCCATAGCGGTCATTCACAAGTTTGAAATCATCCAGGTCAAAGAAGACCAGGCTCAGGGGCAATCCGGTTCGATGATGAAAAAGAAATTCTTTTCGGCAATTCTCCTGAAAATAGGTCCGGTTGTAAATCCCCGTCAGAGGGTCCCGGGTCGCCTTGTCAAACAGCATCCGGTTGATATCCAGATCAATCTGATCCGTAAAGGCAAATTTGAACACGCAAATGTCCCCGAGAAACACCCGGTCACCGTTTTTCAACACCCGAGTCTCAATTCTTTCCCCATTGACAAAAGTCCCGTTTGTACTGTCCAGGTCCCGGACAAAAACATTCTTTCCCTGCCGGAAAACAGCACAATGTTTTCTGGAAAGTGCGGTGATGTCAAGGGAAACATCACATTCTTCGCTGCGCCCGATAATCACCTCCATTCCGGAAGTGATCGTAATGGTTTTTCCCAGCATCTCATTCACCAGCAGGGTGATGGTCGGTGTGATACTGGGTTTCATCAATGCCTGCTTTTTAAGTTCCGCCACGTTGATAATATCCGTTGTATCAAATCGCTTTTTCATAGCAAATATTTTACCAGAAAATTATAAAACATGGGAAATTCCCTAAAAATAACACCGATAAAAACCGGAATCCGTCTTTTTTACCGGTGGAGCAGCATCTTGGCAACACTCTGCAGCATAAGGACACCTTGCCCAATAACTGCAGGAATTCTTCGATGTTGAAATTGTTTCCACCGAGGTTTCCGGTACTCTCAATAACATTTCCCTCGTATAAGGCGGTGTTGCGCTCAAAAGCTCCTTTGTATAAGGATGACGGGGAAATGACAGAATTTCTTTCGTTTTCCCAATCTCCACAATCTCCCCTTGATACATAATTGCCACTCTGTCTGCTATTCCCCTGAACAGTCCCAAATCATGGGCAACCAGCAAAACCGCAAGCCCGTATTGATCCCTGCTTGCTTTTATAAGGGCCAGAATGCCTCCCTGAAGCTCGGCATCCAGGGCACTGACCGGCTCATCCGCCACCAGAAGCCCGGGCTGTAATGCCAGGGCCCGGGCAATACACACCCGTTGCTGCTCCCCCCCGGATAACTGATCCGGCCTCTTGTTCATGCACTCGGAACCCAGGCCCACTTGAGCCAATAATTTCTCCACTTTTCGACGGCTCCCTCCCGGGAAACGGAGGTTCTGAATCCGAAACGGCTCCGCCACAATTTCCTCCACACGCATCACCGGGTTCAGCGAAGCCAGCGGATCCTGAAAAATTGCCTGAATCCCGCCATTCATCCGGCATTGTTTAGCATATTTCCCGGATGTGAAAGATGTTCCGTGATAGTAAATTTCCCCCTCATCCGGTTCTTCCAACCCCAGAAGAAGACGGGAAAGCGTGGTTTTTCCTGAACCGGACTCACCGGCGAGGCCCAGAATTTCTCCTTCACCGATTTCAAAGGAGACATCCTGCAGTGCAAGAACATCCAAAGCTCGGCCTCCGTCACCGGAAAAACGTTTGCTGCAATGTGAAACAGTCAGTATCGATGGCATCGAACCTTCCTCCCATCCACCTCCCGAACATCAGGAATCTTTGTAAAACACTGTTCCATTGGTTCGCCGCAACGTTCGGCGAATGGGCAACCGCGGCAATCGGCCCGTCCGTTTAATTTCCGGAACAAGCTCCTTCCCTCCTGATGCCGGGCTTTAAGAAGCACCTGCGAATATCCGTGCAACGGGGTTTCAAGAATTTTCTCTGTCGGGCCGGATTCTACAATCATTCCCCCGTTCATCACCGCCGTTTTATCCGTTATCCCGCCAAGAAGAAATATATTGTGCGTAATCATGATCATGCCGGAATTCTCCGCAACTTTCAGCAGCAGACTCATCATTTTCTTTTCTGTTGTGGAATCCAGGCCGCTTGAAAATTCATCCGCGATTACCAATTTCGGTTTCAGCATAAATACCATGGCAAGATACACCCGTTGCGCCATCCCTCCACTCAAAGTATGGGGATAAGACGACAGAACCCGGGATACATCCCGCAAACCGACTTTTTTCAGCCATGAAATTGAAATCCGAACCGCATCTCCGCGGGAATCGGCAGCTCCGTTTGACAGCAGAGCTTCCGTCATCTGTTGTTCAACCGTGTATACCGGGTCCAGGCCGGAAGATGTATTCTGCACCAGATATCCGATCCCGGAACCCCGAATCGATACTTTTTCAGTTTCTTTCATTCCCAGCCAATCCTCTCCCCTGTACAGAATCCGCCCCTCTGCCACTGCCACCCCTCTCGGCAACAAAGCTGAAATCGAACGGGCCAAGATACTTTTTCCCGCACCGGATGCACCCACAATGCCCCACACCTCTCCCTCTTCGACACGCAGAGAAACATCGCACAACAGCATCCGCTTCCGTGTTCCCACAGACAAATTTTCCACATCCAGGAGAGCGGGCATCAGAAAAGTTTCCTGTCAGGTGCGGAAAAACCGAATAAAGTATAGGCTTTTCCCGTTACGCATCGCCCCCGCGGCGTCCGTTCCAGAAACCCCGTCTGTAAAAGAAAAGGCTCATACACATCTTCAATTGTATCGCGATCCTCTGAAATTGCGGCGGAAAGCGTACCCAGCCCCACCGGCCCGCCGCCGTAATTCTCAATAATTGTTCTTAAAATACGCCGGTCCACTTCATCAAATCCATGCTCATCCACATCCAATCTTTCCAAGCCCATTGCCGCAATTTTCCGGTCAATGATGCCGTCTCCTTTCACATCTGCAAAATCCCGGAGACGGCGCAGCAGCCGGTTGGCAATTCTGGGAGTTCCCCGGGAACGGCGGGCAACCTCATACGCTCCGTCATGATCAATTGGCACCCCGAGAATTCCTGCTGAACGCTTTACAATCACAGTCAGCTCGTCTACGGTATAAAAATTCAAGCGGTGGACAACTCCGAAACGGTCCCGGAGCGGTGCAGTCAGCATTCCTGCCCGTGTGGTTGCCCCCACCAGGGTAAAGGGATTCAGTTTAAAACGAAATGAACGGGCGCCGGGGCCTGCCCCGGTCACCAGATCCAACTGAAAATCTTCCATTGCCGGATACAGAATTTCTTCCACGGAAGCCGGAAGGCGGTGAATTTCATCCACAAACAATACGTCCCCCGGTGCCAGTTTTGTTAAAATTGCCGCCAAATCTCCGGCTTTTTCAATTACCGGCCCCGATGTTGTTTTAATATGTACATTCAATTCATTGGCAATAATCATTGCCAGGGTTGTCTTTCCCAGCCCCGGCGGTCCGTAAAAAAGACAATGATCCAGCGCTTCCCCCCGCCGCCTTGCCGCCTCAATATAAACCGCAAGGTTTTCCTTCACCCGCTCCTGCCCTACATAATCCGCCAGAACCACAGGCCGAAGCGACTGTTCAAATACCGACTCATCATTATTTAACTGTTCCGCATCATGCATCATATCTTCCATGCCTTCAGTTTACAGCAAAAGTTCAAAGGCTTCAATGACAGAGAATGGCACTATGCCGCCATTGACTTTAGGCCCTGCCTCACATATAATACGGCTTGTTTATTTTGAGGATAAGGGGAACAAAAATGGATCAGCAGCAAAGAAACGAAAATGAGTACATTCAGCAGCGGAGACAGCATCTCCTGGACATAAAAGAAGCGGGCATCAATCCGTTTCCGATAAAATTCGACTATGATATTACAGCGGAAGAAATTAAGGAAATATTTGAAAAATATAGCAAAGAAGAACTGGAAGGCCTGGAAAAACATGTAAAAACCTGCGGCCGCATCATGTCCAGACGGATGCAGGGCCGTGCATGCTTTATGCATATTGCCTATGGAAATGCGAAAATTCAACTTTATATCCGGCAGGACAAAGTGGGAAAACCAGGCTATAAACTTCTGAAAAAAATAGAAGTCGGCGACTTTATCGGCGTTTCCGGCACGCTGTTCCGCACCCGGACGGAAGAATTGACGGTTTTAGTGGAAGAATACACCTTCCTGTCAAAAGCCCTCCGGCCGATGCCGGAAAAATGGCATGGCTTAAAAGACAAGGAACTCCGCTACCGGATGCGATATCTGGATCTGATGAGCAATGAAGATGTCCGGCAGACTTTCTCCACCCGCAGCGCACTGATTTCAGAAACACGGAAATTTTTTGAAATGAAAGGCTACATGGAAGTGGAAACCCCCATGATGCAGCTGATTCCCGGCGGCGCGGCGGCAAAGCCCTTTATCACCCATCACAACGCACTGGATCTGGACCTTTACCTCCGCATTGCGCCGGAACTGTTTTTAAAACGCCTGATTATCGGCGGATTTCCCCGTGTGTTTGAAATCAACCGGAATTTCCGTAACGAAGGGGTAGACTCCCAGCACAATCCCGAATTCACCATGGTGGAATTTTACGAAGCCTACGCGGATCTCCGGGACATGATGACCATCACCGAAGAGCTGTTTACCCAGCTTTGCGACAATGTCCTCAAAACCAGAAAAGTTAAATACGGCAATCATACACTCAGCTTTGAAACCCCGTTCCGCCGTCTGACCATGCGGGAAGCGATTCGCGAATACGGAAACATCCCCATGGAAAAATTAAATGATATTGAAACCTTACTTCCCGAAGCCAGAAAACTGAACATTGAAGATGCCGAAAAAATGAATTACGGAAAACTCCTTTCGGAAATCTTTGAAGCCGTAGCGGAAGAAAAGCTGATTCAGCCGACTTTCATCACGGAATACCCCATTGAAGTCTCTCCCCTTACCAAAAATATCCCCGGAGACAACCGTTTTGTCGACCGTTTTGAACTGTTCATTGCCGGAATGGAGCTGGCAAACGCCTACAGCGAACTCAACGACCCGGAAGAGCAGCTGCGCCGGTTTAAAATGCAGCTTTCCGAACGGGAAAAGGGGGACGATGAGGCCCAGATGATGGACCGTGATTTTCTCACCGCAATGGAACATGGCATGCCGCCCACCGGCGGAGAGGGAATCGGGATTGACCGGCTGGTAATGGTACTGACAAATTCCCAGTCCATCCGCGACGTCATCCTGTTTCCATACATGCGCCCGAGAAAAAATGAAGATTGAAAACTTCATCGCGTTCCGTTACCTGAAGGCGAGGCGAAATCAGGCTTTTATCGGTACCATTACGCTGATCTCCGTCCTGGGCATCATTATCGGGGTAATGTCCCTGATCATCGCTCTTTCCCTGATGACCGGTTTCCATAACAAAATGGAAGAAAACCTGCTTTCCGCCAATTCGCACCTGACAATTCACGGCCTGTCCGGCCCGATGTCGGATAAAGATGCGGCATCACTGACCCAAACACTGAAAACAATTCCGGGTTTCACCGCCGCATCACCGGAGATTCTGACTCAGGGGCTTCTCCGGGGAGGGATGTCTCAGGAACCTTCCCCCGTTGTGGTGAAGGGAATGGAACTTGCCGGAGAAAAAAAAGTTTCCGGCATCCTCAAAAATCTGAAACGAAACAGGCTGAACCCGGGCGAAGTCCTGATCGGGAGAGACCTTGCCCGTCAAAACGGCATCACAATCGGCGACAAAATTACCGTCATGTTTTTTAAACCCACCCAGACACCGCTGGGAATTATGCCCAAAATGCGCACTTTCACCGTAGCCGGAATTTTTTACAGCGGTATTTATGAATATGATAAAACCTGGGTTATGCTCCCGCTGAAAACCCTCGCGGCAATCCTCAACATGAAGGGGAAAGTGGATTTCCTCGCGGTTCGGACGCGTTCCATGGATGCCATTGACGGGTTCAAACGTATTCTCAATACCAAACTGCCTCCGCAGTTCTTTGTCATTGACCTCAGAGAAACCAATAAACGCCTGTTCTCCGCAATCAAAGTTGAAAAAATGGTCGTTTCCCTCATCATCGGGTTAATCATGCTGGTTGCGGCACTGAATATCACTTCATCCCTTGTCCTTATGGTAATGGAAAAACACCGGGATATCGGCATTATGATGGCAATGGGAATGAACAGAAAACGGATCATGAAAGTTTTTCAGATACAGGGGTTGACTGTGGGCCTGACCGGCGCAACAATCGGGACTGTCCTCGGAGTCGGCATTTCTATTGTATTGAATACATTCAGGGTTCTGAAGCTGCCGCCGGATGTCTATGATTTTCTTTCCTACATCCCTTTTGAAGTCCGGCCGCTGGATGTCACCCTTGTTTTTCTCATTACAGTGGCGGTTTCCTACATTGCCACCCTGTATCCGTCCAGGCGTGCGGCTGCGCTGGATCCGGTCGAGGCTATTCGCTATGAATAAAATGCTGACCCTGACAAATGTAAGCAAAACCTTTCCGGTCAGGGATACCAGCCTGACAGTCTTCAAGAACCTTTCCCTTGAAATGTGCGAAGGAGAATTTCTTGCCGTCACCGGCGTATCGGGGATCGGGAAAAGCACATTACTCCACCTGGTCGGCCTCCTGGACACTCCGAGCAGCGGTGAAATACAATTGGATAATATTGTTTACAGCTCACTGAAACCGGAAGAAGCCAGTAGATTCCGCAACCAAAAAGTGGGCTTTGTTTTCCAGTTTCATCATCTGCTGCCGGAATTTACCGTACTGGAAAATGTCGAAATGCCTTTTCTGATCGGGGGTGGAGAAAAAAACGAAGCCAGAGAACGTGCCGGAGAAATCCTGGACATCATGGGACTTTCGAACCGCCTGGAACATTTCCCCGCCATGCTCTCCGGAGGTGAACAGCAGCGCACTGCCATTGCCCGAGCACTGATCAATGAACCGGCACTCCTCCTGATGGATGAGCCCACCGGCAATCTGGATCCCCGGACGGGAAACGCTGTAATGGATCATTTGGACAGCCTGAGAAAAAAACGAAAATACAGTTGCATTGTGGCCACTCACAACATGAAAATTGCCGCCCGATGTGATAGAATCTTCCCCATGAGCGGAAACGGAGAGAACCATGCTGGAGAAATACTCAGATAAAGCCAGGCGCATCCTGTTCTTTGCAAGGAACAAGGCCGCCCAGTTTTCAAATCCATATATTGATACCGTCCATATTCTTCACGGAATTTTAATGGAAGAAGATGCGTACATGAGCCGTCTTTTCAGAAATTTGAATCTGGACACCGTACAAATGCGGCGCTCCATCGATTCCCTGTGCCTGAAACTGGGACGCTCCACTCACAGCGGGGATATGCCGATGACGGATGCCTCAACCAAACTGCTTCAGATGGCTGTCAGAGAAGCTTTCACCCTTGGAGAAGAAAAAGTGGAAGTACACCATATCTTCCTTGCCATGCTGTCCCAGCACACCTCCACCGCCGTAACCGCCCTCCGGGAATCCGGGCTCGGAAGCCTCATTGAAGCTAAAAACCAGGTTATCAACGACATTATGCTGGACAGCGACGAGGAACTGACTGAAGAAGAAAATGCAGAACAGCAGCTCCCCATCCTTTCGAAATTCGGACGGGATATTACAAAAATGGCACGGAAAGGCCGGTTCGACCGTTGTATCGGGCGAGAACGGGAAATGGATCGAATTATCCACATCCTGACCCGGCGAAGGAAAAACAACCCGCTCCTCCTCGGAGAAGCGGGGGTTGGTAAAACAGCCATTGTAGAGGGCCTGGCCACACGCATTGCCAATGGGAATGTTCCCGCCCCTTTGAAAGATCGGCTTATCTATGGAATTGATATCTACAATATCGTTGCCGGCACAAAATATCGCGGACAATTCGAGGAACGCCTCAGAGATATTATTGAAGAGGCTGCCTCAAATGACGTCATTCTGTTTATTGACGAATTCCACTCCATTGTCGGCGCCGGTTCGGCGGAAGGCTCCCTGGATGCCGCCAATATCATGAAACCCGCTCTTGCCAGAAGTGAACTTCAGGTCATTGCGTCTTCCACATACAGAGAATTCTCCAAAACAATTGAAAAAGACAAATCATTGATGCGGCGTTTCCAGTCGCTTTCCATCCGGCAGCCGAATCCCGCAGAAACCCTGGATATTCTGAAAGGCATTAAAGACCGCTACGAAGATTTCCACTGCGTTCGATTTGAGGAAGGCGCACTGGAATCCGCTGTGACCCTCTCCGAACGGTATATCACCGACAGAATGCAGCCGGACAAGGCAATTGACCTCCTGGACGAGACCGGTGCCAGGGTAAAATTACGTCATATGGCTGACAATGAAAAAAATAAAGAACAATATCCTGAATCTTGCGAGGAAGCACCGTTCAAATCCATGTTTCCCATGATTGGGCCGGTGGATGAATTGTCAATTGAAGCACCTGAAACCAAAAAAGACCGTTCAAAATGGCCGGCTGTTACCGTCAACGACATTGAAGAAGCCGTTTCCATCTGGACCGGTATTCCGGTAACTGCCGTTACGGAAAGTGAAAAAGAACGCCTGTTGAACCTGAAAGATTATCTGGTCTCCCGGGTGGTGGGACAAAACCGCGCCGTTAATACACTTGTAAAAGCCATTAAACGTGCCCGTCTCGGGATGTCAAACCCTGATCGCCCCACCGGTGTCTTTATGTTCCTGGGCCCGACAGGAGTCGGGAAGACAGAATTGAGTAAACAATTGGCAACTTACCTTTTCCGATCTGAGAAAAACCTCGTCCGTTTTGACATGTCCGAATACATGGAAAAACATGCGGTATCGAGACTGATTGGCTCCCCCCCCGGTTATGTGGGGTACGAAGAGGGCGGACAACTCACGGAACGGGTCAAAAAAAAGCCCTATTCCGTTGTCCTTCTGGACGAAATCGAAAAAGCTCACCCCGAGCTTATCAACGTTTTACTCCAAATATTTGATGAAGGCCGAATTACCGACGCGTTCGGAGAACTCATTAATTTCAGAAATACAATTATAATTATGACTTCCAATGTGGGCTCCAGAATCATCACCGAAGACAAAGGCGTTGGCTTTGATACCGGCAATCCCGGGAAACCGGCAAACCGCGGAGAACGGATTCTGAAAGAAGTCCGGCGTTTTTTTGCCCCGGAATTTCTGAACCGTATTGACGATATCATCGTTTTCAATCCGTTGGGCAGTAAAGAACTCTCGGAAATTGTATATATCCTGATTAATGATCTCAACGAGCTGCTCATACACAAAGGCATCCGTGTACAGCTGAGTACAGAAGCAACAAACTGGCTTACCCGGCAGGCCTGCCTGAAAATTCAATACGGTGCCCGGCCCCTGAAACGGGCAATTCAGGTTCATGTCCAGGACAAGCTCTCCGACATCATGATTTCCAATGGGAACAATGTAAAAGGCGAATATCTGTTTGAAGTCGAAAATGACCACTTAACTGTCCGTAAAGTCAGTGAAATCCTGGAGGTTAAATGCTGAAACCCCTGCAACGAATTCTAATTTTCCTGCTGTTTGCGAGTGCAGTCACAGCGCATGCTGAGACAATTGAAAAAATCAATATCGTGGGCAATCATCGTATTTCAACCAGCTCGATTCAATTCAGAATCCATAGCAAAGAAGGTAAAGCTCTTGACCTTCCAACGATTCGAGACGACGTCAAAAGGTTATGGGACCTGCACGTATTTGCTGACATTCAGGTGGACGTAACCCATGGAAAAACCGGCGAAATTGTAACTTACCTGGTCAAAGAAAGGCCGATAATCAAAGATTACCGTTTTTTTGGAAACCATGCTTTCGGCCCCAATTTATTGAAAGATAAACTAAAAGAAAAAGGAATTCAATTACGCCAGAACATTCAGCTGGACTATGCCGAATTAAGCAAAATCAAACAGGCCATTTTAGACCTATACCATGAAAAAGGCTATCGGAACGTGTCGGTATCCCACGTGTTGGAAAATGCGGGACGGGGAATTGCATATCTCACCATCACCATTCAGGAAGGTGGGAAAGCCCACGTATACGGAATCAAGTTTGTCGGCAACACGGTTTTTTCCAACAAGAAACTGAGAAAATCCATGAAAAAAATCAAAAAGCACTGGATGTTCTCTTTCCTTGGCGGTACTGATATTTATTCCGAAAAGAAATTTTCAGAAGCGGTGGACAATATCAAAAAACTGTACTGGAAAAAAGGCTACAAAGACATCTTTGTCGGCCAGCCCATCATTAAAGTTAAAGACTTTACATCCGAGCGGCAGAAACGAAAAAATATCAAACGGGCAAAAGCCCGCAAGAAACTCAAAAAAGACATCCGGATGTTCCTGACCATCCCCGTTTATGAAGGACAGGCATACAAAATCGGGAATGTTTCTTTTGAAGGAAACAAGCTCCTTCCCGACAGCATCCTTTACAGCAAATGGAAGCTGAAAAAAGGTTCGCCTTTCGATGTGGGTAAAATCAATGAATTTCAATCCGATATTGAGAAACTCTACAACAACTCCGGTTACCTCCAATTTTACATGGAGCGAATCCTGAACAAAGAAAAAGACCACATCGAAGATATTACATTCCGAATCAAAGAAAACAAACGCTTCAAACTTCACAGGCTGGAATTTGAAGGCAATGTGGTCACCCGGGATAAGGTGCTGCGTCGGGAATTTATGATCCCGGAAGGTTCTCCTTTCGGTCTTCAGACCTTTAAAGACAGCATGCTGCGAATCAATCAGCTTGGGTTCTTTGACGTCTCAAAATCAAACCCCGACGTTAAATTCGTACCGGGAAAAGATCAGGTAGACGTTAAAATCAAAGGGGAAGAGTCCGGTGTTAATGAGCTCAATTTCGGTGGTGGCTACAGTGAATTTGCCGGATTCTTCCTGCAGTCTTCATACACCACCCGAAATTTTCTCGGAAAAGGTGAACAATTGACATTACAGGGGTCCTTCGGCTCCAGAATTACATATTACAACCTCTCCTTCACCGAACCGTGGTTGTTTGACTACCCGCACTCCTTCACCATTAACCTCTTTAACAGTGAAACAACCTACTACAACTACAGTCGGAAAAGCACCGGATTCAGTATCGGATTCGGATTCCGTTTAAAAACATTCCTCACCTATTCCGTAGCATACAGTTTTGAACTGGTGGATGTACCGGGGTCTTCTCTCCAGGACAATACAATCTTCAAACCGGTGTCCAACCGGCTGACCAGCTCCATTACACAATCATTGAATTACTCCACCCTGGATAACCCGTTCATGCCGATCAAAGGCTCCAAATACACATTGAGCTTTCTCTGGGCAGGATGGCAGCTTGGAGGAGATAATCTCAAATATCAGATTAACGTACGGGCCGCACATTTATTCAAAGGCTATAAATCGACAATATTCCTTGCCAATGTCCGTGCAAGCTATCAACAGGCACTTGAGGGGAACACAATCCCCTATTACGACAGATTCTTTATAGGAGGTGAGAGTACAGTCAGAGGTTACGATTTCAGAAGAATTTCTCCCGTTGATCCCGCCACGAACATTGCCATTGGCGGCACAAAGATGTTTGTGGGTAATTTTGAGTGGATCTTCCCCATTGAACACAAATTCCAATTCGCCGTATTCTATGATGTCGGCGGTGTCTGGCTGGAAGACGAATCCTTCTTTTCCGGAGCAAATTCGTTGAAAAGATCCTGGGGCTTTGAAGCAAGATTTAACCTGCCGGTTTTTCAGATGCCGATTCGTCTGACCTATGGCATTCCGCTGGATACTATTCCGGGTCAGATCAAATCAGGCGGTAATCTTGAATTTACAATCGGTACAATTTTTTAATAATGTATATTTCTAAAAAGGAGTTTGATATGAAAAAAGTTTCCATTCTTTTTATGGTTCTCGTTACACTTGTCGCATCTTCTGCCGTGATGGCTCAGACCCGCATCGGTGTCGTGGACGCAGATCAGGTGATTTACAAATCTGCAAAGGGGAAAGCATTTTTGCAGAGCCTGAACAAATACGTAAAAGAAAAACAGGATGCTATCAAGAAAGTCGTTCTGGAAGCTCAGAAAACTGAAAAAGAGTACAAATCAAAACTTGCATCCCTGTCCGATGAAAAACAGCTGGCAATGGAAAAAAAGCTCTCCGATTACCAGACAAAAATTAAACGCATGCAGGAAGATGCAAAACGTGAATACCAGATCAGGCAAAAAGAAGGTTTTGATAAATTTCAGAAAATTCTGACTCCAATTATTGCCCAACTGGCAAAAGAAAAAAACCTTGACGTTGTCTTCAGTCGTGCATCCAGTGGAATTGTGTATCTGTCACCCACTGCCGACCTGACTGCCGAAGTGATCAAGCGGGTTGATGCACAGAATTGAGGTTTCACTTAGACTCTCAAAACTGGTAAATGAACTCGGCCTGGCTCTGGACGGGCCGGATTGCACAATTTCCGGAGTGGCATCACTGGAAGACGCCACTCCGGAAAAGCTGTCTTATGTAAAAAATTCCACATTTCTTGAAAATGCACAACACTCAAAAGCCGGTGCATTGATCATTCCAAAAGACATGAAGGCAAATTTTTCTTGCCCGATCATCAGGGCAGATGATCCCTATTTTGCCTTCATTCGTGCTTCAATGTATTTTGTTTCTCATTATTCCGTCTATCCGCAAGAAAAACTTTCCTTTATCCATCCCGATACGGAAATCCATCCTGAAGCCGAACTCGGCGCATTTGTCACGGTGTCCCCCGGATGCAAAATTGGAGCCGGTGCCCGTATACATCCCGGAGTTAAACTGATGAACAATGTCTCTATCGGAGAAGGAACGATAATCTACGGAAATACTGTGATTTTCCCCGGCTGCATAATCGGAAAAGACTGTATGATCGGAGCAAACACCGTTATCGGAGGAGAAGGCTTCGGCTTCCATTTTGCCGGAGGACAACACCGGAAAGTTCCCCAAACCGGAATCGTCCGAATCGGAAACAATGTTGAAATCGGATCCTGCGTCTCCATTGACAGAGGCACATTCGGAGAAACTTTTATTGATAACGGAACCAAGATTGACAATCAAGTTCAAATTGCACATAACGTAACAATCGGGAAACATGTCATTATTGTAGCCCAATCCGGCATCTCCGGCAGTACCAGTATTGATGACTATGCGGTTCTTGCAGGTAAATCGGGTCTGGTGGGGCATATTCACATAGGAAAAGGGGTAACGGTCGGAGGAGGCTCTGTTGTCACAAAATCCGTACCGGACGGACGTTTCGTAATCGGTTATCCGGCAACGGAACACAGGGCATGGAAAAAACAAATTGCCGCCCTTTCAAAACTTCCGGAATTGTCTAAAAAATTGCGCAGGTTATTGAAAAGAGAAAACAGATGATCAGAAAAGAATAAATATACAGGGAGAAAATTCATGCCACAAACCATTGATTACGAAGAAATCAAAACCATCATGCCACACCGTTATCCCTTTCTCCTGGTGGACAGGGTTACACAATTTGAAGATGACAAATACATTGAAGCTTATAAAAATGTCACCGGAAATGAACCTTTCTTCCAGGGCCATTTCCCCGGTAAAGCGGTCATGCCAGGCGTTCTGGTCATTGAAGCCATGGCACAGGCCGGGGGGGTTCTGCTTCTTAAAAACAAGAAAGGAACCGGCGGACTTGTCTATTTTACTTCAATTGAAAAAGCACGCTTCCGGCATCCGGTTGTTCCGGGGGACCGATTGCGTTTTGAAGTAAAAGTTCTCCGCCTGAAATCCAGTTACTGCAAACTTTCCGGAAAAGCCTTTGTGGAAGATAAACTTGTCGCCGAGGCTGTTTTTTCCTCAGCGCTTTCGGTAAAATGAACCTGTAAACAACAGGGTCGCCCTGTTTTCTGAATCAAAAGGAGGGAACCATGATTCATCCGACAGCTGTCATCGCTCAGGATGTTGAAATCGCGGAAAGTGCCGATATCGGCCCGTTTTGTGTCATCGGAAACAATGTAAAAATCGGAGAAAAAACAAAACTTACAGCGTCTGTTCAGATTGATTCCCACACCACAATTGGAGCCGACAATACAATTTACCCCTTTTGCTGCATCGGATTCCCCCCCCAGGACACAAAATATCATGGAGAAGCCACCGAAACGATAATCGGAGACAACAACATCATCCGGGAAAACAGCACGATTCACCGGGGAACAAAAACCGGCCGGGGAAAAACGGTTCTCGGATCAGGTAATTTCCTGATGGCATATTCTCACATTGCCCATGACTGTATCGTAGGTGACAAAAACATCTTTGTAAACGCCGCCACCCTGGGCGGCCATGTCAGTGTCGGAGACCATGTTTACATTGGCGCATACTCTGGTGTTCATCAATTCTGTAGAATTGGAAATCACGCATTCGTCGGGGGGTATTCCGTAATCACTCAGGATGCCCTTCCCTTTGTAAAAACGGTGGGAAACCGGGCAAAAACCTACGATATCAACACAATGGGGCTGGAACGCAAGGGATTCCGCCCGGAAACCATCACCGCACTGAAAAAAGCCTACAGAATTCTGTTAAGACGAAAACTGCAGATGGCGGATGCATTGACAGAAATGAGAAAAGAATTTCCAGGAATTAAAGAAGTACTGTATTTTGCAGACTTTATTGAAAATAGTGAACGGGGAATTTGCCGCTGATTCCGTTTTGATCCCACGCTTTTATCTGAATCTGAAAAAGATACCCGGATTTCATCAACTCAGGATTGTCAGACATTTCCCTCTATTTGCCGGAGAACTGTTCATGTCAGGACATTCCTGCAATAATCGGGATAAATCCCGGCCGCCGGCTCCAGGGGGCTGAAAATCCGGGATCAATTCGCAAAGCGGTTCCAACACAAACCGGCGAACAGAAAATGATTCATGGGGAACAATCAGATTATTTGTATTTATCAGGCTGTGGCCAAAAAAAATCAAATCTATATCAATTTTTCTGGGCCCTTTCTCTATTGTACGCACTCTCCCCATTTCCGTCTCAATACTGAGAATCAACTTCAAAACCTCAAAAGGAGAATAGTTGAAATCACAATTAAACAACCCTGCAGCATTAATATAATCAGGTTGATCCGTCAAACCAACCGCTTTTGACTCATAACAGCTTGAAATCGCATTGCAGCGAAGTCCGAAATCCGAAAGCCGGTTAACCGCCTCCTGAATTTGTTCAACACGGTCTCCCACATTACTGCCAAATGCCAGCATAAGTTCCGTCATACATTCCCCCTTGAAAATATTGTAACACAGCAGACTCTAAATCTGTTCAAAAGTGGTAAAACATGCTAACATTTCGGGTATGGATAAAAAGTATGAATTTGACCTTTCAAGAATTGACAAATCAACAGTTGACCCAAACGAATTGGTTCGTAAAGCTGTAGAAACACTTAATCGGTATCCTCAGCCGTTTGCTGCCACGTTTACCGTAAACGGGAAAAAATTTGTTATCGGGGGAAAAAGAGATAAAAAAATTCTTATTGATTCTCTGGATGGAATCTCCAGCCTTCTCACCAGCCGATCCATGCTGTCTCAACTTCAAAGAAACGCATTAACTCACATCCGGGGACTTAACCATAACCTCAGAGGCTCCCTCAGCGGTATCCGAAGCCGCCTGGATCTGTTTACGCGGGAATTGAAAGGGGGGAATATGAAACCCGCCCCGGAAAATTCCACCACCGTCCCTGTGCAGAAAATAGAAGAAGTTTTCGGGAAATTGATTCACTCCGCCGATAATCTTCAGAAACAACTTTCGGACTTTGAACAGGTAATTTCATGGCTTGATCCTGAGCACGACATTTGCATGCTGCTTCCGAACCAGGTTCTCGAAACCATTATTGAATATATGATCACCGACCTCTTCGTGAAAAAGGAAGTTACAATTTCCATTCAACCACAACCACCTGTACGCAGTGTCACCATTCACCCGATGCTCTTTGTGGAACCCATATTGCACATTCTGGAAAATGCGGTACAGTCATTGCGCTGCCGTGGAGGCGGCAACATTCGAATCATGGTCTCATCCTCCGGAAGTGACTGTATTGTTGAAATTCATAACAACGGGCCTCGTATCTCCGAAGAACTCCTTCAACCCTCTCTTTTCGAGCCGGGGACCGGTGATTTCGAGAATGGACCCGGGATGGGCCTTGCCTTCAGCAAATGGCTTACGGAAACAGCAGGAGGCGAGCTTTCCCTGTTACAGAATGAAGACTCCAATGTTGCTTTTAGACTTCGATATCCCCGACGGCCATGAGCATCAAACACGAAACCGATACATATTTCATGCGCCTCGCAATGGAAGAAGCTGATTTGGCTTTTCAAACAGGCGAAGTCCCGATCGGCGCGGTAATCGTAGATAAAAACGGCCTGGTGTGTGGGAAAGGGTATAATTCGCCGATTTTCCTCAATGATCCAACCGCCCATGCGGAGATACAGGCAATCCGGGATGCCGCCGGATTTCTGAAAAACTACCGCCTTACCGGATTAACCCTTTACGTCACTTTGGAACCATGTATAATGTGCTTTGGCGCCATGGTTCATGCACGAATCTCCCGCCTCGTTTTCGGAGCCGCAGACAAAAGAAGCGGGATCACACGGAGACTTCCTTTTATAAATGACATGAACCTGAATCATAGCTTTGATATTGACGGTCCTGTTCTTGAAAATGAATGCAGCACAATGTTAAGCGATTTTTTTAAAAACAGGCGATAATCAGCGGAGGGGTGCCGGAGTGGTCGAACGGGGGCGACTCGAAATCGTCTGTCCGTTAACGCGGACCGTGGGTTCGAATCCCACCTCCTCCGCCATTTTTTGAACTAAAGCGCTCAAAAAATACAACAGCTATCAGAAAACATAAAAAGCTATAGAAGCGCATCCTCCTGAAACCGGTATGCAGCTTCCCCAATCAAACAAAAAATAAAAAATTGGACAGGTGTTGAATCAGTACTGTGAAGAAAGTTCGGCAGCTTCTTCCATAGCGTTTCGGGCATCCGCATGTTTCACAAGGGCAGAGAGCGGTACGATCTCAAATGCAGCCTGACTTTCCCGAATCTTTTTGGCAAGGCCTGCGTGAATTTCATGTCCGGCCCGATGCGCAACCACATGCCCCCGTATCGAATATCCCAACAAGCCCATGTCACCCATCACATCCAGAATTTTGTGACGGACAAATTCATCTTTAAAACGAAGATGTGAATTTAAAACACGGTCGGTATCAATCACAATTGCATTATCAAGAGAACCACCGAGTGCCAAGCCGTTTTTTCTGAGCATCTCAACATCTTTCAGAAAACCAAAAGTCCGAGCCCCCGAAATCTCATTTTCGAAGATGGAAGCCGTATCAATCCCAATTGTTTTTGTCTGAGAACCGACAACAGCATGATCAAATTCAATTGAATAGGTGATTTTGTAATTTTCAGCCGGGTAAACGGAGACACGCCGGTCTCCCACAGCAAAATGAACCGGCTTCAGCACATTCAAAACTTTTTTCTCCGCATCACCATGGCGAACACCCGCTTCGTTAATGAGATAAACAAAAGCTGAAGCACTGCCATCCATAATGGGAACTTCTTCGGCATCAATATCCACAAAAACATTGTCTATACCCAAACCAATCAAGGTTCCGAGGAGATGTTCGGTTGTCGCAATCGACACCCCGTTTCGGCTCAAATTCGTCGCATAACTCAGTCGGGATGCGTATTTGATATCCGCTTTGATGGGGAAATAATTCAAATCAACACGGCGAAATACAACCCCGGTATGATCCGGAGCCGGTGTCAATGTCAACTTCACCTTTTTCCCGGAATGCAATCCGATTCCTGAGCAACTTACCTGTGAACGTATCGTTTTCTGTCTGAACATCACCATGACAACTTTTATAAAGCAAGAACGGTGCCAAAAGATGGCACCGTTCTTTTCTTACAATTACATTACAAGTTTTAAATATTGTGTGGCTGATATACCACACAAATATCTAAAAAACACACACTTTAATAAAGTGCATTCACCCCGCTCAAGTACATGAAATTCTGATCGCCAAACAGTTCAAACCCGTGAATCGGCTGATCGGAAGTTACCTTAATCCAGCGAATATCATCTGTCACGGAAGAAAAAATATCGTTGGTACCTGTTCCGCCGACAACAGAAACAACCCGTTTCCCTTTTGCAAGGAGTTTTGTGGTATGCGCTACCTGCTCACCCACCGCATTGTACCCGTTAATTGTCACATTGGCGAGACTGTCGCCTGCATTCAAGAGGACAATTCCCGACCAGACGTTCGAGGTCAGTTTTGGGGTGTACGCATAGACCAGTTCCGAAGATCCGGCATCCAGAGGCCTGGCTTCCACACCGGCCAGCGCATCCTTTGAACTTGCATCTCCGGAAGAATCAATCCCGAACAGCTCATATCCGGTAATGGGAGCATCAGCTGTCACTTTAATCCACTTCACACCATCCGGATACTCACCATCTGCCCAGAACGACTGAACGAGCTTGGCCAGCTTCTCTCCGGCATCCATCGTAAAACTTGTCGCAGTCAATTCGTTTCCATTATCATCGTAGGGAGTAAACGTCACATTAATCGTTGAGGCATTGGGATTATTCAATGCTATCCCGGTCCACCAGAGCCAGGATGTCTCCACATGGGGAATTACAATTTCATTTGAAGTGGTTTCATTGAGGAGCAATGCGGCTGCCTGGTTCAGATTGTCATTCTCCTGAACAAAAACTTCCATTCCCACAATACCGGCATTACTGACAATTTTCCCCCACCAATGAGAGCTGTCAGAAGAGCTGAACGGGTAAGTGCCGTTGTAAAGGTCCTGGACAACATCAAGGAAATTGGAAGTATCCACCCCGCTGAAATCTGGAATATCAATAGCCGTACCACCCTGGGGCACAAATTGAGCACTAACGCTTCCGGTCCCGGGATTCGCCACACTGATCATTGTATTCCACTGATTTGTCTGTTCCGCAATATGGGGGACATAGAGCATATTAGACAAGGTGCCGGTCCCGGGAATTGCGGCTGCTGACTGTTCACTGCCGTCTGCGTTATAGATGTCAACTCCAGCCATGGCCTTAACCTCTTTATTTGACATAACAACGGCCCAACCCTGGTCTGAAGGGTCTAAATTGTTGTCAGCCATGAACACCCGCCAACCATTTGCCCCCAATGTCCGCTCAATGGGTGTTTGAACCAGTTCTCCCTTCTTATCGTAAAACAGAACAACCACTTTCGCACTTGATAAATTCGGGTTTACCACGTAAATGCTGGTAAAATCTTCCTCATCCCGATCATAATTGGTAACCGTCAACGGAATGTAAACCTTGTTGGTGTAAGACGGAATGGTCGGGGAATCCGTGGCGTTTGCCGGATCCGTACTGGGTGTTGCATTCAGTTCGGCACCGTCATTGGTGCCATCACCGTCCGTATCCGCCACAAAGGGGTCCGAATGAACATACAGCTCATCACTTTTTTGAAGCCCGTCGTTATCATTATCAGAGGAACTGGCGACACCGGCAAGAGCTGCCGAATCTACAAAACGGCCAAAATACGGAACCGTGTATGTGTTGCCATAATTATCATAGAACTGAAGATAACCTTGAAGATCTGTCGCCACCGGGCCCTGATAGGTAACATTCAAAGTAACAGTCGCAGTTGCACCGGCTGCGAGGCTGATTTCAGCGGTTGATGCGAGAGAAGCACTGACTTTGCTGTTATCCACCAATTTGATCATGGACGGTTCCAGTTTAATATCAACACCGCTGATATTCTTTACCGTCACATCGGTACTGACGGTTGTTGCGTCCTTTGAACTGCTGACATCCACACTTCCAAAACTGATGGCATTGGGAATAATCGTCACTTTTGCATTTGCCGCCCGCTCCATATTGATTCGTCCGGAACCGGTGAAAACCGTAGATGCCAGGCCGCGGTGATAACTCAAATAATCTATCCCTTTCTCCGTCTGAAAATAGTTCTGTGTAAAATCAGCGGTGATACACAGAATACTTTTCCAGTCAGCCGGTGTCAATCCGGGAAACAATTGTTTGACTACAGCAGAATATCCTGCAGTCAAAGGTGTGGAGAAACTGGTCCCCGCCTCAAGAACCGCAAATCCGCTTTCATCATACATGGTATTTGAATCATGGTTAATGGACTGAGTGGCCAATGTCAGCTGATTTCCGATTGTAGATACATCCGGTTTCAGGTTGTAATCAATATTTGTCGGCCCGTAAGAAGAAAATATAGACTTGTATCCATCACTCTGCGCCGGATACGCCGTGCCGAAAGAGGCCTCAACGTCATAACCGTTTTGCAACATCTGAATAATCTGCTGGCCTTCCTCAAGACGAATGAAAAAACCGGGGATTGTTGTCTGATAGGGTGCACAGGTCAGTCCACTCATATCCATGTTCAAAATTCCGCCCTGCTGAGTGCCGTCCTGGGAAGTTGTGCCGTCTGCGAGGTAGTTGTAAACAATAACCCCGATTGCTCCGGCCTGTTCCGCATTATAAATTTTCTGGCAGAATGCACAGCTTCCGCGTTTAATCAGGGCAATTTTTCCCGTGAGATCAACGGAACCGAAATCGCTGCACCCCTCGGGATCAACACCGAGATCTTCAATGCTGACCACAGGGTACGGCCCGAAATGACTTAAGTTTTTTGCGACCCGCGTATCTGTTCCGTAGCGGAAATTATCCAAAGAATCAGGAACCGTCCCGTTACTGGATGTGATTGTTCCGGCAAGCATCAATGTCCGTGCATTCTCAACCGCACCGACGGTTACCGCGCTGGGGGCAATCCCGGGGCTGCCAACACTCCCCTCTGCAAGTTCAAATGTGTCCCAATTGTAACTTCCATCAGGATTTTTGCTGACAGTATATCCCTCATTTCCCGCAGCGATACAGACCATGGTCCCTGCCTGTACGGCATTCTCCACCGCGGTTACCTGAGAATCGTTGTCCGCGCTTTGCGTAGCTGTTCCCCCGAGACTCAGATTAATAACATCCATCCCATCCCCGACAGCGGCATTGATTCCGGCAACAATGGCATAATTCGTAGCACCGGGCTCACCGGTCTGCGGATCATTATGATTAAAAACTTTATAGTTGCCAAGATACGCACCGGGGGCACTTCCTTTCAAGGTGAAAGAAAAATTCCCCCATGTCATATCCACTTCCCGGCCTGCGGCTGCGGACGCACAGGCCGTACCGTGCCCGAACTGATCGCTGGCATCGGTATCATCACCAAAATTCTTTGCCACAATAACTTTATTATTGGTCAAAGAACTGTCATTTGTTGTCCCAGGGTCAAAGCCTTCCGGGTAAGTGTATCCGGTATCGTCAAACATCGGATTCGTAATATCAATTCCGGTATCCAGGATTGCAATTTTCAACCCCTTTCCCATATCCTGCGGCGTCAACCCCAACTGATGGCGAAGCATATTCATATGAGAAACCCGGTCCGCCATATCCAGAGCCAAATGATAACGAACCTTATTTTCCTCGATTCTTACAACATCCGGCTGAGACAAGAGCTTTTGAACATCACTCTCATCAATTGAGACAAGGAGAGCGTTCAATACAATCGCCACACTGTCTTTTACCTTTCCGTCAAGCTTCTTTTCAATGTAAGTACGAACCTTTGCCTGTTCGTCCAGCACAATTTTTCTCTGTACCGACACCGCCTTGCTGTGCAGTCCCGACTTCATCACCTTTGCAACAGGTTCCTTTTGGAGTATAACAACATAGTCTTTCACCGCCGCTTCCGCCGCAACGCAAAGCAGAAACAGCAAACCCAATACAAAAAGTTTTCTCATCCTCGTTCTCCTCCCCTCAAAATTAATCCGAACCGGCCGGCCTACTGCATGGATTTCAACGCAGTAATAAACTGCTTTGCTTCCGCAGCATGTTTGCCATCGGGTTTAATTGACAGATATTTCTGTAGATTTTCAATACTTTTGGCATACGCCCCGCTTCTCATGAAGCACATCCCCAATTGATAATAGCTATCAACAAATTCAGGATTTACTTTAATTGCTTTTTCAAGAAGGGGAATCGCCGTATCATCTTTACCGTTATTGATTGCCTCTACCGCCTGATTATAATAGACCCCGGCTGAAACCGCCCCCCGCAATTCCGCCTCTTTCAGGTATTTTTCATAATTCTCCTTATCACCTTTCCGCTTGTAAACTTCCGCCAGCATTCCATAAACCGGGTTTAAATCCGGCTTCAAAGAAATCGCCTTCAGCAGCATTTTCTCAGCATCATCCAATTGATTGTTCTTCAATTCAATTCGTCCAAGCTGAAATAATACCGGGGCCAGGTTCGGATCCAGCTTCATAATCTCCTGTAATTTGGGTAAAGCAGCCGCATCATCGCCTTTTTTCAAAAGCGGAACCAGGTTATTGTATTCCATGATTGCTTTCTGTTCCGGAGTTAACTTCTCACTTTCCTGCAGCTTTTTCACGGCTTCTTTTACAGATTCCATTTTAATTTGAATCGTTTTCCTGTCGCCAAGCAGAGGTTTTACAGTCTTCTCAAAAGGAGCAAAACCATCTTTGGTAAATTTCGCATCAAAATGGCCCAGTTTCAACAATACCTTGGCTTTTCCCTTTTCATCCGTAACCAGTTTTGCCTCGAACTTTACGTCCTTTTTGTTATGAACGACAATATGCACCCCTTTAATCGGAGTCCCGTTTTCATCCCTCACCTGAAAAATCACAAGCCCGGCCGGCATCAAAGCCTGAACTGCCGTCGCGAACAACAGGAAAAAAAGACTTAAAATCACATATTTTTTCATGACTGCTCCTTCCTTTTTTTAAATAATTTTACCAACAATATCATAAACCAGCGCCTGTTCAATTACAACAGGCTTTTTGTCCCCCACATCAGCCTCTCCGTCATTGATTAATACCACACCATCAATATCCGGAGCCTGGCCCATGTACCGCCCCTGTAACAATAAATCCGTTTCCTCTGAAACCCCCTCGACTATCACCTCCAGAGTCTGACCGACAAGTCTCTCGCACCATTCCTTTGATACTTTTTTCTGCGCCTCAATTATAACAGATGCCCGTTCCTCTTTCACTTTATCGGGAATGGGATCTCCCAATGCAAATGCCGGGGTTCCCTCTTCCCTGGAATAGGTAAAAACGCCAAGGTGCTGAAACTTTGCTTCTCTGACAAATTCAAGCAGGCGCTCAACATCCGAATCCGTTTCTCCCGGATATCCGACAATGAGAGAGGTCCGGACAGCCACTTCCGGAATTTTCTTCCGAATTCTTTCCAGCAGCCGGAGATACGCCTCACTTCCACCGGGACGCCGCATGCTCCCCAATAAAGATTTGGAACTGTGTTGAAGCGGAATGTCCACGTATGGGCATATTTTTTCAGAATCTGCCATTACACCCAGCAACCGGTCTGTAATTTTACCGGGAAACATATACATCGGACGAATCCAGCAGCTGTTTTCGAGCCTGTCCAGAGTTTCCAGCAATGCGCTGAGCCCGTCTGTCAAGCCAAGATCGCTTCCGTAAGATGTGCTGTCCTGAGCTACCAGAATCAGCTCCTGAATCCCCCTGTCAGCCAGAACTTCTGCCTCTTGGGCAATGTCTGAAATCGGACGGCTCCGCTGTTTCCCCCTGATTTCAGGAATCGCACAAAAAGAACAACTGTGATTGCAGCCATCGGCTATTTTCAGGTATGCATAACATTTTCCGGTAGAAACCGCACGGGGGGACTGATGGGAATAAATGTAGAGCGGTGATGCACTCACAACCGGTATCAGCTCATTCTCAAGAAAATCCGCGATACTTTCCACCCCGTCAATACCAAACAACAGATCAATTTCCGGAATTTCCTGCCGCAACGCATTCGGGTATCGCTGGGCAAGGCACCCGGCCACAACCAGTCTCCCGGCCCTTCCCGCCGCTTTTGCCTCAACCGCCTCCATTATACGTGCAATGGATTCTTCTTTGGCGGATTCAATAAATCCGCAAGTATTTAAAACCAGCACATCCACAAAATCATTCAATTCCGAAACAGGCTTATATCCTTTGTTAATCAACACACCCGCCATTACTTCCGAATCAACCGTATTTTTGGGACAGCCAAGGGAAACCAGATAAAATGTTTTCAATAAAATTAACCTCCCGGAAACAAAAACCGCCCGGCATCAGCCGGGCGATCACTCATTGTCTTTCAGTCAAAACAGCATGCCGATTCACGTCAGGGATACATTCTGCTGAGCATACGCGGCCATGGTATTGTTTCCCGCACATGATGCAGGCCGCAGATCCATGCAACAGTCCGCTCCACACCCAGCCCGAAACCCCCATGGGGAACAGATCCGTACCGGCGGAGATCCAGATACCAGCCATAGGCATCTGCCGGAAGCTTTTCTTCCTCAATCCGTTTCAGCAGATGATTGATGTCTGCCGACCGCTCTCCACCCCCTACAATCTCGCCGTATCCTTCCGGCGCCAGTACATCCACACCCATTGCCAGTTTCGGATCATCCTTATCAAGCTCAAAATAGAAAGCCTTAAAGCTTGCCGGAAAGCGATGAACCACAAGGGGACGATCATATTCCTTTGTCAGCATCGTTTCATCATCCCCGCCGAAATCATCTCCCCACTCAATATCCGATCCCAGTTCGTGGAGTTTGTCCACCGCTTCGGAATAGGTCATACGGACAAAAGGCCGCTTTATCTTTTTTAGCGGCTCAATATCCCGTTCCAGTACCGCCAGTTCGTCCTGCCGATTTAAAAGAACCTTATCCACAATATAGGCCACAAACTCTTCCGCCAGGTCCATGACCTCATTCAAAGTCACAAAGGCCATTTCCGGTTCCACCATCCAGAACTCTGTCAAATGACGCCGGGTCTTTGATTTCTCCGCACGGAAGGTCGGGCCGAAACAATACACCTTTTTAAAAGCCGCGATTGCAGCTTCGGAATAGAGTTGGCCGGACTGAGTCAGGTAAGCGGGATCGCCGAAGTAGTCTGTTTCAAACAGGGTCGTTGACCCCTCTGCCGCGCTGGGTGCCAGAATCGGAGAATCAATCAGGGTAAAATCCCTTTCATCAAAAAAATCCCGACAAGCCTTGATAATCTCATGGCGAATCCGTAAAATCGCCCACTGCCGCTTGGAGCGAAGCCAAAGGTGGCGCCTGTCCATCAGGTATTCCACCCCATGCTCTTTCGGTGTAATGGGAAACGGCTCCGCAACCTGATAGATTTTCATAGACTTCACAAGAAGTTCTTCGGTGTTATTTCTGGGGTTGTGCTGAACGGTCCCGGTCACTTCAATGGCACTTTCCTGTGTCAGTTTCTGGAACAACTCCAGTGTTCCCGAATCTGTAACGCCTTTTACAAGGACACATTGAACAAATGCCGTCCCATCCCGCAATTCAATAAATTTAATTTTCCCGCTGCTTCGTTTCAATCGAACCCAGCCCTGAAGGGTTACTTCCTGATCCGGATAGTTTTTCAAGTATTTTGCCAGAATTACAGGCATTCTTGCCTCCAGATTTTTCAGCGGTTCCGTCTATTGTCACCGCCTCTTGGCTCGCGGTTCCCACCGCGGCTGTGGTCGTCCCGTCTGCGATGGTCATGCCGGTCTCCACCGTCATTCCGGTGGCTGTCCCGGTTTACATCCCCTTCTTCCCGAGGCAATAAAACCTTCCGGCTGAGATTCAAACGGCCCTGAGAGTCAATTTCCATCAACTTCACTTCAATTTCCTGGCCCAGCTGAAGCTCATCTTCCACACTGCGAACCCGGTAATTTGCAATTTCACTGATATGAAGCAAACCGTCTTTTCCGGGAAGCACCTCAACAAAAGCACCGAACTTCTCAATTCGCTTAACAATACCTTTGTAAACCGTTCCGACTTCAGGCTCCTGAATAATCTGCCGAATCATATCCATGGCTTTTGTGGCAGACGCCTCGCTTGTCGCCGCAACCAAACAGGTACCATCATCCTCGATGTCAATCTTTGCTCCGCTCTTCTCCACAATTTCACGAATCACTTTGCCCCCCGGGCCGATAATTTCACGAATCTTATCCGGATGGACCTTTATGCTTGTAATCCTCGGAGCAAAAGGAGAATAATTGTCCCGCGGAACCGGCAGGGTAGCCACCATTTTGTCAAGAATCTCATTGTACGCGCGGACAGCCTGGTCCAATGCTTCCGCCATAATTGCTTCCGTGAGGCCCTTGACCTTCAAATCCATCTGCAGGGCGGTTATACCGTCCCGGGTTCCGGTCACTTTAAAATCCATATCGCCATAATGATCTTCCTCACCGGCAATATCGGTCAGAATCGCGTATTTTTCATCCTCTTTCACCATTCCCATGGCAATACCTGCCACAGGTTTTTTAAGCGGCACACCGGCATCCATCAATGCCAGCGTGGCACCGCAAGTGGTAGCCATTGAAGACGAGCCGTTTGATTCCAGAATCTCCGAAACAATCCGGACAACATAGGGAAAATCATCATCCTCCATTGTCGGCATCATGGGTTCTATTGCCCGTTTGGCCAATGCGCCGTGTCCGATTTCCCTGCGGCCGGGAGACCTTAAAAACTTGACTTCACCAACGCTGAATGGCGGGAAATTGTAATGAAGCATAAACCTTTCATCTTCTTCCCCCTCCAGGCCGTCAATCATCTGGGCATCGCCGAAAGTCCCAAGGGTAGCCATTACCAGTGCCTGGGTCTCCCCCCGGGTGAAAATAGCCGAACCGTGGGTCCGGGGCAGTACCCCGACTTCGCATGTAATGGGTCGAATCTCATCGAACGCCCGCCCGTCCAGCCTGCGGCCCTGGCTCAGAAGCGTTTCGCGGAATAAACGTTCTTTTATGCTGTCAAACATCAGTCCCGCATCAAACTGTTCGTCTTCTTCAAATGATTCTTTAATTTCTTTCTTCAGTAACCTGACCGCATTGTATTTCTTAATTTTATCTTTAATCTGCAATGCTTCCAGAAGCCGGTTGCCCAAAAGCCCTTTCACCCTGTCTTCCAAGCCGTCCGGAAACACTTTCGGTGAAACTTCCCACTTTTGAGGTGCCACCATTGCCTGCAGCTCCCGCTGCACCGCAACAAGTTTCCGAATCTGCTCATGGGCAAAAGTCAGTGCGTCCACCATAATTTTGGCACTGACTTCTTTCGCGCCGGCCTCAACCATAACAATCGCCTCATCCGTTCCTGCCACAACCAGGTCCAACATGGAATCTGCTTTCTCCTGATACAGGGGATTCGCAACGAATTCGCCGTCAATTAATCCCACCCGAACAGACGCAATCGCAGTATCAAATGGAATATCAGAAATACAGAGAGCAACCGAGGCACCGGTCAAAGCCAGCATTTCAGTCTCATTTTCTCCGTCAAATGAATAGACATTGGCAATCACCTGCGTCTCATTCTGAAATCCATCCGGAAAGAGCGGACGCAGCGGCCTGTCAATTAACCGGCTGGTCAGCACCTCTTTTTTAGAAGGCCTGCCCTCTCTTTTGAAAAATCCGCCGGGGATTTTGCCTGCAGCAGAAGTATGCTCCCGGTAATCCACAGTCAACGGGAAAAAGTCAATCTTCTCCCTGGGTTCCGGTGCCGCACACGCTGTAACCAATACCCGGCTGTCGCCGCATGACATCAAAACCGCGCCACCTGCCTGCTTGGCAAGGTGGCCGGTTTCCATCGTAATTTTTTTTCCACCGATTTCGGCAGTAACTCTATGTACCATATATTCTCCGTTTGCTTGTGGTTATTTCCGCAACCCAAGCTTATTCAGGATATCCCGATACCGTTTGAAATCTTTCCGTTTTAAGTAATCAAGAAGTTTTCTTCTGCGGGACACCAGCTTCAACAGACCGCGGCGCGAATGATGATCTTTCTTATGCACCTTAAAATGTTCTGTCAAATAATTAATTCTCTCTGTGAGCAGCGCAATCTGTACCTCCGGGGACCCTGTATCA
This sequence comes from Acidobacteriota bacterium, assembly GCA_013152385.1. Taxonomy (GTDB): domain Bacteria; phylum Acidobacteriota; class Holophagae; order Thermotomaculales; family Thermotomaculaceae; genus UM-FILTER-49-7. Next base: position 64,394 of record JAADGL010000042.1, read on the forward strand.
TTTTCATGAACCCCGAAGGTGCCGATAAGCTCCGTTTTCCTTTCCTTCGAAAGCATCAGCCACCTCCAAAAATAAATTGTAAAATAATCCTGTCATACAGGACAGATAAGTCTATCACGGCAATTCCCCGAAGTAAAGAACTTCAAGCCATCCCCAAAACCAAGGCGGAAACCCGCTTGCTATCGATTAAATCGGTTCAGAAACTGAGGTTTCTGACGCCAATTCTTCTTTACAACCACAAACAATTCCAATTCAACAGGTTTCTCAAAATACTCTGTCAGCTCCTTCTCCGCCATCTTCCTGATTTTCTTAATCATGTTTGCCTGTTTACCGACAAGAATCGGTTTTTGGGATTTCCGTTCCACCGCAATGTCCGCCATAATTTCAACATGATTTTCTTCCTCTTTCAGCACCCGCACATCCACAAAAGTACAGTACGGAATTTCCTGGCGGGTCTCCTGAAGAATCTTTTCCCGAATGATTTCAGATACATAAAATCTCTCTGAAATATTGGTATAATCCTCTTCATTGTATTGAAACTCCCCTTCCGGCAGCCTTTCCCGGATAAGCGCCATCAAAGCGTCTACGTTATCTCCGGTCAATGCCGAAACGGGAAGTACCGATTCAAACCCCTCAGTGGAGAGTTTCTCCATCAGAGGTAACACACGGGACTTCTTTATACTGTCAATTTTATTCAAAGCGACAATCACATCTTTTGCCCTGGGCTTCAACTGTTCCAGAAGATAAGTTTCCCCGCCACCCAGTGGAACGGAAGCATCCAGCAGATAAAGGATCAAATCGCAGGAATCCAGATTGTCATAAACATGCTGCATCATTGCCTTGTTCATCTCATACATCGGTTTATGGAAACCGGGAAGATCCACAAAAACAATCTGTGTCTCCCCTTCTGTCAAAATCCCAAAAATCTGATTCCTGGTTGTCTGGGGTTTATCTGAAACAATTGATATTTTTTGCTTCATTAAATAATTCAGCAGGGTAGACTTCCCCGCATTGGGACGTCCGATCAATGCCACAACTCCAAATTTTTTCATACCTGAATTCCTTTTTTATTTCAAAAAATTAAAAATGTATTCACTGCCCGATCCGCTCAATCCGTACGCTTTGAACACGGCGCCGTTTCATCTTTTCTACCGTCAGACGGTAATTTTTCCATTCAATGGAATCCCCTTCCTCCGGAATCCGGCCGAAAATACTGAAAGCCGCCCCACCGACCGTATCAATCTCATCAATTGCCAGGTCAATACCGGATTCCTCTTCCAGATCTTCCAGATTACACTTTCCATCCACCAGCCAGACATCGTCATCCAGCTTCCGGATTTCCTCCCGGTGGCTGTCATGTTCATCTTCAATCTCACCGACAATTTCTTCCATTAAATCTTCAATCGTCACAATCCCCGCGGTTCCGCCATACTCATCCAGTACCACAGCCATCTTTGTCCTCGCTTTCTGCATTTCCCGAAGCAAATCATCCACTTTTTTTGTTTCCGGCACATAAAACGGTTTCTGAAGACACCGGGAAAGCTCAAAATCATCGGGATGAAGGCCCATTATATCCTTCAAATGAACAATGCCGATAATATCATCCATTGTGCGCCGGTAAACCGGCATACGGGAATGTTTTGCAGAAGAAAAAAGAGCTATCAATTCGTCATAACAGACAGATTCCTCCACCCCCGCGATATCGGTTCTCGGGGTCATGATTTCCCGTACCAGCGTGTCCCCGAAATCCAGAACACCCTGAATCAGTTCTTTCTCCTCTTCCTCAATAATCCCCTGTTCCGTGGCAACATCAATAAATGCCTTTTCCTCAGACTCACGATCCTCTTCGTCGTCTTCCCGCTCATCCTCCAGCCACATCAAGCGCCTGGCAATGGCAGAAGCGGGGAGAATAACCGGCAAAAACAGAAAATGAAACAGCAGAACCAGCACATAAAAACGCGACAACACCCACTCACGATTCAGAAACGCCACTGTTGAAACAAGTAATTTCTCCAAAACCAGATAAACCAGCGGTACAATCACCAGACTCTCAATACTGAAAAAGGATTGAAAAGCACCGGCAACCAGCATCCATAGAAGAAACGCGGAAAGCAAGGACAAATCCGCAGCCAATGACAAAGTCAGCTGGAACCGGGCACGGCTTTCCAGTTGAGACCCCAAAGAGGGATACTTTTCCGAAACCTGACGCAGTTCAATCCGGGAAAAACTGACAAATGCGGTTCTGAGAATTGAAACGGAAACCCGCAACAGAAGCACAAAGACAAAAAAAACCTTTAACATTCTTTAATTCTTCTCCCCGAAAAAAGCAGGCAATGCCGCTTTCAGTTCCTGTTGCAACCGCAACATTTCCCCTTGATCCACCTCATGATCATAGCCCAATAAATGCAGCAAACCATGCAATATCAGAAAGTTCAGTTCTTCTTCAAGAGAATGGCCGATTTCCTCTGCCTGCACCCCCGCCCTTTCAACAGATATCGCTATGCTTCCGAGAAAAACATCTCCGCTTCCGGGCAAGTTTTCTCCGTCCGGGAAACTGAGCACATCCGTCACCTGGTCCTTTCCTCTGAATTTTCGATTCAGCCGCCGGATTTCAACATCATCGGTCAATAAAATTTCCACCTGACAATTTCCCGAACCGGGCAATGGCACCATCCGTGAAATTTCCCGCAGAAAGCTATCAAAAACAGTTTCCGCAGGAAGCCCGGAAAATCCATCCGTAAAAATTATTTCCGGAATAAGCACTTTCTCAGGGTTTTCCATCCCCCCCCCTCCCGGCGTCCTCTGTCTGCCGGCCCGCGTTATTTTCCGGAACCTTTTCCGCCGGGGTTTCCTGCGGTTCATTGAAATCGTATCCGGGGTAATCAATGCGGGTATGAAAAGATGCGGCAATGGATTTGAGAAAACTCCCGGCAATTGTATCCAGCTCTTTAAACGTCAAATCACAATCGGAAAACTGATTGTCATCCACAAGGTCCTTGATAATCCGATTAACAAGATTCTGCAGTTTTCCAGCCGTCACCGGCGGTTTCAATGTCCGGGAAGCCGCCTCCACCGCGTCACCGATCATTAAAATCGCGGTCTCTTTCATGGTCGGTTTCGGGCCCGGATACCGGTAATCGCTTTCTTCCACCGCTTCTCCGTTTTCTTCCTGCAAAGAAAGTGCCTTGTTATAGAAAAACGCCATGAGTTTTGTTCCGTGATGTTCTCTGATAAAACGGATAATCTGTTCCGGAAGCCTTGCGTCTTCCGCCAACCGGACACCGTCTTTTACATGATTGATTAACACAATCGCACTCATTTTCGGTGTAAGGCGTTCATGGCGGTTTTCATCCCCCGGCCGCTGATTTTCAATGAAATAACCGGGCTTCTCCATTTTTCCGATATCATGATAATACGTTCCTACCCGTGCCAGAAGAGAATTCGCACCGATGGACTTTGCCGCCGCCTCCACAAGGTTCGCCACCAGAATAGAATGCTGATACGTCCCCGCAGCTTTCATTGATAAATCCACCAGCAGGCGGTTGTTCATATTTGCCAGTTCCAGCAGACGAATATCCGTTGTGATTCCGAAAGCAGTTTCAAAGGTCGGAAGAGAAATCGTTACCGCGGAAGAAACGAAAAAACCACCGGCCAATGCAACCAGCAACGCAGCACCGTACCATTCCCATGAAGGGCTGCCGGAATAATGAAAAAACAGAATAATCAGAAAAACAAAATGCGACAAGCCCAGCCAGAACCCGGAAAACAGAACAGCAGACTGGCCGGACTGTTTTCTGAGAATATAAATTGCCGAAAGAGACGAAAAAATAAAAAAAAGTGCCAGGGGAATATTACCGGCTGTCAAAAGCAAAAGGACAATGGCAACACAAAGCGTCACGATAAGGGCCGGAATCCCGCCGCCCAGCAGTGCGGCAAGAGATGCGGGAAACGCGTAAGGCACCGCATAAAAGAGCAAGCCTCCTTTAAACAATACGGAAAATGAAATGCTTCTCTCCACCGCTCCCAGAACAAAAATAGAGAGTTTTATCAGTACAATCCCGGCAAGGGCACACCAGATCAGCAACAGAAAAATCGGCACTTCATCCCGGGCATACCGTTTCTGAAAGATCACGGAAAGGCGATAGAGGAAGAAAACGGTCAACAGCAAAAGCATCAGGGTTGAGAAAATCCTGCGAAGAGAAATGTTGGCACGGAGACGTTTGTTCTGCTCGTTAATGAACCGGGCTGCAACCGGAGAAATACGCTCTCCCTTCCGGACAATAATCTCACCCGTCTTTTTCCGGAGATAAGACGGTTCCACATTATCCGCCGCCGCCTTTTTTGCCGCCTCTGTCAATTTCCGGTCAAAAACATAATTGGGAATCACAATGTGATTAACAAGGGTATAAATAATGGAATATTCCCGGTCATGGACAAGCTCACGATTCCTCAGGAAATTATATACAAACCGTTTCAGCCCCGAACGGTCCACAACCGGAGGAAAGCCTTTGGTCAAATACTGCTGATCCTTCCCGGAATCCACCAGAACAGCCTCTCCGTTCACCAGGCGCAGGCTATTCCTGTCTTCCGCAAATTCACGGGTATAGAGACGATCCATCATTTCCCTGAGAAGCGGACGCAGCTGTTCAAGATTCGGCAGATCTTTCAGCGCGACAAAAACTGCGGGGGGAATCAACGCGGACAACTGATCCTGATACTGAGCACTCAGCTCAGCCACCTGTTTTTCAGCCTCCGCCCTCTGCTTTTTACCCTTGACGGAAAGAAGAGAATCGCGAAGCTCCTGAAACTCCGCGAGCTTATGAAAGAGCTGGTCAAGAATAAATGTGACTTTTCCGTGGGCATCCGGATCATAAAGGTAAACATCCGGTGCCTGGTCCATCGCCGCCCGTTTTCTTGCCTCTGTGGTCACGGTATCGGGAATATTCAAATCAACTGTGGCATAGATGTCTGATCTTGCCACGTCACCGGGAACCACCTTCTCAATGTTTGCGAAGGAAAACATTCTTAAAATCAGGGCACCGGAAACCGCAACAAAAAGGAGTGAACTGAGAACCTCCCGGAATGTCGGTTTATTCCAGGTTCTAACCCGAATTTTCTTCATGCCGCTGGTAGGCTTTGATGACTTCCTGGACAATTGCATGTCTTACCACATCCTTTTCTGTAAAATGAATAAACCGGATTCCCTCAATTCCCTGCAAAATCTCTTTTGCTTCCACAAGGCCGGACTTTTTCCGCACCGGAAGATCAATCTGCGTGATATCACCGGTGACAATTGCTCTGGACCGAAACCCGATCCGGGTTAAAAACATCTTCATCTGCTGTGAAGTTGAATTCTGCGCTTCATCCAGAATCAGAAACGCATCATTTAAAGTCCGCCCGCGCATATATGCCAACGGGGCGACCTCGACCTGCCCCCGCTCAATAAAACGGTTGGCAAGATCCGTAGGAACAATATCAAACAACGCGTCATAAAGCGGCCGGAGGTACGGGTCAATCTTAGCCTGAAGATCCCCCGGCAGGTATCCGAGGCTCTCCCCCGCTTCCACTGCGGGCCGGGTCAAAACAATTTTATTTATATTTTTTTCAAGCAGATATTTAATTGCGACAGCCATGGCAATATATGTTTTCCCCGTCCCGGCAGGGCCGATGGAAAATACAATATCATTCTTTTCAATGGTATGAACATATAATTTCTGATTCAAAGATTTCGGATAAATTGCTTTTCTTGAATTGGGAACGATAGAAGCATCATTTAAAATCTCACTGAGGGACATATCAGGAGATTCCCGCCGGATTTTTACAAATGTTTCCATTTCATCCGGCTTGGCATTCGGCCGCTTCACAAGATAACGTTCCAGATCCGCAAATAAATCCTGCACCGCAGGGTTATCTTCTTCCACAACCGTTATCTTCTGACCCCTTGCGGCAAGATGAACATTAAATTCCCGCTCAATGGCAGAAATAACCTGATTCCGGTTCTCATAAAATAAAGAAATATCGCACTGCTCGAAAAGATATTGACTCATAGACGGAAAAAGAGCGGGAAAGGAACTCTTCCCCGCTCATTTTTACCCTTCAATTTGAAAGATTATTTGCCGTCGAAAAGGAAGTTCTCAACAGGCCACGGACGATTCTTCGCTTCCTTGATTGCTGCCTGAACTTCTTCGTCGGACACGTTTCTGGGAATCGAAAAAACCTGTCCCGGATGAATCAGATCCGGATCCTTGATCTGTGATTTATTTGCTTTGTAAATCAGCGGCCACTGGAAAGGATCGGAATAAATCTTGTCGTAACCGGCAATTTTCCACAGGCACTCGCCCTTTACCACAGTCCATTCCTTGGGATGACGCTTCAACTCTTCCTCTGCGGCAATACGGGCAGCTTCTTCCGCTTTCCGCTTCTCTTCAGCAATGCGGGCTTTCTCCGCAATTGCCTTGGCAGCGGCATCACCCAGTTTTGCTGCAGCATCATCCGCCATCTTTTTAACTTCATAATACTTGCACTCATTGTTGGCCATCAGGGTTTTTGCGTTACCCAGCTCTGCAAGGCCGGCATCCAGCTCAGCTTTCGCATGGGTTTCAGCATCCTCCGCCTTCGCCTTTTCCGCCGCTTTTTCGGCAGCTGCAAGGGCTTCATCAGCCTGAGTTTTTGCTTTTGCTTTTTCGGCAATCGCATCCTGCTCGGCTTTCTTGGCCAGCTCAATCGCCTTCATGGAAGAAGCTTTGGCATCTTTGCATTTTTTGTTATCCGCAAAAGCCTGTGCCTTGTCCAGCATGGCTTTTGCCTGATCCAATTCCGCTTTCACGTAATCGGCGGCACACGCAGATTCGGCAGCCTGATAACCTTCCTTAGCGGATGCAAGCTCCTCCGGCGGCTTTGTGCAGCAGGAAACTCCGAAAAGCACCACCGCAAAGCCCAGAACACTAACCAGTCCCAAAGTTTTCTTCATATTCGTTTACACCTCCTAAAGGGTTTCATCTGCACCAAATAATACCAATTTCAAAACACGGTTGCAAGCTGAAATCTATACATTTTTTCAGTTAAATGACAATGTTATCCGAAAAAGTCCGCTTTTTACGGTTTTCGGGAAGCCAATTCAACTTTTTTCCGGAAAAAATTTCTCAAGAACCGCCGCTTCCGGAGCTTTTGTAAAGAAAGAAATTACAATCAGGCTGCCCAGTGAAATCAGCAGTGCCGGATAAATAATCGGAATCCCGAAAGGGTCGCCGTTGGGATTATTCAAGGGGACCATAATTGCAGGCCAGATATATCCCGCCAATTTGAAAAAGACTGTCGCAACCGTGCCGAGCACAATGGAAAATAAGCCGGCTTTTCGGGTAACCTTTTTTGAAATCAGCGCCGCAAGCAATGCAGGTGTAATGGCAACACCATAGATTGTATAGGCGAAATATGCACTTTCCAGCACAGACTGCATCCGCCATGCCATGAGAAAGGCCGCAACCCCCACCACAATAATCAGAATTTTCTGAAGCAGCACCCCGGCTTTTTGATTCCCGTCGTTATTCTTCTCCTTTCCTTTGCCGAAACGCCCGATTAAATCATGCATAATCGTTGTCGTAGGGGAAAGAAGATAATTCATTCCGGTGGAAATCACCACTGCAGTTGCGGCACCCAGCAGGAGAACGCCCACCGGCAGCGGCACCATCTTCCTGGCCGCTTCCAGAATCACCGCAGCGGGGTCAATGGTACCGGCCTGAATCGGTTTCCAGAGATAAGCGGAAGCATACACTGCCATAATAATGACCACGGTTTCCACAATCATGGTGCCGATAACCCAGAGCCCTGCCGCACGCCTTGCTTCAGCGGGAGTTCTGGCACTGTAAAACTTCTGATACATACTCTGAACCCCGAGAAGCAGAAGCAATCCGGAAAGTCCGATCGCGGGGATTTTAAGATAGGGATTTCCACCGAACGCGGAACTGAAAATCTGAAAATGAGAAGCGGGAAGAACAGACCGGATAGTCTGCCAGCTCCCGGCCGTCATCATCACCAGCGGTGTGGCAATAACGGTGGAAAGAACAATAATAATCCCGTTGGGAAGATCCGTATTTGCCACCGCAACCATCCCGCCGATTGCCGTAAAAAGAATCACAAAGAGTGCTGCCATGAACATTCCCTGATTTACGCTGATTTTCCCATCCGTAATCACATTCAGAATAAACCCGCCGGCCTTGAACTGATAACTCACAATAACGGTAAAGCTGATAATAATAGCAATGGCGCCGAAAATCCGGGCAACCGGCCCGTAGCGCACCTCCAGAATATCCCCCACCGTGTACTGGCCGAAAGTACGGATTTTAGATGCGAGGAAATAAATGATAATAATCCCGATCCATGCCCCAACCGGCTGCCACAGGGCACTCCATCCCGCTTTTGCCGCGAATTCCGCCCCGGCAATGAAAGTGCCGGACCCGATCCAGGTGCAAATCAGGGTAAAAACCATTTTGGTCAATGACAGGCTCCGGCCCGCCAGCATCATGTCATCCTTGTTCTTCACCTGCCGCGCTTTCCAGAAATTCATCCCGGTCAGCACCAAAAGATATGTTACGATCACCCACAGATAAATGCTCATTCAAGGCTCCTTATTTTGGAAAAATTCCCGCACTCCCGCATGCCGGGTTCAGGCCGGTCAAATCAGAATCAGCTCCTCCTGTTCATCTCCGGCAACGATCACTTCGCCCTTCAGCGTAATAAACACATCAATTTCGGTTCGGACACCAACCTTATCCGGAATATAAATCCCCGGCTCAACGGAAAAACAGATTCCGGGCATCAGCTGCCGTTCGTCCATTGTCTCCAGATTGTCAATATTCACGCCGTTTCCATGAACCTCTTCTCCGATGGAATGCCCGGTGCGGTGAACAAAATATTCGCCGTATCCGGCATCTACAACCACCTTCCTGCACGCATCATCCACCTCATACCCGAACACTTTTTCACCGCGGGAAAAGCGGTCCCGGACAAAATCCACAGCCGCTTTCCTTGCATCCCTCACTACATGGAACACTTCCACATAATCGGCAGGCGGATTCTGTCCGATATAGCCGCACCAGGTAATGTCATAGAAAATCGCCCCCGGGCGGTCCAGCTTCGCCCACAAATCAATGAGCACCTGATCGCCCTCTTTAAATGCGACACTGTTTTCAGCGGTGGGCTCAAAGTGAGGATCCGCCGGATGGGCATTCACACCGACAATAGGATATTCTTCCATACAATTCAGGCCCTCTTCCTCAAAACGCCGGGCAATAAACTGCTGTAATTCATACTCTGTCAATCTTTCACCCCTGTCCAGAAATTCCCGAATCCGCGCGAATGCCTCATCCTTAATTCCCTGAACCAGACGCCCCGCTTCGAGATGGCTCTGATACCCTGCCTCATCAATAATAGCCTCAAATTCCTGAACCAGATCGGCGGAAGTGACAACTTCCACACCGAAAGAACGAATCAGTTCAACGGTACCGCCGTCCACAACCGAAACGTAGGGAATATTGTTCATCGGGGAATACTGCATTGCAATCTTATTGTGTCCCGATACCATATCCCGAAGGGATTGATGCAACTCTTTCCACGACAGATAGGTGCGCTTCTCTCCCGGCAGCGGATCCAGCTTGGTACTTTCCACCTTGGAAACAAGGCGAATGGGCTCTCCTTCGGCAGGGATAAAATAAAACCAGCGGCGGGATGTGAACTTCACCGGCAAACCGAGAATCCGGTACGCCATCAAATCCCTGTGATGAAAATCCGTTAATAACCAGCCGTCCATTCCCTTTTCATTCAGAGAATCCTGAATTCTCTTCAAATCAAATGACATAAAATCCCCCTGCAAATTATTTCAAAACAATCCGTGAAAAGATCTCTTTTCCATTATGGTACGGGACATTCCGGAAAACTCCCATAAAAATCAATCGGGTATTGAAACATCGGCATAACAAAACTGACACGAGTCCGGCAGCCTTCACATGAGATCCGCGTTTCCGTTCGCCACATATTGAATCAGGGCTTCATCAAAAATCCGGTCGGGAATCTCCTCGGAATTGGGAAACCGTTCGCGAAATGAATTAAAACTCCGTTCAATATCCACAGACAAAAGTTTCCGCAGACCTCCTTCCTGTAAACCGCGGGCCACCGCTTTTTCGTTATAAAGTTTGATTTCCGAAGCCAGCAGTTTGGCATAGCGAATCGCCCGTTCAAGGGGAGACTCCATCCCGATACTTGAAATTGAAGCTCTGGAACCGGAAGAAGCCTTACTTTGTACCGACGGCGAAGAATCCCGGGCTGCTGCTGTTTTAGCCAAAAGTGCTTTTGCCTTATACGGCATCAGGGTCAACTCTCTGGACATCAGTGAAACCACCGTCTTCATAAAATCCAGCAACCCGCTCTCACTTAAAACCGTCAGCACAAAACCCGCCGGTTTAAACTTTAATGTCAGCGGCAACACATAGACATCGCTGATTTCCTTAAATTGATCCTTAATTTCACCGGGAAGAGGGGAATCCGCCAAGGCCATTACCCGGTCGAAACGTTCCACCTGAACCACCATCCCTTTCTGGGGAAAAACCTTATGTGAAGTTGCGTCATAACAGCTTGCGCCGTCTCCTTTAAAAATGAAAAAACCGTTATAATCACAAAAATCGCCACAGATTTTCAGAAACGACTCAATAAGATTTACCTGGTCCGAAATTCCGGCCCATTCTTCTTCAATACCGCCAAGGCGGGCCATTGCCTCAACCAGATATCCCTTCTCCGGCTCCTCATGTTGATTCAGCACCTCCAGCATCCGCTCCAGTTCTTCTGAAGAAACGCCCTGACTCTTTACGGGGACCTCAGAAATCTCCTTTTTAAAATCCTGCAGGCTCTGTTCAATTTTTGTATTGATGAAATTTGCAAGCAATTCAACTAATTCGTTCATAATGCCCCTCGTTCCGTTTTCAACCATCTTACCCCACCCCTTCCGAACGGTCAAGCGCCGGACAGCTTTCCCTTGGAAAGCAAACGGAAAACCACTGTCGGCTCCCGCAACAGGCACAGGAACAGCACCGCAACTCTTCACAGCAAAAATGTCAGGATGGGGGAAAGCGCCTCATCCTGCCTTAAACAGCGGAGAATCATCAAAAACTCAATAAATTATTCCCGATTAACGTCTTTTCAATGAGTTTTGTCCTGAATGTAGAACTGCCAATCCACTGCAATTGTTCCGCTTCAATCAAAAACATCCCCATCACATCGCAAACCCCGCGGACACGGTAAGGAAGATCGCAAAAATTGTAAATAGACAAGGGAAGCTGATTCTTCATGTTAATAATATATTTGCTGCTGAATAAATCTATATACAAAGGAGATGTGATAATTATCCAGCTTTCATCGGCGTCTGTGGAAAAACTTTGAGACAAACCTGAAAAAACCTTTGACCCCTTCGGCAAAAATTGATTTGGAAGCGGAAGAATTGTGGCGTTTGTAAAATCGGTATCTGAATAGGGAACCGCCATGGCATAAACAGAAAAGCTGGTAAAAACTATCGGGGATCCATCTGAAAGATTTGCGCCAAAACAGGCATAAATATAATCTCCATTGCCAAAAACGTTGAACATCACATTCGCACGGTCGGGGCTTACAGGTGAATTGCCGACAATCTGTTTCACCTGATTTCCATTTTTATCAATAAACAGAAATTGGAAAAGATACTTTGAACCCGACTCATATACAAATGCCAAACCGACATTGCCGTTGTAAACAAAAGCACTATAAAACTTCGCGCTTGAGGCCAAATCTGTTTTTGTAAACGTCACAGCCCCCGTAGTTTCATTCAGCACTTTAATTACACCCTGGTTCTGAGAATTATCATGAAAAGCGACAATGACGGACCCATTTATTGCCTGCCCCACAATATTTGCGTCATCAACATCAGTACTGTAATTCGCAACATCTCCCACTTCCGTCTCCCACAGGGTTTCCCCGGCCTGAGAAATTTTTCTTACGACAAATTTACCACTGTCATTCGTTCCGACAACCAGAAGATTCTGCCCGTCGGAAGAAGCAAGCAAATCTTCACCCCACAGATGCGTTCCCAAATTAAACTCACCGAAACTCTGACCGTAAACCTTTCTCAAATACTCTGAATTATCATGAAAACTCAGCGTAAAATACTCATCGGGACTCAACCTTGCCAAAGCAACGGGAAAAACAAAGCCGTCAAAAAATTCCTCATTATTTATGGATTGTGCCGGATTCGTATTCCGGGAAGCGGAGAACAGCAACTTATCATTATCCTTTCCCGAAATCACAATCCCGGTTAAAGCCGGATAATCGGTGGAGAACACAACCGAATCAATATCCGTAAAACTGCTTAAATTAAAGAAATGGTCAAAATAATCCACCACCTTGCTATGAGCCTTCATATCAAATGACTTTGTGATAACAACATCTCCATCCTTCATTCCCTTCGCTTCGATTGAAACATCTCTGTCCGACCCGTTGAAGAGGGCGAACCCGCTCCAGTTAAGTTTATCGTAATAATTTGACAGCGTAAGCAACAACTGCCGTGACAGCTCCGTTTCCAGTGGAAACTCTGCGGTTCCTCCGCCTGAAGAATCTTTGGCAACATAAGCCAGCCGTACCCTTACCGGATATCCTTTTGTAACAAACATGCCGCAGGTTCCGCCCAGCGGCCGCAAAGAAATTCGAAGTTCAGTATTGGAGGCAACTGTCCCGGTCCGGGTAGCTGTAACATTTCCGGAATCGTCATATAAAGTCAATTTATAATAAGAACCCCCGCTCAAAACCGGATCCACAACCAAATAAGTTTCCCATACATCACTCGTCGTATGGATATGCGGCAAATAATAAACATCTGCCGCCAAACGAAAAGAAAACAGAAAAGTTGCTGCCATCAGAATGATAAAAAAATACTTTTTCATCTCCCCCTCCCCTCAATTACATTTTCATTCTTTATTTAAAATATAATTAGAATTTTAAAAAAAACAAGTGACTTGGCGCACTTTTCCCCGAATATTCCATCAAAAAAGAGCCTAATCCGGTTGAACTGTCAACTCCCTCTACATCATCTCAGGATTTTTGCTCTATCCTCTGCAAAAATGAAAATCATCCGGTTTTCAGCGCCCGATACTGCGCCAGAAGCAGAAAAAAGCACCAGAAAACAGCACAAAGCATAATTATTGTTCCCGCCAACCACATAGTCCGGGCCAGAAAATGATCATACTTCAAAAGACCCGTCTCAGTGAGAATAAACTGCCAATCGTGAAACCCGTAAGGGGCGGTACGCCCCGTACTTCCACCCACCAGAGGCATAACAAGGCTGCGGGCATCATTAATATAAGGTGCCAGATCCAGAAAATTTTCACCGAACCACCAAAAAGTGACGACTCCACCAAAAGGGTCACGGGTTTTAAATAACAACACCAGAAAACACACAAAAGGGACCAGAAGCTGGCCGATTGCCCCCCCTGCGGACATAATTAAGCGCCCGAAAGGACGGAAAAACACATGTCCCGCTTCATGGAACGGAAGATTAATCAGATGAAGAAACGAATTCCCCGCCGCATTGGATTGAATGGGAGAAAAAATCAGCCGAAGCCCCCAGAAAAACAAAACCACCAGAACCAATCCCCGGCCCGCAAGCCCCGGCATTTCCACTTCCGGATTAACACGGAACAGGAAAGTTCCGATATTCGTTGCGGAAAAAAAACCGCGCCCTTCACCTGATAATGAACGGGAAACAGAATGACGGTTTTTCCCGGAAAAGGGCCTGTATTTTTCAAAAACCACCCCGCATCGAACACACTCCCTGCCGGCATTGTCCTGCTCAAAACCACACCTCGGACACTCCCGGAACTTCGCCCGTGGCCCCGTCAAATTCCGTCCTTCCCCCAAAAACCGATTTTCCTCTTTCATTGTGCATACAGAATATGACACCACCCTCCGCCTGTCAAGGTTCCTCTCCGGCACACATAAAAAACGTATAACTCCGGATTGGACATCCAAAAGCAGACGGATAAACCATATAAATTTCATAATAACTCGGAACAGCAGAAAAGAACGGACACAAAATCCCTTAAACGAAACCGGAATAACAACCACCCTTCCGGCAAACCCGTGCAGCCCGCCACGAAACCCTCAGCTACTACCACTTCCCCAGCCGGCACCGGCGTTCCATCAAAACCAAC
>JAADGL010000037.1 GCA_013152385.1 Acidobacteriota bacterium
GAAACGGGGCTTTTCATTCCTGGGCCGAATACCGAGATAGAGAAAACGGGGCTGCGGCAGCATGTCCGGCTTCAATTGAAACCGACAAACTGCTCCTTGTCCCTCACGTGGATGAAGGAAACTACTGGAACACCTTCACAGGTATCGTAAACTGCAGCAGCACACCTCTGCCCTTAACATTCATCGCAGCCGGGAATGAAGTAACGGTGAACGAACACACTCCTCCGGAGGGAGGCTATCACGACCGATTCATCCGGCTTATGGACGAGAGCCTGCTTCAAGGGGGCTGGGGAATATTTGAAGGAAACGCAACCTCTCTTGCAGGGGCTGAAATATTCTACCGTGTGGACAAGTTGCATCAGGCGGCAGCCCTTCGCCTCTCCGGCAAAACAGCCTGTACCTTTTATTTTCCCCATATTGATATTACCGGATTCTGGTGGACCGGAATCTCGCTGATCAACCCCGGGAACGAGTCCGCAACCGTCAAACTAACAGCTTTTGACACCAACGGGTATACAATCCCGGATACCGGGACCTGCGCCGGAACCACAACCTTTTCCCTGCCGGGGCAAACCCGGCGGGTGGACCTCGTGGAAAACTTCTTCGACAAACCATTAAACCCGAAAGCGGCATGGATTCGTGTCGAAAGTAATCAGCCATTGACCGGATTGGAGATATTCGGTTCACGGGCCGGGTTTCAGGAAGACCTGTCAACCGGACTGGAAGCTGTGTCCGAACCATCCGTTTTCATGGTATTCCCATGGGCGACAGACGGAGAAAACGGAAAATGGTGCGGTCTTGCCCTCCTGAACCCCGACAAAACAAATCCGGCAGACGACATCACTGTCAGCATTCTCACTGCAGACGGCACAACTGTCGGATTAGCCGCATTACATCTGGCCCCCCTGCAGAAACATGTGGTACTGGTTCGGGATATTTTCGGCGGAACTGTCCCTCCGGGGGGAACTTATCTGAAAGTGCTGTCCGATGTTCCCCTTGTGGGATTTGAATTGAATGGTGATGACAACCACCAGTGGCTGATGGGCTTAAACGGAATGTAAAAATCAGGATTGGAAATCCCCGGGCAGCAATTAATTCCCAATTCGCATATTCTCCCGTGTCTCCACCGGGACAAAACCGTTTTCTTCTGTGCGTTTATTTGGCTTCCCGGGACGGGGAAATATTCTGATTCGGCCTTCAGCAACTGCACGCAAGACCTTTTCCGGTTCTTTTGTTTTATCTCCCCGTCATTTTCAGGAATTGGGTGCAGGCGGCGGCAATGGCAGCGGCAGCGGCTTCGACTGCTGAAATGTCCAGAAAATGAGAGAAGGAGATACGGAGAAATTCGTCCGGATTCAACCCCAGTATTTCGGCGGTGTGGTTGCGGAGCCGCGGAGCCGGGATTTAGTGGAACAGGCGGAGCCGGCGGAGATAAAGATACCTTTTTCAGACAGCATCCGAATCACCACTTCGGATTTTATTCCCGGAACGGTGAGGCCCAGGATGTACGGGCTGTTGTTTTTGCTTTCCACCACCTGAACAAGAGGCAAATGTTTCAGCATTTCTTTCAGAAAGGCAGCCCGCAACCGGGAAACCTGCGCCAGATTTTCCTCAATTTTTCCCGCAAGCAACCGGACAGCTTCCCCGAAGCCGGCAATGCCCGGCACGTTCTGGGTGCCGCCCCGGAGTCCGCCCTCCTGGCTGCCTCCGATAAGGGGAGAGACAAGACGGTTATTCTGAAAAATCAACGCCCCTGTCCCCTTCGGGCCGTAGATTTTGTGGGCAGCAACGGTAATAAAGTCAAGTTCCCGCAGGGTTGCCGGTATTTTCATGAATCCCTGCACAAAATCGCTGTGGATACGGACACGGGGAAACTGTTTTTTCAGTACCCCGGCGATGGCGGCAATGTCAAAGATGAAGCCGGTTTCGTTGTTGACAGCCATGATGGAGACGAGGCGGGTTTCACTGTCTGTCCGGGCCAGAACCGCTTCCGGTGTCAATGTGCCGCCCGGGCCCGGCGGGAGCACCCGAACTTCAATGCCGGCCCGCTCCAGCCGGGGTAAAAGGCTGCGGACAGAGTTGTGTTCCACGGCGGATACTACGATGTTTCCAGCTCTTTTTTCGACAGTCAGCAGGTTCATAAGCACCTGACTGTTGCCTTCGGAACCCCCGGACGTGAAAATCAGGCGGTGGCTGTTTTCCAGCCCGGCTGCCCGAAGGATATCAAGACGGGCTGTTTCTACGATTTTAGCCGCTTCAATGCCGGGACGGTGGGGAGAGGAGGGGTTACCGGAATGTTCCGTCAAAACCGCCGTTATTTTTTCGCGAACCGGTACGGAGACCGGTGTGGTGGCGGCAAAGTCAAGGTATATCATCGCTGCCCTATATTCCGGTGCTTCCGAAGCCGCCGTCGCCCCGGCCGGTTTCGGTGAGTCCGTCTGCGGGAATGAGGCGGGCCTTGAAAACCGGTGTCAGAACCGCCTGGGCAATGCGCATTCCCCGTTCGATTTTCATCGGAAGTTTTCCCAGATTGACAAGGATTACTTTCACTTCGCCCCGGTAGTCGGCATCAATGGTACCCGGAGAGTTGAGGCAGGTGATCCCGTGTTTCAGCGCCAGGCCGCTTCTGGGCCGTATCTGAATTTCCGTCCCGGCCGGAATTTCAAAGATCAGTCCGGTGGGAATGGCTTTCACTTCTCCGGGAGCCAGGTCCAGCGGGGTTTCCACCGCAGCCAGCAGGTCCATTCCGGATGAACCTGCGGTGGCGTAGTCCGGCAGAGGCAGGTTGCGGCTGTGGGGCAGTTGTTTAACCCGGATTTGAATTTCTTTCATGCTGTTTGGCTCCATTGTTTTATTTTCTGTTTTTAATTCCGCTGATATTTCCGTAAATCAGTGCGGCAAGTTTTTCTTCCGAAAATATTTCCGCCGCAAGTTCCCGGATTTCATGGTAGGAAATATTCTTTATAATGTCCAGTGCCTCGGAAGGAGCAACGGCCCGGCCGTATTGCAGAAAGTTCCTTCCTTCCCACATGGCCTGGCTGGTGGAGGTTTCCAGAGACAGTTCCAGGCGCCCGATGAGCTGGTTCCGGCCGTCTTCCACTTCTGTTTCGGTGAGGGTGTCTTTCAGGGAAAACGCTTCTTTCCGCATAATTTCCATTGTTTTTTCGGCGTTTTCCGGTGCGGTGGAGGCGTTGACGTAGAGATGTGCCTCTTTCCGGAAAAAGGTGGGGCTTGAAAATACCATGTAGGCCAATCCGCTTTCTTCCCGGATTTTCTGAAACAGCCGGGAGCTCATCCCCCCGCCATACACATTGTTCAGGATGGAGACGGTTTGCTGCAACTGCAGGGAAGGGGCGGGAAGGGGCCATGCCATGTAGAGGTTTGTGGCTGTCATGCCTTCCCGGCTTATTGTTTTCCGACCGGGACAAAATGGCTGCACCGGGTTATTCCCGGAATCCGGAAAATCCTCTTTTACCGATTCCAGCAGCGGATGTGCCAGCCTGATAACTTCTTCTTCACTGACGTTTCCTGCTACACTCACCGCAAGTTTGCCTCTGCTCATGCAGCGGCGCAGCATTTCCCGGAGCATTTCCGGGGTGAAGGAATCCACGGTGGTTTCGGTACCGAGGATGGAACGCCCCAGTACCGCCTCCGGGTAAAGAGCGGCCATGAACAGTTCGTCGCCGGTGTCGTCCGGGTCATCTTTCATCATCCGGATTTCTTCCCGGACCACCGATTTTTCCAGTTTCACGTCTTCCGGACGGAATGAGGGCCGGGTCAGCATATCTGTGAGCAGGTCAAATCCCAGTTCCAGTTTCTCCGCCGGCACCCGTGCGATAAAGCAGAGCTGGTCTCTGGACGTGAAGGCGTCCAGGTCCCCGCCCACCCGCTCAATTTCACGGGAGATGTCTGTCGCGGTCCGGGTTTCACTACCTTTGAATACCATGTGTTCCAGAAAATGGGTCAGTCCGTGTTCCCCGGGGAAAATTTCATCCCGTGCTCCGCGGTTGAACCAGATACTCACTGTCGCCGCCCGGGTATGGGGAATTCTGCTGATAATGACCGGTATGTGGTTTAGCTTTCGTATTGTCATCTCTACATTCACTCCTTTATTCATTTCATCTTTCAGATGAAATGTCTTTATTTTACCAGCAGCAGTGGTTTTATGGAAAGAAAGGCTGATTGGAATTCAAAGCGAAGTTACAGATCCGTTTTCTCATTTTTCAACATATTTCGGCATTTCCACATCCCGATGTTCATAAACAACTGGCGGATATACACAAGAACCGGAACGACAATCCAGATGGAAAAGGGGTCCAGACAAACTTTTTCCCGCCGCCGCAATAGCAGGCGATAGGGAAGGGATTGTTTCCGCAGATACAGCTGTAAAATAAGATGCAGGCATGCAACCCCGGCAATGGCAAACACAGGGTGAACGAAAAAAATGAATCCCAGCAGAATAAAAGCTGAAACAGCCCAGAGCGGGGAGCCGGGCTCCAGAATCATTTCTTTTGCCGTTGGCCGGTTGAGAGAATATTTGGTGAGTCCAACACCAATATTCCATTTTATATAGACCGGCAAGGGGCTGTGGGGTTGATGATAAATTCCCATTGCCGGTTCATATTCCAAACAGTACCCGGCCGCCCGTAGACGCCGGCTGATATCCACGTCTTCTCCACCATACTCAAAATCAAGGCTGTACCCCCCCACGGCATCCAACGCCGCCTTCCGGAAGGCAGCGTTGCATCCCGGAATAAATGCTATCCCTTCCCGAATCCCCTCAAGGTTTGCGTCCAATCCGAGTGATCCGCCGCCGGGATGCCCCACTGCTGCGATGCAGCGGCCCATCCAATCCGTCCCCGGTGGCGGGAACGAATCCCCGGCAAGACCTCCGGCCTCAGGATGGCGGGCAAAACCGGCTGCAATTCCCATTAACCAGCCGGCAGGGATACAGGTGTCGGCATCCACAAATGCAACAACATCAAAACGGACAGCTTCCAGCGCGCTGTTCCGCTGTCGGCTGAACCCCGCATTGCTTCGGATCAGCCGAACGGATGCGTATTCCGCCACAATGGACGGAGTGCGATCTACAGAGGCATCCACGACAATACATTCCCAGAGGTTTATCGGATAGTCCTGTGCCATGAGGCTGTCCAGGCATCTCGCAATATTCCTTTCCTCATTTTTTGTGATAACGACAACACTGATCTTTGGTAATTGCCGGGTGTTACCTGCTTCCATTGAGCCGTTCCGCACTTAAAACGCATCCGTCAAATGACCGGTAATCGTACACACAGTTGCGGCAGAACAGGAATCTGTCCCTGTTCTGCTGAAAACGTTTACGAAAGTCCTCGGCCTCGGGGGAGAACCAGATTTCATCAAAATGACAGTTGTTAATGTTCCCGAAAGCATGCTGATAATGGAGATCAAACTCACAGGAAATAATTTCCCCGTCCGGAAACAGGGTGGGTTTGGTCCAGGGAAACCGGCACCGGTATTTACCTTTTCCGGTATCAGTACGAAATCCCCGCCCGTATTGATACCATCTGAACCGCTCCTGCCGCGGTGCGAACCGACGGTCATTTTCAGGATCAGCCGAGCCGTCCTGCCGCGTGGAAAATGCTTTGTAACTGACCAGATCCACCCCGAGTTTGATTGCCATTTCCCGGAATTTTTCCACTTCGTGTTCATTGTCTCTGGAAACCACCATCCTCAAATTCAGCAGCGGCCCACTGCCGCCATTGGCTTTCTTGGCTTCAACAAGCATACGGACATTGTTCAGAACGCGATTCAAACTGCCGCCTGCACGCTGAGCGGCATAGCTTTCCTCCGTGGTGCCGTCCACTGCTATAATCAGTGCTGAAAGACCGGAATGTATCAGTTCTTCCGCACGACTTTCGTTCAGTTGATTCAGGTTGGTGCTGGTGACGGTAAGGATGTTACGGTCAGCCGCATAGCGAATCATTTTTGAAAGGTCCGGATTCAGAATCGGTTCTCCCCAACTCCAGAGAATAATGTAAATCAGGGTATCTCCCGCTTCATCCACAAATTTTTTGAACGTATCCAGCGGCAGAAGCATCCGCGCCCGCGTTGTCTCGTCCTTTGCCGGACAGAGCCGGCAATTGAGGTCACAGAGATTGGACGGGGAAATGTGAGCCATATAGGGACGCCCCATGGTTCTGGCTATTGGAAACAGGCGGTTCAGTCCGATTTTCAACAGGTTCCATCGTTTTTTTCGGGACAGGTTTTCGGCTGTCAGTAAAATCCGGTCAAAGGTAAAAACCAGCTTTTTTCGAAACAACAGGTTGAATCCGTTTCGAATTAAAAAATTTATTTTCAATGAGAATCTCCTTCCCGATTTTGCAGAATCGCCCGCAGCCTGCCAATTATTTCCGGTTGGTGCGGTTTCAGTTTTATAATGGTATGTTTCCATTCCCTGCTTTCCAGTATTCTATTGAATTCCCTGATGGTATAAGCAGCGAGAACTCTTCCCCGCTCTTCCATTTTTTGCACAAACTCGGTTTGGTGATTGTCCACATGCTCCCCGAGGCCGGACTGTCTGGGAACCACAAGGGGAATAATACCGGCTTCCAGGGCCAGGAGAACCGACCCGACCCCGCCATGTGAAATGACCAGATCGGCTTTTTGAATTGCATCCTTTAATTGATCAAAACTGAGGAAGCGGGCTGCTTTACAATGCGGTGATGGAAACGGGGTATGTCCATACTGCACAAAAGTGTCCGGAGGAAGCCAGTTACGGGAAACCGCCTCATCCACTGCCTTGAGTAAACGGCTGAATGGTTTTCTTTCCAGGCCGACGGTAACAAAAACATTCATATTACCTGACCCCCGAATTCCGCTTTCCGGTACTGTTCAGCCAGTTCGGGCCACTGGACCAGAAAATGTTCGGCAATGGGATAAATCAATTTTCCGGTTAACGAAAAACCGGAAATCCGGGTGTAAGACTCTACATATACGGTTGGGATACCCATCAGTTTCCCGACATACGCGAACGGAAGAGCGATGCCGGCACCGGTGGTCAGAATCACATCCGGATGCTGCCGCTTCAAAGTACGAATTGCCACCCATGTGTTGCGAATCAGATTAATCAGGTTCCGGTTGGTGGGGCAATATGCGAAAACGACCTGTTCATCTCTCAACAAACACCTGGAATCCGGACCGTCAAAAGTGACCCAGAAACAGTCCGATTGTTCCCAGGCAGACCGCATCCGGAACAGCTCCAGCAGATGTCCGCCGGTGGAACAGACAAGGCACACTCTCACCCTGGCTCCGTTTACCGCCGTCATACCGACCCCCGCCAGATGGACAACGAGCGGCCCAGTAATTCTTCCAACCGATCAATCTCCGGATTGTATATTTCAGTCAAATTCCTGCGGAAAGAATCCGGCATCGGCTCCGGCCGGGTAAGCCTCTTCCACATCTTCAGTTTCATTTTCCGCCGCACCGGATAAGGGAGAACTTTTTTCAAAGCGCTTTTCCATCGGCTGGGCTTTAAAATTCCGTGGGCAATCCACTGAGCTGCAGACCCACGCAAGCGGCCGGACGGGTTGATTTTTCGTTTTGAAAGCAATACCGGATCCATCGGAATTTCAAGGAAATCCGCAATTTGTTTCATGTGCTTGGGCAAGTTCTGAAAAAACTCTTCAAAAATCCAGACCCTGCAGCGGGGAAAAGCCTGTGTCCAGGCATTTATCTGCTCAGCATAACGCCCGAAACCGATGTAATCATACGTGTAGTTCATATTATCCGCCAAGCGGCGTGTGATTGTTGTTTCGCTAATGGCTTCCTCAAAGGACAGTGGTTCCCGCTGAAATGCAGTTTTCAGCAGATAATGGGACCATGCCCGGGTTATCGGATTTCTGAGCATGATGAGAATTTTCAAATCACGCGCGGCAGCACCATACAGTTCCAGAATATTCGCGATTGCAGTGGCATGATCATACAGATACCAGACAGACCCTTCTCCCAGGAGCTGGCCGGGTTTTGCCTTATTGAACAGATTCAAATAATCATCAAGAGTATTGCACTGCCAGTCAGTCGGAATAAGTCCCGATTCCCCTTTCCATTCCTTTGGAAAAGGACGTTTCCAAAGGGAAAAAAACGTCGGCTCTTTTTGTTCGGGGAAAAAAAGAGAGGGATGCCGGGACAGGCTGTCAAAAAGTTTGGTTGTGCCGGACCGAGCGGCCCCCGGGATCAAAAAATCCGGTAATTGAAGCCTTTTCCCTTTATTGCTGACAATCATCGTATATTTCTTCCCCCGTTTCCTTATTCAGTATAACAGGGTCTGCAATCGCTCACAAGGAATTCAACAAACTGGGTATATTGACCGCATACCTTCTTTAAGCTAACGTTTTTCTAAAGAACGAATAGAATTTTATGCCATTCCGGCCTGTTTCCCTGTTTTCGGTCGTCTGCGAAGAGCAGGGTTGTTTTTGTAAGTTAAACGGGGAACATCCCTGTCCGGCAAAATTTGCATTTTTCTTGCACATTTCTCCGTATCATGCTAATTTGATAAAGACGGTTGCCGGAGTTCCGGATGATTCGGGAACGGTTGCCGTTTAGAATCATTTTTTGAGGAGTGCTTGAATGTCTCAGTCTCTCTATGTGGGGAATCTTCCCTACTCCGCCTCCGAAGATGAACTTCGGAACCTGTTCGCAGAGCACGGAACTGTTGAGTCCGTCCGTATCATTTCCGACCGTGTAACCGGTCTTTCCCGGGGCTTCGGCTTCGTGGACATGGCAACTGATGAAGAAGCGGAAGCCGCCATTGCCGCGCTGAACGGCGCTGATTTCAAAGGCCGCGCCCTTCGGGTGAACGTGTCCAAACCCAGAGAAGACAACCGGAACCGCGACCGCTACTGAAAAACCAGACTATCAACGGAAAAGCCGGAACATTTTCCGGCTTTTTTTATTTTCTGCCATTGAATGTTCCCTTTGGTTTCTGTAATACACCCTTTGAAGCTCTTCCGTCTATTCTGGATACAAGGGATTTTTTGAATCGGAGATGACGAAGGAATTTTCCTTCCCGAAATACCGGTTGATTTCTGAGCCAGTCCCAATCCACAAAATCGTCTCCCTCTCCGCTGACGTAAAAATATCCCAGTTTATTGGCAAGCATATGCTGGAAAAAGTGATTTCCCCTGGATGCATCGGCTTTGAAATCCTTCAGGTTGGCTTCAACCAATATCCGTGCCTGTGAAATAGCTGTCCAATTCACAGGTATGCCCTGCGAAGGATCCGAACTTCCCCAGCGGCCGAAGCCGATAAGGATACAGTTTCGTCCTTCTGCCTCCAGTTTCCGGTTGAACTCCCCCAGCTCCGCAGCGATTTCCCGGGTGGCTTCCGGGGAAAAATGTTCCGGGTCAATGTAAATCAAATCGTGAATTTTGTCTTCAAGACCGTTTCCCATGGTCTGCCCGGACCGGCAGAAGATTCTTTTCCGTGGTATTGTTTCCGTGTTGATTTCTCCGAACTCATTCCCCGCAACAAGAGGGCGGATCTGCAAAAAACTGAACTCCGGCCTCCGCCTGCCGTCCGGATAGAGATTCACCGCAAATTCAATTCCCACCGGTGTCCCCACCGCCTGTTCCCCCAGGTCCAGAATTTCCCGAATCAATTCCGGAAAAGGGAAGAATTTCCCCTTCAGCAGTTTAGAAAAAGTCAGTACAGGTTTCCCCCTGGCAAACATAAAATTATCGTCCAGTGTCCCCGCCTCTAAACTCAAGACACTGGCAACAGCAGACAGCACCCCTCTTTGATCCGCACGGTCCAAAGGAAGGTGAAGCAAGTTGGCATTTTCGTCTATCGGCAACTCCGGGATGTCCGCCCCGACATGCAGAGCAAAAAATTTTCGCTGGGTCTTTGCCGGAAGTTCCAGGGGTTTTCGCAAGAGAGGATTGATTGCAGGATTCGCCGGAGAAACACGAAAAACCCGGTCCCGGCCGATTGATTTTCCAATCCCCATCACCAGACTCATAATTCCGTCGTGTGGATTCAAATGAGACAAAGGATAAAAATTGTAGGATTGAGCGGTCCCCGAAACAGTGGGATAAAAGAGTTCCCCGTAGCGAATTCCACTGACCCGTTGAATCAGAATCGCCATCTGCTCCTCTTCCACCCGGAAATTTGAATTGGACACGTACTGCCTGGCAGCCATGGAAAATACGGAGGCGTACACCATTTTAATGGCTGTCACCAGCTGGCGGTAACGGACTTCCAGATTCGGGTGGCTGTTGGGCAGCATGTAGGTTTTGTACACACCGGAAAAGGGCAATGCCTGGGAATCCTCCAACAGACTGGAAGAGCGAACGGCAATGGGGTGACGAATTTTCATCAGAAGGGAACGAAGGTCTTTCTCCACAGCCGAAGGAATGTAACTCTCCCGGAACATCCTGAAAACTTCTTCATCTGTTGTGGCGGAAAATGCCCGGTCCCGGAGATTCCCCTGCTGGAGAAAATCCCCGTACACATCGGTACAGATCACAAAAGTAGCCGGGGTACGAATCCGCACACCGGGGTAGCGTTCCTGTATACCGCTCTTCAGCATCATCGCATTCATAAAAGCGACACCCCTGGCTTTTCCCCCCATGGAACCGCTTCCGATCCGGGAAAACTGGTTGTCTTCTTCCTGAAGTTCGCTGGCACTGAAATCGGAGATAATACCGGATCGTTCTTTTGATATGGAGAATTCGATGGATTCAATCAGGTACTGGCGTAATTTTTCAATGGTCTCGAAATCGGATACTTTTCTGGGACGGAGTTTTTCCGCCAGGTCAAACTCTGTCCGGGCCCGAAGCCAGATAGACACATGGTTTCGGCTGGTATGGTACAGCAGGGATTCCACCGGCAACTGCCGCAGAACCGCCCCGAACTCCCGGAGAGTCCGCGCCCGCCCCACAATACGCCCGTCCGGCATTCGGAAGACGAAATCGCCAAAACCGAAGTTTTCCAGCATAAAAGATTGTAATTCCTCCAACAGAGTCGGAGAATTTTTATTGATAAACCGGACACCCAGTTTGTTTGCTTCTCTTTCAACCCGCTGCTCCGAGGATTGAAGTACAATTCCAAGGTCCGGAATCTCTTCCCGAATCAAACGAACCAGTTGTAAACCGGCATCCCGGGTCATTTTCCCGTTTTTGGGGTAGCGAATATCCGAAATCACACCGAGAAGACGGCCTTTGTAAGTTTCCACAATGGATTTTGCTTCTTCAAAAGTCTCCGCACTGACAATTTTGGGACGGGCCCGGATTCGGAGCATCCGCTGAACGTCATTTGCCCCCTCAGACACAATCCGCCGGGTCTGTTTGATAATTTCGGTGTACAGCATGGGGAGAAAAGCCGAATAGTACCAGGGAGAATCCTCCACCACAAGAATAATATTTACTCCGTAACGGCTGTCACTTTCAAGATTTTTCATATCTTCAATGGATTTGATAATGGCAAGAAAGATTTTGGAATCCCCGAACCAGTAGAAGATTTTATCAATACTGTCGTGACGGCGGATCTGTTTCAAAACCCGGCTTTGAACCGGGGCATATGTCAAAAGAACAATGGGCAGGCCCGGACGGATTTCCTTTGCCTTTGTTCCGAACTGAAACGGGCTCATGTCGGAAAGCCGGGGCATGGTAATGACCAGGTCGAAGTTTTCCGCCTCCAGCGCTTCCAGCGCCTCACTGGCACTGGAAACCCGGGTAATTCTCGGAATATGGTGCAGGTCCAGGTCCATAAAATCGCCGAAAACCCGGTGGGACAAGCGGCCGTCTTCTTCCAGAAGGAAAGCATCATACATACTGGAAACCAGGAGCACTTCCTGCACATGATATTGCATCAGGTCATGAAGACTGTCCGCTTTGGAGCCCTGTTTCCAGAAAAATCCCATTTCCTCCTCCCCGCCTCATCATACAGATTCCCCCCCGCGTTATCAATGTTTTTGCTTTGAAAGACCGGAAGAGCAAAACCGGTGAATGAAAGCGCTCATTTTTTACCGTTAAAAAATATACGTCCTGATATTTTTTGTTCGAATCGTGATATTCTGATACGTGAGTGACCCTAACTCGGATTCTGAAACAAGGGTTGGAGGTTTTTTAATGCAAAAGATTTGGAAAGAAAACCGTTTTGCGGCGCTGCTTCTATTTGCGGCAATATTTCTGATTGTTTCTTTCTTGACACGGGTATTTTTATTGGGAATCTCCTTTCACAGGCTTGATCTGACAGTGGGGCGGTTTCTGGGAATTTTCGGAATCGGTTTTTTCTTCGACATCGTCACGCTGATATATTTCTGCATTCCGTTTACACTGTTTCTGATGCTGGTACCGGACAAGCTGTTGAAAACAGCGGTGCTGCGCTGGTTTGTTCTATTTTGTTTCGCCTTTTTTACCTATGTAATTCTGTTCAACGCCGCTGCGGAATATTTCTTCTTTGAAGAATTCGGTGTCCGGTTCAATTTTATCGCGGTGGATTATCTGGTATACACAAGGGAAGTGGTAAAAAACATTGTGGAATCCTATCCCATGACTCCGCTGCTTCTCACGATCCTGGTCATTTCCGTCTCCATTACACTGGCACTCAAAAAATATATTTTTACCGCAATCTCCACACCGGGGACATGGAAGAAAAGGCTGACTTCCGGTTTTCTGATTCTGGCATTGTCCGGACTCAGCTTTCTGTTTGTGGAACAGGACTGGTCTCATTTTTCCACCAACAATTATGACAACACACTGGCGGAAAACGGAATTTATGATTTTTTTGCCGCTTTCCGGGACAACAGCCTGAATTATGATGCCTTCTATCCCACAATCCGAAAAAAAGTCCTCTTTCCCCGGCTGCGCAATCTGCTGAAAGAACCGGATGGCACCTACGTTTCCACGAATCCCGCCAATATCACACAGAAATTAACGGAAGAGGGGCCGGAAAAACACAAAAATCTGGTGTTTATTGTAGAAGAAAGCCTCAGCGGAAGCTTCATGGCACATTTCGGGAACAAAGACAATCTGACGCCCCGTTTCGACGAACTGGCTGAAAAAAGCATGTTTTTCACCCGGCTGTACGCAACCGGTACCCGGACCACCCGGGGCCTGGAGGCTGTCACACTCTCTCTTCCGCCAACACCGGGGCGTTCCATCATCAAGCGGCCCCACAATGAAAACCTGTTTTCCATTGCCACCGTCCTGAAACCCCGGGGATACGACATGATGTTTCTCTACGGCGGCTACGGTTACTTTGACAACATGAACTATTTTTACACCCATAACGGGTTCCGGAAAATTGACCGTTCCGATCTGACGGACAAGGAAATTACATTTGAAAATGCCTGGGGCGTGTGCGACGAAGATATGTTTAACCGCTGTTTGAAGGAATTTGACAAAACCAGTGCCAGAGGAAATCCGTTCTGTGCCGTAATTATGACCACTTCCAATCACCGCCCCTACACCTACCCGGCGGGAAAAATCGATATCCCTTCCCATACCGGGCGCAAAGGGGCGGTTAAATATGCCGACTACGCCACCGGAAAATTTCTGGATGATGCACAAAACCATCCGTGGTTTAAAAACACGGTATTTGTCATTGTGGCAGATCATTGCGCCAGCTCCATGGGCAAACGGGCACTGCCGGTGAACCGCTACCACATTCCCCTGTTCATCTACAGCCCCGGATTCATTAAACCGCAGAAAATTACTACCCAGTGCAGCCAAATGGACATCACACCGACTGTCCTGGATTTACTGGATATTTCTTACGACAGCCAATTCTTCGGACAGGACATTCTTGCGATGAAACCTGCAACCGGCCGGGCCTTGATTGCCACCTATTCCAGAATGGGTTATTTGAAGGGAAACAAACTGGTAATTCTGGATGTGAAAAAGGAATTCGGCATGTATCTCATAAATAATAAAACATTCACTCCGACCCGGATTCAACCGGACCGGCAACTGCTTGAAAACGCCATCAGTTACTATCAGGGGGCAGCCGAACTGGAAAAGAAGCGCGGCCTCAATTGACAAAAATAAAACACGCCTGATTGCGGAGGAAACTCCGCCGGCTTAATCATTTTAAAAGGAGTGTGTGATGAAATTATTCTGTCAATTCTGTCTCGCCATGCTTCTGCTCTTTTCTTTTATCTCCCCGGTAAATGCCAACGATACCGCCGGTAAAACCGGAGACGCCATTCAGGTTCTGCTGCCCCTTGCAGCCTGTGGGCTTACCTTTCGTTATCACGACGGCGAAGGCCGGAACCAGTTCTACAAAGCATTTTTTTCTTCCATGGCACTGAGTTATGTTCTGAAATTCAGCATTGACGACAATCGGCCAAACGGCAGTAAATCGGAAGTTGCATTTGTATCCGCACATACATCCGCTGCATTTTCCGGTGCCGCATTTATCCAGCGGCGCTATGGATGGAAATTCGGCGCCCCGGCATACGCACTGGCAGCATATGTCGGATGGAGCCGAATCCATGTCCATGCTCACGACTATGACGACGTACTCCGCGGTGCCGCTATCGGGATTGCCGGAGCCTATTACTTTGCCCGGCCCATTTCAAAACATGTTATGCTGTATCCCATTGTCGGTGCCCACACAATGGGAATCGGTATCAGTGCGAACTGGTAAGCGTATCCTGACTGCGTTCTGCATTTCAACTTCTGTACATCTTTGTCCATAATGTATAATAACGGCTGAACCCTGTGTTCTCCGGAGGAGAGATGGGCATACTCTCACAAACAATTTTTCAGAGCTGGGGACAGTATCTCGCTGTAGGGGGAATTATATTTCTCGGACAGTTCATTTACGCCGCTATCGGCTTCGGATCAGGAATGGTCACAATTTCCCTCCTTGCACTGTTGTTTGGCAATATCAATATTTTTGTCCCCTTTTTCCTGCTGCTCTGCCTCCCCACCGAACTAACCGTCAGCATGAAAGACAGAAAACACATTAACTTCCGCAGAACAGGAAAATTTCTCCTTTTCATTTTCCCGGGACTGATTGCCGGGGCATTTCTGTTGAAATCCGCGCCAAACCGGGGTCTGGTCGCATGGCTTGGGGCAATTGTAGTAATTCTGGCAGTTTATTACCTGTTTTTTGAAGAAAAAACAAGTTTTACCCTGAAAAATCCGGCATGGATCCCTTTTTTCGGCAGCATCAGTGGTATCCTCGGCGGAATATACGGAATCAGCGGGCCGCCCCTGATCGTATATTTTAAGGCAATGAAAATGGACAAAACCGGTTTTCGCGTTGCGCTTCTCAGTATTTTTCTTGCCATGAGTATTTTCCGGACAGGAGTTTATGCTGCCATTCACCTCTATACCTTACCGATTCTCACCGCTGCAATTCTGACACTGCCTTTTGCCCTCCTTGGTGTTCTCGCCGGAATACGGGCACATCACCGGATTCCGGAACATCATTTCAGACAGTTTACATCTGCTTTGCTGCTGATCTCCGGAATTTTACTGCTATGGAGAAATCTCTGATTTTACCACCGGCAACGCCGCCACCGTTTACAGCCCACGCAGCACCTTCATAAAGCCCTGCTGAATCGCATCGTATCCGGAAATCCGCTGGGAAGGGTCCTTTTCAATAAGGCTCATGATAAAATCCGAAACCGGTTTCGGCACCCGGGGCTCCACCTCTTTCGGCGGGGTGGGGCTTCTGTATAAAACCGCATACATCAACTCTGCCATGTCTTCACCGATATAGGGTGCCACCCCGGTGACCATCTCATAGGCCATAATACCCACAGCATAGTAATCCACTGAAGATGTCGCGTGTTTACTGCCTCCGAGGCTTTCCGGCGGTACGTATAAAATGGTTCCGGCCACAAGGCCGGTCCGGGTCAGGGTTGTGGCACCGGCCTGCCGGGCAAGCCCCAGATCCAGCAGCTTGACGCAGGATCCTGCAAAGGTAACGGGATCATCCGCCTCATCAATCAATTGAAAATCCGGGGTGTCAAGAATCATGACATTTTCCGGTTTTACATCCCGATGAACAATTCCTTTTTTGTGAAGGTAGTGAAGTGCGTCACAGAGCACCGTACAAACCGCCAGAACCGCCCGGATACTCATTCCTTCTTCCATCAGGCTCCGAAGCGGTATGCCCTGACAGAATTCCATTGCATAGTAAAGGGAACCGCCTGCTTTACCGCTGTCGTAAATCCTCACAATATTGGGGTGATTCATCTCCTGCCCCAGTTTTCCTTCCCGGAGAAAACGTTTTCTCGCATCTTCATCTTTTACATCCGAATCCATTACTTTCAGTGCCACAATCTCATCATCTTTTCTGGATATTGCCCGGTACACCGTTCCCATTCCGCCGCGTCCAACCGGCTCAATTATCCGGTATTTTCCAAATACATGGGTGGAACGCCACTGTTTGATCACAGACCAGAAACGCAGCAACGCCTTTGCCAGCAGATTCATCAGAATACCGGCCAAAACCAGTACCACTCCCAGAAACCAGAGACTGCGCCACCACGGCGTCACCACAGTAAAACTGAAAGAAGCCGGTGATTGACTCCAGACTCCATCATTATTGGCAGCATAGACCAGGAAAGTATATTCACCCGGGTCCAGGTTGGTATATTCCACTTCCGTTTGTGATGTTTCCGAAAACCCGCTGTCAAATCCCCGCAGCATGATACGGTACCGATTCCTCTCCGGAACCACAAAACTGAGGCCGGCATAGCAGACTCTCAGGCGTTTCCAGCCCGGCTGCAGTGAGAACTTCTTATGAAGAGGACATTGCCGTCCATCCACCCGAACGCCTTCCAGCTGAACGAAGGGAGCAACTTTATTTCTGGGAATACGGCGGGGATTTACCACAGTAAGCCCATTGACTGTGGCAAACCATATTTCCCCCGAACGGTCTTTCCAGGAAACCGGCTGAGTACCGCCCAAACCACTGTTGATCGGCAGTCCGTCCCGGGTGTCGAAAAGTGCCGGGAAAACCTTTCCGTTTTCTTCAGACATTGCCACATCCAGCGCAGTTCTGGAAACAGAACAGATTCCGTTTCCTTCCGAAATCCAGAAATTCCCCCTGCCGTCCGGTTGAATGGCATAAATATCATTGGAAGGCAGACCGTTTTTAACCGTTAGTGCATTGATTGTATTGTTGCGAATCCGTCTTAAACCGAAATCCGTTCCCGCCCATACCGTACCGTTTTTTTCAACAAACAATTCATACACAAAACTGTCATTCAACCGGCCGGGCAATGGAATAACCCGAAGCGAATCACCGACAATAATATGACAAACACCACCATCTGTTCCGATCCACAGTGTTCCGTCCGGTGCGGAACGAATGACTCGAACCCGTTCGGAAGGCAACCCGTCGACTTTTTTAAAAACCTGAATTTTCCCCTTGAATATTCGGAACAATCCGTGTTCTGTTCCAATCCAGCGGCTTTTGTCCCGGGCAAGAATCATCGAAAAAATTGTACTTTTCCGAAATTTCAGAAACAGCCGCTTCTCATCTGCGCTTTCAACAGGCAAAGCATGAAGGCCCCGCCCCCCTGCCCATATGCGGCCGTTTCTCAACGGTAAAAGAGAAAAAACATCCTTCCCCTTCAAAAAAACTTTCGAATCTCCCTCGGCACCAAACCGAACAACCCCCTTTTGTGTCGCAACCCAAAGAAAATTGATGTCATCTTCACATACGCTCTGAACAACCCGGTATGGCAGGCCGTCCGCAGTGCCGTAACTGGAAAAAGCGGTTCGGCGAAAACGGTCTACACCGCTGCCGGTTCCCACCCACAAGCTTCCTTCCCGATCTTCAAAAAGCGAAAGGATCTTCTGTTGTGTCAGGCCGTCTTTTTCCCCGAATACCTGCATGCGCGCGCCCACTAAACGGCCCACTCCCACTCCTTCAATTCCACACCATAAGGTACCGTCCCTTGTAACCAGCAGAGGAAACAGCGACTTCCCCGAAAGAGCCGGCTGAAGCCGGACAAAATCAAACTGCCCGTTTTGACTGTGAAACAGCCCCTTATCGGTGGAAACCCAGACACCTCCCCGGTGATCCGCTGCAATTGCCCAGACCTTCTTTGTTTTTGAACCGACAACAATTTGAGAAACATGATTTTTATGAATCGAATATAAACGGCTCTCGGCAATAACCCAGATTTCCCCAGGGTGAAGCTCTATCAGCCCCTGAATGAAAAGGTTCTGAAAACGGGGGAAAATATGAAAGCGCATTTCCCCTTTCTTCATATATGCCAGGCCATGATCGGTACCGGCCCAGAATCTGTGCTTGCTGTCCGCAAGGAGCTTTATAACGGTTCTCCCCGGCAACCCGCTTCTTTTTCCGAAATATGTCCACTTCCCGTTCTTCAGGCACAGCAGTCCGTTTCCGGTTCCCACCCACAAACTGCCGGCGGGGAACTCGGCAAGACACAGGGAATATCCGCTCTTGAAAACCGGAATGGAAGCATTGGAAAAAATAAGGAAACGGGTGCCATCATAGCGGATCGCCCCCAAACCGGTGGCAAACCAGAGAAATCCGTCCGAGCTCTGCCGGATACATCGGACATCGCCCAAAGACCGGCTGTCCACCTCCTGCCAGCGTTCATGCTTCCACTGCCGGATCGTGCGGGGAAAACCGGCATACAGTGGAAAAACACACAGCAATACGACAGCAACGATACAGTATCTGCATAAGGTGCGGAACTTTAACAATTAACCGGTGCCCCCTGCGGTAATTTTAACACGCCCGTAAATTCAAAACATTCAACTCAGCGAGGTTCACACGGGGCCTGTTTGGGGCAATGTTCCGTGTCCCCGTCTTCTCCCGCTTTCGTAACAACCTCTGTTTTGTCATTCAGGACAGCCAATTGTGGCTCCAGCGATTGCAGACTGTTTTTCCGGTTTTCCATTTTTCCCTCCTTTGAGTTTTGACATTGTATGGAGTATCACCGCCTCCTGCAGGCAGTGTTTCCATCTTCCGCAGGCAGTTTCCGGGCCGCTTTTTTCCAGAAGGTCCGGACATCGCCCCATGCAGGCCGGCAGCAGGCTGCACACTCTGCATTCCCGCCACTGCAACGGGGAAAACCGTGCCCATTGCCGGTTCTTATCCGGTGCTTCTGACTCGGAAACATGACTGACAACCTTTTTCGGATCCCCCACATCGTTCCAGCATTTGTAAATGTCACCCCCGGGGCCGATCACATAAGCAAACGCGGAAACCTTTGAACAAACCGTCATCTGCGGCAATTTCAACAGCCCGTCTTCCCCCCTCCTGTAGGCGGACCGGGCAAAATTCACCCATTCCGAGGCAAACTCTTCAGGGTGCAAACATTTATTTTTATATTCGCTGTTGGCTTCGTTGGTGGCATCAACATTGGCAATCTCAAACCGTACTTTCCCTGATAATCCGGCGGCTTCCAGTATTGCAGCCAACTTTTCCCATTCTCCGCGGTTTTCCCGGTCCAGATTCATCCGGACCTTCACCGTCTTAAATGCTTCCGCCGCAATCCGGACACTCTCCAGCAAGCGGTGAAAAGTCCCGCCTCCCCCACGGAGGACACGGCGGCGGTTATGAACTTCCGGCGGGCCGTCCAGGGTAATTTGAATACCGGAAATCCCCGCCGAAGCAAGTTTTGATGCCAGTGTTTCCGTCAGCAGATAACCGTTTGAAACAAGGAAAAACGAAACATCCTTCCCCCGGGATCCGCAGATCGCCCGGATCCGTTTTGTGACACTCAAAACCATTTCCGCCGCCAGCAGGGGCTCCCCTCCGTACCACGTCACGGAAACTTCCCGGACTTCCTTCATCCGCCTGTCAACAAACCCAATCAGCCGGGTTGCCGTCTCTTTGCTCATGGTACCGGCTAAGCGGTTCTCGTAACAGTAAGGGCAGGCAAAATTACAATCCAGTGTCGGGGCAATTGTCAGCATCAGCTTGTTCCGGGCACTCCGCAGACGCCGGTATTTCTCCATTGCCAGTGCCAATTCATCTGTTTCACCGGGAACCAGAACCCCCTGTTCCCTCATCACGGCGGAGACCTCCGGGTCCAGCTCACGGCATTTCCCATCCCGAACCAGCTTCCAGCTCCGGCTGTCCAGGCGTACCACGGCACCGGTCCTGGCGTTATACACAATCCGGAGCGTATCCGCCATTTGGAAAAAGTGATTGTATCGGGATAACTTTTCCACCATACCCGCCTCACCGGAATTTCCGTTTATTGACAAATGCCCGTGACGCCCGCCGCCACACTCAAGTTGTTTCTTGACTAAAGTATACCACTAATTTATGAAACAGCATTCCCGAATCTTCAACAAAGTGTAAAAAATACTCTGCCACAGAAAAAAAGCCCGGCAAAACATGCCGGGCCGGGCACACAGGGGGGAAATAATAAAAATCCGTACATTTTTACAAGATTGCCAGCTGCCCTTATCTTCCGTAAAACAGCATTTCCCGGTTTGCGCCAGCATCCTGCATCACATGGACACCGTCAAAATAGATTTTCACACGGGCCACAATGCGGTTATCCAGCACAAGGGGAAAAGACCAGCAGGATTCCGGTTCAATAAACTCCGCATAAGGCAGAATCTTCAATCGGTTGAACACCGGCTGCAAAGCCGCTTTCACCGATTGCAGCCCCGCTGTGGTTTCGCCGAAGCGACACGGCATGATTCCCAGCGGAAGAATGCTGCCGTTTTCCGGGTTTATCCGCAGAACGCCAATGGCAATTCCCTGATATAAAATACCGGCCTTCACTTCAAGCTCACCGGACGGCCCCCGTGAAACCCACACCTTTCCCGGCCGCATCAACCGGTTCAGTTCCCGGACAGTGGCAACCGCCCTCTGCAGATTCCGCAGCAGCTCTGCGGCGGGAACGGCACAGACAACAGGAATGCCGGGGGCTGGTGGAGACGGCGGAACCAGGCCGGGAGGGGCGGGAACAGGCGGATTTGCCGGGGGCAACGGTGCAGGGGCCGGCTGCTGAAGCAGCAAAGGCGGCATCTGCTTCTGCGGCGGCGGAGATTGCGCCGACACCGGCTGTGCTGTTAAAACACAGCAGAAAACCATAACAACAACGGAAAACAAAAACTCTTTTTTCATGGTAACCTCCGTTTAATGTGAATCTTTTTCATTCCGGGATTTTTCCAGCCGGTCAATTTTTTCTTCCAGTTTTTTCAATTGCTCATTGAGGGCATTCAGCGTTTCCTCAAGGGCATGGGGCTTCGGCGTTTCAGCGGCAGTTGTTTTCTTCCAGATCAAAATCCCCGCCAGCGCGAAAACACCGAGAATAATCCATTCAAACCCGGGAAAAGGCGGCGGCGGGGGGCCGGGCGCACAGGCCCAGAAAGAAAAAAGCAGAAAAAACAGGCAAATCCGGCAAAAAACTTTCACTGACGTATTCATCGCCACCTCCCGTCCTCACCCATAAAGTAGGAAAAAAAGATAAAGAAATTCTGTACGGAACATTAAGAAAAAATGAAGATTCAAAAAATATTACAGCGGCAGAGTGAAAAAGACGGTTGTGCCGTCCCCCTGTGAACTCTCAATCCGGACATTCCCGCCCTGGGCATCAACCATGGACTTTATCAGCGTAAGGCCGAGCCCTGTCCCCCTGCCTCCGGCGGCGCCCCGGTTTCCCTTCCGGTAAAAAGGCTCAAAAGCGCGGGACAGAGTTTCGGCATCCATTCCGCCCCCGGTATCCGAAAACCAAATTTCCACAAACCCCGGAACCAGGCGCCACCCGGACACAACCGACGTTTCAGGGGGACAATGGGAAAGCACATTGGAAAGAAGGTTGAGAAGAATCTGTTCCAGCATATCGGCATCCGCCATCACCGTAACCGGCGGCCCCTCCTGAATTCGCACCGGAATTTCCGGGGCGAAAAGCCCGCTCTGCTCCTGAAAACGGCGAAAAAAACTCTTCAGTTCCACCGCATCCTTTTCCACATCAGCGGCATTCTCCACTCTGGAAATTCCAAGCAAGCGGTCACAGAGGCGGATCAGATGATTAACCTCCCGAAACATCCCTTTGGCCAGACGGTTCACCGTCTCCGGTTCATCCACCGCATCCCTCAGCAGAACCTCCAGCGAACCCCGCAACCCGGTCAGAGGGGTCAGGAGTTCATGGGCGGCATTTGTGACAAATCTCTTTCTCGAACCAAACATCTCCCCCAGCCTGTTTGTCATTAACTCAAAAGAATCCGCCAGATTTCCGATTTCATCCTTCCGGTTCCGGACATCGGGTTTCAGATTAAAATTGCCCCTTTCAATCTCCCGGCACGCCAGCGACAGGCTCCGCAAATCCTTCAAACTTAAACCAATCAGCCAATAGCCGAACAAAATTCCCAGAATCAGAACAATCATCACAGCCGCCATCTGCATATAGCCGTACCGGAACAGAATCTTCCTGATACCCGAAAGGGGCCGGCTCACCTGAATCACACCCAACACACGGGGACTGTCCGGTTCCGGACGCAGGGGAATCAGGCAGGTCAGATACAGAATGCCGTTTTCCTTATTCCAATATGTAATTTCATTGTTTCCCGACAGGGCCTTTGAGACATAATCGGGGTTCGGGGCCGGAGCATCCGGTTCTTCCGCCAGGCGTTTGCCCCGTGCAATCACATGGCCACTGCTGTCCAGCACAAGGGCCGCAGTGTTCCTCGAAGTCAGATCCCGGGCCAGCGCAAGGGCTTTCCGTACCGGAACCTCCGCCGGCGGGGCAGAACGCCGGTTTTGCAACCCATCACCGGCCAGCCAATGCGCAATAACCGGTTTCGCCTCGGCGCGGACATGCCCTGCCTCATTTTCAATAAAAAGCTGCCAGATATTCCAATAAGAATAATAACTGACCGGAACAACGGAAAAAATCAATAAAACCGCATAAAGCAAACTTATCTTCGTTCTCAACCCCAGGCGGTCAAAAATCCGATTCATTAGTCTTCCGTATTGTCCGGGTAAAACGCGTAGCCCATACCATAAACCGTTCGAATCAAACGGGCCGGAGAATCATTCAGCTTTTTACGCAGATGGTTAATGTGAACATCAATGACATTCGTACCCCCGTCATAATCGTACCCGAGAATCCGGTTCAGCAGAATTTCCCTTGTAAACACCCTGCGCGGATGCCGCATAAAAAGTTCCAGCAGTGCAAATTCAGTGGGCGTAAGGCTGACCGGAATCCCGTTTTGCCCGACCTCCCGGGTTTCCGTGTTCAGGGAAAGGTGCCCTGCCTTCATCAGCTTTTTTTCTGTAATCTTTCCGCTTCGCCGGAGCAGCGCCCGAATTCTCGCAAGAAGCTCGTCAAAATCAAAGGGTTTGGTCAGATAATCGTCTGCGCCGCTGTTCAGGCCCCGTACCCTGTCCGAAACCTCATTTTTGACCGTCAGCATCAGAATCGGAAGATCATTTCCCCGGGCCCGAATCCGGCGGCACACCTCAAAGCCGTCGATATCCGGAAGCACAACATCAAGAATAATCAAATCAAAAGAAGACTGCCCGGCCAGATCCAGCCCATCCTTTCCCGAATGACAGCTTGACACCCGATAGTTCTCGTATTGAAGCCCGGTCTGCAAAAACCCCGCAATAACCGGGTCGTCCTCAATCACTAAAATGGCAATTCCGTCTTTTCTGACGTCTTCCACGATGGTTTGACTCCTTTGCCCCGCCGGATACAGAAAAAACAATTGACAATCGCTGCCGCTCCTTTGAAGATAGCACTCTCCCTTCCCCCTGACAAGTTTTGCTCATCCCCGCACTGCCCCTGAAATGAAAACGGAATCTATGAGCCGTGCGTTCAGTTGTGAACAACGTGAATGCGGCCGGTACCGGAGGTGAAGCGGGCAATTTGGGTTGCCGCGGGGACGCCGGCGGTTTGCAGGGCGGTGGCCAGCGCGGCGGCGTCCGGTTCCGGCACCGCGATCAACAGGCCGCCGGAGGTCTGGGCGTCTGAAAGGAGCAGCCGCTCCGCCATGGCTATGCTTTTGTTCCAGTCGGTGCGTTTTTCCGTGTAGGCAAGGTTGTTCCGGGTGCCGCCGGGAATTACGTCTGCCATTGCCAGTTCACGGGCGCCGGGGAGTATCGGTACCGATTCCGCCTGGATTTCCGTGTCCACGGTTCCATCACCCAGCATTTCAGACAGGTGCCCCAGAAGGCCGAAGCCGGTAACGTCGGTGCAGGCGTGAACCGTGAAGCCTGCCATGATTTCAGCAGCCTGCCGGTTCAGCTGCGACATGGTTTCCACCGCAGGGGCGAAGGCGGTTTCATCTATGATTCCCCGTTTCAACGCGGTGGCGAGGATTCCCGTTCCGATGGCTTTGGTCAAAATCAGGGCGTCTCCGGGCCGGGCGCCGATGTTGGTCAATACGTGTTTCGGGTGTACCGTACCCACCACCGCCATTCCGAATTTGGGTTCGCTGTCTTCCACGGAATGACCGCCGAGGATAAAGATTCCCGCTTCTTTTGCTTTGGCGTTTGCCCCTGCCAGTATCCGGTTCAGTATGTCCTCCGGCAGACGGCCCACCGGGAAACCGACAATGTTCAGTGCAAAAAGCGGTTTTGCCCCCATGGCGTAGATGTCGGACAGGGCGTTGGCCGCTGCGACGGCACCGAATTGAAACGCGTCGTCCACCACCGGAGTGAAAAAATCCACGGTTGCAACCAGAGCGGTGCTGTCGTTGATTCTGTAAACCGCCGCGTCATCTGTTGTGTCTGTTCCCGCCAGTATGTCGGGATTGTCCGGTATCGGCATTTTTTTGAGAATTTCTTCCAGTATCCGGGGCTGAATTTTGCAGGCGCAGCCCATTCCCCGGGTAAACCGGGTCAATTTCACCGTTTCGCCTGCAACGGAATTCGCGGCAACTGTTTGTCCATCCGGCTGAAGCCGCCGTACCGCTGCCACAATTTCTTTCGCCGCCCGGTCAATTTCCCCTTCGGAGGTCATCCGGCCGGTGGAAAACCGGACTGTTCCCATGGCGTATTCCACCGGCACGTTCATGGCTTCCAGCACCGATGACACATCCACCCGGTCGGTGTGGCAGGCTGCCCCGGCGGAAGCCGCCACTCCGGTTAATTCCGACAGAAGGGTATTGGCTTCCACTCCCCGAAAGGAGATACTTAATGTGTTGGGCAGGCGTTTTTCCGGGTGTCCGTTTACCCGGCAATCCGAGATTTCCCGCGTCAATCTGTCTTCCAGCCGGTCCCGGAGTGCCGCGGAATGCGCCATGTCTTGTTCAAGGCGGTTCAGCGCCAGTTCACAGGCTTTTCCCAGCCCGGCAATTTCCAGGATGTTTTCGGTTCCGGCACGCCACCCCCGTTCGTGGTCCGCCCCGTGAACCAGCTTTTCCAATTTTACGCCGCTTCGGATATAAAGGGCGCCGATTCCCTTGGGCCCGTAAAATTTGTGCCCTGCCACAGAGAGCAGGTCCACCCCCAGGTCATTCACCCGGACCGGGATTTTCCCCACCGCCTGGGCCGCGTCGGTGTGCATCAGGATACCCCGTTTTTTCGCCAGTGCGGCAATTTCGGCAATGGGCTGAATGGTGCCCACTTCGTTGTTTGCCGTCATGATTGTAATGAGGATGGTCTGCGGGGTAACGGCGGCTTCCACTTCTGCCGGGGATACCATGCCGGTTTCATCCACCGGCAGCACCGTTACCGTGAATCCGTTTTTTTCCAGAAATCGGCAGACTTCCAGAACCGCCGGATGCTCCACCGCCGAGGTGATGATGTGGTTTCCCTTTTCCCGGTACGCGAAAGCCGCCCCTTTGATGGCATAGTTGTTGGATTCGGAGCCGCCGCTGGTAAAGACAATCTCATCCGGCCGGCATGAGAGGAGGGCTGCCACCTGACGGCGGGCGGTTTCCACCGCTTTTTTCGCTTCCAGCCCGAAGGAATGGGAACTGGAGGGATTTCCGAACACACTGTCAAGAAAAGGGCGCATTGCCGCCGCAACCGCCGGGTCAATGGGGGTTGTGGCGTTGTAGTCCAGGTAAATCGGCGTTTTTTCCATGTTTTTATCCCCGGAGCTTTTCGGCAAAGGCGGTCAAGGCCGCGCCCAACTGTTCCGCTTTCGCGGCAAAACGGCTGTCGGCCAATGTTCCGTCCGAAGAAAATACTTTGTGGGCGTGTGGAATTGTCACCTGTTCCGGAATGACCGCGACACCGAGGTTGGAGAGCAGCGTTCTCAGGTGCTGCAGGCCCCGAACACCCCCCAGGCTGCCCGGAGATGCCGACATGATGGCCGCAACCTTACCCTTGAACGGAACCGGAGAATCTTCTTTTGCCGACGGCCGGGACAGCCAGTCAAGGATATTTTTCAGTACCCCGGAAAAAAATCCGTTGTACTCCGGCGAGGCAATGAGAAATCCGTCCGCCCCGGCAAACAGGGCTTTCAGCCGGATCGCGGTTTCCGGAATCCCCTCCGCCGCCTCCAGGTCCCCGTCGTAGAGAGGCATGGGAAAGTAGTTCAAATGAAGTTCAATCACGCTGGCACCCCGGAGTGACGCCCCCCGGATTGCATGGGAAAGCAGCATCCGGTTAAAAGAATTCGACCGTGTACTGCCGCTGAATGCCAGAAAATGAATTTCATGGGCCATGGCTTTCTCCTTTTTCAACTCCCCGCCAAAGTCAATGAATCCGGGGCGGTTTGTAATCGGCTTTCGGCTTCACTTTCACCGCGTAGGCGCTGTTCCACAGGTTGGAAAACAGCATATCCAGGGTGTTGGCAATTTTCCGGTTGCGAATCACAAGTTCCAGATTCCGGGAAGAGTAGAAATAATCGTAGGCCCAGTTGCTGGTTCCAATCCAGCAGACCGTATCGTCCACCCGCATTACCTTGGAATGAATCACCCGGGCGTAGGGGATAAATCCTGTTTTCGAGGGCGGAATGGTCACAAATTTTACGGTAATGCCGGGGACGGCGGCAAGGGATTGTACATCCCGGACAGCGGGTTTCCGCTTGTTCCAGTCCGATACCATCATCCGAACACGGACCCCCCGTTTTGCGGCGGCCCGAAGGGCGGCATCAATATCAAAAAACCGCTTTTTTGAATGGTAACGCCAGGTGGAGTAGTTAAGCAGCTGAATGGTGATTTTCTTCTTCGCTTTTCCGATAAGGTTCAGCAATTCCGGCAGCGCCGCGTTCACCCCCGGGGGATTAAACTTTCCGGGGCTGGCCACCAGCCGGCAGCCGGGGGAAAATTTCAGCGGTTTCAGTTTCCGCATTTCCCGGTACACGTTGACATTCCCTGCTGAAAACGCCCAGTCACTGTTGAAAATTTCCGAAATTCCCTTCACCACAGCCGGGTCTGTTACTTTTACCCCGGTTTCATGAATATGCTTCAAAGAACGCCAGTCAAAATTTTGACTGCCCACGTATGCCATTTTGCCGTCCACCACAAAATATTTGGCGTGGAGTACACCGCCGGTGAGCTTTCCCCAGTCAAAAATTTCCACCGCTATTCCCGCTTTTCGGAACCGGGCAATGAGTGCTGTTGAGTTTTTCTCCATCTTTCTATCGGTGAGAATCCGGACCCGGACACCCCGTTTTTTTGCCTGCAAAACAGCATTAACCACCTGTTTCAGAGGCGGTTTATTGCCGCCGGTGAGATAAAACTCTCCGAAATCCAGTGTTTTCCGGGCAGAATCAATCATGTTGACCCATATTTTTGCAGCGGAAGGGGTAATCTTCCGATTCAATGTGGTTTCCACCGGGATGGTGGTGACCACCGTTACCGCCGCCGGCGTCCCCGCCTGCAGCACCGGGATACCGGCAATCCAGAGCAGCAGAATAAACAGCATCCGGAACTTCCGGGATTTTCCGTATAAATCTTTCAGCATGATTCAGCCTCCATGATTTCGCTGTATTCACAATTACCACTAAAGCCCCGCCTTGTCAAAACAACGGAAGGGAAATCGGCTTATCCCCGCCCCATTACCGGGAAAATTGTTACAAATTTTTACGAAACAGCTCTTGCACCGATTCCGGAGGAATTTTATATTTTATACAAACCAATTAAACCGGGAGGGTGCGATGAAACGGCCGGCAATTCTGATTCTCCTTTTTTTCTGGGCCCTGACGGGAACAGCGGAACAGCACACCGACTTTCCCCTTGTTTCACTCTGGAACAAAGGGGACAACGGAAAACCCGCTACAATGATAATTCCAAAATCCACTGTCGTTCTGTACAACTCAAACGGGGAAAACACAGATTTTGCGGTGGAAGTTTATGACGCAGATGGAAATAAACTGGGCTATTCCACCGGAACACTGCCGGCAGGGGCCGCAAACCGGGTAAACCTGCCTGCACTTGTGACTGAAGAAACAGCCCTTCCGGCCCGTGTCACCGTGAAGGGAAACGGCATTCTCTGCCTTCTTGTGGAGGCGGACGAGAGCGGAGACAGAATTGCCGCGGTATGGCCGCCGGATGTGGGCCCCGCAGCCGGCATGTGGATCAATCACATTGCCCCGGAACGGGATCAGTTTTTCACCGCTTTTTCCATCTTCAGCCAGACAGACAGCGAGCTGAACTGGGCCGACAACGAAGGAAACATCTCCCTTGCTTCCCTGTCCGCGGGGCAGGTAAAAGATTTTGAACTGGGAGAAATCTACCCCGGAACCATACCGGATGATGTGGCGCTGGTTTCTATTTCCGGAACAGCGGGAACCGCAATTTCAGGGTTTGAAAGTTTCGGAAACTGGGACAGCAAAAAAACCTTCGCGATTCTCCCCGCCACCTCTTTCACCAATACCAGGCTGATTTTCCCCCATATCGCTTACAGCAAAACCCTCTACTGGACCGGCCTGGTGGTGGGCAATCCCAATTCAACCGCGAACCGGGTCATGCTCCGCTTCATGGATGAATCGGGAAATGTTCTCCAGACCCAGCATACAAAAATTGACCCGTTAAAGCGGCTTGTACTGCTTTTTGCCGGTGAAAATACCGCGGCTCCGGCATTACCGGAAGCCATTCCCGACGGCACCGCCTGGCTGGACGTGTACGGAGACCTCCCGCTGACCGGATTTGAGCTCTTCGGCGGCAACGACATAACAAAAGCCGATTACATGGAGGGAATCCGGGCAACGGCGGAACCCTTTGAAACCGGTATTGCCCCCTATCTTCCGGAAGGAAGCAATGAATGGGCCGGAATCGCAATCGTCAACGCCCTGTCCCTTCCGGTTACAGTCAGCATGAAACTATTGGGCCCGGAGGGCAATCTATTGGAATCGGCGGATTTCACCCTCAACTCCTTTGAGAAAAAGGTGGACCTTCTCCGTAATTTTTTCACCCGGGAAAACCTCGCCGCAGGGGGAAGCGTGCGGATCCAATCCTCGGAACCGGGGTCAATTGTGGGAATCATCGTGTTCGGAGATGACAATGTGACGCCAAGACGCCTTCTCGGGGGCTACGAAATTATGCCCCTGAACGCAAACCGGAAATTCGGGCCGGTGAGAGGTGTGTCCTCCCTTCCGAAATTCGGCGTTAATTCTCCGAAATTCGGGGAACTTCCCGGCATTTCCGTACCGACGCAGGAAGAACTACAGAATGAATTCGCCTGGTGGTCTTCCGGACAGCCCTACCGCATCGCGGCCCGGCACATGCAGAACCGGGACGTTTTTTACAGCGAATGGATTCCTGAAAACGCCGCTGCCCGGGAAAGTTTCTTCCGCAACCGCCAGGGCTTTGCGGTAATGCCCACATTGATCGGATTCAAAGCGGAATGGAACGGTATCGGCGAACCGTACGATCCCATTGACATGAGCAATCCGGAACATGTCAGCCGTCTTAAATCCTATGTCCGGGACGTGATTTCCACCTACCCGGACATTGATTATTTTGAAATATTCAATGAAACCTTCGGTACCGACACCCTGGGAACAGACAACTTCGCGGAAATTCTGAACACTGCCGTTGACACTGCAAAAAGTGAAAACCCCGA
This sequence comes from Acidobacteriota bacterium, assembly GCA_013152385.1. Classification (GTDB taxonomy): domain Bacteria; phylum Acidobacteriota; class Holophagae; order Thermotomaculales; family Thermotomaculaceae; genus UM-FILTER-49-7. The sequence continues at coordinate 29,908 of JAADGL010000037.1, forward strand.
TGTTCTGATTTCCTTCCCCCACCTCCTCGGCACAATCCCAAGCCTCCTGGAAAACGCCCTTTCCAGCCTCTCCCTCTTTGCTGTCAACCATCCGGATGTGCTGAATAAATTTGATGTGTACGGACTCCACTATTACGGCCCGTGGCAGCAGTTCGATTCCATCTTAAACAGTAACTTTTTTGCCCCCATGACAAGCGGCGTGCTTCCTGAAAAACCATGGGTCATTACCGAAACCGGAATCAGCTCTTCCACCGCGTCCGATACTGTTACCGCGCAAAACGGCATTCAGGGGGGGCTGGAAAATCAGGCCGCTTACATGGTCAGAATGTTCACCCTGTCCTTTCGTGCCGGGGCGGAATTGTCCATGGTTCACAGCGTTCAAAGCGGCAGCACCGGCGGAGGCTGGGCCGGCTATGGCCTCATCAACGCGGACGGCACCCGGACACTGGCTTCCTGCACCTTCAGATTTTTCGCCGACGCCGTACGGGATTTCACCGCTGTGGACGCCCTTTCGGAAGGGGATAACGGCATCTGGCTCTACCGCTACAACCGCGCGAACCGGCTGCTGGGAGATGCGTACGTAGCCTGGAAAGACGACGGAATAGAGGCAAACAATACCGAATTGACGCTTCAGACACTGGCGGGACAGAGCGTCGTGGTCACCTGGCTGGTGCCGGACAACTGCCCGGGTAAAGCGGGGGACATGGCTGCGTTTGATCCCGACGCGCTGTTTACCCGGGAAATCGCGGAAGTGGGAGACGACGGAAAACTCACCGTTTCCCTTGGCCAGTACCCTGTGCTCATTCAGGCAGCGGAAAAAGCCGAAACCTACACCATCAGCATTGACAGCGGCAGCTCCAACGGAACCATTCAAAACCTCTGCGGTGTCATCAGCGGTCCGGTTCCGGTTCCCGAAACCAACGGAATTGACTTAACCGCGCAGCTGCAGAGCGTCGGAATCACAAGCATCCGGACCAACGACTACTACGACGACAGCCTGGACATTGAGGGCATCTTCCGCTGCCCCGACACAAGCGTGTATCCCTCCTGGGACTGTGACGCCACAGACGACAGCAACTACCACTGGGACAACAGCGACACCGTTTATTCCGCCATTGTAGGCGGCGGGTTTGAGCCCTTTCTCCGCCTCGGAGGCGAAATAGAAAACATGTACAACCACCACGACTTTGCCGGACCGAGAGACGAAACACAGGAAAACAACTGGATTATCGCGGCAGAAAAAATGGTAAACCGCTACCGGAACTGGCCGGCGCACCCCAACGCCTTTCAATACCTTGACATCTGGACCGAATGGCCCAACAGCGACTTCTGGGACCGTTCCAACCCGGAATTCATTGATTTCTGGGCCAAAGCATTCCGGGAAATCAAACAGGCATTCCCGGACTACAAAATCGGCGGCCCGGGAATCCTGAAACCCACAGTAGATGTAATTGCCGGAACCACCGAAAACAACCTGGCCATTGTCTTTTTAAACAAACTCTACCTCCTGGGGCTGAAACCGGATTTCATCAGCTTTCACCTGTGGAAAAACGACCCGGAACTTTTTTACCGTGCCGCCGTCCAATTCCGGGCACTCCTCAACGGAACCGGTGACTTTCAATCCGTTGCCTGGGCGGGAACCGGATTCTTCGATAACATTGAACTGATCTGCGGCGCCTACGGCTTCGGCCAGCTGGAAGACAACGAAGCCGGCGAACCGGTTGAGCTGTCCAAAAAAGAACTCTTTGACATCATGAACCGGAAACAGGGGGCCGCAATCCTCACCGGGCATCTGATCGCCCTGCAGCAGGGAAAAGTAACCCGGGCATACTACTACCGAGACGGAGACCCCAACTCCTCACCGGATGCCGGGCCCCAGGACCATGACCGGGGCTGGACCGGCCTGTTTTACGGAGACCCCGACGGCACCGCGAAACCCTCCGCCTTCGCCTTGCGGCTCTTTTCCAGACTGTACACCGACTTTCCCAACGTGATTTCGAGCAAATTTGTTTCCGTCGGAAACGAAAACGACAAAATCTACTACCTCGCGGCAAAAGGAACAAACAGCATCGCCCTGTTGCTCAGCAACCCCGGGGACACGGCAGCCTCGGTACACCTTATTCTGGACAATATGGAAATCAACCCGGCATCCTGCGAAAGCATTCAGGTATATCAGGTGGACAATGAAAATGACGGCTCTGTTGCAGTGGAGTGGTCCGGAAACACATTTCATATCCCGCCGCAGTGCGCCCAGCTCATTATCCTCAATGGTTCTTTTGAAAAAACCGGCGGTAAACAACAATGCCCGCCTGCGGAACACAGGGGGAAAAGAAAATGAATCCTCCGTTCGGCATAGAGGGCTTGCCGAAGTGCCGGAAAAGCGTCTCAATCCGGTATTGCCGGAAATATTTTCATGCTGCGTTGACAAAAAAACTTTTTTTGGTTGACAAAGGCGGTGATGCTCATTACAATCTCATAGCTGTCGGCTCAAACCGGCAACATTCTTTGAAATAGTGCGGGCCCATAGCTCAGTTGGTAGAGCACCTGCCTTTTAAGCAGGGAGTCGATGGTTCGAACCCATCTGGGCTCACCAATTTTTATCTGCGTCCCCATCGTCTAGCCTGGCCCAGGACACCGCCCTTTCACGGCGGCGACAGGGGTTCAAATCCCCTTGGGGACGCCATTTTTTTCTGGGGACGCCATTTTTTTCTTTTAATCCTGTTTCTCCCCGATTTTATTCCGCAGTTTAGCAATTTTTCCGTTGACTCTTCTCCCTGTTAAACAAAATTTGGACGAATTTTGGGTGGTTCGGGTATAATCTGCACAGGCTTACTCGTTTCTGAATTTTAATTTTCAGAGAGTTTACGATTTCTCTGTCTCAAAATACGGAACGGAAAAGAATAATAAACGGAGGGATAGATGTCACAAGAGAGTTATACTGATGTAACAAACCAGTCGTGGTTCAGCCGGATCGGGGGCGCAATTAAGGGAGTTCTGTTTGGACTCATCCTGCTGATTGTAGCTTTCGTCCTGCTGTTCTGGAATGAAGGGCGTTCGGTGGAACGCTACAAAACACTGAAAGAGGGAAGGGGTGCCGTTGTTTCGGTGAAAGCAGACAGTGTGAACCCTAAAAATGAAGGAAAACTGGTTCACGTAACGGGAAAAGCGGATACGAAAGACACCATTACCGATCCTGTTTTTGAGATTTCCGTCAAAGCATTGAAACTGGAACGCTCGGTGGAGATGTACCAGTGGAAAGAACATGCCGAAACTACCACCAAAAAGAAACTGGGGGGCGGAAAGAAAAAAATTACCACCTACACCTATGACAAGGTATGGGCAAATCATGTCATCAACTCTTCCCGGTTCAAACACCCCGACGGGCATCAGAACCCCTCCCAGCTTCCGTATAAGCCGATGAGTTTTTACGCGAAAAATGTAACGGTGGGCGCATTTTCCCTGCCCCGGGACCTGATTTCCCGAATCGGCGGAACAGAACCGCTGCCCATTGAACCCAAGGATGTACCCCTGACCATCAGCGCCACAACTTTTGCGGCAAACGGAGAGTTTTATTCCGGTGTTTCCCCCGACAGCCCCGAAATCGGAGATACCCGGATTTCTTTTCAGGTACTTCGGCCGACAACGGTCAGTATTATTGCCAGACAGGTGGGCAGCAGCTTTGAACCCTACGACACAGAGGCGGGGGGAAGCATTGAACTTCTGAAAACCGGGGTTCATTCCGCGGATTCCATGTTCAAAAGCGAAGCCCACAGCAACAAGATTCTGACATGGGTTCTCCGCGGGGTCGGTTTTCTACTGATGTTCATCGGATTCAACCTGATTTTCGGCCCCCTTTCGGTGGTGGCGGATGTGGTGCCGCTGTTCGGCTCCATTGTCTCCGTCGGAACCGGGATTATCGCGTTTCTGCTTTCCCTTGTCATTTCATTGTTTACCATCGGATTCGCGTGGGTATTTTACCGGCCGCTTATCGGTGTTCCCCTATTGCT
>JAADGL010000001.1 GCA_013152385.1 Acidobacteriota bacterium
AACTGTCAACGGAACCGTCAACGCGGAGCCCCCCCCAACGCGGCCGGGATCAGGAGCCGGGGAAAACAGACACTGGCTGCACAACGCGCCGCTTTATGCGCCGCCGTAGAATTGGATCAGGGCCTGAACAAAGGCACGGGCGTATTTTTCGCGGAATTTCGGGTCCCGGACATTGGCAGCGTCTCTTTTATTTTTCAGGTTTGCCACTTCAATGAGACAGCGAAGAGGCATTTTTGTGTATTTCACCACCGCCGGAACAAAGGGACGGGAGCGCCTGGAACGGAAGATGTAGGATCGGATCGGCTGTTCTTTATGGGTGGGAATCCCTTTTGCTTTGAGCTGAGAAATCAATACCCTGGCAAATTTGCGGGACAGGCCCTCGGCCACCTGAACGTCCCTTCTGCGGTAACGGTACATGGGATGCGCTCTGTATTCCAGATATTTTTTGTATTTCCGGTTCTTCATCATGATGCTGGATCTGAAGAGGTTTCGTGCCGCGGAGGGAATGTAGACCATTGAACCGGTTACTTTATGATAGAGGGCGTCCGCGTGAAAGCTGACAAATACGATTTTTGTTCCCGGAACTCCGCTTTTTTTCAATCGCTCAAATTGATAGTTGGCCAGATACCAGCGCAGATGCACCCCTACGGTTGTTACAAAACGGGAATTCAGGGGGAACATGGGTGTGGTCCGCAGATATTCGTCCCTGTCCATTTGCAGATGCCTTTTCTCAATGGGGACATAGCGGCTGCTTTTGTCAAAGGTTGTGGGGATAACATGCCCTTTGGTTTCGGTTTCAATGATTTTCTTGATTCTACATGCAATGTCGTACATGTAATCGTCTTCCCATGTGTTGTTGTAGTGTGCGCCGGTGTCCCGGCCTCCGTGGCCCGAATCCAGTATCAGGTATACGCCGTCAAGGTGCCGGGCCCTGCCGATGCGGGTTTCACTGGCGGCTTTTTCCGTTTCCTGCAGTTCTTCCTGATATTCTTTGAATGCTTTTGATGTTTTCGGAAGGAATTCCGGAAGCAGGTACTGCAGAGGTATTTTTACCGGGTATCCGACTTTCATGTCTGTTACGTCCCGGATTCCGTTTCTTTTTACAATGACCCGGACCAGCTCGTGGACAGAGTCGGCGTCCAGACGGCCGGTAAATCGCACAACGACGGAGGAGTAGAGCGCCTCTCCCTTTGCCAGGCGGTATATTGCGTACGCGCCTTTTTTGTCTTTTCCGTATAAGAGATGAAAGTGCCTTGCCTCCGGGCTCAGTTTCCAGGTTCCGGAAGCTGGAAGTGTGGGGCCGGAAGCTGTTTTCTTTTCCGCTGAAACCGGTGAAGACGAGGAATTCGGATTGGGAACTTTAACTTGTTTTACCGGGACTTTTCCGGAGAAAATTCCCGGTAGAGTTTTCGGTTCAGGTAGAAAAAACGGCAAAAGAAGTTCTTTCGGAATACTAATCCACGTGCCCAGTTTCAGGGTTGAAGATTTTACCCGGTTGAATTTCATGAGTGTCCGATAGTTGGCGCCATTGCCGGTGAACCATTCGGAAACCCGCCAGTATGTTTCAACCCCCCGATACCGGACTTTGTGCTGGTATTTCCCGTTTCTGAATTTGTCTCCGGGGAATATTTTAACCATCAGTATTTTTTTAGACCGTGAGTTCAGCCTGTTGTATGAAATTGTAATTTTTTTTGCCGGAAATTTGCGGCGAAACCGCCGCAGCGACTTCCGGTTTAACCAGAAAGAGGCTGTTTTCAATGTAATTCGGCCCCGCAATGCCACCAGCTGCAGACGAATCCCTCTGGATCTGGATGTCAGGGCGTAGGCACGGACGGATGATTTTTGTTCGAGAAATTTTGTGCTCGCACAGATTGCTGTTGAAAACAGCAGGAAAATAATCAGAAAGGTTTTTCTTGAAGCCATCGGTTGATTTCTTTAACCTGCTCTGCCCAGCTTTCCGCATCCAGGCGAAAGTTTGCAAACTCCCGAAACAGTAATTCCAGCATCCGGTAAATCTGAGAAAGGTGGAAAATTCTCTGTTCCATCCGCAGCTCTCTCTCTGTCAACGGAACAACCGGCATTTTAACTCCCCGGATTTCCATAAGCTTTGAATCCAGTACAAAAAGGTACTCATCCCCGCCGACCACCAGCCGAACCCTCATTTTCGTGGGCAATTTCCCATCCTGCAATGCGCTTTTCGCTTCACCGGATATTGATGGAACGCCTTTTTTCAGGTCGGTCTGCCGAACGTCGCCTTCCCCTTCCAGTTTTAACTGATCTTCAACCCGGAAAGAGACATATTCGCCGGCCAGCTCAAAACTGCCGTCCCGTTTTTCAGACTGAACCAGCAGCCAGAGAAGAAATTCCCTGAAAATAAATTCCGGAACCGAAAAATCAGATATCATGAAAACAACTCTCCTCACTGTCCGCCAGCACCTGAAGTTTCGCTTCATCTTTCAAAGTCAGGAATGCAAATCCGGTTGGGTCAATATGAATCGGCAGAATATCAAAGGTTTTTTCAAAAAGAGACAGGAACAATCCGCTTACCCGGTGACTTGCCGTGTTGAGATAGAGTGTCGCATGGGGCAGGTCAATCACCCCTTCAATGATCCTGGGCTCCGGCAGCGCTTTGATCAGCAGTTCCCGGTACATGTCTTCTTTCAGCTGTTTCAGTTCGGCTTTGCCTTTCGGCAAAACAGAGCCGGAATCAAGAAGCTGGTTCACTTTATTGCTGAGGAGAAGCCGCGGAACCGTTTTCCGGTCAATTCGCATGGCAAGAAAGATGTTGCTGTCCAGAAAGGTGTCCTCCACCGTTATTTTCGGGTCAAAGGAACGAAAGGGAGAGACCCAGCCGGCCGCTTCCTCAACCGCCGACCCCTCAATGGACCGGAATTGAAAATCCAGCAGGCGCTCCACCACTTTGTCCCGGCTTTCTGAAAATACGTCCGGTTTTTCTATGAAATATCTTTTTATCCCAAGTGAACCCTTTAAGAATCCCATGCTTTTATTCTATCAGATTCCACCCATAATTTCCTTCACAATCTCGGTGTGTCTCCCGTCTTCTCCCGCCAGTACCAGATGTTCATCCAAAACAGAACCGGGGCGGCTGCCGAATTTCACCAGCAGCAGCTGCGGTTCCCTGCCGGCGGAAGGATGAACCAAAATCCGGCCGGTAACAGCCAGTCCGGTGTTTTCGGCAGCATTCAGCCAGTCTGAAATGTTTTCAGCAGACAAAATCAAACAGAGGGCCGCATTTTCATCCCGCCGCATCCGGATAAATGCTTCAAAAAGTGCCGGAGGCGGCAAAAAAAACCAGTTCCTCGCCACCGCTTTTTGCCGGTTCGCCGGAATCCGCCCGGATTTCGGGTTCCGGAAAGGGGGATTGCATACGATGAGCCCCGGTTTCAGCATGGGGAGCGCGTATCTCACATCCTCGCAGCGGACGGTAAAATTACGCCCCGGAAAGGGATGCGCCTGAATGTTCTGTTTTGCGAATGAACAGAGGTCCGGTTGAATTTCGAATAATTCAAAATTTCTGTACCCGGGGTATCTCGCCGCCATCAGCAGAGATACGATACCGCAGCCGCAGCCGAACTCAATGACGTCTGTGCTTTGGAACCGGGACGCAAAAAAAGCCAGCAAAAAGGCATCAATGGAGTACCGATACCCGTTTGCCGGCTGTTTGAATTTCATCGGCAATTTTTTCCGGGACACTGCCCGGCTTACAGGTGCCGCGCTGCTTTTAAGCGTGCGGAGGCCCGGGCAAATGCCATTCTCGCCCGCTGAATGTCTGTATGCTCATCCGGATGGAGCAGCATCTGTTCCGCCCGCTTCAGGGCGTCTTCGGCCCGCTTTGTGTCAATTTCCTCCGGCAGTTCGGCGGTTCTCACCAGTACGGTTACCCTTTCGGGCAGCACTTCCACAAATCCGCCGGTCACCACCACACGTTTCCGGGTACCGCTTGTCAGGGTACAGCTCAATTCCCCCACTCCCAATTTGGCAATTGTCGGGGTATGCTGCAAAAGGGCCTGCATCTCACCGTTTTCAGCCGGTATTGTCACTTCCTTTACTTTTTCATCAAAAAGGCTTCTGTCCGGACTGACCAGCGCAAAAGCAATCGTGTCACTCATCTATTACCCCTTGGCAATCTGCTCCGCCTTTTCAATGGCTTCTTCGATGGTTCCAACCATGTAAAAGGCCTGTTCCGGCAAATCATCGTATTTTCCTTCCACCAGTTCTTTGAAACTGCGGATGGTATCTTCAAGTTTGACATATTTTCCCGGAATACCGGTAAACTGTTCCGCCACGTGGAAGGGCTGGGACAGAAATTTCTGAATCTTACGGGCCCGGTTCACACTGATTCGGTCTTCTTCGGACAGTTCATCAATACCGAGAATCGCGATAATGTCCTGCAGGTCTCTGTAACGCTGGAGAATCCGCTGCACCGAACGCGCGGTCTGGTAATGTTCTTCCCCGAGGATTGCCGGGTCCAGAATTCTGGATGTGGAATCCAGCGGGTCAACAGCAGGATAGATTCCCAGCTCTGAAATCTGACGGGACAGGTTGGTGGTGGCGTCAAGGTGGGCAAAGGTTGTTGCCGGCGCCGGATCAGTGTAGTCATCCGCCGGAACATAAATTGCCTGTACCGATGTAATGGAACCATTCTGTGTGGATGTAATCCGTTCCTGAAGCTCACCCATTTCAGTGGCAAGGGTGGGCTGATAACCAACAGCCGACGGCATCCGGCCCAGAAGCGCCGACACTTCGGAACCCGCCTGGGTGAAACGGAAGATGTTGTCGATGAAAAGCAGCACGTCCTGGTGTTGAACATCACGGAAGTATTCCGCAACTGTCAGTGCGGAAAGTCCGACACGGAGCCGGGCTCCGGGGGGTTCGGTCATCTGGCCGTAAACCAGCGCCGTTTTTTCCAGAACACCGGATTCCTTCATTTCAAAGTAAAGGTCGTTTCCTTCACGGGTCCGTTCCCCGACACCGCCGAATACGGAATAGCCGCCATGCTCCATGGCAACGTTATGAATCAATTCCATAATCAGAACTGTTTTTCCGACACCGGCACCGCCAAACAGGCCGGTTTTACCGCCCTTGGAGTAGGGTTCCAGCAGATCAATGACCTTAATGCCTGTTTCCAGCATTTCGGTTTCTGTATTCTGTTCATCAAATTTCGGAGATTCCCGGTGAATGGACCAATGGTCTTCCGCTTTGACCGGGCCTTCCTCGTCCACCGGCTCCCCGATGACGTTGAGGATTCGGCCCAGGGTCGCGTCTCCCACCGGCATGGTGATGGGTTTTCCGGTGTCTTCGGCTTCCACACCGCGAATTAACCCGTCCGTAGGTTGCATAGACACGCAGCGTACCCGGTTCTCACCGAGATGCTGCTCAATTTCAGCAATAATATCCAGGTCCACTCCTGTCTCTTCATCTTTGTGGCGAACCCGAATCGCATTATAAATCGGGGGGAGTTCCCCTTCGAATTCAACGTCAATCACCGGCCCGATGACCTGGATTACTTTCCCCTTATTCATACCCGTTTCCTCCAAGGTTTAATTGCTTATCTGCCCGCCGCTGACGACCTCAATAATTTCAGTCGTAATTGCGGCCTGTCTGATTTTGTTCATCTGCAACGTCAATTTATCTATCATTTCGGTGGCATTCTTTGTTGCTGCTTCCATGGCTGTCATTCTGGCGGCGAATTCCGCTGCGTTGGATTCAATGAGTACCCGGAAAATCTGTGTTTCCACATACCTCGGCAGCAAATCCTGAAGCACTTCTTCCGCAGACGGTTCAAACAGGTGGGGAATAAGGGCCTCCTTGCCTGAAAAATCCTCTTCAACCAGAGGAAGGAGCCGCTCCACAATCAAATTCTGCTGCAGAACAGATTTGAACTCATTGTAAACCACGTAGACAGCATCACATTCTTTTGAAATGAAGGATTCCATTAAATCCTCAGCAATTTTAGCACCGGCGGTGGGGTCAAACTTCCGGAAAACATCTTTGTAGTTCCGGCCGATGTTCTGTACTTTATTCTGAAAATGCTCAAACCCTTTCCGGCCGATAAAATCCACCACAATTTCCTTATCCCGCCACTTTTCCAGCAGTTCAAAAACACGCCGGAAAACCATTGCGTTGAATGAACCGCAAAGCCCTCTGTCCGCCGAAACAATTACAAGACGGATTTTCTTTTCCGGGCCTGTGCGGAGAAGCGGCTGTCCGCCGATTTCCTGACGATTCACCACACTGCGAATCACATCCTGCAGCTTGTTGGCGTAAGGCCTGGCGTGAAAAACCCGTTCCTGCGCCCGCTTCATCTTTGCCGCAGCCACCAGTTTCATGGCCCGGGTAATCTGACGGGTATTCCGAACGCTTTTGATTCTTCTTCTGAGATTATGAATTGCTGCCATTGCCGATACCGCTCAGAAAATCCTTCTTAAATTCCGTAATGGCCTCTCCGAGGTTTTTAACCAATTCGTCAGTCAACTGTTTCTCGGTACGGATTGTTTCATAAATTTCAGGATACCGGTTCTCCACAAAGGAATAGAGGCCCTCTTCAAATGCGTGAACCTGTTCCAGCTCCAGATCATCCATGTAGCCTTTTGTACCGGCAAAGATAATCAGAATCTGCTTTTCAACCGATAAAGGCTTGTACTGGGGCTGTTTCAGAAGCTCCACCAGCCTTGCACCCCGGGTCAGCTGTTTTTGAGTCGCCGGGTCCAGGTCACTGCCGAACTGAGCAAATGCGGCCAGTTCCCGGTACTGGGCAAGGTCCAGCCTCAGGGTACCGGCAATTTTCTTCATTGCTTTAATCTGGGCAGATCCGCCAACACGGGAAACCGACAGCCCCACATTCACAGCGGGACGGACACCGGAATGAAACAAATCCGTTTCAAGATAAATCTGGCCGTCTGTGATGGAAATAACGTTGGTGGGAATGTACGCCGAAACATCCCCTGCCTGGGTTTCAATAATCGGCAGTGCTGTCAGAGAACCGCCGCCTTTTTTATCACTCAACTTTGCCGCCCGTTCCAGAAGGCGGGAATGAAGATAGAAAACATCCCCGGGGTACGCTTCCCGTCCCGGCGGACGCCGGAGCAGCAACGAAATTTCACGGTATGACGCGGCATGTTTGGATAAATCATCATAAATGACCAGCACATGCTTGCCCTGATTCATAAAGTATTCACCCATGGCGCATCCGGCATAGGGTGCGAGATAGAGAAGCGGCGCCGGGTCCGATGCGGTTGCCGCAACAACAATGGTGTATTCCATGGCCCCCATTTCATCCAGCTTTTTCACCACCTGAGCAACGGTGGATTTTTTCTGGCCGATTGCCACGTAGATGCAGATTACATCTTCTTCTTTCTGATTGATAATGGTATCAATGGCAACTGCAGTTTTCCCGGTCTGACGGTCACCGATAATCAGTTCCCGCTGGCCGCGGCCGATGGGAATCATGGAGTCAATGGCTTTCAAACCGGTCTGAAGCGGCTCATGCACCGAACGCCGGTCAATGATACCCGGAGCAATCTGCTCAACGGGGTAATATCCCTTGTTGTCAATTACGCCTTTGTCATCAATGGGTTCACCGAGGGAATTTACAACCCGGCCCACCATGTTTTCCCCCACCGGGACACTGAGAATCCGCTTGGTCCTGCGAATTTCATCCCCCTCTTTCACATTGGAGGATTCACCGAAGAGCACAATTCCCACGCTGTCTTCTTCCAGGTTGAACACCATGGCATACATACCGTTGTCAAACTGAAGCAGCTCGCCTGCCATTGCCTTTTCCAGGCCGTAAACCTTTGCGATACCATCTCCAACCGAGATTACCGTGCCGACTTCCGCAAAGTCAATCTCCGATCCGACTCCCTCCAGCTGTTTCGCCAGAATCTTGCCGATTTCTTCCGCTTTTAGCGCCATTGTATTTCTCCCGTCAGTTTTTCTCTTATCTTAACCAGATTGGTTTTTATGCTTCCGTCTATCAGAAGGCTCCCGATTCGGGCGACCGCCCCTCCGATTACCCCCGGATCCGTTTCAATACTCAAAATTACTTTTTTCCCCGTTTTCTTCTCAAATGCTTTTTGAAACCTGGTCTTCATATCCGCCGAAAGCGCAACGGGAACCGTCAGTTTCACTTCCACCATCCCCAGCTCGTCATACAGCATCCGCCTCACCGGATCCGAAAGGTATTTGAGAATTCCAAAACGATTATTTCGAACCAGTGCCACAAGTAAGCGTCGGACAATCCCGTCGGCTCCTGCATCGGCCAACGAGGCATCAAGGGTTTTAACTTTATCCCGAACCATCACGGACGGGTTCATAAAATAATGAACCACCGCTTTGTTTTCTGTTAATTCTTTTGCAATCCCGTGAAATTCCCGATAGATATCCAGTGCGTCGTCCCGTCCGGAAATAACAGAAACAAACGCTCTGGCATACCGGTTTACGGCTTCCTGGCCCGCCATTTATCCCTCCAACTCTTTCAAGTACTGCAGCATGGTGTGCTCCACATCCTTTGCTTCCATCTTTTCCTTCAAAACAGCTTCCGCCTTTTCCACCGCAAGATTCGTCATATAGTTTCGCAATTCTTCCCGTGCAGTCCTGAAACGATTCTCAATTTCCCTTTCCGCAATCTGCTTAATTTTCTCAGCTTCCATCTTCGCCTGTTCGAGAATCTTTTCTTTTTCCCGGTTGGCGGCCGCATCCGTTTTCTTTAAAATCTCTTCCACTTCATTTTTGAGCCCCGCCATCCGCTCTTCAATCCGGGCAAGGCGCTCGGCCGCATCTTTTTCTTTTTGTTCGGCTTCCTCCAACTGTCGCGCGAGATTCTCCCGTTGAGAACGCAGGGCCGCAACAATCGGTTTTTTTGCAAGCCAGAACAATAATCCAAAGAAAATAATTGCATTCACAGACTTGGCAAACATTTCAAACCAGTAACCTTCGGGAACATTTCCGGAAGCAAAAACCGGAATTCCGACAAAAAACCCAAAAAGAATCAGTTTCTTCATGAGATTTTCCTTCCCACCAGCGATTCAGCAATCCCAGCAGCGAGTTTTTCCACAAATGCACCGGCAGCCTTCTTCTCTTTCTCAATGATCTCAAGAGTTTCCTTTTCCACCTGTGTCTTTTTCTCCCCCGCCCGGGCCCGGGCATGCGCCACAATCGATTCCCGTTCCCGTCTTGCCTCGCCAACCAGCCGCTCCCGGAGAGCATTTGCATTCACTCTGGCATTTTTTAACTCCGATTCAAAAAAGGCGAGCTTTTCGACATACAGAGCTTCCACATCTTTTAGTTTACGCTCGGCACCTTCAATAATATCCTGCCTCTTTTCCATAACATCGGAATAGCCGTCCACATAGAACCGCTTCAACAGCACAACCAGCACGATGAACACAACCAGGACGAAAAGGAAGGTCGAATTAATCCGCATCGGCCCCGGCAGCGACAACATAAATTGTTCCATAGCACTCCCTTCCTCAAAAAATGTCAGTACAAAATACCATAGATTTCAGCAGTCTTCAATGGCCTGAATCAGATTTTAATGTAAATGGGAACCCACACCTTCACAGCAACGCCGTCTTTCATGCCCGGTGTATACTTCCACTTCTTTACCGTTTCCACAATCCTGCGTTCCGCCAACTTTCCGTTCCGGCCGGAACCGGAAAATCCATGAAGAACTTTCACTTGAATCACATTCCCGTTTTCATCCACCAGCGCCATTAACGAAATCGTTCCCCGAACACGCCACGCGGCACTGATCCTGGGATTTTCCTTTACAATCGCTTTGGGCGGAGTATCCACTTCGGACAGCCCCACGAGTTGTCCGAAAAGCGCTTTCTTGGCGGCTTCAAGTTTTTTCTGTTCCTCAAGCTTTTTCTTTCTGGCTTCTTCTTCCTGTTTTTTCTTCAGCTCCTGCTGCTTTTTCTTTTCTGCGAGGAGTGCCGCCTCTTTCTTCTTCTCATTTTCCCGCTGCTGTCTCAACAAGGCCTCTTTTTTTCTTGTTTCCGCTTCAATTCTCTTCTTTTCCGCCTCAGCCTTGCGGATTTGTTCCATCTGTTTCTGACGTTCCTGCTCTACCTTTTTCAGAAGAATCGCTTTCGCCTTCTGGTCCGCTTCCGCCTGAGCCTCCGCCATAATTTTTTTCAGCTGCGCGTCCATATCCGCTTTCATTTTTGCAATTTCCGCATCTTTCTGTTTTTCCAGTTCTTTCTGCTTTGCAATCTCTTCCATCTGTTTTTGTTCGGCAAGCCGCCTCGCAGCATCCGCTTTCTTTTTCTGTACAAAGAAATAGCCACCGACTATAGCCACAACAACCACCAGAGCAACCAATCCTGCCAGCAAACCTTTGGACATTTTCTTTGCTTCACCGAAACCCTCGCCGCCGCTGACAAAATAACCCGCATAATTAGCCGTTTTCTCCAAATCCAGTAACTTTGCGGATTGTTCACTCTGCTCCCGATAAAGAGAATGCATGAAAAAAGCAAGATTAAAGGTTGTGGGAGAATAGTCCCCGGAAAAAATCAGATTTTCCAACACATCATTAAACTCCTGAACAGTCTTGTATCCGTTATTTATGTCAAGCGCTTTCAGAAGAATATCTTTTACATCATCCGGGATCGGATCATCACCGAAAGAAGACGAACCCAGCACAGCCGCATCCAGTTTCCCTTTGATATCAGCCGGAACCTGTCCGTTTTCCAGAAAAGATTTTCCGGTCAGAAGTTTGAAAATAATCGCGGCAATTGAAAAAACATCACCGGCCTGAGTGCCTTTGCCGCTTTTCCAGACGTCCGGATGGATATAATCAATATATTCTTCTTTCTGCTCCGGATTCTGGTTCAGCAGGGACGGCATCAGCGGTGCGGTCAGGGTGTCATACAGTTTCACATCCCCTTCGAATGAAAGGTGGATACTGGCAGGGGTCAGAAATCCATAAGGACTCCCTTTCTCATAACAATAGGCCAGTGCGGCTGACGTTTTACTGGCAATGAGGAGAACATGGTCAATGGAAAAGGGAAACCCCTCTTCCGTACTCCGGTGAATTGCTTCATCCAGAAACTTTCCATCAGCAAACTCAACTACCGAGATATTCTCATCGTCAATCTGATCCACCTCTTCAACCGTAGCAATGAATGCCCCGTTGAGTTTGGATACTGTCCGGTACTGGTTCCCCAGCGCCCGGAAAAAAGTCTGGAAACCGGTCAGTTGACTGTTGAACCGATTGATAAAAACAAATTTCTCGAAAGAGCCATCCGGAGCCACAATCCCCCGATGCATACTCCCCACCGGAGTTTCGCGCATCTTTTCCGAAATAATGTAACTCCCCAGCACCTGATAATCAGCCATTTCAAACTCCTTTCAAAATAATCACAAAAAGGTTACTTTTATGATAGCAAGGCCAAAATCCCCTGTCAACACAGAGATTCTTTAATTTATGGCCTCCGTGCATGAAATACAAACATAAATGCCCCAAAACCAATTCCAGGAGTTCGTAAGCTGTCATTTTTTTAACGGAAGCGGAACTTTTTCCCGATACTTCCACAAACAAAAAGATTACTTTTTGATTCGGATGAAACACAAGCGCTTGTTTCCTACCCTTCTCTCATTGAGAATTTTCACCGGAATCCCCATCTTCACAAGTCTTGCCGTCCATTCCCGGCTCAAAATACCGAAAGAATCCGGTGTTCTTTCAAGAAAGGAGACAAAATCGGCGATGTTGTCCGATTCGGAAATGCCGGGAAATTCCACCAGGTTCCGGTCCCCGTAAAAAACATGGGCGGAACGGTACTGTGCAATGGCGATTTTGCTTTTTGCGTCGAGAAAGGACATGTTTCTGCGCACAAAAGAACGAACCGAATTATTCTGATTCAAAACCGGCGTCACCCAGTATCCGACCACAAGAAAAAGCATCAGCTGGGCAGCAACGATGGGGATAATCGGCCGTTTCTGCCGGAAAAAAACCCAAACGGCAGCCGCGATACAGGCAAGGCCGGGCCACAACAGGGAAACGGAGGCGGTTCCGGGAAATGAAAGCCGGCCTTTCACCACCAGAACGAGGCCCAGAACCCCATAGAGTGCCGCGACAATTTTTACCGGGACAAAAAACCACCTTCCCCCGGGATTTTCACGGAAAAAACCGGCAACGAGAATTGCCGCAGCCGGGTAGAGGGGCAGAATGTAGAGGCCGCGTTTCCCCATGGGAATGGAAAAGAACAGCAGCACGAATAACAGCCAGGAAAACAGAAGTTTTTCCGTGTCGGAAAATTCCATTTTTTTGAATTTCAAAATGGCGAGGGAAACGAGGAAAGGGCTCCACGGAAAAAAATCGTAGAGAATAACCTTGAAAAAGTAGTACACCGGCTGATAATGATGCCAGGATTTCGCAAACCGGACCACTGTTTGTTTGAAAAGAATATTTTCCAGGTACGCGGACTGGCCCGACTGCAGGCCCTGCACAATGAGCAGCACCAGCCAGCAGCCTACAATCCCGAAAAAAAGCCCGACAGCACCGGCGTTGAATAAATCCCGGTACCGCCTTTTCCCTGACCACCTGCGGTAAACAAGCATCGCGCCCACCGGCAGAATCACCCCCACCGGCCCCTTTGCCAGTATGGCAAACGCCATCGCCGCCCACGCCAGCATCACATTCCGTTTCCCGCCGCCGGTTTCAAACCGGACAAAACCGAACATTGCCACCGTTGTCAGAAATGCCAGCAGCATGTCAATCTGGGCGTGGGACGCCTGCCAGAATACTTTGAATGAAGTTGCCAGAATCAGTGCCGACAGAAAGGCGGTTTCATCATCCCCGATGAGGCGGCGGGCAAGAAAAAATACCAGCAGAACCAGAAATGCCCCGGCAAGGGCGGAAGGCAGTATCGCCGCCATTGTGTTCACGCCGCCGGTTATCAGTGAAGAAAGGGCAATGGCCCAGAAAAAAAGGGGCGGTTTATCGGGATAGGGTTTGTTGTTCCGGTGAGGCATCACAAAGTCCCCGGTCTGAATCATCTCCCGGGCAACCAGCGCAAAACGGGGCTCATCCGGTTCCCATAAGTCCCGCAGAAAAGACTGGGGGAATACGGCCAGGAAAAAAAGAAACGAAAGCAGAAAAATCTTAGTCCACTTCACTTTGCCTTGCTTCCCGCCACCGGAGAATAATGTTCCGGCTGTACACAATCAGCCCGCTGGCCTGCCCCAGGATAAAAACCGGGTCTTTCCGGTAAATCGCATAGACGGTCAAAAGCAGGCCTCCGCAAAAACTCAGATACCAGAATGCCATGGGAATGACACTGCGCTTCTCCCGTTCACTGGCAATCCACTGAACAATAAAACGGGAGGCAAATACGCCCTGGGCAACAAAGCCCAGCGTGACAAAAAAGGTGGACGTGGTCATGGCTTTCTCTCTTCCAGCGTGCTCTCCGCCACCTGCCAGTTCAATACACGTTTTAACATCCAGCGTACCGCCAGCGTATCATGAAACCCGACAAACGCCCGGTTCAGAACACCGTATTTGGATACACCGAGGGTTCGTTCCCGGTGATTCACCGGGATTTCGGTAATCCGAAACCCTTTCATCCGAACCAGCGTGGGGAAAAAACGGTGAAGCCCGTTAAAACAGGGGATTTCCGCCACACATTCCCGCTTCATCACCCGGATGGAACAGCCAACGTCGCTCACCTGCTCTTTTGTCAGCCAGTTTCGAAATCCGTTTCCAATTTTTGAAGACAGCTTCCGGATCCAGCTGTCCCGGCGTTTTTTCCGGATACCGTTTACCATATCCACGCCGCTTCGGTTCAGCTCATCAATCATGCCGGGCAGGTCATTCGGGTCATTTTGGCGGTCTCCGTCCAGTGTCGCCACCAGCCGGCCCCTTGCCGCCCGGAACCCGGCAATGAATGCCGCAGTCTGGCCGTTGTTCTCTGTAAACGAGACATACTGCACAATATCGGGATATTCCCGGTGCAGCTGCTGCATCAGCGGAAATGAGTTATCTTTTGAACCGTCATCCACCAGTACGATTTCATACGGTTTTCCAAAGTCTTTTAACGCGCTGAGGATTTCTCCCACCAAAGCCACAATATTTTCTTCTTCATTATAAATGGGGATTACAACAGACAATTCCATTTCGTTCTCAGTCATATTCTCGCTCCTCACAGGCAATTCCCCGACATTATACCTGATTCAGCCACAGTTCAGAAGGAAGAAAAACAGCGGGTATGCCGGCTTGTCGAGGTTCAGCTCATTCGATTGTCAAAATCACTGTTTTTTCAGCAGTCGTTTTCTTGTGCCGAAGAACAGCCCGGATTGTGTAAATGCCCTTCACAGGAACCGGATTCATGTGCGCGTTCCATTTTGTAATTTTACCGTTGTCTGCCTCTATTTTGCTTGATTCAGACCGGAACAGCACCCTGTTGTTCCGGCTGATTGTAAACCCGAACAGAACAGGACGCGTTCCCATAATCCTTCAGCATCTCCACTTCTTCCTGCGGCACAACAACCGTTTCCGCAGAAAAACACGGCGAAAGCGCCGCACCCAAAAACAGCATTGTAAGAAATACACCTATCCCCCGCTTCTGAATACAGCTTGCTTGTTGTGGCATCGACTGTTCACCGTTTATTTTATTGAAAGGTATTATGAAATCGAAAAACCGTCAATGCGGCTTCCGTTCTCCGCCCGAAGCGGGATGCACAGAATCAGGTTTTTTCGCAGCGGTAAATTTTACTGATCCAGCCTTTGCCTTCGCTAACGGTGGTAACTTCCCAGTTGAACCAGTGGTAATCCAGAATCTTTTCCACATGGGGCGGAGAATGGTAATACGAACGGATTTTAAACCGCTGTTTTCCCGCTTTCAGTTCCGGCTCCCGGCGCTGGGGAATGAGGTTGAAGAGAAAAATCCCTCCCGGTTTCAACACCCTGGCAGCCTCGGCGATAATCAGGTCCGGATTTTTAATGTGGACAAAGTAAAATGCCGCAGCCAGTAAATCCGCCTGTTCATCCGCCAGCGGAAGCTGTTCCGCCAGATCCGCCAGCACCAGTCCCGCCCGGGGCACCCGGTGAACCGCATTTTTCAGCATGTTCAACGAAATATCAATCCCCACCAGAAACCCGGAACGCCTTGCGATCTCACCGGAAATCCGCCCGTCGCCGATCCCCAGTTCCACTGCCACATCCACCCTGTCCGGCAGCAATTGCACAAAGTCCGGCCGGTCAAAAGAATCCAGTTTCCGGTGATCTTTCCCATACATATCCGCGTAGCGGTTATAGCCCTCCCCCGGGCCCAGTACCTTTACCATAACGCCTCACAACAGAAAGTAAATCTGAGTTCGGGCCGAATTCGAAAAAGGCGGCTGATAATCAGTCGGCTGTTTTTCCCGGCACCTGCCTCTGCCCCTCTCATAACAGGCCTTTTTCCTTCATCCATTCATCATTAAAAATAGTGCTGAGGTAGCGGGACGCTCCGTCGGGAAAGATTGTAACAATCCGCGCGGGCCGGCCGAGCTCTCCTGCCAGTTTTCGAACCGCCCACAACGCGGCACCGCTGGAACCTCCGGCCAGCACCCCTTCTTTTCTCACCAGTTCCCGTGCCGCGAGGAATGCGTCCCGGTCCGTTACCCGGATAATGTCGTCCAATACGTCAAATTCCGCCGTGCCGATGAGAAACTCATCTCCCAGTCCTTCAATAAGATAGGGGCCGGGGGTTACGTGCTTTCTACTGTGAAACCAGTCATAAAAAACAGAACCCACCGGATCCACCGCCACGACCCTGATATTCGGGTCCTTCTCTTTCAGGTATCGGCCGGTTCCGCAGATTGTGCCGCCAGTCCCCATTCCCGCCACAAAATAGTCAATTTCCCCTTCCATCTGCTCCCAGATTTCCGGGCCGGTGGTCATGTAGTGGGTTTCATTGTTATCCGGATTATTATGCTGATCGGGGTAAAAGCAACCGGGGGTTTCCGCCACCAGTTTCGGTGTAATATTGTTGTAGCTTTCCGGATGTTCCGGCGCGAGGGTATGGTCCACTGCGTGGATTTCCACCCCCAGGGCTTTCAACTGATTCAATTTTTCTCTGCTGAGGGAATCCCTGACAACAACTTTTAGCCGGTATCCTTTCTGAATCGCCACCAGCGCCAGCCCGATGGCGGTATTTCCGGAAGAACATTCGATAATCAATTGGCCTTCGTGAAGTTTTCCTTCCCGCTCCGCTTTTTCCAGCATATAACGGGCAATTCTGTCTTTCACGCTGCCCATTGGGTTCAGAAATTCCAGTTTGGCAAAAATTTGGCTTTCAATCCCTTCCGTTACCCGGTTCAGCCGTACCAGCGGGGTATTTCCCACCACGTCCAGCACGTTATCGTAAACCCGTTTATCCGCCATCTTTTTCCATTCAGCAATTTTCTTTTCCATCACTCTCCTTATGAGCGGGCGGCAGAAAACTCAGAAAACCGGCCAATCCCCGCCTTTCCATCCATCATGCTTCACGCTTCCATTCTTTCAGAAAGGCAATTCTGTTTCCATATTTTTTTCATCCCATTTCGGCAGCCTGAACTGATTCGGACGAAGTTTGTGCACCGTTTCCAGCCAATCGGCAGGATACCCCACCGCTTCCGGTTCACCTTTGTCATTTTTAACATAACCGTCATTGTATTTGCAGATTAAATCCCCGCTGAGCTTCACCCATCTGCGGTAAACCGTCATTGCCTGGCTGTTGGAGTAGTCGTTAAGGTACTGCGCCGCCAGTTTCGGGTCTTTTTTATAGAGGGCTGCCGCCGCCTGATCCACTGCCGGTTCCATGGCAATAAAGCGGCCTTCCAGCTCCTTTTGTACCGCAAGAATGTCCTTCACCATATATGACCATTTAATTTCCGCGAAGTTGGAAACAAGATTAAATACCCACCACGCGGAATCCATGCTGAATTTGTTCAGACTTCCCTTCGTATACGCATCCGGCACTTCATATGACGAGCAGTAAAACGGCATATAACAGCTGGTGTAGGTGTTATCCAGCCCATACCAGTACACGCCTCCCACCTCATCCGGAAGCCAGCTTCTGGATTGGCTGACAAAGGAAAACCCGGTCTGCTGGGTGGAAATGGGGCGTTCCCATGTGAAATCGGCGTCACTTCCCGCCACCTTCCAGTTCATGGGGCGCCATCTCTGGGGCGAATGGAACGGCCCGGCATCCACGCCTTTCGTCATATCGTAGGGTGTGCCCTCGTAGTGGTCCCGCATCAGCGCCATTACGTCTTTCAATGTCAGTTTCTTATCCGGCTTAATCCACAGCGGATAGCGGGCGGCTCCCTTTAGCCCGCGGTGATAGTCAGAAGACAGATGCAGCGAAGGCGCCGAACGCCGGAAAATGCTCCATACCCTTGTGGCGGTATAACGGATTTTCTGCGGCGTCATGGGGCAGTAGGCTTCATTGAAGCGAAAAGGTTTTCCGCTTTTCGGGTCAAAATAACCGTGGCGAACCGCAAAGCTCACCACATTTCTCGAATAAAGGCAGTTTTCCGGGTCATTCATGGGAAATTCACCGATGACGGACGCGTTGGCATGAGCGCAGATGTATCCTTCCGGGATTCGCCTTGCAACCCAGATTGCGCCCTTTCCGCCTTTGCCGGGGCCGATCATTTCCAGAAGCCATGCTTCGTGTTTGTCCGCGATGGAAAAAGATTCTCCGGTGCTGGCGTAGCCGTACTTTTCTACAAGAGAAGTAATTACGTTCACCGCTTCCCGGGCTGTTTTTGCCCTTTCCAGTGCCAGTTTCATTAAATACCAGTAATGGAGCAGGCCATCCGGGTTCTGCAGCTCTTTCCGTCCGCCGAAGGTGGTTTCACCGATGGCAACCTGAAACTCATTCATCAGGCCCGTCACCGCAAACGTATGTGGGACCTGAGAAATTTTGCCTTTAATTTTTCCATTCCAGCCCCGGATGGGGATGGTCTCACCTGGCTGATGATCCGCGGCAGGGCTGATGCGCATATGAGGATGGAACTCCCCGTCGCAGGAATAGGTAATCATTACCGAACCGTCTGCCGAAGCGCCCTTTGATACCAGAATGCTGGTGCAGGGAAACGCCAGAACACCGGCAAAAACCGCCATGACAAAAAGAAAAAACCGCGTTTGAATCGTCATTCACCCCTCCCTGTCCGATCAGATCAGAATCGTTTTATTGTAGCATGAACACCTTTTCAGATACGTCATTTAAAACCGTTAAAAAATAAGCAATCAAATGAACCGGGATATAAGCTCTCCGCTTTTTCTGATTTATATTTGCTCACATCCCATTTTCGTCCGGTTCCGGTACGGGCTGAAAACCGATCAGCACAACCGTCACATCGTCCAGCAGTTCCCGGGAAGCCGCGTGGGCATCCACAACATCAGCCAGTATCCGGTGAGCTTCCTCAATATTTTCAAGGTTCAGCCTGGACAGGATTCGGATAATTTCCGGCTCACCGCCGGGAAAAAGTTCCAGAAACCCGTCGCTGTACAAAAACAGCCCCGCCACTTCATCAAGGGGAAACATGATCTTTTCGAGGTAGGGAAGTATTCGTGTAACCCCCCGCATCCCGGCAATCATTCCCTTGGGGCGGGACACATACCAGCGGCCGTCCTTCCGTTTAACCAGAAGCGGCGGATCTCCCATACGGAAATAGTCTATCCTGTTATTCTCCGGATGCACATCCAGCAATGTTGCGGAGAAAAAACTGGAACCGCCCCCCCGGTCCAGAAAGAATTGATGCAGCCCTTCCACAATCACTTCGGGAGATTCATGGCGGGCCGCCAGGCCGTAAAAGAGCCCGTCCACTTCCGACACATACATTGCCGCCCCCAGCCCCTTTCCGGAAACATCCCCTGCAAGGATTTCAAAGCCGCCTTCCTTTTTATAAAAATTGCAATAATCGCCCCCCACCACCCGGGATGCCCTTGAGTGAACCGCAATGCGATAGATTCCTTCTCCGAAAATCCCCTGAAGCAGTACCGAAGACTGTATTCTCCGTGCCACTTCCAGTTCCTGCGCCATCTGCTCCCCGGCGATTTTCTCCCGGAACAGTTCCTGCATGTTGGCAGCCATTTCATTGATTGCGGTACCCACCTGCCCCAGGTTCCGGTCACTCAGTTCCGGAATCCGGGCATCAAAGTTTCCTTTTCTGATCTCACCGACTCCCCGCAGAAGATGACGGGTCGAACCGGACATGGATACGGCAAAGAACAGCCCTTTCAGCAGCAGGTAAAACTGAAAAAGCGCGAACGCAAGGGAAAGGGCAAGAAGAAGAATCAGAATCTCCCGGTTTACAATGGAAAACGAGTTGCTTCCGGAAAAAAGATTGGACGCAAAGCGTTTCAGATTCACCCGGATCATAAAGGCCAAAACATGACTGTTCAGCTCTTTTTCCAACGGAAAGACCACCGGATATGTCAGGTAGGGCCAACTCAATGTAAAATTTCTTTCGCCCTCTTTTTCCACTCCGGCCGAACCGGGAAGGGAAGAATAAACCGGTATAGTAAAATGAGTTGTCCCGCCCCCGATTGATTGATGACCCCCCTGGTTCTGATTCTCCGTTTTTTCCCCATTCAGGTTTACAACCCCGCTCAATTGAATGATTGAAGCCGAATAATCCGTTCCGGTTAATTCCCGAACGTTGTCAAAAAATTTTTTATCCAGCTCCACCCGTTTTCCTTTTTCCGGTTCAAAAAATACTTTACCGCCGTGGGTACGAAAACGAATATCGGTATCATGGCTTCCGGTCCGCTGGTGATAAGCATACCGTACCACCCGCGTAAAAACATAACTCTCCGTCACACCCACAAGAAACAAAAGATAGACTGCCGTCAGCAGCAATACCATTAAAAGGGGCAAAATGGCGGTGGTAATAAAGAATGCGGTTAATTTCAAAGATACCGAACCGACAATCCGTTTGAAAATCATTTTCAAAAACCAGGCTAAAACGATGTAACTAACAGTAAAAAATGAAAATATAACAAAAGAGGCAAGAGCAAAATGCCAGGAAACATAGGCAGTCATATAGTAAAGGAAAACCACAAACACCCCGATTGTAATCAAAAAAGGGCTGTACAAGGGTTTGAGAAGAAAACGCGTTACCCGACTCAATACCTTTCCTCCTGCAAAATACTCCGCACCTGATTGATACGGTTAATTCTATCACAGGGTTTCCATTTCAAACCCGGCTTCCGATTCAATAACAGCGGCAGCGCAATAAACATCCGGGATCTTCGCATCCCTCTTCCCGATTGGCTGCAGCACATAATAAAATGTGAAACACAGCGTCTTCCCCTTGCCTTTTTCCACCTCGGCAGATATGCTGATTCAAAGAAGGAGACGGTATGCTTCACATTGTCATATCCATTATTCCGATATTTGCCGTAATTTTTCTCGGCGCGGCACTTCGCCGATTCGGCCTCATTGACGGGGTTTTTGTGAAAACCGCCAACCGTCTGATTTTTTATGTCTGTCTGCCGGTTCTTCTGTTTCATAAAATTTCCACCGCTTCTTTGAGCCAAACCGTTCAGTGGCTTCCCATCGGCATCATACTTGTTTCCATCCTGATTACCGCCGTCATTGCTTTTTTGACCGCCGGGCTGTTCCGCTGGAATCTGAAAACAGCCGGAACCCTCGCGGTAAGCAGTTTCAGGGGCAATTTTGCGTATATGGCACTGCCGGTCTGTTACTACACCTTCGGAAACAGGGGATTGGTCATTGCCAGCGTGTTCATGGGTGTGCTGATTCCTTTTATCAACACCTTTGCCGTTATCTCTTTTGCTGTTGGCGGAACAAAACGGTTCCGTTTCCGGCCTGTTCTCATGAACACACTGTTGAATCCCCTGTTTATCGCCTGTATTCTCGGCATGGGTGCTTCCCTGGCCCATTTTCACCTTCCGGCCCCTGCGGACAAAACACTTTCCATTATCAGTCAGGTTACACTGCCGCTGGCACTGTTCAGCATCGGCGGCGGAATCCGGTTCCGGGCGGCGGACTGGTTTCATCTCCGAATCTGGGCCGGAACCGTGTTCAAATTGCTGCTGCTTCCGTTCCTCGGCTATCTGGCACTGAAATTTACCCGCACACCTGTCCGGCTGCCGGAACAGGTGATGATTGTAATGCTGGCTTCTCCGTCCGCACTGGTTAATTATGTAATGGCAGACCAGATGAACGGGGATTCCGACCTCGCCACCGGTATCATCATTCTCTCAACGGTGGGCTCCGTTTTCAGCTTTGTTTTCTGGCTTCACAGAATCGGATTGTAAGCGGCAAAAAAACAACACCGCCCCATTTCCGGTTACAGGCTATCCAGGAATTCCGGATTTTGTGTCTCTCGCCACCGAACACCGAACGGGTTATGCGATGGTCACATCTTTATCTCTGAACACATCCTGGACAGCGTTGATAATGCGCACGCCTTCATCCATGGGCTTCTGGAAGGCTTTACGGCCCAGAATCAGGCCCATGCCGCCGGCACGTTTGTTAATCAGAGCGGTCCGGACCGCCTGTGCGAAATCGTTTTTCCCGGAAGCACCGCCGGAATTTATCAATCCCGCACGCCCCATGTAACAGCCGGCAACCTGATAACGGGTTAAATCAATGGGGTTATCGGAGGTCAGTTTTTCATAAACCAGCGGACTGGTTTTCGCAAAGTTGATTGCGGTAAACCCGCCGTTATTCACCGCCTGTTTCTGTTTGATAATATCGGCCTCAATGGTAACACCGAGGTGATTCGCCTGACTGGTCAAATCCGCCGCCGCGTGGTAATCGGTTCCGTCTTTTTTGAAGGCGGAATTCCGCAGATAGCACCACAGCACCGTCACCATTCCGAGGCTGTGAGCATAAGCAAACGCCTCGGAAATTTCCTGAAGCTGCCGCATGGATTCCTGCGAACCGAAATAGATGGTGGCGCCGACTGCCGCCGCACCCATATCAAAAGCCTGATCCACATTGCCGAACAGCACCTGATCATATTTATTCGGATAGGTCAGGAGTTCATTGTGATTGATTTTTACAAGAAAGGGGATTTTGTGGGCATATTTCCGCGCCACACTGCCCAGCACGCCGAAAGTGGAAGCCACCGCGCTGCAACCCGCCTCAATGGCAAGGCGGACAATATTTTCCGGATCAAAGTAGATGGGGTTTGGAGCAAAAGACGAACCTGCGGTATGCTCAATCCCCTGATCCACCGGCAGAATAGACAGATAGCCGGTACCTGCCAGCCGTCCGGTATTGTACATTTTCTGCAAATTTACCAGAACGCCGGGTTTCCGGTCGCTTTGAACAAAAATCCGGTCCACAAAGTCCGGACCGGGTATGTGCAGCATCTCTTTGGGAATGGTGGTGCAGGTGTGCTCCAATAATTCTCTTCCTTCACTGCCAAGTATCTTTTCATAATCCATCAACGCCATGTTTTCCTCCCGGGAACAGTTATTCAACGGGGATTTCCACCCCTTTTCACGTTTGGTCCATTGTAGTCCGGGGGGAAAAGATATTCAAGGGAGAAAACCGGATTCATCCCTGCAAAAAGCCGGGCCGCCTCCAAAAATCACAGACGGGGTTTGCCCCGCAGGCTCATCCGGAGGAGAAAATAGCCCAGCACCCCGGAAAGAAGAGAACCGAGAATAATTCCCAGACGCTCATCAAACACCACCGCAACACCGGCCTCCCCGAACGCGAGGGACCCCACAAACAGGCTCATTGTAAATCCGATTCCGCAGAGAACGGCTGTTCCGTACAGGGACATCCAGGAAATATCTTTCGGCAATTCCGCAAGATGCAGTTTGATTCCGAGCCAGCAGAAAAGAAACACCCCTGCCTGTTTACCGAAAAAGAGGCCGAGAGCGATTCCAAGAGGGACAGGATGCAGCACCTGTACCAGATCCGAAATATTGACACTGATTCCGGCATTGCAAAAGGCAAACACCGGCAGAATAAAAAAAGCCACGGCAGCATGTAAATCACTTTCCATGCTTTTCAGGGGAGAAATACCGGTATTGTCCCCGACATTCATGGGAATGAACATCGCAAGGACAACGCCGGACAATGTCGCATGAACACCGGATTTTAGCATCGCCACCCACATCACGATACCCACGATAACGTACAGGCTTTTTTCAGACACCCCCGACCGGTTCAAAAAGAAAAGAACCGGAACACAGGCGGCCACAACCGCAAGGGCTGTGAGGGAAATTCCGCCGGTATAAAAGAACGCAATAATCAGGATTGCGCCGATATCGTCAAATATTGCCAGTGAGGTAAGAAAAACTTTCAGGCTCCGGGGAACCTTTGACCCCAGCAGTGAAAGGATACCCAGGGCAAAGGCAATGTCCGTGGCGGCGGGAATGGCCCAGCCTTTCATATTTAAGGGTGTACCGGCATTGAAAAAGACATAAATTGCCGCAGGAACCGCCATTCCACCGACGGCACCGAGGCCGGGCAGTATAATTTTCCGTTTATCCGAAAGCTCCCCTTCCATCAATTCTCTTTTCAGTTCCAGGCCGACCAGAAAAAAGAATACCGCCATGAGCCCGTCATTGACCCAGAGCAGCAGAGGCTTGGCAATTTCCAATCCCCCGATTTTAATTGCCACCGGCGTGTCAATCAGCAGTTCATAAACGGACGACAATGGAGAATTTGCCAGTATAATTGCAAGAAAAGCGGCTCCGACCAGCAGGATCCCCCCGGCAGATTCCATCTGAAAAAAACGGGCGGCAAATGAGATTCTTTCTTTTTTCATTTTAAATTTCCCTCCATCAGCTTACAGAGCACTGCCGGCCCGTTCGATTTATACTGAATTTCCAGGTCCAGTATGGCATGAAGAAGCGGCCTCATCAAGTGGTTTTCAGCTCTTTCGGACAGCGGCCAAAAAAACATTTCAAAAAAACCGCCGGAACGCTTGTGTCAAAAAACAAAAAGTGTATGATACCTGCCGAGATGCCCCGACGGCTGTCTCCGGAGGAAAAAAATGCGCAACAATATCATTAAAAGAACCCGACTGAAATTTGACGACGTGGCCGGTTTTCTCGGCCGTTTTGCCACAATGATCGGAGAATACGGTGCCCTTTTCGGTGAAATCTCCACCGTTCACGTGGGAAAACGGACAAAAATCAGGGATATTGACCTGTACGTATCGGATGAAGAAACCTTCGACAGAATCTGCGATGAAATCCGGAAAATGGACGGTGTGGACCTGATCGAAGTGAAAGATGCGGTCAATGAGGCCCATGTGGACGGAAAAATCGAAATCCACCCACGGGTGGATGTGGAATCCATTGACGACCTCAGCATTGTGTACACCCCCGGTGTCGCGTCCGTCTGTAAGAAAATCGAAGCGGATCCCGAACTGAAATATAAATACACCGGTATCCAGAACAGCGTGGCAATTGTAACCAACGGAACCGCTATTCTGGGGCTGGGGGACATCGGCGCAGTGGCAGGAATGCCGGTAAT
Organism: Acidobacteriota bacterium; assembly: GCA_013152385.1. GTDB lineage: Bacteria > Acidobacteriota > Holophagae > Thermotomaculales > Thermotomaculaceae > UM-FILTER-49-7. The sequence continues at coordinate 24,465 of JAADGL010000001.1, forward strand.
GGAAGGAAAATCGCTGTTGTTCAAAATTCTGTCAGGAGTCAACGGATACCCTATTCTCATTGAAAACAAAGACCCGGAAGTGGTGATTCAGGCGGTTAAAGCCATTGCCCCCACCTACGGTGCCATTAAACTGGAAGATATCAAGGCGCCGGAATGCTTTGAGATTGAAGACAGGCTGGATGCGGAACTGGACATTCCGGTGGTTCACGATGACCAGCACGGGACCGCCGTTGTTGTTCTCTCTGCGCTGCTGAACATTGCCCAGTACACCTATCTGAACCTGAAACGGGCCAGCGTCGGGATTGTCGGGCTGGGTGCCGCCGGAATCGGCATCTCAAAACTGCTTCGGGCATACGGCATTGAGCAGGTGTACGGCACCGATATCAATGAGAAAGCGGCCGAACGTTTTGCGGCACTGGGCGGTATCCCCACCGACCTGAACGGCGTAATGAAAGAGGCCCGTATTGTCATTGCCACCACCGGTGTTCCGGGATTGATTAAGCCGGAAATGATTCAGCCCAAGCAGGTAATTCTGGCATTGTCCAACCCCAATCCCGAAATCACCGCTGAAGACGCGTTGGCTGCCGGTGCGGCATACGCGGCGGACGGGCGTTCCGTCAACAATGCCATTGCCTTTCCCGGACTGTTCAAAGGCGCACTGATGGCCAGGGCAACCCATATCAATAACGCCATGAAAATTGCCGCCGCCACCACCATTGCCAGTTTCACCATGGTCGGTGACCTGGTTCCCAACATCCTTGACACAAAACTTCATCTTGCGGTTGCCAGGGCTGTGGAAGAAGCTGCTTTGAAAACCGGCGTCGTAAAATACGTAAAATCCGTGGCAGACTGAAAAACATTTTTTGAACCCAGGGGGGGATTCCCCCCTTTTTTTAACCTTCCCCAATCGTTTTTTTCTTCCCGGTTGAACAAAATAATCGGCAATAGCGTATAGTGGATGAAAATAGACGTTCCACAGACAAAACACATTGGAGGAATCAGTTGATAGAAGCAAAGAAGATTCGGAAACTGTTTAAGTCACAGGGAAAAACAGTGGAAGCACTGAAAGAAATTTCCTTCATCGCAGCGGAGGGGGAAATTTTCGGACTCCTCGGCCCCAATGGCGCGGGGAAAACAACCACGTTGAGAATTCTTTCCACCATGCTTTCCCCCACCGGCGGAACCGCCATTGTGGAGGGGCATGATATTTTGAAAGAACCGGCTGAAATCCGCCGGAAAATCGGGTTTTTATCCACTGAAACCGGACTCTATGACCGGCTGACGCCAAACGATACCCTGGATTTCTTCGGAAAACTCGCCGGAATGGAACCCGGAGAAATCCGGAAACGCGCCGACTATCTTTTTGACCGCCTGGCCCTGCAGAAGGACCGGAAACGGCTGATTTCAGGCTTTTCCACCGGGATGAAGCAGAAAGTTTCCATTGCCCGGGCGCTGGTTCACAACCCCTCGGTTATTATATTTGACGAACCCACCAACGGGTTGGATGTCCTCACCGCCAAAACCGTCACCGATTTTCTGAAAGAAATGCGCGGCGAAGGAAAAACCGTAATTATTTCCACCCATAATCTGAGCCTTGTTGAAAAACTATGTGACCATTTTGTCATTATTGATATGGGAAATATTGTAGCGGAAGGCACGTTGCCGGAACTTCTGAAAAAATACGAAGCTGATGAACTGGAAGATATCTTCTTCAAACTGGTACCGGAAAGGAGTGATTCGTGAATAACATTCTGACAATTTTTCAAAAAGAATTCAAGGTTTTCATCAGAGACAGACGAACCCTTTTTATGATTTTCGTGGTGCCAATTGTGTTTTATCCCCTGATGTTCAGCGTAATCGGACACTTTTCTTCCAAAAACCGAAACGAACTGAAAACCGCCACCTTTAACATCTACCTTGCCCCTTCGGTTCCGGCTGAATTTCAACGGTATTTCCCCGAAAACGCCCACTTCCGGGTATTGAAAACGGTTTCGGGATTGCCCGAAACCCTGCTTCAAAACAACAAAATTCAGGCCATCGTCACCATGGCGGACACACTGGAAATTCAATACATGTCCAGCGAACGGACTTCCCGGGCAGCGGCGGCAAAATTGAAAACAACCGCCGAAAAATATCGGGACATGCTGGTCACCCGACAGCTAAAAGCGGCGGGACTGGAGGAAAGCGCCATTCACCCGTTCAAAATAAAACGGAAAGATGTAGCGTCCAAAGCGAAAGTCAGCGGAATGTTTCTGGGCAGAATCCTCCCCTACATGATTATCATCATGCTTTTTTCCGGTGCCATGGGTTTCGGGCTGGAAGCCTCAACCGGCGAAAAGGAAAAGGGCACCATCGCGACACTGCTGGTGAGCCAGGCGTCGCGATCTCAAATCGTACTGGGAAAACTGCTTTATGTTGTTGCGATTGAATTCCTGTACGGCATTCTCAATGTAATCGGATTCGTGGTTGCAATCGGGCTGCAGGCCTCTACAATCCAGCCGGACATCGCCAAAAAAGCCGGGGAAGCAGCAGCAGGCAGCGGATTTGCCTTCAGTATCATGCCTCAGAGCTTTCTGCTGCTCCTTGTACTGATTCTGCCAATTGCATTGATTGCCGCTTCATTGATCATCGCCATCGGTTCCTACGCCAAAAGCATGAAAGAGGGCCAGGCATTGTTCACACCCTTTTTAATGGTCTTTATTCTGGTGGGAATCATCTCCATGACCGCACCGCTGAAAATCCCGGAATATTACTTCTGGATTCCGGTGGTCAACACCTCCTTCAGTATGCAGGAGCTTCTGACATTCAAATTCCAGTTCGGCCATTTTCTGACCACCATGCTGACCACCACCGGGACCGCCGCGATTATCATCGCGATTACCATCTGGATGTTCAACCGGGAATCCATTCATTTCAGAAGTTGAGGGCCGGATGCGGATTCGGCTCTCCTGTGCTCGGAAAAATCAATGATTCTTGCTCCGGTGGAATCGCTGAACACATTGGTGGCGGTTCTGAACATATCCAGAAAACGGTCCACCGCAATAATCAGCCCCACGCCTTCCAGCGGCAGATGAACCGCTTTCAGAATTACTGTCATCATTACAAGCCCCGCCATGGGAATCCCCGCCGCACCGATGGAAACAAGAAGTGCCGTCACAACTACCACCGCCTGCTGCGCCGCGGTAAGATGAATGCCGTAAGCCTGAGCAATAAAAATCACCGCCACACACTCATAAAGAGCGGTACCGTCCATGTTGACAGTGGCGCCAAGCGGCAGCACAAAACCTGCAACCCGGTTGGAAACCCCCACTTTTTTCTCAATCGTTTCAATGGTCAGTGGTAAAGTGGCCGAAGAAGAACTGGTGGAAAACGCCGTAACAAGAGGTGCCAGCATCCGCTTCATAAAACGGTAGGGATTCCGACGGGTAAACAGAAAAAAAATGAGCGGCAGGGTTATGAAAAAATGAACCAGCAGCCCTGCCAGCACCGTGAAAAAGTAAAACAAAAGGTTCCCGAACACCGCCGCACCGGTTGAAGCCACGGTTTTGTAGATCAGGCCGAAAATTCCGACAGGGGCAAGAAGAATTACAAACCCGGTAATTTTCATCATCAGCTGGTACACCGCATCCATCAGCTCGGTTAATGTCCGCCGGGGTTTCTCATTCAGAACGCCTATGAAAAATCCCGCCAGCAGTGCGAAGAATATCACCGGCAAAACCTTTCCGTTCGCCATTGCGGAAAAGATATTATCCGGAACCATGTTCAGAAAAATATCCTTGAGGCTGAAACCGGTTGCCGGTACCACTGCCGCCGCTGCCCGGAGATGCGTTCCGACACCGGGCTTCAACACATTTACAAAAAACTGTCCGGTTAAAATCGCCAGCAGGCTTGTTGAAATGTAATAAATCAGAGTTTTCAAACCCAGACGGCCGAAAGAAGACGCAGATGCGGTGGAAACCACCCCCATTACAATAGATGAGAAAATCAGAGGGATAATGAGCATTTTCAGGAGCCTCAGAAACATTGTTCCCAGAAATCCTCCAACTGCCGCATATTCAGGGGAAAAAATACCGAGAACAACCCCGGCGGTTAAACCGGCAATAATTTGGGCATAAATCGGAAATTTCAGTTTTTTTCCCATTTATTTCTCTCCTTTACCCGAAACTTTCATGCAATCTCGTATTCATCCATTGAATGACAGGTGCAGGCATTATATAATAAATCCGGTAATACCGAAAGGAAGGACAAATGGAAAAAGGCACCATTATAATCGTTAATTTACAGAATCCGCGGGAGAAAGTTATCGGCATTATCCATGAAATCCGTTCTTCCGGTATTGTCGTTCGCGGAATAGATGTCAATTCTTTTCAGGACTGGGCCTCGGAAGTTTGCAGAAACGGAGATGGCCGGGCAATCTGCCCCACCACCATGTTTCTTCCAATGCATCGGGTAGTCCGTGCCGACAAGGATGAAGACATGGGAACAATTCCCTCCTTTTCAACCCAATTCAAAAAGAGAACAGGACTTTCAATGAAGGACCTGCTGAAATGAAATTCCTGAAAAAACTTTTTTCCGGGAAAAAAACCGGCGGCGGCGAAACCGGCTCCAAAGAAATCTCGGCTATTTTTTCCCCCCTTCCCGCATCTGCCGAAGATTTTATGGGCCGCATCCGTCGTCTTCAATCGCTGCATCTGCCTTCCGCAGAATACAATCAGCATGTCCGTTATTTCGTCACATCTCTGCCGGAATGGCTCACAAGAGAAATTCACCGGATGATTCGGCATGAAATTTACCGCGTAAATATCGCACCGCCTATGGATGCAGAAATCACAAAAAGTTTCATCTCCATGAGAATTGCAATTTACAACCGGGACTACAAAAGATCCCACAATCCGCTGTTATCGAGAGTTTTTATGGTTCTGTTCCATCTTGCGCCGGAACTGCTGAAAAATCAACATCATCTGGAAAGCGCTGAAGCGGAACTCACCAGCTCCCTTAATCTCGAAGAAATCGTCGCAGACCTGTCCATTTTCAACCTGTCGGAAGAACAGATGCAGTACACCGTATCCCGAATTCTGGAATACAACGAAAAAAATGTCGTCTACACCGAAGAAGAACTGATTCTCATGAACAACTCGGAAATCCTGAGAGAACTCCTGGAGCGGCTGACCCAGGTTTTCCAATCCTTCGTTCAATCAATCTCCAATTGGCAGCGGTACCGGAATCCGGTTGAAATCGGACTTCATCCCCTGGCACTGCCGGTACTGGACATTGATACAAAGGAATTTTTTCCGGGACAGAATCCTGCGCAGCCGTTTCTTGATACAATCTTCGGTGATAAATCGGCAAAAGAACTGGAAAACATGGTTCCGAAAAAACTCCGGCCGCTTTTTACAAAAGATTTCAAACTGGTAATCGCGGCAATCCGAAACACCATTCTGCGGGAACACCATCAACTGATCACCGATACCCGGAAACTGATCTGCTGGTACCTGATCCTCATGGATACGGCCGAAGAACTCCCGCCGCAGCCCATCATCCGTTCCCTGCTGGAAAAATCACTGCAATTCCATCGGAATTATTATCCGGAACTCATCCACGGCGTCCTTCCTGTTATTGACCGCATTCTTGCCGTTATCGGAAAAGACAACAGCGGCCTGCGGAAACTATCCGGACTGTATCCGGAAGAAATCACCTGCGCAATGAAAGAATATGTATCCGGCCATTTTTCACGGACAATCTCATATGAAGAATTCATTGACAGAAACATAAAGAAACAGAAACTTGCGGAAAGAAGTGCCCCTGTTCCGTTTTTCAACGGACAGTATCAGCCTGAAGAACTGGAATTCATCAAACGGAATCCGGATGCGGAGCTGGGAATCCTCATGATGAATGAAAAACTGTCGAAAGCGGAAAATGAAGAACCCCTTCTGGAAGAACATTACTTCTTTCCCAATCGGGAATCCTACCTGAAACTCGTGCTGCTTGAAACCCTCCAGTCACTGCTCACCGTCAATGCCCCTCTGAAAATAATCCGGTCACTGCTGGAGAAATCCATGGACCGGACCAAGGTAAAAAGTGCCGCCATTATGCAAAAACTCCTGTCCCGCCTGAAAGAAGACGGCCTGAAAAGAAATGTTATTGAAAGAATTCTGGACAAACAAATGAAAGAACATCACATTTCCACCATCATCAAACAGGAACTGGCAAGGGATCCGAAATGGGAATGGATACTTGCGGCAGAAAATCCTCACATTCACCTTGACACCTTCTCCCGGGTAACCGGAATCGCCTTTCTTCGGGCGGAAACAGGGGGCAAACGCTACAAAATCACCGCGAAATATGAGAACGGAAGATGGTCTGTCACCCGTATTGCACCCGAATCCTGTTCAGGAAAAAACAAAAGCTAAGCTGTTTTCTATCTCTCAAGATTACCGTTTCCTTCAATCTGAAAAAGCTTTGACTTTGAATTGCAGCAACTGGAAAAGAGCTGTATAATTAATTAACTCAAATAACCAGTGTTAGCCAGCCGATACCCCGACTTCCTGACATTGAAAAAAGGAGGAAGGGGAATATGAAATCTGTTTTTCTGAATCGGACTATTCTAATTGCCATCAGCTTATGGTTGGGTATTTTTGCAAGTGTAAGTGCAAAATCCGTTATCAAAGCGCCAGCCGGTGTGCAATCCGAGCAATCGCTCCCGAACAGCCGGAAAACCAGCACCTTAGCAACAAAACCGGTGAAACTGCCAAAAACGGCATCCCCCGGCTGGTGGGCAAAGGTTCAACGCAACATTCAGCGTATGGAATACAATGCGAGTAAAATGGCAAGCAGCAACCCGTTGATCGGGAAAGCGGCTCAGGCGCCCAACCGGGCACAGAATTTCAGAACATGGTTCCTTTCCGACAGAATTGTGGTCTACCCCAGAACAGATAAGAAAAAAAGCTGGCAGTTGACACTCCGGCTTCTCGGTGCGGGAAATCAAAACAATTTTGTAAAAACCGACCCGGAAGAACCGGAAACAGAGAAAAACCGTGTTACCTACCCGGACAGCCGGATTGAACAGTGGTTTGAGAACCGCCAGGAAGGGCTGGAACAGGGGTTCACCATTCCCAACCCCCTTTCCGACAGTTCCGAACTTTCCATCCGAATCCGGATTGAAGGAAACCTGACCTGATTCCGGAATTAAAAGACAAAAATACAGTGGATTTTTTCACGAAAGCCGGAGTCCGGGTACTTCAATACGGAAAACTGTCTGTAAAAGACAGAAACGGAAAAGAGATTCCCGCTTCTTTCATCCTGAACAAGAATATTCTGACCATTCAAATTCAAACAGACAATGCGGTTTATCCCATTACCGTTGATCCGCTCCTCACCACACCTTCATGGATTGCGGAATCCAATCAGACATCCGCATATTTCGGCTGGTCTGTGGCATCTGCCGGAGATGTCAATGGCGACGG